>SUXW01000013.1:39820-75214 GCA_015060765.1 Bacteroides sp.
TTTACGTCTTCGTTTTGTTTTTCGGATGAAAAGTAATTGATTTTACGTCTTCGTTTTGTTTTTCGGATGAAAAGTAATTGATTTTACGTCTTCGTTTTGTTTTTCGGATGAAAAGTAATTGATTTTACGTCTTCGTTTTGTTTTTCGGATGAAAAGTAATTGATTTTATGTCTTCGTTTTGTTTTTTCGAAGTAAAATCAATTACTTTTTATTCACGTACATTTTTTCGGAGTAAAAACATGAATTTTGAGTTGGATGGGTTGTGTAATGTGCAGGATTTTCGTTACTTTGCTCCGAATAACATTACGATATCATGAAAAAGACTATTCTTTGTTTGCTGTGCGGAGTGCTGGTGGCTTCCATGGCAATGGCGCAAAGCGCTAAATCCGTTTCTATTTTGGGCGACTCGTATTCTACTTTCCAAGGGTATCTGCAACCCGATACCAATGCAGTCTGGTATTGGGACAGTCCGGATGCACAGAATACCGATGTGCATCATGTGCGCGAAACGTGGTGGCACCAATTTATCAAGGAGAACGGTTACCGCTTGTGCGTGAATAATTCGTTCTCGGGTGCAACCATCTGTTATTCGGGTTACAAGAAGGGAGGACCCGAGTTTACCGATTATAGTGACCGCTCGTTCATTACCCGCTTGAAGAATCTGGGGAATCCCGACCTCATTTTTGTGTTTGGCGGAACGAACGACTCGTGGGCGGGTTCTCCAATAGGGAAATACCAATACGGAAATTGGACCCGTCAGGACTTGTTTTCATTCCGTCCGGCCATGGCGTGTCTGCTGGAAAAGATGATAGATTATTATCCGAATGTGGAAATCGTCTTCTTATTGAACGATGAATTGCGCGATGAAATCGATGAATCAGTCAAAACCATCTGTGTACATTATGGTATTAAGTGCATTGAGCTGGAGAAGATTGACAAGATAAACGGGCATCCTTCCGTCAAGGGGATGAAGCAGATTAGTGATCAGATTAAAAAGCATTTGGGTGTGTCGGAATGACACACCCAAATGCTTTCTTATCGTTTCTTTCTTGAAATCTTTATTTTTTTGCCGTTTTCATCGGTAACGGCGTCGAAACGGATGTTCTTGCAGCGTTTGCCTTCGAGTAATACGTTGATGCGTTTGCTGGGTACTGTCAGTTGTATGTCTTCAAACAATACGTTCTGCGCATCCAGTATCTTGATGGTGTCTTTTTCGGATGTTATCTCTACCTTGCGTACGGTGAAATCCTTGGCATCGTTCAGCGAACGAACCAGTTGCTTGGTCTTGACGTTGGCATTTTCAATCAGTACGTGGTTGAACGGTATTTCGGGAATGCCATTGGCGGCTATCAGCCAGTTGGCCCCTTCAACAACGAAATCTTTTACATGGATGTTTTTGACATCGGGTGTCAAACGGTTGACGGCTCTTTCGGGATAGCGTGCAGCCAATTCTCCCATATACATGGCACTGCCTAATAAATCCCAGGTGAATGCGTTGCCTACATTAATCATGCGCAGGCGTTCTGCCCATACTCCGTCGGCACCTCCACCTCGGTTGCGGCGTGTCTTGAATCGGAGACCTGCACGGGTGCCGTTGAATACACAGTCGTGTACATATACATTCTTGATCATACCGGCGGTCTCGCTTCCCCAAGTGATACCTCCATGTCCGTGCTTGGATAACGAATGGCGGATGACGACATTCTCGGTCGGCTTGCCTATGCGGAGTCCGTCTTCGGCCCTACCGGCTTTCAGGGTAAAGCAGTCGTCACCGCAATTTAGCGTACAGTATTCTATCAGTACGTTCTTGCATGATTCAATGTCTATACCGTCGCCACTGGGCACTTCGGTCGAGTTGACCGTTACCCCCCGGATAATGACATTCTCGCAATAGATGGGTACTACGTTCCATAGCACACTGCGCTCTATATGGATGCCTTCAATCAATACGTTAGTGCAATTGATGGGCGAAATGGTTTTGGGACGGTAGAAGGTACGCCCTTCCATCCCGTCGTATATGCGTTGGGCTACCGGCATTTTCCACGGGATATCCTTTTCTACGACCGAGGCTCCGTTGGGACGCTTGCGGATTTCGGCATCCAGTCCCGGTCCGATAATCTTTCCTTTACCGGTTACGGCTATGTTGTTTTCATTGTTTGCATAGATAAAGGCGGCCGGTCCCATGATTTCAATGCCTTCGTGTCTGCTGAATACGGCAGGCAAATAATCTTCGGCTTTCCCGCCAAATTCTATCACAGCTCCTTCTGCTATGTGGAGGTTGACATTGCTCCTTAATACGATTCTTCCCGATTTCCAATGTCCGGCAGGAACGACAACGGTTCCGCCTCCTCGTTTGCTCACTTCCTCGATGGTTTGGTTGAGGATGGGCGACAGAAGAGCTTCGGGCGCAATTCCCTTGTCCTTCATGTTGACGGTGAATTCGGGGAAAACGGGTGCTTGAAGCTGAGGCATGTCGAACGGTACATCTTTCAATGGCGCTATGGAGGAGGGTAGAGCCGATGCGCCGACTTCCATGAGCTCAGGAATCCGTTGGGTGGTTTGTGCCGATGACAGAGTCATGCACAGACCGGATAGGGTGGTTATGATAATCTTTTTGAACATCGTATGATTGGTTTTGAATTTATATATAGGACCGTTTTTTATTTGTTTTGTACTATTTGATTCTATGAAAACTTTTGTAGCTTTGCAAGAATAATACAAAATGTCGAAGTATGACTCATGAACCTTCCGAAACGATAGGAAAACAGGAACGTATCCGTAGGATGCGTGTCCGCTTTTGTGAAGCGGACGAAAGTTTCCTGTTTGTGTATGAGCAGACTAAGAAATGGAAGGTATGCTACGAAGCGTTTGATAACTCCACCCCGACTGATGATGTATCTCTTTTCTGGCAGGGGGCATCCTTGAATCTATTGGATGTAACTGTCGATGAAAACGATGTTCTTCATCCTTTGTACATTGTCCTTGAACCGGATTACCTGATAGACATCAGTTCCTTGGCAGAGTGCTTTCGTGAATACGGGAGTCATCCGGCCAACTATTTCATGAGTCGCCTCATGCCGATAAAAAATGCCCGTCCGCTACTCTTGGGTAATATAGCCAATCTCTTTTTGGATGAATGGATACATGCCGGCGAACGGGAACCTGATTACATGGAAGTGATGCGTAAGGCTTTCCGGCAATATCCAATGGAGTTGGCAGCATGTGAGGACTTGCGTGACCCGCAAAAGGAACGGGAATTTTTTGCTGATTGCCGCATGCATTTCGAGCATATTCGGGAAGTGGTGCAACATACCTTTAAGGATAGTCTGTATCAGTTGGATAAATCGGATGCAGTGCTCGAACCGTCATACATTTGTGAAGCATTGGGATTGCAGGGACGTCTCGACTATATGCAGCGCGATATGAGCAGCTTTATCGAAATGAAATCGGGAAAAGCGGATGAATATACGGTGAAGGGGAAAATTATACCCAAAGAGAATAATCGTGTACAGATGTTGCTATATATGGTTATGCTGGAATATACGATGGAACATTGCACCCCACGCCCGTATTTGTTGTATACCCGCTATCCATTGCTTTATCCGGCTCGGGTTTCTCAAACGCAGGTGAAACGTGTCATCGGTTTGCGCAATCGCATCGTAGCAGCAGAATATGGTGTACAGATGCACAATCATTGCCTTTATACGGAGAAGGTGCTGGCGCAGATCAATCCACAGACATTGAATGAGAAGGGATTGCGCGGGCGTTTTTGGGAACAGTATCTGGCTCCTTCGATCCGTGACTTCCAAGATAAGCTTTCGATGCTTGACCCTTTGGAAAAAACCTATTTCTATACGCTTTATAATTTCATTACGAAGGAACTTTATCTCTCTAAAACGGGTAGGATGAACGACGGGAATAGGGTTGGAATGGCTTCCATGTGGCTCGATAGTTTGGATGAAAAAAAGGAAGCAGGCGAAATATTATACGATTTGCGGATAAAGGAAAATCGGGCTTTTCTTCCGCATAAGGCGTATGTAGTGCTTTCTTTGCCTGCTTATACGGATGATTTTCAACCCAATTTCCGTAGTGGGGATATGGTGGTGCTGTACGAGCGTAATGCTTTAGAAGACAATGTGTCCAATCGGATGGTTTTCAAAGGGACATTGGAAGAAATATCGGCTACCGAAATACGCATCCGCTTGCGGGCAGCCCAACGGAATATGGCTCTTTTCCCGTCTGATAGTCGTTATGCGGTGGAGCATGATAGTATGGATACCTCTTTCCGTTCGATGTATATCGGATTGAATGCTTTCATGAATGCCAACAAGGAAAGAAGGGATTTGTTGTTGGGACGAAGGATGCCTTCCTTTAATGTAATAGAGGATGAGAGCTGTATGGACGATTTTACCCGTGTAACAAAGAAAGCGCAACAAGCAGAAGATTATTTTTTGTTGGTGGGTCCTCCGGGAACAGGAAAGACCTCCAGGGCATTGAAACAAATGGTATCAGCCTTTTACGAGGAAGGAAAAGATATATTGCTGCTTGCTTATACCAATCGGGCAGTAGATGAAATCTGTAGTTCCATTTCGGCACTTGACCCGGATTTGGACTATATTAGAATAGGTAGTGAACTGACTTGTGATATCCGTCATCGGACACATTTATTGGAAAATGTATTGGCACCATGCAAGAAAAGGAGTGATGTGTTGGATAGGATGTCTTCCTGCCGGATTTATGTAGGGACTATTGCTTCCGTTGCTGCCAAACCCGAATTGTTTGGAATCAAACAGTTTGATGTGGCGATAGTCGATGAGGCTACGCAAGTTCTGGAACCGCAGTTGTTGGGAATCTTTTGTGCTAAAGTGGATGATGGAAGAAATGCTGTGGGTAAATTTGTCCTGATAGGCGATCATAAACAACTTCCGGCAATAGTGTTGCAGGACAGTGATTTTTCTGAAGTTCATTCAGAAGAACTTCGTTCCATTGGGTTGTTGAATCTGAAGGATTCTTTGTTTGAAAGGTTGTATCGTTGCCATTTAACGAATCGGTCTTCTGTTGTGGATATGTTGTGCAAGCAAGGGCGTATGCATCCTGGTGTTGCAAAATTCCCTAATGAAGCATTCTATGGTGGAAAATTGGAAGCAGTGGGATTGCCACATCAGTTGGAAATGTCGGAAGATGCAGTGACTTTTATAGCTTCATCTGCGGATGAAGGCGGTCCGTCGTTCAAAACGAACCGCATGGAAGCTGTTCTTGCCGCTGATATAGCAGTGTCTGTTTGGAAGAAATATCGGAATAGTTTTGATGTAGGGCGTACATTGGGAATCATTACTCCGTATAGAAGTCAAATCGCTTTAATCAAAAAGGAATTGGAGAAACGGAATATCGATGATTTGTTGGGAATAACGGTCGATACGGTAGAACGGTATCAAGGTAGTGAACGGGATGTGATTATCTATTCTTTTTGCGTGAATAATGAATCACAACTTCAGACTTTACCCAATCTGACAGAAGAAGACGGTGTGATAATAGATCGGAAACTGAATGTCGTTTTAACCAGATCCCGAAAAAGGACAATTATTATTGGAAATCCGGATTTGTTGAGAATGAATCCTATTTATAACCGTTTGCTGGATAGTATATAATAAAAAAAGGTCGCTTCAAAGCGGCCTTTTTTTATTGTGCTATCATCTCTTGTTATTCAACAACGATTGGTTTATGTCTTGGAACCAAAGTCTTCATGATGCTCCATGCAATGATATATGCCACCGCACAGATGCAGAAGATTATCATGTAGCCGGCTGGCTTGCCTGCGAAACCAAAGAAGGTAAAGGCATCACCTTGTGCTGCTGCATAATCGAACAACTTACCGGCACCCATATTAATTAATGTAGAACCGATACCACCTGCCATAGTACCGATACCTGTAATGGTAGCGATGGTTGATTTCGGGAACATGTCACCGATAGTCGAGAAGATATTGGCCGACCATGCCTGGTGTCCTGCACCTGCCAAACCAATGATGATGGCCGGGAACCAGATGGAGTAACCTTGTAACGGTTGGGCAAACAAAGCCAACAAGGGGAAGAATGCGAAAATCAACATGGCACGCATACGACCAGCGTACGGTTCCATACCTTTCTTTTCAACAAACAACTTGGGCAAGTAACCTCCAAAGATGGAAACAATGGTTACAATGAGGTAAAGCACGAATACCAACATCTTACCTTCGGTAGTCTGCATGGACTTACCCATTTCAGAGAAATAGGCAGGTGCCCAGAACAAATAGAACCACCATACACCATCGGTAAAGAATTTGCCGACGATGAATGACCAAGTCTGTTTGTAAGTGAAGCATTTCAAGAAAGGAATAACCTTTTCTTCCTTGGCTGCCTTCTTTTCGGCTTCTTGTTTTTCTGCAGCTTCATCTTGGAGGATGTATTCCAACTCGGCTTCATTAACATGCTTGGAAGCATGTGGTTTGTCATACATGTATACCCAGAAGAACATCCAAATGAAACCTAAAGCACCGATGATGATGAAGGCCATTTCCCAACCAAACTTGCTGGCAAGGATAGGAATAGTCAACGGAGCGGCCAAAGCACCTACAGAAGAACCTGCGTTGAACAAGGAAGTCGCCAAAGCGCGGTCTTTCTTTGGGAAGTATTCGGCGGTAGTCTTGATGGCTGCAGGGAAGTTACCGGCTTCACCCAAAGCCAATACGGCACGGCAAGCCAAGAACAACCATACACTGACACTGGCAACAGCTAAAGCGGCTGTAGAACCTGTTTCGAGTGCTTTCAAAGCTTCGATAGAATCGATGTCTTCAATCATCATAGTCGCCCAACCGCAACCGGCGTGCATACATGCACCGAGTGACCATACACCGATAGCCCAAAGGAAACCTTTCTTGGTTCCCATCCAGTCTACAAAACGACCGGCAAAGAGACCTACGGCAGCATAAAAGATTGAAAAGAAACCGGTAATGATACCGTAGTCAGAGTCGGTCCAATGGAATTCTGGAGCGATGTAGTCTTTCCATGTTAAGGAAAGTACTTGGCGGTCCATGTAGTTCACCGTGGTTGCCACAAAGAGCAACAGGCAAATCCACCAACGCCAATTCGTCATTGCTTTTTTCATGATATTTTATTACTTTTTATTGATTATCTCATTTCTGTATACTTGATTTCGTCTTTGTCGCCGTAGTTCAGGTTTTCACCACCCATACCCCAAATGAACATGTAGTTGCTGGTACCTGCAGCTGCGTGGATAGACCATTCAGGTGAAGTGATGGCTTGTTCGTTTTGCATCCAAACAAGACGTTGTTGCTTGGGCTCTCCCATCAAGTGGCAAATAGCGTTACCTGGAGTTACGTTGAAGTAGAAATAAGCTTCCATGCGGCGTGTGTGAGTATGTGCAGGCATGGTGTTCCAAACAGAACCTGGCTTCAATTCAGTCAAACCCATTTGGAGCTGGTTGGTACCACCACCTTTTACTTTACTCAATACCGAACTTACAATCAATTGGTTTACTACACGGTCATTGCTGTCTTCCATCTTTCCATATGCATCCGATTGGGCGATGGCATACTTTTTAGGATCTGCTTTCTTGTCTGTAGTAATAAGTTGGGTAACGTATTCTTTATAAGCGGGAGTAGAGTTGATGTAGAACTTGGCTGGATTGTTTGGGTCTACACTCTTGAAAGTTACTTCTTTCTTTCCGCAACCTACGTACAAACCTTCTTTGAATTTCATGGCATATTCTTTACCATCAACGGTTACAATACCGTCACCACCTACGTTGATAACGCCCAATTCGCGTCTGTCCAAGAAATGTTCAGCTTTCAGTTCGTCGAATGCTTCCAAATTCAAAACTTTGTTGACAGGCATGGCACCACCGAAAATCAAACGGTCGTATAATGTATAGGTTACATTGATTTCATCCGGAGCCATTACTTTCTCCATTAAGAAGGCTTCACGCAGACGTTCTGTATCGTAATGTTTTACGTCTTGTGGGTGACAGGCTGTCTGTACGGTGTAGTTAATTTGGGCGTTAGCCGATAAAGCAGCTACTCCCATCATCATTGCAATAGCTAATTTTTTCATGATTAAATCTTTAAATGTTATTATTGTTCATTTTTAGTAGCTTTTTGGTACTTGATGATTGCACGACGGTTCAGAATCATCAAGAATAATGTAATGGCAACCAAAATGCCGGATCCAATCCACTTGAATGTGTGTGTCAGATGGAAGATAATCCATGCAAATGGGCTGGAGGCAAAGTCGAGTGCGCCACCTTCGAATCCATCAGGGATTTTTAAGGCACCGTCAGGACTACCTTTGGCTACGGTCAATGCATAAGCATCGTTGGCTGCTTGAGTAAACGATGAAGCCAAGTCGGTTACAAAATATAGACCGATGGTAAGTACTACCAAACCAATCAGGAATGACTTCAATACATTACCCTTAGTGATAGGCAATACCATAGGGAATACATAGAACATACCGGCCAAAGAAGCCAATGGGAGGAATTCGTTGCCAGGAAGAACGACGGCCAATAACAAAGTTACAGGAATCAAAAGCAACGATACTACCAATGTAGCCGGGTGACCGATAACCAATGCCGGACTCATACCGATGTTCAAGCCTACGGCACCCTTGAATTTCTTGGCAATCATTTCGCGGGTTGCATCCGAAATAGGCTTCAAACCTTCGATGAAAAGACCTGTAATACGTGGAATCAATTCCATAACGGCACCCATCTTGATACCCAAACCTAAGATGTTAGGAATCTTGTCGACCATTTCTGTGGTATCTTTACAAGATAAGATGCCAATACCGCATCCTACCAGAATACCTAAGAAAAGAGGTTCGCCCAACAAACCGAATTTCTTCTTCATTCCTTCGGCATCGATGTTCAACTTTTCAAATCCAGGGATTTTGTCCAAAACTTTATTGATGACAATGGCAAAAGGAACAAATCCTTGGCAGAAAGGTTGAGGAATGGAAATACCTTCCATGTTGGCATAGAAACCTTGGAACTTGTCTGCTGTGTAGTCGGCCATTACCAATGTAATGATATAGCAAATGATGGCAGCAAAGAAACCCCATAAAATGCTGTCCGATGCAAAATAAACAATGGCACCGATGAAGGCAAAATGCCAATAGTTCCACAAGTCAATGTTGACGGTACGTGTTGTCTTGGTTAAAAGCATCAAGATGTTTACGCCCAAACAAACCGGTATGATGAATGCACCTACCGAAGTGTTGTAGGCTACAGCTGCTGCAGCAGGCCATCCCATATCGAAAACTTTCAATTGCAAACCGTAAATTTCAACAACTTGGCTTAAAGCCGGTCCAAGGCTGCTTGTCAGCAATGCGGTGACAACCGATAATCCCACAAAACCGACACCGACCAAAAGGCCGCTTTTTAAGGCTTTGCTAAATTTGATCCCGATACATACTCCTAAAATAGTAAAAATAATAGGCATCATCACTGCTGCGCCCAGACTGATAATGTAACTGAAAACTGCTTCCATGTAAATGATATTTTTTAAGTTTATTAAGATTTGTTTTTCAATAGTATTCCAAAATTTGTCCAAAAATAGAATCTTTTATTTATTCTTCAAAAAAGAAAAGGCTTAATTATTAGTAAAATGAAGGAAAAAGAACGATTTTTCCTATTTTCGGCTTAAAATATCCGTTTACGTGCACGGAAAAACAAATATTTACCCTCTTTTTCTAAAAAATACACCTGTTGTAAATGGAAACTAGTTAACTTTGCTTTCAGTTAAACATAAATCTGATTTGATATGAACCAACATTCTATTTGTAAATTTATTGTAGGGAGTATCTTGTTGTTTTCCACCGTGTCGGGTTTGGCACAAAAGGTATCGGTAAGCAAGCCTTGGTCTGTCCGTATGGCTGAATCGGAAATGATTCGTACTCCGAAAGGCTGGCAATTGGACTTTTCAACTGCTCCCAAGTGGAATTATTGCCACGGACTGGTATTACAGTCCATGATGGATGTGTATGACCGTTATGGCGATCGGAAATTCTATGATTATGCATTGGCTTATGCCGATACTATGGTACAGAACGACGGTTCCATTATGACTTATAAAGTAGAGGATTATACTTACGACCGCCTGAACTCGGGAAAGATTCTGTTCCGTATCTATGAACAGGAAAAGAAGGAGAAATATAAAAAGGCTATGGATATGTTGCGGACTCAATTCGATGGTCATCCGCGTAACGATGATGGTAGTTTCTGGCATAAAAAGTCGTATCCCAATCAAGTTTGGCTCGATGGGGTCTATATGTCCTTGCCTTATTATGCCGAATATGCATTTCGCAACAACGATGTAGAAGTGTATAAAGATATCGTGAATCAGTTTGCCATGGTTGCCAAGCATACTTACGACGCTCAAAACGATGTATATCGCCATGCGTGCGATGTCAGCAAACGCCAAAAGTGGGCCGACCCTGTAACAGGACAGTCGCAGCATTGTTGGGGACGGGCTATGGGCTGGTTCTCCATGGCATGCGTGGATGTGCTCGATTATATGCCGGTGCACGAACCGGGACGTGAGCAGATTCTTGCCATTCTGAATAAATTGGCAAAACAAATGAAAAACCGTCAGGATGCCAAGACGGGAGTGTGGTATCAGGTGATAGACCGTAGTGGCGATGAAGGCAATTATTTGGAAGCGACTTGCTCTACCATGTTTGTCTATACGTTACTGAAAGCTGTACGCAAGGGTTACATCGATCCTTCTTATATGGAGGTAGCCGAAAAGGGATATCGGGGTATCTTGAAAGAGTTTGTGAAAGTCGATGACAATGGCGTGGTTTCCATTGAGAAGTGTTGCGCAGTAGCAGGTTTGGGTGGCAAGAACAACCGAAGCGGTGACTATCAGTATTATTTGAATGAACCAATTCGTGCAAACGATCCGAAAGCTGTCGGTCCTTTCATTCTGGCCAGTTTGGAATGGGAGAGATTGCCAAAATCGCCCATTTCATCGGTAAATCCACAGGCTGGTGATACATTGGTTGTAGCACGTGATGGTACAGGACAGTACCGTACTTTGGCCGAAGCTATAGAACGGGTACGCGTATTTATGGATTACGATGTGACCATTTTTGTCAAGAAGGGTATTTATAAAGAAAAACTGATTGTTCCCGAACAATTACAGAACGTGGAGATTGTTGGTGAGGATCGGGATGAAACCATCATAACTTTCGACGACCATGCCAATATCAATAAAATGGGTACTTTCCGTACCTACACTTTGAAGGTGATGGGTAATAATTTGACATTCCGTAACCTGACCATCGAAAACAATGCACCGCAGATGGGACAGGCCGTAGCTCTTCATACAGAAGGGGATTGCATTAAGTTTATCAATTGTCGTTTTTTGGGTAATCAGGATACCATCTATACCGGAGGCCGTTATGCGCGTTTGTATTTCAAGAACTGCTATATAGAGGGGACAACCGACTTTATCTTTGGACCGGCTACAGCTTTGTTCGAAGATTGTCACATCCACTGTAAACGGAATTCTTACATAACAGCCGCTTCCACTCCAGCCGAAGTGAAATACGGTTATGTATTCAAGAAATGTAAGATTACAGCTGCAGATAGTGTTACTAAAATGTATTTGGGACGTCCTTGGCGCCCGTATGGATATACATTGTTTATGGAGTGCGAAATGGGTGACTTCATGGCTCCTGAGGGTTGGCATAATTGGGGTAAGAAAACCAATGAAGAAACTGCCCGGTATTTGGAATATAATAATACAGGAAAAGGTGCCGACAAAAAAGGTCGTGTGGCATGGAGCCGTCAGCTGACCAAAAAGGAAGTGGAAGAAATTACCGCTGAAAATATGTTTGGAACAGGATATAAATGGGTATTGGAGTAATTGTGCCATTGAGAAATGAATTTGTTATTTATTAATGAATAGAAACTGGATGAAAAAGAATAATTGGATTATGTTGTTCTTATTGGGGATGGGGTTTTCTTTCTTTGCTTGTAGCGGAAGTGATCCGGAAGTGAAGGAGCCTGATACACCTACCGTACCCGAAACGCCTAAGGAAACAATCACTTGTTCCATCACTTCATTGAATGCTACATCAGAGGGGGGTGAATATGTATTGGAATTTACTGCAAGTTCAAACTGGAACATCACTGTTCCTACTAATACCACTTGGTGTACAGTGTCACCGACATCGGGCGATGCAGGAACAACCAAAGTAACGGTGAAGACAATAGCTAATGATGATTACGACGACCGTAATGCTACCATCTTCATCAAATGTGGAACCGCAACCCATTCGGTTGTACTGACTCAAAAGCAGAAAAACGCTTTGTTGCTGTCTGCAACGAAGTATGAAGTAGAGCAGAAAGGTGGAACCATTGAGGTGGAAGCCAAGGCGAATGTCTCTTATGATGTGTCGATTGCAGAGTCTTGTAAAAGTTGGATTACTTCTAACGATGCTCGTGCGCTAAATTCAAAAAAGCATTCTTTCACCGTTGCTGCGAGTGAAGAATATGATAAGCGCGAAGGGGAAATAGTATTCAAAAGTGCCGATTTCACCGAAACAGTTAAAGTATATCAATCGGGTGGAGCTGTCTTTATCTTATCGAAGGATGAATACAATGTGCCCAAAACAGGAGGTGAAATTACCATCGAAGTGAAAAGCAATTTTGAATTTACGGTGGATGAACCTCAAGTGGAATGGCTGACCAAACAAGCTACAGGACGTGCAGTGTCGAGCCATACCTTATATTATGCCATAAAGCCGAACGAAACGGATGCTGATCGTGAAACGAGCTTGGTGTTCAGAGATAAAAGTTCAGGAACGGAAAAGGCTGTAGTGAAGGTTGTTCAAGGTTCTACACTGTTACAGGATTATCCCACACCCGATCGTTCTAAAATTGCAGCTTTCCCGGGTGCCGAAGGCGCCGGCAAGTATGTTACCGGTGGTGCAGGTGGTAGTGTATATGTTGTAACTTCCTTGGCCGACGACGGTTCGGAAGGAACTCTACGTTGGGCGGTCAATAAGAAAGGAAAACGTACCATCGTGTTTGCAGTAGCTGGAATTATTGATTTGAAGACCGATTTGAAGATCTCCAATGGTGATGTAACGATAGCGGGACAGACTGCACCGGGCGATGGTATCTGTCTGAAACGTGGTTCGGTAGTTGTTTCTTCCGATAATGTGATTGTTCGTTTCCTTCGTTTCCGTTTGGGCGATGAAATGCGTTCAACCGATAGCAATGACCAGAAGGATGCCGATGCCATTTGGGGCCGTAATTTGAAGAATGTGATGATTGACCATTGTTCCATGAGCTGGAGTACCGATGAATGCGCTTCTTTCTATGGTAATACCCACTTTACTATGCAATGGTGTATTTTGGCCGAAAGCCTTTATGCCTCTAAACATCCGAAAGGTAATCATGGCTATGCCGGTATTTGGGGAGGGTCTCCCGCTACTTTCCATCATAATTTGTTGGCGCATCACACCAGTCGTACACCGCGTCTTTGTGGTAGCCGTTATACAGGTAAACCCGAAGAAGAAAAAGTGGATTTACGCAATAATGTGTTCTATAATTGGGGACCTACTAATGGAGGCTATGCCGGTGAAGGAGGCTATTATAATTTTGTAAACAACTACTATAAACCAGGTAAGTCCACCAATACCAAGAAAAATATCATCAACCGCATTTTTTCACCGAATGGTGACGATGGTTCGGAAGCCAACGCAAAAGGTGTTTGGGGACATTTTTATCTGAACGGTAATGTATTCGATTCCAATCCTTCTGAAGTGGATAGTAAGTATCAGGATTTGATTACTTCGGTCAATAACGATAATTGGGTAGGATTACAACCTAAACCGTCGGATGAAGTTCCTTTGCCTGCTGGTGGAGAAACATCGTTACGTTTGTCGTCTGAAGTTTCTTTCGATACTTTCGATGTGAAGGCATATACCCAATCGGCCAAAGATGCTTATTCGTCCGTATTGAAATATGCCGGTGCTTCTCTTAAACGCGACGCGGTGGATGTCCGTGTGGTTTCGGAAGTGGAAAACGGTACTCCGTCTTCTAAAGGAGGAAAGAATGGTATTATCGATTCTCAAACGCAAGTGGGTGGATGGCCCACTTATACTGGGACAGCTTTATCCGATGCCGATAAAGACGGTATGCCCGATGAGTGGGAAACACAGAAGGGTTTGAATCCGAATGATGCTTCGGATGCTGTCAAATACAATTTGAGTCCGGATTATACCAATTTGGAAGTATACATAAATGGATTGGTTTCAGAAACTTTTCCATCTAAATGAATTGACTTCACTCTATTACAATATTGTTCATAAGAAGAGGAGTGCTGTCAGGTACTCCTCTTCTTATGAACAATGTTTTCTCGTTATTTCCTAATATATTAAGGGAACTAGACATAATATTTGTGTAAATATATTATTCCCCAATAAAGAAGAGGGTGCACCATTGTTTTGGTACACCCTCTTGAAACACTATTTAAGAATCTAATCTTATTTCAGATTGCTCCACCACTTGGAAGCACCAATCTTCAATTTGTAGATATTGGAGTTCTTTACTTTGTCTGTATTTTGGAAGTACAAACCATCCAAATTGTCTGTGTGGTGTTCCAAATGATTACCATTTTCTGAAGAATGATACTTCGGATTTGGAGATACGAACAATTCAGTTGCCGAAAGGTTGTCTACATGTACATTCAGTTCATCCATACCATTTGGAAAATTGGATGTTGTGAACTTACCTGGAGCGTTACTCTTGGCAGAGAATGCGCCCTTGGTGAAGATCTGACCAGCTGTCAAATTATTGTTGGTAGACCAGTTGTTGGCAATGTCGAATGTTACAATACCGCTACCGTCACCACCTTGGATAGTACGGATATCACAAGCTTGGCAATTCAAGTTACGCCATGTATCAGCATCGTCCTTGGTAACTGTCCAGAAATTGTTCTTGATAGTCAATGAAGAACCACCGGGCATGTAACGGAAGTTGAAGAACGGAACAGCAGAGCGTGTAGCATGGTTTACAAATGTGTTGTTTTCTACAATAATGTTCCAACGTACAGATGGGTCCCATACCAAGTTACGGTTGTTATCAGTAATGATAGAGCCGTGAGGTGTGTTACACCAAGTGTTGTTTCTGATTGTTACGTTTTCAAGAATGTTACTTTTTGGCTTACCGTTGTGGTCAGCAAAGATGATATTGTAACCCTTACCGCCATTGTCATAGTAGCCGGTGTTCAGAAACTCACAGTTTTCCATCTTCAGATTATGGATATTGAAGTCGTTAGAACCCTGAATACGGAAGAAACCACGAATCATCCCTTGGAAGGTACAGCCATTCCATTCCAATAAAGTGACGTTGATACCCATACCGTTGGAATACATGTTCATAAAGTAGTTACCTACAGCACTACCAATCTTTTCTTGTGCATGACCGTAGTTGGTAGCTAAAGGAACATTTACATCCAAATTTACAAAACGTACGGAATCAATATCCAAAGGAATGGTGGAGTTTTCACCAGGTTGTGGCTGACGGCCCAACATGAAGTTACAAGTATTTACACTTGTTCCGCTTTTGGTTATACCGTTCAAGTAGAGTTTGGCTTTCCCTTTACCGGCTGCAAGATCTTCCGGATTGGTTTGAAGTGTAAGGCCTTTGTAAATAGAAGGATTACCACGGAAATAATATGCTTTGCCACCTTCCAAGTTGAATACTTGGTTTTCAGCCAATTCCATGGATTCACAATAACCGCTGATGATGTAGTCAAGCATCATAGCATTGTATTCAGAAATGTCATGGAGAGTTTCGTTTGCAGTGCCTACTGCTGTTGTGTCGATGGGGTTCGGCACGTGAGTTAGAAGGATGGCAGGACCAGGAGTTCCCTTAGTGCGTTTTAACAATGGGTTGAAGTTGGCATCTACCGAGATTTTGATGTCACCGTCCCATACATCGATGTTGTATACGGCATTTTCAGAAAGCCCTTCTACGTCAATATAACCTCTTTCCCAGTCTTCTTCTTTGATGGTGTATTTGCTGAATCCAGCAGGTACAGCCGCATTGGGAGAAGACTTACTTGGAGTAATGGTCAGGTAGTCTACCTTGAACACGTCACCTTGAACGGTAAAGTGTTCCTTAAAGCCCATCATCTGTTCATCGCTATAGCCAGCGGTACTACGGTTCAAGTTGATACGCATGGAGGTCTTGGTTATATCAGAAACCTGAATGATATAGGGTACTTCATAACGTACAGCTGTCTGCAAACCTAAATAATCTGCCCAACCGCGGCCGTCACCGTGACCGTACCACTTAGAATTCTTTGGGTCGTTAGGATCGGCAGAATTCAATGTACGGATAGAGAAACGGTAGTCGGTCTGATAGTTTAAGTCCTTGATGAGACAGTCCAACTTGTCTGCACCCACAATAATGGTATCACCGGAAAGAAGGCCGAGTGAATCGGTCTCATGCCAAGCTTGAGCACCACCGGATACATTGGGTTGGAGTGCCCAACGGATTTGATAACCGTATGCGCCTTCCACCCCGAACCAATAAAGGTGAACGTCGTTGAGGTCAACAACCGTACAGTTGTAGGGGTCACTGTCACCCTTACCTGTGTTGTCGTCTTTTCGGAACATAGTCATGAACTTGCGGTCGGTTCCTTCTTGAAAAGTTTCATCTTCATCGGAACATGCTACAAAGCCCACTACTGTTGCAAATAGACTCAGTGAATATAATAAAAATTTCTTCATTGTTCTTATTTTATTAATGGGTTATAATTAATTAGTATCCAAAATGCTGTTGATAAATACCGTTCGAACGGGCAATGGCTTCTTTTGGAATAGGAAGGATGTAGCGTACAGGTGGCAAATTATCTACATTGTATCCTATCGGGTCAATGTTTGTTTCCGTACCGTCTACATTCAGAATGATGCGGCTCATTTCGTTACTGCGGATATAGCCGTAGAGCGAGTAAAGAATCTGTGCTTTCGGATAACCGGCATCTTCCATCCAGTTTACAGTAGCTTCACCCCAAACAATGGTAGAACCGTCACTGTCATTACCTGTAATACTCTTCAAACTAACAGGAGTATAAGGAAGTTCATACTGAGTCATGTAGTTTTCCGGATTGATTTGAGGAATAGTAGCCTGGGTGTATGGATTCACAATATACAACAAACTTAATTGAGAATTCGGATAGAGTGATTTTTCACCCGGATTCTGAATATAAGTATAATACATATTGTATGGGAATGTTTCCGGCCAATAGATACCGTCGTATTCTGCTATCATGTCATCATAACTAGATGATGTCATACAGTTTTCGGCAACAGAATAGTAACGCAAGAATGTATAGAACAATTTTTCACCGTATTGGTTATTGCGAACCAGGTCTTTCCAACGCATATTTTCACCGGCAAATTCGTAGGCACGTTCATCAAGTATGGCATCTAAGAAACTTTCTTTATTGGCTGCTGCTGTTGCAACGTATGCATCTACCATCTCTGCTTGATGTTCAGCCTTGAATGCACGCTTACGTACGGTCTTTAATGCATCTTGAGCTGCTGTAGTCGGACCATTTAATTCGTTTTCAGCTTCAGCAAACATCAGCAATACATCCGAGTAACGGAGGTATGCGAAGTTGATACCGGTAGCACCGGTAGTGTTGGAGCCCAAACCGAGATTGTTCCACAACTTAGACCATTTGCCGTTGTAGCTGGTATAACTATGGCTGATAGCTGGTTGATTGGATGTTTCGTAATACCAGAAGCAAGTGATAAAGTCACGGCGAAGGTCTCTCTCATCAAACATGTGACGATAAAATGGAGTTACCTGTACACCGCCATTGGCTTCACCCCATATGTGTGGAGTCGCTCCTTCGTATGATTTGGCTTGAGGACCCTGACGGTAGCCCCATTGACCGGAACTTCCTTCACCGAAAGCCAATTCAAAAATAGGGTCATCGTTGTTGCTTACAATGAAATTACATTCGTCGATGAACACTTGGCTGAACGATTTGTTCAGTGCGTGAGTACCCGATTGGATTACTTTGTCGGCATATGTACGTGCAGTTTGATAGAAATCCTTGTAATTGGATGGGCGTTCCATTTTACCGTAATTGGTATTTGCTGCAGGGCGTAAGGAATAACCACCGGCTTGGAGAGCTAAACGGGCAATCATTGCCCAACAAGCTTCCTGAGAAATACGTTCAACACCTTCCGAAATTTCAGCTGTAGGCTTCATTAAAGGAGCAATGCTTTCCAAATCGGTGATGAGCTGTTTGTATACTTCGTCTCTGTCTGTAATAGGCAGGACAAATTCTTGAGTTGCATATGTGGGCAACATGGTGAATGGAATGTTTCCCCAATAGCAGAGCAACTCGTAATAGAACATGGCTCTCAATACCTTGGCTTCACCCATCATTTGTGTTACGTTGATGTTGTCTTCCGAATAAATTGGGGCGTTTTCCAGATTGTAGATAAAGTTGTTGGCTGTTTCTACACCGGAGTACATCGCATTCCAAAGTTTTTCAGAATCGCCAGATTCGGCTGTACAGTCGAAACGTTTGGGAGCATTGAGTTGAGGTACTTCGTTGGAGTTGGTAGCAAAGTCCACGTCACTATTAAGCTGAACGTTGTTGTATAGGAAGTTGCCGAAGGCATTGTCCGACAATGCTTTTGCGTATACACCGTTCAGTGCCATCGAGGTTTCGTTCTCCGAAGAGAAGATGCTCTCGTTGGATTGCTTGGAAGGTGTATCCACATCAAGGAAATCGTTGCAGGCTGTGAATGTCAGCATGCAGATACCGCCTATCAATATATTTTTAATTTTCATAAATTTATTCTCCTTTATATAATTAGAATGAAACGTTTACACCCAAAGAGAACTGACGGTTACGTGGGTAACGGTTGTAGTCCATAGAGGGAGTCAAGCCGCTCTGTACATCGACTTCGGGGTCAAAACCAGAATAGTTGGTTAGGATGAACAAGTTGCTTGCTGATGCATAAACGCGCAACTTGGATACACCCCACTTGCTAGTCAAATCGGTTGGCAAAGTGTAACCGATAGTGACGTCCGAACAACGGAGGAATGAACCGTCTTCCACGAAATTGGAAATCATAGCCTTGGTTACCAAGTCGGCAGGGTTCCAGTTAGTGGCATTGGCATTCATACCGATGTATGTTTCAACTGAATTATCCAAATAATGGTTCTTGTACATACATTCACCTGAGTAGCGACTACCGTCGTTGATGTGTACATAACGCCAACGGTTGTCGGCATACTTGGACAGAACGTTGTCGAACTTATACTGGCTGGTAGTCGAAGAAGACAATGTATATGCTGTTGCATTGTATACATCGAAACCTACCATATAAGTGAAGTTGGCAGAGAAGTCGAAATCTTTATACTGACCGCTCAAGCCGAAACCACCTTGGAATTCGGGATTTGTATTGCCGATAACGGTCTTGTCGTTTTGGTCAACGATACCGTCACCGTTCAAGTCTTTCAGTTTGATTTTACCTGGCAATGTAGCTTCACCTGAATTGCTGCTACCAAGTGCTTTGTTGATGACAGTATTCGGTAAGCGGTTGCCGTTTTCATCGTAACGCGGAGTTTCATCTGAATAAGGAACGGCGAGGTTGTTCTGTACTACATCAAAATAGAATTCATCCGGAGAGTAGAGACCGTCGTAAACATATCCGTATAACAAGCCCAATTCACCGCCTACTTCCAACATGTAATCGGCTTCATCGGCTGATTTCCATTTATTGGCAGTGTTGTAAAGAATCTTGTCGGTGGCGTTCAACTTTTCGATTTTCATCTTGTTGAGACCGAATGTCAAGTTTCCGCTCAATACATAGTCCTTACCACGGAGAATGTCACCGTTGATGGTCAATTCGAAACCTTTGTTCGATACCTCACCAATGTTCTGCATTTGTGCGGTATAACCGGATACCGAAGGAATGGTAGACTTGTAAAGAAGGTCACTGGTTGTATTCCAGTAGATTTCCGGAGTAATGGTCAGACGATTGTCGAAAAATGCAAGATCGAACGCCAAGTTACGTGTCAATGTTGTTTCCCATTTTACGTCCTTGTTCGGGAATGTACCGTCGGCTGTATAGAATAATTCACCATCTTTCCTATATTCACCGAATGCTGGACCGCCTATAGAATTGACAGTGTAGAGGTAACGCCACATGTCGTCATTGATGTTGTTGTTACCGGCGATACCAATTGCGGCACGCAGTTTGAATTGGTTTATCCATTCAACATTTTCCATGAACGATTCGCGTTTCATGTCCCAAGCACCGGAGATAGAAGGAAAGTAACCCCATTGCTTACCTGGAGCAAATTTAGTGGAACCATCGGCACGGAAAGTAGCTGAAATCAAGTATTTGTGGTCGAAGTTATAACTTGCCTGACCGAAGAAAGAAGCAGTACGGTTCGGAGTAGAAAGTTCAGTGGACAAAGCGTAAACGGTACCAAGATCCATTCTGTTCCATGCTGTTTTAGCATCTACTGTACGTGCGAAGAGGTGTGCTGTCTGTGACTTGGTTCTCTTCTGATGACTGTAGATTTCCTGACCAAGTAAGAATGACCAATTGTGGTTATTCTTGTGAGTGAATGAATAACTTGCTGTATTGGTCCATGTATACGATTCGGTATGTGTATCTTTGATGGTTGCAAGCGGAAGTCCTTGGTGAACAACTTTCTGACCTTCGCTGGTTAACGGACCGTAGTAGCGATTCTGATCGCTGAATGAAATACTATAATTACCTTCTGAACGGAGAATCAAACCTTCAATCGGAGCCCATTGGAGAGAAAGCTGGTTGATAACAGAGTAAGAGTGTTTCTTCTGTTGGTTGGTTTTGATATCGCTCTTTGGGTTGGTATAAGCAAAGTTCGCTTCTTCATCTGGGTCTGCCACTTCGGGTGCCCAAAAAGCTGCTTCGCGCAAACCGTTGGTTGGACGATACTTCAATACGTCGATGATACCACCGGAGCCGATGTTGTCACCACCGGCACCTTCGTCGCGGCGGTAAGTCATACGTGGATTGTAAGTCAATTTCAAGTTGTTGGTTAAATCGGCAGCAAGCTTGAAATTGATGTTGGTGCGGCGTACGCCTGATCCCATGATGATACCCTTGTCTTCTGTCTGAGTCAATGATACGTTGAACTTGATTTTTTCAGTACCACCACCTACAGTAACGTTGGTAGAGTAGTTCAACGGGGTCTCACCTAAAATTTCATCCTGCCAGTCATGGGTAGGCAATGAATGGTACAAGTCAAGGTCGGCTGGATTACCAAAGTTGTAGCGGAAAGCTTTTGCCCATGAAGAACGTGTACCGTTTGCCGCAGCACGGTCGTACTGATAATCAGCAAATTCAGCAGTGTCCATCAAATCCAGTTTCTTGGAAACCATTGCTACAGAAAGACGCTGGTTAAATCCTACAGTAACTTTGCCAGACTTGGCTGCTTTAGTAGTAACCACAACTACACCGTTACCACCCTTAGCACCATAAATAGCAGTGATGGAAGCATCCTTCAATACGTCGATAGAAGCAATATCTGTAGGAGGAATGTCGTTGATGTTTTCCACCTGGAAACCGTCCACGATGAAAAGCGGATCATTGCTCTGAGTTACAGAAGTTGCACCACGTACACGGATATTAATGTCAGCACCCGGAGCACCGTCGACTGTGGTTACTTGTACACCCGCAATCTTACCTTGCAATGCTTCTGCTGCTGATGCAACAGGTACAGCGGCAATCTTTACACCCGATACAGAACCCACCGAACCGGTCAAGTCCTTACGGGCACGGCTGGTGTAACCGATTACTACCACTTCTTCCATAGCTTGAGCATCGTCCTTCATCACGATTTTCAGGTCTTTGCCTGCTACGGCGGCCACTTCTTCGGTCTGATAACCTACATACGAAATGACCAAAGTCTTTCCTTTTCCTGATAATTTAAGTTCGAAGTTACCGTCAAAGTCGGTGATGGTACCGTTGGTGGCATTCCCCTTTTCAACGACTGAAGCACCGATGATGCTTTCGCCATTGTTGTCCACAACTTGACCTTTGATGGTAAAACTCTGCGCCATCGCTTCAGGAGGCGATAAAATTAGCAGAAGAGCCATTAGGCAGAACTTCCACCAATTCTTTTTCAACATGTTTTCCATAAAACAAAAATTTAAATTAACAAAATAAATATATAACTCTCTCTTAATTCCTTGAATGTGTAATGTTAGGTGAAATAGAATAGTTCTTCAAGAACTTTGCAAAAATACGCTTACAATTATATATAAATGTGTATTTTTTAGTCTTTTTAGTAGGATATTTTGTTATAGCAATAGCTGTTTATTGATTTTTTTGTAAAAATACAAAACTATTCTATTTTTCTTATTTTGTCAAATAGAATTACCTCAAAATGTTGACTATATTAATATATAATCCCGTTTTCATCGATTAAATTCTTTTCTTTTAATAAAAATCCTTCAAGGATAAGTTCTTGAAGAACTGTGAATATATTTTATTAATAACTATAAAAACACATGTTTATGAATCTAAGTGAAATGGCAAAGAAAGTATGCTTGACATTATTGATGAGCATGCTTTGTTTGATGACTTTTGCTCAAGGAAGTCAAGTGAGCGGTGTTGTAAAAGATGCAACCGGTGAGCCTCTGATTGGAGCGAACGTCATGGTTAAGGGTAATGCCACCAACGGTACCATTACCGATTTTGATGGAAACTTTACTCTGTCTGGTGTGAAGGCGGGTGATGTACTTGTCTTTTCTTACATTGGTTGCGTAACTCAAGAAATCAAAGTGGGCAATCAGAAAAAGTTTGATGTCACATTGAAAGATGATGCCCAGGCTTTGGAAGAAGTGGTAGTAATTGGTTATGGTACCACCAAGAAAAAGGACTTGACCGGTTCCGTAGCTTCTGTAGGAGGTGAAACATTGGCCAAGGTTCCTGTTACTAGCGCGGCTGAAGCTCTTACAGGCCGTTTGCCGGGTGTGCAAATTACTACTACCGACGGCTCGCCGGATGCGGAAATGATTATCCGTGTGCGTGGGGGTGGCTCAGTAACTGGTGATAACTCTCCTCTTTATATCGTGGATGGTTTCCCTGTTTCCAATATTAACGATATTGCTCCAACTGATATCGAAACAATCGACGTATTGAAGGATGCTTCATCTACAGCTATCTATGGTTCGCAAGGTGCGAATGGTGTAGTTATCATTACAACAAAGAGCTCCAAAGGTGGTAAAACGAAAGTCGCTTATAACGGTTACATGCAGAGCAAGCGTTTGGCTAAGCGTAAGGAAGTTTTGGACAATTACGAATATGTGTTGGCCAATTATGAATTGGCAGCCTTGGAAGGCGAATCGGCTTTGAAGTCTTTTGAAAAGAACTTCGGTGTGTGGGATGACCTTTATTTGTATAATAGTGTAGCTGCTACTGATTGGCAGGATGATATGTTCGGTGCTGATGTAATTTCACAATCTCATAATGTAAGTTTGCAGGGAGGTAATGAAAAGACTAAGTTCAGTTTGAGCTTGACCTATCAGAAAGATGGTGGTTTGATGGTGAACAATGATTATAGCCGTATTACCGGTAACTTCAAGTTGAGTCATGAAATTGCCAAGAACTTGAATTTTGATTTCAATGCACGTTTGTCGGATGCTACCACTAACGGTTCAGGTACCTCGGGTGGTACATATAAAGTACGTACTTCTCAAGCAGTCACTTCGCGTCCGGTCAAGGGATTGCAAGGATTTACAGAAATCGATCCAAGCCAATTGTCGGATGAAGAGTACGACCAATGGGTACGTGATAACATGACATTGACCGAACAGTCACAACAATACTGGAAACGTAAATACCAAAAGAGTTATAACTTTAATGGTGGTCTTACTTGGGAAGCAATCAAAGGTTTGAAATTCCGTGTGGAAGCCGGTTATAGCTGGGGATTCAATGAAACTCAGAACTGGTGGGGACATACCACATCCAATGCATCGTATGTAGGTGGTCTTCCTTTGGCCGACTGGACAAAAGCCAATACTCGTAAATTGCGTGAAGCTGCTACTATAACATACGATTTCAATTTGAAGGATGACCATAAATTCAATGTAATGGTAGGTCAGGAAATCAACATGGGTATGGGCGATCAGAATTACATGAAAGCCGACCATTTCAGTAAGGAATTGTCCGCAGAAAAAGTATTTGCTAACTTTGGTTTGGCAGATGGTACTTTGACTACTACCAGTAAGGTGAATGCCAATGACAACTTAGCTTCATTCTTCGGACGTTTCAACTATAATTATAAAGACCGCTATTTGGTGACTTTGACCATGCGTGCCGATGGTTCTTCCAAGTTCGCACCAGGTAATCAGTGGGGTTATTTCCCTGCAGCGGCTTTGGCTTGGCGCATCAATCAGGAATCGTTTATGGAAGGAACAAAGGATTGGCTGTCCAATTTGAAACTCCGTCTGTCCTATGGTACGGTTGGTAATAACCGTATTGCAAGTACCATGTATATGATGACTTATGGTATCAATACTGCTAAAGCATATGGTATTGGCGATAAAGTGAACAATTATTATTCGGCAACCAATACTCAGTTGGCTAATCCTAATTTGAAGTGGGAAACCACTATTACACGAAATGTAGGTTTGGATTTCGGATTGTTCAATGAAAAGATTTCGGGTACTATCGAAGCTTATTGGAATTCGGCCAAGGATTTGTTGATCGAACGTAGTATTGTTGCTCCAGGTTACAAGACAACCATGGAAAATACAGCCGAAACATCCAATAAGGGTATTGAGTTGAGCTTGAACGCCTTTATTCTTGAAAAGAAGGATTATAGCTTGTCTGCTAATTTCAATATAGGTTATAATAAATCGAATGTTGAGAAATTGGCCAATGGCTTGAACCGAATGGAATTTGCATCAGGTTGGGCCGGTACCGATTTGAAGGGTTATAATGATTATTTGGTAGAAGTTGGCAGTCCGTTGGGACAAATCGTTGGTTGGGTAACCGATGGTTATTATACAACATCCGACTTCAGCGCTTTCGATGAATCGAGCAAGAAATACATATTGAAAGAAGGTGTTCCTTCCATCGGTATGTTGGGTGGTAGAGCCGGTGTACGTCCAGGTACCATCAAATTCAAGGACTTGAACAATGACGGTGTAGTGGATGACAACGACCGTACTGTAATTGGTAATGCAACTCCTGAAATTACAGGTGGTTTTGGCTTGAATGGTACATTCTATGGATTCGATGCTTCTTTGATGTTCAACTATGTTTTGGGTAAAGATATCTACAATGCAGAAAAGATTGCTTCTACTCAGCAATATAGAACCAACAATCCGAACTTGTTGGATATAATGAATAGCAGTAATCGCTATACCTATATCGACGAAGGTGGTAATTTGGTGACCGATTTGGCTACTTTGGCAGCAATGAACGAAGGTGCCAATGCCAAGCAATATTGGACTCCGTGGTCGTTCGGTAATGCTGTAGCCGTACCTCATTCTTGGGCTGTAGAAGACGGTTCTTTCTTGCGCTTGCAGAATGTAACTGTGGGCTATACACTCCCAACTTCTATAACAAAGAAGTTTGCTTGCGAGCAGTTCAGAGTTTATTGCACATTGAACAATGTATTCGTGTTGACAGACTATTCCGGTTATGACCCGGAAGTAAGTTCTTCTATCCGTGGTGACAAGGCTTCTGGTTTGACACCGGGTGTGGACTATTCTTGTTATCCGAAGAGCTTCTCTTGGACAGTAGGTTTAAACTTGACTTTCTAAATTTAAATAATTGAAGAATTTATGAAACTGAACAAATATATAATAATGACATTGATTGGGGGTGCCTCTTTCACTTCATGTAATGATTTCTTGGAAGTGGAATCTCCATCACAGTTCGATACGAACTATGTGTTCAACACTGAAAGCGATGCTTTGAAAGTGTTGTTGGGTGCCTATGTGGAATTCGATCAGGACCCGTTCTCTTCCCGTATGGCTAATGTGTGGGCACAGAATACGGATGTGGAATGTATCGCTCCGGGTGACAAACCGGACGGTAGCCGTCGTGATGTATGGTCATTGCAAGCTGGCTTGTTGGAAAACTTCGGTGACGTAAAAAAGGCTTGGGATAGTAACTATTTGGCTATCGATCGTGCCAATCAGGTAATTGAGGGCTTGGCTGGTAAATCGGAACCTGCCATGAAGGCATTGTTGGCGGAAGCTCATTGCTTGCGTGCACATCGTTATTGGATGGTATGTAATACTTGGGGAGATGTTCCTTATTTTGCAGAATCAGCGAAAGCTGGTATGGAATTGGACTTGCCCAAGACAGATAAGAATATCATCTTTACCAAAGAAATACAGGCTTTGGTCGATCATGAAGCGGACTTGGCTTTTTCGGATGTGCATTCTGCTGGTGTTGAACGAATGAACCGTGATTTTGCACTTGGTTTGATTGCTCGTTTGTCTTTGTTCCGTGCCGGTTATGGTATGACAGCAGACGGTACAATGAAACGTGCCGACGATTATTTGGATGTAACATCCGAAGACTTGACTGTAACCTATACCATCGACGGCGTAGAAAAGAAAGCAAGCACTTCAAAGGATTATTATCAGTTGGCCAAGGATTATTGCCAAAAGCTGATTTCCCTGAAAGACCGTGATTTGAACCCGGACTTCAAGGATGTCTTCAAGAAGCAATGTGAATTTGTTACTACTCCGGGTGGTGAGATTCTCTTCGAAGTAGCACACGTAGAAGGTAATGGAGGTGACGTATGCTGGTGTATCGGTCAGACAGTAACCGGTGGCTCCAAAGGTACAACTACTATTCAGGTAAACCTTAGCCCTGCCTACTACATTTCTTTCGATGACAAGGATTTACGTCGTGATGTGACATGTACAATTGTAAAGTATACCAATGACAATTATCAGGAAGTGGACAATATCACATCCATGGCAGTTGGAAAGTGGAGCCGTATGATGATGACCAGCGAACCGGGTGCAAGTTCTTCAAAAGGTACTGGCGTAAACTGGCCGTTGATGCGTTATTCCGATGTGTTGTTAATGTTGGCCGAAGCTGAAAATGAATTGAATGGACCGACAGAATTGGCTAAGGCTCAGCTTAAGAAAGTTCGTGCTCGTGCATTCGCAGCAGAAGACCATGTGGCCAAAGTGGAAAGCTATGTAAATGGTTTGACAGGTAAAGAGCAATTCTTTGAAGCCATCGTTGACGAACGTGCATGGGAATTTGGTGGTGAAGCTTTGCGTAAATACGATTTGGCCCGTTGGAATATTTACGGTAAGAAAATTGTAGAAACCAAAGAAATCCTGACTCAAATGGGACGCGCTTCAGTAGAAGAGTTCCAAGGTGAGGCTGGAGTGCAGCCTTATTTGAACCTGGCCAGAAAACTTTATTACAACAGAACCAATGGACTCATTTCGTTCTTGAATGATAAATATGCTTTGGCTCCTGAAGAAGAACCTGCAGAAACAGTTGGCTCCGCTGACTTGGATAAGGCTGAAAATGCCGGTAAATATGCTTCAGTTAATTTTACGGCTGCTCTCATTCGGGCGTTGACTGCTAAGGATCCTGCAACAGGTGAAGAATATAAGACAGGTGAATACGAACCGGCTAATTATATTAAGAACTGCTACAGAGGTTATACCGACCCGACAGGCCAATCGGCTGTACCTTACTTGATTCCTATCGGAGCCGAAACTGTTGCCAACAGTACGGTGTTGAATAACGAAGGATACGGTCATGTTAGAACTTCCAACTAATATTAAATTACAGAAGATTATGAAACATATATTTGATATAAAGACATTATTGCTATCGTTGGTTTTAGGCACAGGAGCCTTGCTTACCAGCTGTAATGACGATGATGATGATGTGACCAAGGCGGATGCCCTGTTCCGTCCCATCGTAGGAGAAACAACCGTGGGCGGTCAGTGGATTGAACTGGAATGGGACCGCTATGAAGGTGCCAAGACTTTTGTTTTGACATTGGCCGGTAAGGCTGCAGGTCAAGCAGACAGTACTAAAATGGAGGTAACTACCGATACAACTTTCTACCGTTTTGAAGGTTTGGATTATGATACGGACTATCTGATTAAGATTAAATCGGTGGGTAACGGATTGGAATCCCGCTATTATGTGCTTCCTACTATTACTACAACAGACTATCCTACCAAGTTGAAAGGCGTCCAGGCTATTGACAACAAGGCTTTGGTAGCGTGGGAAGATATGAATTATACTTCCTTGCACCTGGTTCAGGTGGTAACTCCGGAAGGTTCTACAGTAAACGAAGAAGTGGAAATAGCCAATTATACCATCAGTAGTGAAGAACAGGCAGCCAAGCAAGTTATATTCAGTAACTTGGAACCAAGTTGCAATTACATTGTCCGTGCTTATATGAACGGTGAATACCAAGGTAAGAAGGTGTTCAGTACAGCTGCTCCCGAAGAATTTGAAGGTGCTGTCAAGAATTTGCGTGGTATTCCGGAAGAAGAAGCATATGGTATGCTTACCGCTTCGTTCTATGAAGATTTGGTAGCCGAATTCCCTGATCAGGATGTTACAGTAGTGCTGGAGGGTGGTCAAAAGTATGAAATGATGAGTCTGAAACTTCCTGCAACAACCGGTACTATCAAGTTAGTGACAGGCTTGAGCTTGGCAGGTAATGCTGTTATGGAAGTGAAAGGCAATTACGATTTGGCAGGCAATGTAGGCGGTTTCGTCGGTGAAAAGATTTCATTTATCGATCATCCTAACACTCCACGCACTGCAAGCAATTTTGGTGGTACTTATTTGTTCAATCTTTCTGTTTCTGATACCAAGATTGGAACAATGGCATTCTATAATTGCGACATCAAGTACAAACGTGGTGTTTGTCGTATCAAGACTGGTGCTGATATTGATAACTTTATCCTCGACAATTGTGTAGTCGATTCTATCGGTGGATATGGTATAACCAATGCCGATAATGGTGATGCCGACATTTTGAATATTGTAGTAAAGAATACAACGATTTCTCATTGTGAGAAGATGTTTGTCTCTACCAAACCTACCGCTAAATTTGTGAATTCTTTTGTAGCGGAAAACTGTACCTTTGTATACAATATGAAGGGTGGTAACAACTACATGTTCGATTTTAATAAGATGAAATTCGGTAGCGATCCTATGGTTAAAAACTGTATCTTTGGTCCTGGAGGCAATAATGGTAAAGCAGCTGCAATCAGTGGCTATCGTGGTGATGCTTCTTTGGCTGTGGATAATTGCTATGGTACAGCCGATCTTTCGTGGTACATGGCCGAAGGTGCAACTGCTCCAACTGCTCCTATTGAAATGAATTCTACCGGTGCCGATGTAAAGGGAACTTTCGAAGATGCAGCCAAGAGTAATTTCAAATTGCTGGTAAACGATTTGAAGGAAGTGGCTGGTGACCCGCGTTGGTGGTAAAAATTGGGATTGTAAATAATGTGATAGAAAGAAGATCAGTGAGAACTGGTCTTCTTTTTTGTCATGTTGCATATAGATGATGTAAGAATATAGCTTTGGGCGAGCTCGTTATCTTGCATATTGATAGATTTTGTTGGTTAAATAAAAATACCAAAAAATTCCAATGATATGTAAAAGAAAACTAATATATTTGTGCCGTCCTTAATGAGGATTAAAATTACCTAATTTAATTATTATTAAAAACACATTTATGAATCTAAAATCATTAATGAGAAGATTGTATTCAACCTGTTTGTTGAGTATGATGTGTTTGCTTGCCTTTGCGCAAGGTAAACAAATTCAGGGTGTGGTGAAAGATGCCACAGGTGAACCGATGATTGGTGTGAATGTACTTGTTAAAGGTACAACCAACGGTTCCATTACAGATTTTGATGGTAAGTTTGTTCTTACCGGAGTAACAAATTCAGATGTCTTGAGTGTAACTTACATTGGGTATGTGGCTCAGGATATCCCTGTTGGAAATCAAAGCAATTTTAATATTGTTTTGAAAGAAGATACCGAAACTTTAGATGAAGTGGTGGTAATCGGTTATGGCGTAATGAAAAAGCGTGATTTGACTGGTGCGGTAGCTTCTGTAAAGCAAGCCGATATTCAGAAGGTTGCGGCGAGCAATGCTATGCAGGCTATGCAGGCTAAGATTCCAGGTCTTGATATCCAGCAGAGCGATGGTCAGGCTGGCTCCGGCCTTTCTATGTTATTGCGTGGTAACCGTTCGTTGACAGCCAGCAACAGTCCGTTGATTTTGGTAGACGGTGTGGAATATGGTTCAACTCTTGATATCAATCCTTCGGACATCGAATCTATGGAAGTGCTGAAGGACGCTTCTTCTACTGCTATTTACGGAACCAAAGGTGCGAATGGTGTTATCATCATCACTACCAAACGTGGTAAGAAAGGAAAAACTCAAGTTGGTTTCAATGCTTATTTGTCGTTCAATAGCGCTACCGATGCACCGACTTCTATGTATGGTTACAAAGAAGTACAACGCTTGATTGATGCACAGAATTATGCCAACGATTATGCTTCGGGCAATTGGGGCTCTTCCAATGTGACTGCTGCCGATGTGCTGGGTAACAATGCATTGGCCGATGGTACATTGCTGACCGATATTGTAAAGGACGGTTCGTATACAGATTGGGCAGAGGAACTTCTTCAGAACAGTCTTACTCAAAACTATGAGGTGTCGGTGTCAGGCGGTAGCGACAATACCAACTTCAATATTTCTTTGGGTACCATGCAGGATGAAGGCTTGATGGAAAACGATAAGATGAAGCGTTACAATGGTAAAATCAATTTGGATCATGTCATCAACAAGTATTTCAAGGTGGGTACCAGCTTGCTCTATACTTATAAGAATGAAGACAAACGTAACGGTGGTGTGTTCAATCAAGCCATGAAGATGACTACTCTTACTCATGTATATTTGAATGACGGTACCGTGAACAAAACTCCGAACCCATTCTATGCAGCTCACTGTAATCCGTTGTTGGATGAAGATGGTGCTTGGCAGAAGAATATTGAAACCAGTCGTTTCTTTGGTAACGCTTATCTTCAAGTAACTCCGATTGAAAGTGTTATCTTGAAGACATTGTTCAATGTAGACCGTACCGACAGACGTACAGGTCAGTATCAGGATATGGAAAGCCAAGGCCGTTTCCAGAGTCCTACTACCAGTGCCTTGTCCAATGAAAGATACACCAGTACCCACATTACTTGGCAGAATACAGCCAACTGGATGGAAACTTTCGGCAAGCACGATGTATCTATGTTGTTAGGACATGAATTGAGCCAGACCGTAAGAGAAACATTGTCGGTAAGCGGTGATATGGGTCAGGAACATTATTACCAAAGCGCATTTTATGATGTGAGCAAGATAGGTGCGGTCACTCCGTCTTCTTCTTACGTAAAGCAAAGCATCCTTTCATTCTTCGGTCGTGTGAATTATAAGTTTGCCAACCGCTACTTGCTTACTGCTTCTCTTCGTGCCGACGGTTCTTCTGTATTGGCAGAAGGCAATAAATGGGGTTATTTCCCATCAGTAGCTGCCGGTTGGACCATCAAGGAGGAAAATTGGTTGCGTGATGTGGAATGGTTGGACAACTTGAAGCTCCGCGCTTCTTGGGGTGTTTCCGGTAATGCTGCCATCGATCCTTATCAAACTTTAGGTGCTTTGGGTCAGGCATGGCCAAGCTCCGGTTTCTTGATTCCTACTTCGTTGGCAAACAAGAATTTGACTTGGGAAACTACCAAGGCATGGAACTTCGGTGTTGACTTCGGTTTCTTGAACAACCGTATCACCGGTAGCATTGATTATTATATCAGCAAAACAGACGACTTGCTCTATATGGTATCACAACCAAGTTCTTCCGTATATGCCAGCTTGATTGACAACGTGGGTTCTACAGAAGGTAATGGTATTGAAATAGCTTTGAATACCATGATTTTGAAAAACAAGGATTTCTCTTGGGATGTAAACTGGTCGTATAGCCATTCGAAAGATAAAGTAACCAAGTTGTCCGACGGTGTGGATCGTAACATCAACGGCAATTCCGGATTTATTGTAGGCGAACCGCTCAGCATTTTCTACGATTACGAAGCGGATGGTACATGGAATATCGGTGAATTCGAAAAATACGTGGAAGGATTCAAATCACGTCACGGTGGTAAAGAACCCGAATTCATAAGCCATTACGGTGACCCCGGTACCATCAAACTGATCGACCGTAACGACGACGGTGTATTGGATATGGAAGACCGTAAGGTAATCCAACGTTCACCGAAACACATCTTGGGTATGAGCAATACCTTTACATACAAGGACTTCTCTTTGAGTGTACAGTTGTTTGCTCGCTTGGGTGGCTATATCTCTTATAATCCTAACGGACAGGTGGTTTACGATGGTGCCAACTGGGGTGATTTGGATTATTGGACTCCCGAAAATCCAAGTGCGAAATTCCCAAGTCCAGGTTTGAACGGTGACCAAAAGGGTACATATAGTAACTATAGCTCTGCATTGATGTATGAAAAGGCTGACTATCTGAAGATAAAGGACATCACTTTGACATACAACTTGCCTCAGAATCTTTTGGGCAAGTGGGGCATCGGTAGTGCACGTGTATATGGTTCATTGAAGAACTTCTTCACTTTCAGTGATATCGACAATTACGACCCTGAACGTGGCGGTGCATACACATTCCCGTTGCGTAAGCAAGTGGTAGTAGGTTTAAGTGTTCAATTCTAAAAATAAGATTCTATGAAAAAGTATATATATATCTGGTTGGCTGCAGCATCATTGATGATGGGTACCACTGCTTGTTCCGACTTCTTGGAAGAAGACAACAAGACAGGACAGACTGCAGATTTGACTTACAATACCAAGACCGGTATTGAAGGATTGGTTGACGCATGTTACAGTTTCTCCCGTGGTTGGTGGGGAAAGGAAGCCGGTTTGGGCTTGGCTGAAATGGGATCTGACCTTTTCTATTATGGTTATGATAACAAACAGAAAACGCTGAATTCCTATAACTTGACATCAGCCAGTTTGGACGGGAATGCATCAGACAATGCTTGTTTGGACCATTATTGGGAACTTTTCTATTGCGCCATCGACGTATGTAACAATGCCTTGAACTGGATTCCTCAGTGTACTGCCATTAGCGATGCCGACCGCGAAAAGTATTTGGGCGAAGTTTACTTCCTGCGTGCATTGTACAATCTGCAGATGGTAAGTATGTGGGGGCCGATTCCTTACAACGAAACAGCGTTTGTGTCTACCAAGACCACTGCTACCCGTATGCCGGAAGAACAGGTTTATTCCAATATCCTGGCAGATATTGATATTGCTATGCAACATCTGAAAGCCGGTGGATTGAACAAGAAAAGTGATGGAGATTCTGGTCAGGCTAACTATTATGCTGCTGCAGCATTGAAGGCCCGTACTTTGCTTTATGCTGCTTCTTGGTTAGGAGCTCAAAGCATCTCTTCCAATCCCGATTATGCGGGTAAGAACTTGTATCAACTTGCACAAACCGCTGCAGAAGAAGTGATAACTGGCTCCGGTGCTTCGTTCTATGACAACTACGAAGATACTTGGAGTATGAACAATGAAGATATCAATGTGAATAAGGAAGCCATTTGGGGTGTATATTATGACAGCGATTTGAAAACTCCGGTAAACTGTTTGCCCAAACGTTTCAAGACCAATGCCAGTGGTAGCCAATTGGATTATGTAAACATTATTACACGTACCGGTTATAGCCGTGGTGGTTCTGCTATGTTGTTGATGTTTGTATCCATGTGGAACAACGGTTGTACCGATATAGGTAACAATAAGAACGACCAGAAATCTGTATTTATCCGTTCTACCTCTGAAAGCACATCCTATTTGAAGAGCAAATCTACAGGTAAGGATATCTATGTTGCCGATCACTATTCTCCATACGGCCGTGGCTTTACTCGCTACTTGCCATCCATGTATTTGTGGAACCTGCTCGAAGCCGGACGTGAAACAGACCAACGTACCGAAGCAACCTTGCTTTCTGCTTATACCATTGCTTCACCCGATTTGGCTGCTAACGTAGCTGGTAAATACCCTTTGATGAAGGATACTGCTATTTACTATTCACCGTTGGATGGTGACAGTCCGGAAGGCAAGGCTATGCAGGAATGGGCTAAAGATCGTTATCGTATTCAGTTCATGAGTGGTGGTGATATTCCCGTCTATACATCCAACAATGCTGCTACAGCCGTTCCTACCGAAGCACCGGTTGCCACTTCAAGTGTATATGGAGATAAGCGTTACGATACATATAAGGTGGCTGGTTGGTGTTCGTTCCCAGGTATAAAGAAGTTCCTGGATAATGTGTATGATTCCAATTTCCCGACTCATGACATATCTTACCGTGACCACATTGTGTTCCGTTTGGCAGAAATGTACTTGATTAAAGCTGAAGCCCAGCTGGGACAGAACAATGCAAGCGGTGCTTTGACTACTATCAACGAATTGCGTGCCAAGCGTGCCATCGCCGGTAAGGATAATAAGATTTCCGGTACTGTAGACATCAATACCATTTTGGATGAACGTGCTATCGAATTGTGCGGTGAACAACAACGTTGGTTCGACCTGAAGCGTACTCATACATTGATTGACCGTGTAAAGAAATACAATGCCCAAGCAAGTGGCAACATCAAGGAAATGCACTACTATCGTCCTATTCCTGAAGCTCAGATTTTATCTGTAACCAACTTCAGTGGTGAACAGCCAAGTGCTTCCAATGGTGTTATCAATTACACTACAGAATTGGAAACATTCTGGCAGAATCCTGGATATTGATTGATTTAGGATAAATCTCTATAGAAAATAAGTGGGTGCACTGAATGTGCATCCACTTATTGCTTTTTATGGGCGGAATTTATCCATTTAATGGTAAAAATTGATAAAAGCCAATGGCGAAATGGAGTGTTTCAGCCAATTTGTCCATGATTTGAGGAAACTTGATTCACTTGTATATTAGGGTATTTCATCGTAGTTTTAGAATATTGTGGCTTGTTTTATACTTTGTCCTAATTCTTTAAATGAAAAATATCAAAAAATACACTTTTCTTATTAAAAAAAATGATATTTTTGCAAAGTTCCCGTAGGACTCTATCCTACATTAATTAATAACTATAAAAAACACATTTATGAATCTAAAAGAAATGGCAAGAAAAGCCTTCTCAACTATGTTGTTGAGTATGGTGTGCGCGGTTGCTTTCGCGCAGACTGCTACCGGTGTTGTAAAAG
>SUXW01000001.1 GCA_015060765.1 Bacteroides sp.
CTTTTACAACACCGGTAGCAGTCTGCGCGAAAGCAACCGCGCACACCATACTCAACAACATAGTTGAGAAGGCTTTTCTTGCCATTTCTTTTAGATTCATAAATGTGTTTTTTATAGTTATTAATTAGTGTAGGATAGAGTCCTACGGGAACTTTGCGTTTGTATGAAAAAATGTATATCTTATAGAATGAAAATTTAGTATAGTTTTATTATCTTTGTCGGGTACAGTTAAATCATGATACTATGAAACGGATATTCTTATTTTGCGGACTAATATGTTGCGCTATATATGCTTGTGCGCAGATTTTGAACTATCAAACTATAGATCCGGCTAATCCCATCAAATTAGGTGAAGGACGCTTTTATTATCAAGGTGAGGAAGTGGTGCTGGGACCGAAGTGCTTCTTTATTGACGGACAGCTCTCTGATGAGGCGGTAGAAAATGAGTCTTACATTTTTAATGATTTCAACGAGGCGGCAGCTCATTTTACAGAAGGAACGGAAGCGGAGCCCATGAAGGTATATATTGCTCCTTATGTCTATTGGATTGACGATCCGGATGATCCTGAAATTAAAAGGGGAAAGAATGGACGTGAACCGTTCGGGCTAGTGGTGAAATGCCCTTATCTGCATCTGATTGGCTTGAATCCGAATCCTCGGAATACGGTGCTGGCTTCGCAACGGGGACAGACGCAAGGAGCTGTAGGCAACTTTACCATGTTCGATTTTTGGGGAGATGGTATGGTGGTGAAGAACTTGACAATGGGCAACTATTGTAATGTGGATTTGGAATATCCTTTGCGGAAGGAACTGGGTAGAAAAAAACGAAATTCGGCCATTACACAGGCTCATGTGGCGTATTGTCATGGAGACAAGATTTATGCAGAGAATGTTCATTTCATCAGTCGGTTGAACATGAGTCCGTTGAGCGGCTCCAGACGCATTCTGTTCAATAAGTGCCACATGGAAAGTACGGATGATGCATTGGCGGGTACGGGTGTGTATTTGGATTGTACGCTTCATTTCTATGGCCAGAAACCTTTCTGGCGGAGTGATATGGGGGGAGCGGTTTTCTTGAATTGCGATTTCTATGTAAAGCATGATGAGGAACGACAATATTTCTGTAAGGCGGTGGGACCGCTGAGTATCGTGGATTGCCGATATCATACCGCCAAATCGGTTTATGCAGGATGGACGCATGAACCTACCGACTGGTTGCGTTGCTATCAGTACAACGTGAAAATGAATGGACAGCCTTATGTGATTGGGGCTGACAAACCTTACAATACGGTATGCATGGATTGGTTGAACCAACGGAATGCCTATCGGGTAGAAGTGGATGGTAAGGTGGTGTATAATACTTACAATTTGTTGAGGGGAGAAGATGATTGGGACCCGATGCAGGTAAAGGATGTCATTCTGAAAGCGGGTAAAAAACAGAAACGGGACTATACGAACATGGCTACTTGTCTGGCGGTTCGTCCTTTGAAGGCATCGATCCAAACGGGACAAGGTGACGTTACATTGAAGGCGGAGGTAAAAAGGCATTGCAATTACCCGTTGAATAACGTGCCGGTCCGTTGGAGAGTCCAACCGGGATATGAAAAGGATGTGAAACTGTCGGTAACGGAAGGCTATGAATGTGTGGTGACTCCTCTTAATTCTGACGATGAAACCAAGCATTTTGCGGTTATCGCTTCGACAGAAGATGGGTTGGAATGTGCTACAGAACTGACGGTAGCTCCGAATTTTGTAGAGGCTCCTGCCTTTGTTACTGTGCCTAAAATGAAAATCGGTAAGGGGAAAGCGGAATTGTTATATGAATTGGATTTACAAGGACGGGCCGATGAGTCGTTGATTACTTGGTATCGTTGCTTCGATAAAGAAGGGAAGGATGCTATCCCGGTGGCCGTTTCCCGCTTGAACGAACCGGAGTATTCTTATTCTCTGAAGAAGGAGGATGTGGGGTATTACTTGATGGCTACGGTAGCACCCAAGCATCTTCGTTGTTTGCCCGGCGAAGTGTACAAAGTGGTATCCAAGTCGCCTATAAAGAAGGGACAGGTGGTTCAGACACGTATCTTTGAAACGGATTTCCAGAATTTCCCGGTTAAGAACCAACCTCGGATTCTTCCTGGCTTTTGGACAATGGACGGTTACAAACCGTTGGATACTTCTGAATACGATTGGAAGGTGGACATGAGCAAGGATTATTGGGTGTATGGACCGGGTATGAACGGTTCGCTTGGAACGGGATTGTTGCAGGATCAGAAGGGCGCCCGAATGCTTTATACTCCTTTGGATGGTAAGTATGGTGATATGGAGATTGTGCTGAATGTGGATGCAAGCAAAACGGCCGGACAAGGTTTCGGTAGTGCTACAGCCCAATACCTGGATCTGTATATCAAGTTTGATACCCGGACGCTGACGGGATACGCATTGCGTGTTATCCGTACAACGAAGTACAGTAATGCGGTGGATTTTTATCTGGTGAAATATGAAAAAGGAAAGACAACGGCTATAACGGAGCCGGTATCGTCTACTTGCTATCGTACGGATTGCACCATCACTTTGAAGGCTATTGGCAATAAACTGACCGCTCATGCGGAGACAACAACTCCGTTGCCTGCTCCGGTTACGGATCCTAACTTGAAACTTGTTGTGGATTTGGAAGCCGATATTGAATCGAATGCCTTTGGCGGCACGGGTGTCCAGCATACGGGCTCGTGCGGAGAGAGTACGACCATGTTGCATCGCATGAAAGTGGAATGGAAATGATTGTTGACTGTTTAATCTATAAAGTATGAAAAATTGGTATTTGTTGGCGGCTTTGCCGTTTATGGCAGCTTGTAATCAAGCTCCTCCTGTAAATGCGGAACTGTTTCCGCTTGCTGGTGCAGAGAATGTGAATCCAGATACACATCTGGTTCTGACCTTTTCGGAGGCACCAGTGGTAGGTGATTCGGGTATGGTACGTATTTTCGATGCGGAAACCCACGAATTAATCGATAGTTTGGATTTAAGTATTCCTGCCGGTCCGACGAAGAGCCGTACTTATGGGCCGGAATGTGATTATACTAAAGTCCCTTATGATTATACACGCGACAGGATGCCTACCAATAAGGATACTCGTCCGGGGACTCCTTCCGGTACAGCTGAACCGACTCCTCCGGAATATCAGTTGAATATTATCGGTGGATTTACCGATGCGTTCCATTTTTATCCTATTATAACAAAAGGGAATGTAGCTACCATTTATCCGCATAATAACATGCTGGAATATGGTAAGGAATACTATGTAACGATAGACAAAGGGGTGATCAATGTGCCGGACGGTAGTTTTGAAGGAATAGCTAAAGAACATCGGTGGATGTTTGAAACCAAGAAAGAAGCTCCTGTAGCGATGGATACGTTGGTGGTTGATGCAACGGGTAACGGTGACTTCAATACGGTACAGGGTGCACTCGACTTTATTCCGGATTTCAGTAGCGAACAGACGGTAATCTTGGTTCGTCCGGGCGATTATGAAGAACTGGTTTATGCACGTAACAAATCGAATGTGAAGATTAAAGGAGCAGGAATGGATCAGACTAAAGTGCATTATGCCAATAATGAGGTGTTCAATCCGCATCCGTTGACGGTGAAGACCAATGAATGGCCAGGTACTTTCCCATCCCGTCGTGCTGCGTTTATGTTGGACAATTGCCATGATGTGGTATTGGAAGATATTACCATAGCAACCGATTTACGTGGCCAGGCTGAAGGACTGTTGTTGAATGGCGATAGAATTGCATTGTATAGGGTGCATATCATCGGTTCGGGCGATGCTTTGCAGGCCAACGGAACCATCTATATGGAAGCTTGTGAAATGGACGGCGGTGGAGATACCATTTTGGGACGCGGAAGCTTGTTTGCCTATCGTTCCAATTTCAGAAATGAAGGTGGACCTTTCTCATGGGTTAGAAATACGGCCGGTCACCATGGCGATGTCTTTGTGGAATGTACGTTCTCTACATCTAACGGTAGAATGGCGGATTATGGACGTACGCATACCAATCACGGAACCAGTTATCCGGATGCAGAATTTGTTCTGATTAATTGTAAAGTGAAGAACATTATTCCAGAAGGTTGGAGCTCCATTGGCGAAAAGACAGCGAAAATGTATGAATTCCAGACTCGTGATATGGATACGGATGAGTTGGTGGATGTGTCTAAAAGACATGCTTATTCCAAACAATTGGATGCAGTGAAAGATGCTGCGATGATAGCTGACTATCAGAATCCGGCGTTTGTCCTGAAGGGATGGATGCCGATGAGGATTGAATGATTCTCTTATGCATAAATAAGCCCCAAAGTTTTTCCAAACTTTGGGGCTTACTTCAAATTCACCGCTTCTTTTTATTTCTTCAAAAAGTCTTCACGCATAGGAGCGAAGCAGTCGATCAAAATTCCCGGTTCGATGCAAACGCAACCATGCAATACATCGGGCTTCATATAAAGACCGTCGCCTGCTGATACAATCTTGGTTTCATCACCTACTGTAAATTCAAACTTTCCGCTGGCTACATAAGTGGTTTGAGTATGAGGGTGAGTGTGTGGAGTACCTACCGCACCGGCTTTCTCAAATTTAACTTTTACCAACATGACATCGTCGTTGTAACCCAATATCTGGCGTACTACATTTTCGCCGGCTGGTTCCCATTGTACATCGTTTTCATAAACGAATGTTGCGCTTTCTGCTTTCATAGTCTTAACTTCTGTTTTTTCTTCGTTTTCACATACTTGTTTGTTCTCTGCCTTGGGTGCACAGCTTCCTAAATACAAAGGAGCGGTCAATGCACAAAGCATGAATAGGTTCATTAAGTTCTTTTTCATGATGCTTTCTTTTTTGAGTTATTGATTAATTTTTTTCAAATATAAGCATAAAAGTTGAACTTTGAACGCATATATTAATTTTTACACGTAAAAAAACAATTATTTTCATGTGAGAGTAAGGGAAAAAGGTTATATTTGTTGTATGTAACGATTTTCTTCTATAATAAATCTATCGAATATGAAAAACACAAGGAAAGAAAAAGGGGTAAAGTCCCTTATGTTTGCTTTGGTAATGATGCTTTCAATGAGCATGTTTGCGGGTAATAACAAGAAATTGGATGAACAAGTGCTGAAAACCATGAAGACTGCAACGCAGTTCATGATGGATAAAGTAAGTTATAACGGTGGGTTTGTCTGGAACTATCTACCGGATATGTCGCGTTCTTGGGGGGAACTCGAAGCAAAGCGTACCATGGCGTGGATCCAACCTCCCGGTACTCCGTCTGTAGGACATTTGTTATTGGATGTGTACCACGCTACCGGTGATGAATATTATTACGAAGCGGCCAAAAAAGTGGCGAATGCTCTGATTTGGGGACAACAGGAATGTGGCGGTTGGAATTATGTATTTGATTTCGCTGGCGAGAACTCATTGAAGGAATGGTATGCTACAATAGGAAAGAATGCATGGCGCCTGGAAGAATTCCAACATTATTATGGCAATGCTACTTATGATGATGGAGGTACCATGTTGGCTGCCAAGTTTCTGTTGAGAATGTATGTGGAAAAGAACGATCCGGTGTTCCGCCCTGCTTTGGATAAATGTATCCAGTTTGTATTGGAAAGCCAATATCCGGTGGGAGGCTGGCCTCAACGCTATCCGTTGATGTACGACCACCCCTTTAAAGGCAACAAGGACTATTCTTCATTCATCACATTGAATGACGATGTAATTCCTGAAGCGACAGAGTTCTTGATGCAGTGCTATCAGGCTTTGGGTATACCCGGATTGAAAGAACCGGTGCTTCGAGCCATGTACTTGATTATCACATTGCAACAGGGGGCACCTTATGCGGGATGGGCCGACCAATATTTTGTGGATGACTTGAAACCGGCTCATGGACGTTCGTATGAACCTCGTAGTGTGAATACAGGAACGACAGTTGCAATGATCCGTTTGTTGATGAACTATTATAGATTGACAGGAGATACCCGTTTCTTGTCGGGAATACCGAATGCCATTGATTTCTTGGAATCTGTCAAGATTCCGGCAGAAGACGCGGTCAAATGGCGTAGACAACCAAGAAATGCGGAAGAATTTCTGGTTCCTCGTTTCGTTCATCCGGAAACAGGAAAACCGCAATATGTCCACCGAAAAGGTAGCAACGTGGTGAATGGTACTTATTACATAGACCAGAATATTGAAAATACAATAGCTCACTATAGCTCTGTCTATACAGTGAACCCTTCTGCTTTGCGGAGAAGTCTGGAAGAAGTGAAGAAAATTCCGATGGAAGAATTGGTTGCTAATTCTCCTTTCGCTCAAAATGACTTGGTAGCATTGGACAAATATTATACGCGTTCACGTGGTGTCGGCAATGAAAAGATGATAAAGGAACTGATCGCTGCTTTGAATGAAGATGGTTACTGGCCTTCTCCGTTGAAAAATATGTCTAATGTCTATAAACCATGTAAAGATGAACCGGCCAGTGAATCTGCCGATTATGTTACAACAATGGTAGGCGATGAATACGATACTTCCTGTTATTATGCTACCGAAGAGATACCTTGTATTTCGGTGGGCTTGTATATTCAGAATATGATTCAATTGGCTCGTTTTTTAGATAGAGATGAATAAACTGGCAATATGTTTGGCCTTGTGCCTTGGAATGGGTATACAACAGGCAGGAGCCCAAAAGGGAATTCCTGCCTTGGATGGATTCCATGATGGTATTCATCATTGGAATTTGGAACATAAGGAAAGGACTTACCAACGTTATGTTCCAGAACAATATCGTGAAATAGCCGATAATCTGATCGCTTATCAGAATGAGGATGGTGGCTGGCCTAAAAATATAGATTGGTTGGGTGTGCTACCTACCGATTCCGTTAAAGCGGCATTGAAGGAAAGTTATCGTAGAAGTACGCTGGACAATCGGAATACCTTTCCTCAGATAGAATATTTGGGGGACGTGTATGTGTTGACTAAGTCGGACAAATATCGGCAAGCTGTCTTGAAGGGCTTGAATTATTTGTTGAAGACCCAAAAACCGAATGGTAGCTGGAGGGGATGGGATGTGGATGCCATCACTTTTAATGATGAAGTAACGACGGGCTCTTTGGAACTTTTTCTGAAAATCAAACAGGGGGATAGTAGTTTCGCATGGCTGGACGATTCGATGAAAAGGAGAATTTTTGAAGCTTTTGATAGAGGAATCGATTTGATTTTGAAATGTCAGTATGTTCAGAATGGAGTGAAGACGGCATGGGGACAACAGCATGATCATGTTACTTTTTTGCCGACTAAAGCCCGTTCGTATGAACTTCCTTCGTTGACGGCCAATGAAAGTTGCTGCATTATTGCCTTGTTGATGGATATACCTCATCCGACAAAGGAAATAGTGGAAGCCGTAAAAACGGCTGTAGCATGGCTGAAGAAGGTGCAGATAAAAGGAATTCGTGTGGAAAAGGTGGCTTTGCCGGAGGATAAGATTATCAACCATGAATATCCTTATGACAAAGTTGTCAAAAAGGACAAGAAAGCCAAACCTATTTGGGCACGTTTCTATGAGTTGGCAGACAATACACCTTTTATGTGTACCCGTTCCGGACAAAAGGTATGGAAACTGGAAGATGTCAACGCTGAAAGAAGAATTGGCTATGAATGGTATGGCTATTGGCCGGAAAAGATCTTTAAAAGATATGACCAATGGCTGAAGAAAGCGGAAATGGCGCTTCGCTATGATGGGCATGAAGTGCTGAATACAATGCCTTCCTTTTACAGACAGTTGAAGGAAAGTCTGACTTTCCCGATGGCATGGGGCAATTCTACCGTAAGTGATTTTACGCATTGGAGAAATGATGCCAGGAAGGTCTTGCTTGAGTGTATGCAACCGGCTCCTCCTGTTGCCGATTTTTCCATGGAAGTATTGGATGTGGAACAGCGGAATGGGTATCTTGCCAAAAAAATTCTGTTCAATGTTTCTGCTTATTCGCGCGTTCCGGCTTATATGTTAGTGCCCGAAGGAAAAGGACCTTTCCCGGCAGTGCTGTTGTTGCACGATCACGGGGCTCATTTCTCAATTGGAAAGGAAAAGATGGTTCGTCCGTTTGGTGTGAACGATATCTTGATGGCGGATGCCGATGAATGGGCAGAGAAGTGTTATGACAGCCAGTATGTAGGTGATTATTTGGCGGCCAATGGATATGTCGTATTGGCTGTAGATGCCTTGTTCTGGGGAGAAAGGGGACGAAGAGAAGGTATTAGTTATGATGCCCAACAGGCTTTAGCTTCGAATTTGATGCAAATGGGAATGTCGTGGGGATCTTTAATTGCTTGGGATGACATTCGGAGTGCGGAATTCCTGGCGACTTTACCGGAAGTGGATAAAGATAAAATTGGTGCAATGGGTTTCTCGATGGGTGCTCATCGTGCATGGATGCTTAGTGCTGCAACGGATGTGGTAAAAGCGACTGCAGCAGTCTGCTGGATGAATACTACCGAATATTTGATGACGCTGACCAACAATCAGAATAAAGGGGGATCGGCTTATTCCATGATTATACCGGGAATACGTAATTATTTGGATTATCCTCATGTGGCTTCTATCGCTTGTCCGAAACCGATGTTGTTTGTGAATGGAGCGAAGGACAAATTGTTCCCCATACAGGGAGTGGAAGATGCTTTCCGCTGTATGCGAGAGGTCTGGAAAAGTCAGTCGGCCGATACAAAGTTGGTAACCAAGGTGTATGACTTGCCCCATTTCTGTAGCAAGGAAATACAGAAGGACATTTTATTATTCATGAATCATAATTTAAAATAATACTAGATGAAAACGATTAAATTCTTGCCGGTGTTGTGTGCTTTGTTGCTGTTGTCGGCATTTACTTCAGAGAAGACTATAACTATTTTTATGATTGGTGATTCGACCATGGCCAACAAATCTTTGGTTGGAGATAATCAGGAACGTGGTTGGGGACATGTCTTGGGCGGATTCTTTTCGGAAGACATTGTAGTGGACAATCACGCAATGAATGGACGGAGTTCCAAAAGTTTCATCGATGAAGGACGATGGGATGCAGTCTTGAACAAAATGAAACCGGGTGATTATGTGTTCATCCAATTCGGTCATAATGACGAAAAACCGAAACCGGACCGCCATACTGATCCGGGTACAACTTTTGATGCAAACTTGAAACGGTTTGTGGAAGAGGCCCGTGCCAAAGGAGGAATTCCTGTCTTGTTCAATTCCATCGTAAGGCGTAATTTCCGGAATAATGAAAATGCGGTAGCAGAAGATGATTTCCGGAGAGATAAATTGGTGGAAGCAAAAGAGGGGGATGTGTTGATTGATACGCATGGTAAATACTTGGATTCACCGCGTAACGTAGCTAAGGAATTGAATGTACCTTTTGTCGATATGAATAAATTGACACACGATTTGGTACAGGGTATGGGACCGGAAGAATCGAAGAAACTCTTTATGTGGATTCCGGAAAATAAATATGCAGCTTGTCCCAAAGGCCGTCAGGACAATACACACTTGAATGTTTATGGAGCACGTACCATTGCTCGCATCACCGTTGAGGCTATTGCGAAAGAAGTTCCGGCCTTGGCTCCTTTTGTACGCTATTACGATTATGTGGTGGCTAAAGACGGTAGTGGGGATTTCTTTACCATACAAGAAGCAATTAATGCTGTTCCTGATTTCAGAAAGGAAAAACGTACTACTATTCTTGTACGCAAAGGAGTTTATAAAGAAAAATTGGTTGTGCCCGAATGTAAGTTGAATGTATCGTTGATTGGTGAAAAAGGAGCAATTCTGACCAATGATGATTATGCTTCCAAGAAGAATTGTTTTGGAGAAAATATGTCGACTTCAGGTTCTTCCACTTGCTATATTTACGGTCCTGATTTTTATGCGGAAAATATTACGTTCGAGAACTCTGCCGGCAGAGTGGGACAGGCTGTCGCTTGTTTTATTCAAGGAGACCGTGCCTATTTCAAGAATTGCCGTTTCTTGGGCAATCAGGATACATTGTATAATTATGGAAAGGAAAGCCGTCAGTATTTTGAAAACTGTTATGTGGAAGGTACAGTCGACTTCATATTCGGTTGGTCTACTGTCTTGTTTAAGGACTGTGTCATTCATAGCGTTGGCGATGGTTATGTGACTGCTCCTGCAACAGATAAGGGGAAGAAATATGGATATGTCTTTGTGAACTGTCAGTTGACGGGTGCACCCGAAGCAACCAAGGTGTATTTGTCACGTCCATGGAGACCCTATGGGCAGGCGGTGTATATTCAATGTTCATTAGGAAAACATATCGTACCGGAAGGATGGAATAACTGGGGAAAGAAGGAAAATGAGAAAACCGCTTTTTTTGCTGAATATAAGAATACTGGTGAAGGTGCCGCTGTAGAGGGTAGAGCATCTTATGGACATCAGTTGAAGAATCTGAAAGATTATCAGGTAGAAGATATTCTTTCGGGAACAGATGGATGGAATCCTGTCAGAGATGGAAATAAATTGTTGAATAATTTGAAGAGATGATAAATAGATTTTCTGTTTTCCTTTGGTTGGTGTTACTCTCGGTGTCCTCGCTTGTTGGACAACCGAATTGTATCTTTACGCATTATTCTTCTGAACAAGGCTTGTCGCAGAATTCCATTACTTGCATGGCGCAAGATAAAAATGGAAACATGTGGTTCTCTACTTGGGACGGGATAAACCGTTTTAATGGCTATGATTTTAAAGTGTATAAATCAAGTCATGACAATCAGTTGGCTTTGGCCAACAATCGCGTGGATGTTATCATAACAGATAATTATAATATGGTATGGTTGCTGACTTATGATAGCAGGGTATTCAGATTGGACCAGGCGACCGAACGGGTGGAACAAGTCATGGAAGAAGGAGATAAATGTGAAAGTATCAAACTGCTGGAAAATGGAAATGTTTGGCTTATCCTGAAAGGAGAAGGAGCGGTTTGTGTAAAGACTGATCCTGAAAATCTGAATCTCTCATCCGAACGATATGCAATTACACGAGGTTATGGAGGATTGAATGAAAGGGTGATGGATGTTTTCTTGGATAAAAGAGGTCAGGAATGGCTGTTGACAACCAATGGACTGTTGAAGGTAAATGGTAAAGAGTCCATTTCCTTTCTCACGGATAAAAGCAATCGGAAAGGAAACAATAAACATCCTTTTTATGCAGCTTGTTGCAAGGAAGATACCCTTTATTTTGCATCGGATGGGGGACGTGTTTGGACCTATTCTTTACATGATGAAATTTTGAAGCCCAAAGAATTGCCTATTAAAGATAAGATTGTTTCTATCGATGAATTGGGCGATTTTGGTTTGTTGGTGACGACGGAACAGGAAGGGATTATGGTGTATAATCCGAAGAATGGTGAATGCCGGACCTTGAATCGGGAAAAGTTCCCGCAATACCCGGATGATGCCATCCATTCTGTTTATATTGATCGCGAACAGATAGCTTGGTTTGAAATGACGGAATGGGGGAAAACATTTCGGTTTAACCCGAAAGACAATTCGATAAAGGTGTTTAAGACTCCTGTTGAACCACAAGGAGCCGATCGTTCATACCCTCCTTTCCATATTTGTGAAGATACGATAAACCATTATCTGTGGATTCATCCCCAAGGGGGTGGCCTGTCGTGGTACGACCGCGAGAACGATAATTTGATTCCTTTTTATAACGATCCAAATTCGCCTTCATGGAGATTCTCCAATAAGATACATTCCATGATGGTTGATCGACAAGGTAATTTATGGTTCAGTACCCATTCGAAAGGGCTGGAAAAGGCTACATTCTATGGACGGCAGTTCTCGATGTTTCCGAAAAGAGAAAAAAAGCAGCTTGGGATGAATGAAAGTACCGTGCGCGCCTTGTTTGAAGATGAACACGGTAGAGTCTGGATGTCCAAACGGAACGGGAAGGTGGAAATCTATGATTCGGAGTTCAATTATGTGGGTTATTTGACAGAAGCGGGAACCATATCGAAAACGGGGACTCCATTGGATGGGGTTACATATCATATTATGAAGGATTCGAAAGGAATCATTTGGCTTTCTACCAAAGGGAGAGGAATTGTCCGACTGGAACCGATGGGAGAACGCTTTAAGGTGGACCGTTTTGAATATGATGATGGGGATGTATATAGTTTGAGTCACAATAGTGTATATTGTATCCATGAAGATCAGAACGGACGTTTGTGGATTGCTACCTTTGGTGGTGGATTGAATTATCTTCAACAAACAGAGGATGGCGAATATCGTTTTATCAATTCAAGGAACAACTTGAAAGGATTTCCTATTGATGAATGTTACCGTGTGCGGCACATTGCCTCGGATAGAAAAGGGAATATTTGGGTAGGAACGACGGATGGCGTAATCTGTTTCAAGAAAGATTTTGAAAGACCGGAAGCCATCCAATTCCATCATTATCAGAGGAATTTGGACGAAAATGCAACGTTGAGTAGTAATAATGTATATCATATCGTTTGTACCCGTTCGGGAGATGTCTATATGGCTACGTTTGGAGGTGGACTGATGAAACTAGAGTCGATGGATGAAGCTGGTAATGTCGCTTTCAAAGCATATACCAGAACGGATGGACTCTTATCTGACATCTTGTTGTCTTTAAAGGAAGATGAAGTAGGAAACCTTTGGATGGCAACAGAAAACGGTTTGAGCAAATTTTTGTTGGATGAACAGCGTTTCGAAAATTATAATGAGCGGGATTTCGGAACGGAAGTCAGATTTGAGGAAAGTACCTTTTGTTATTTGACAAACGGAACGTTGGTTTTTGGTACAACCAATGGTATCCTATATTTTTATCCGGAGCATATCAAAAAAAGTGAATATGTCCCCATGATTCATCTTTTCAGCTTGAAAGTGAATAATAGGGAGGTAAAACCTGAAGTGGAGGGACTATTGCTGAGATCTTTGGACTCAACGGAACAGTTGGCTCTCTCCCATAAAAATAATACCGTTTCGTTATCTTATGCGGCAATTGACTATGATTATCCTAAGAATATCCGTTATTCTTATTTCCTGGATGGATTCGATAGGGAGTGGAATTATGTAGGCGAGCAACGTACGGCTACATATACCAATTTGCCTCCAGGATCTTATGTGTTTAGGGTAAGGTCGACGAATAGTGATGGAATTTGGGTGGCTAACGAGAGAACGATTAATTTGTCCATTTCGCCGTCGTTCTGGGAAACTCCGTTGGCTATATGTCTGTATGTGCTGATTGTTGCTTTGGTGTTTGGAGCCTCCATTTATATTTTGTTCACGATTTATAGGCTTAAGCATAAGGTGTCTGTTGAACAACAAGTTTCTGACATAAAACTTAAGTTTTTTACGAATATATCTCACGAATTGCGTACACCGCTGACATTGATTGCGGGTCCTGTAGAGTATATCATGAAAAGTGAAGAACTATCTGATAATGTGCGGAATCAGTTGAAGATAGTGGAACGTAACACGGACAGAATGTTGAGATTGGTCAACCAAATCCTTGATTTCAGAAAAATTCAGAAGAACAAGATGAAATTACGGGTGGAAAAGATGGATATTGTTCCTTTTGTGCGGCAAATCATGGATAATTTTGAAGCTTTAGCGGAAGATCATCACATCGATTTTGTTTTTGAAAGTGAAAAAACATCGTTGAATTTATGGGTAGATTCCGATAAGTTGGAAAAGATTGTGTTCAATTTGTTGTCGAATGCCTTTAAATATACTCCACAAGGGAAAATGATTACCCTGTTTATTCACGAGAATGAAAACAGCGTTGCTATAGGGGTACAAGACCAAGGTATCGGTATTCCTGAAAGTAAGAAATCGTCTATTTTTGTTCGTTTTGAGAATTTGATCGACAAGAACTTGTTCAATCAGCAAAGTTCAGGAATTGGTTTGTCTTTGGTGAAAGAATTGGTTGAACTTCATCAAGCTACCATCCGTGTAGATAGTAAGGTGGGTGAAGGAAGTTGCTTTACTGTGGAATTTTTGAAAGGAAAGGACCATTATACAGAAGATGTGGAACTGATTGTTTCTGACAGTTTGGATGCAACGGATGCAGGAACTTTCTCCATGATGGAGTTGAACGAAAAAACAGAAGAGGGGATGCACGAAGTAGGGGAACGGAAAACGTTGTTGCTGGTTGAGGATAATTTGGAACTTCGTTTCTTCCTTCGCAGTGTCTTTGTCTCTCAATTTGATGTAATAGAGGCTGCCGATGGAGTCGAAGGGTTGGAAAAGGCCAAGAAATTTGTTCCTGACATGATTGTAAGTGATATTATGATGCCAGAAAAGGATGGACTTGCCATGATTAAAGAAATTCGTGAGAACTTATCGACCAGTCACATTCCTGTTATTTTGCTGACCGCCAAGACGGATATGGAAAGTAAATTACAAGGCGTGGAACAAGGGGCTGATGACTATATAACCAAACCGTTCAGTGCGACCTATTTGAAAGCGAAGGTTGATAACATACTGGCTCGTAGAAGTAAGTTGCAGCATTTGTATCGAGCTAATTTGATGAATGAATCATTGGTTGTCGATGATGAAACTACACCTCCTCAGACGGAAATGTCCGTGCACGACCGTAAGTTTATGGATAAACTGATGGAACTGATGGAAAAGAACATGGATAATGGGGATCTGATTGTAGATGACTTGGTTAAGGAGTTGGCGGTAAGCCGTTCTGTTTTCTTTAAAAAGTTGAAAAGCTTGACGGGATTGGCTCCAGTGGAATTCATTAAGGAGATAAGAGTGAAACGTGCGGCTCATCTGATTGAAACGGGAAACTATAGCATGACGCAAATTGCTTATATGGTAGGCATCAACGATCCCCGTTATTTCAGTAAATGCTTCAAACAGCATTATGGCATGACTCCTACAGAATACAAGGAAACAAATAATATAAAGAAATGAGGATGAAAAGAACGATGTTGGGCCTATTGCTTTCAACTTTAATGGTTGGTGGAGGCATACAGGCACAGGAACGCTTACCAGAATACCTGCAAGCGGAAAAGTTTACGAGTGATAAGTTGGCTACCATGTTGTTTACAACGGAAGTGGATCCGCATTGGTTCCAACAAGGAAATAGCTTTTGGTACACTTACAAAACGAGTGAGGGGACTTTCTGGTATGTGGTGAACCCTAATACCCGAAGCAAGAAGTTGTTGTTTGACCGCGAAGAAATGGCAGCTCAACTAACGGAAATTGTCAAGGACCCGTTTGAAGCCCGTCAATTGCCTATCAGAAACTTGAAGGCGGGCGAAGATGGACGTACTTTTACTTTTGAGGTAACATCCACGAAGGATGCCAAACCAAAGAAAGGCGATAAGAAGAAAATCGAAAAAGGAAAGAAGGAGGTCTTTTATTTTTCATACGATTATCCGAATCGCAAACTTACTCATCTGATTGATAAGGAAGAGGAACCGAAGCGGTTGCCTTGGGGAACCATTTCGCCCGACAAGAAGACGGTGGTGTATGCTAAAGACTTGAATCTTTATCGAATGAGCTTTGAAGATTACCTCAAGGCGCGGAAGGATGAAAAGGATAGCACCATTGTGGAAATTCAACTGACTACCGATGGAATGGCTGATTTTGGGTATGGTATCCCGTATAGCATGCTGAATACCGATACGTTGTGTAACGGCAAACGTCGTGCCGTGAGAGGTGTTTGGTCGCCCGACTCTCGCCATTTTGTGACCGTCTTGACTGATGAACGTGCCGTAAAAGATTTGTGGGTAATCAACGTAATGGCCAATCCTCGTCCTACTCTTGAGACATACAAGTATCAAATGCCGGGTGAAAAAGAAGCACCGGTAGATCATCTGTATATATTCGATATGGTCGACAATACCCGGAAGGAAATCAAAACTTCGGCGTACAAAGATCAGACTCTCGATTTGGAATACAAACCTATATTGCAAAAACAACGCGATGCGGAATACCGTCATTCTGTTTGGCAGGGAGATAACAATCGTTTTTATCTAACCCGTAGCAGTCGCGACCTTTATCGTATTGACGTCTGTTCGTATACCATCGGTCAGGATTCCATTGTACCCATTATAAAAGAACGCATGAATACGTATCAGGAAACACGCCGTTTGAAAGTGCTGGGTGGAGGAAAAGAAATTATCCAATGGAGTGAGCGCGACGGATGGGCGCATCTGTATTTGTACGATGATAAGGGGAATCTGAAGAACCGAATTACGAAAGGAGCATGGCATGTGGAAGATGTCCTGAAAGTGGATGAGAAAGCACGGGTGATTTACTTTACCGCCAATGGTATGAATGCCGATGAAAACCCGTATTATGAACATCTGTATCGGGTGAATGTGGACGGAACCGGTTTGAAACAGATAACTAAAGGTGATTATTTCCACCGTACGGAAGTGGACGATGATGCACGTTTTGTAGTTGACAATTATTCCCGGGTAAATTCAATACCATGTGCCGTATTGCTCGATAACAATGGCAATAAATTGATGACAATTCAAGAGAGTGACTTTTCGCAACTCCTAGCTGCTGGTTACCAATTCCCGGAATTGTTCAAGGTAAAAGCGGCCGATGGGGTAACCGATTTGTATGGTGTGATGTACAAGCCTTTCAATTTCGATTCTACCAAAGTATATCCTATCATAGATTATGTATATCCCGGTCCGCAGGTGGAAGCGGTATATTATCCGTTTACCCGTATGAGTGTCCGTACCGACCGTTTGGCTCAAGCGGGTTTTATTGTTATTTCTGTGGGACAACGAGGTGGTCATCCCAGTCGTTCCAAGTGGTACCATAATTATGGTTATGGAAACATGCGCGACTATCCGCTGGCCGACCATAAATATGCCATCGAACAATTGGCTCAACGCCATTCTTTTATTGATATCAATAAGGTCGGTATACACGGTCATTCGGGAGGTGGATTCATGAGTACAGCAGCTATTTGTCAATATCCTGATTTCTTTAAGGTGGCTGTATCGTGTGCCGGCAACCATGACAATAATATTTACAACCGATGGTGGAGTGAAACCCATCATGGGGTAAAGGAACAGGTGAGTGAAAAGGGGGATACTACATTCGTTTATAAGATAGCGACCAATCCGCAGATTGCTAGGCAACTGAAAGGTCATCTTCTGTTAGTTCATGGCGATATAGACAATAATGTACATCCTGGTAATACGATCCGTGTGGTGAATGCTTTGATTCGCGCCGGTAAGCGTTTCGATATGCTGATGCTTCCGCAACAACGCCATTCGTTCGGTGATATGAATGAATACTTCTATTGGCGATTGGTGGATTATTTCTCTGAACACTTGAAAGGGAAGAGCGAAAAGTCGGTGGATATTCCCAAACGATAAAATAGAAAACGATGGTTTGTCATTGATGAACCATCGTTTTTTACTTTATAAAACGATGGTTTAATTGTTCGAATGAGTTATCCTTTTCTATTGTTGACCAATCCTTTTTCAAAAGTTCATTCAAATAGGATAAATTATCATTTTGTATGAATGAAATAAGAATGAAATTTCCTACCTTTGCATCCAAATATTTAATTTTGAAGAATAATGTCAGAGGCTAAAAGAATCAAAACCGCATTGGTGTCGGTTTATCACAAGGAAGGTTTGGATGAAATCATAACCAAACTTCATGAAGAAGGAGTGGAATTCTTGTCAACAGGTGGTACAAGACAGTTTATAGAATCATTGGGCTATCCCTGCAAAGCGGTAGAAGACTTGACTTCTTATCCGTCTATTTTGGGTGGACGTGTGAAGACTTTACACCCTAAAGTTTTCGGCGGAATCCTTTGTCGTAGAGAATTGGAACAAGATCTCCAACAGATTGAAAAATATGAAATACCGGAAATCGATTTGGTTATTGTGGATTTGTATCCGTTTGAAGCAACAGTAGCCAGTGGTGCGGAAGAACAAGCTATTATTGAAAAAATTGATATAGGTGGTATTTCTTTGATCCGTGCAGCTGCCAAGAATTTCAACGATGTGGTTATCATTGCCAGTCAGGCCCAATACAAGCCTTTTTATGACATGTTGATGGAACATGGAGCAGTCACTTCACGCGAAGAACGTCGTTGGTTCGCAAAAGAAGCATTTGCTGTTTCCTCTCATTATGACTCGGCTATCTTCAATTATTTTGACGGTGAAGAAGGTTCGGCCTTCCGTTGTGCCATGGAAAATGGCAAACAACTCCGTTATGGTGAAAACCCACATCAAAGAGGTTTCTTCTATGGAGACTTGGATGCCATGTTCGATCAAATTCATGGTAAGGAAATTTCGTATAACAACTTGCTCGACATCAATGCTGCCGTTGATTTGATTGATGAATTTGATGAAATCACTTTTGCCATTCTGAAACATAACAACGCTTGTGGTTTGGCTTCTCGTCCAACATTACTAGAAGCTTGGAAGGATGCACTGGCTGGTGACCCGGTTTCTGCTTTCGGAGGTGTGCTGATTACCAATGCCGTAATCGACAAGGCAACAGCAGAAGAAATCAATAACTTATTCTTCGAAGTAATCATTGCTCCGGATTATGATGTGGATGCTTTGCAAATTTTAGGATTGAAAAAGAACCGTATTATTTTGGTTCGCAAGGATGTGAAGTTGCCTAAATTGCAATATCGCTCTGCATTGAACGGTGTGTTGGTTCAGGAAAAAGACTTGAATGTAGAGACAACAGCTGATTTGAAGACGGTAACCGAAAAGGCTCCAACCGACCAGGAAGTGGAAGATATGTTGTTTGCCAATAAAATTGTGAAGAATAGCAAGAGTAATGCCATTGTTTTGGCACGTGGAAAGCAATTATTGGCAAGTGGAGTAGGACAGACTTCTCGCGTGGATGCTTTGAAACAAGCTATTGAAAAGGCTAAGTCGTTTGGCTTTGACTTGAATGGCGCCGTAATGGCCAGTGATGCATTCTTCCCATTCCCTGATTGTGTGGAAATTGCCGACAAGGAAGGTATTAAAGCTGTTATCCAACCGGGTGGATCTGTGAGAGATGATTTGACTTTCCAATATTGCAATGAACATGGTGTAGCCATGGTTACAACTGGTATTCGTCACTTTAAGCATTAATAATTTAAGAAGTATGGGATTCTTTTCGTTGACAAAAGAAATAGCGATGGACCTTGGCACTGCCAATACTATCATCCTGAATAATGGTAACATTGTAGTGGATGAACCGTCGGTTGTTGCTCTTGATCGTCGTACAGACAAGATGATAGCCGTGGGTGAACGGGCCAAAATGATGTATGAAAAGGAAAATCCTAACATTCGTACTGTTCGTCCTTTGCGTGATGGTGTGATAGCTGACTTTAACGCCTGTGAACAGATGATGCGTGGCTTGATTAAGAAAGTGAATATGGGCAGTCGCTTCTTTTCACCTTCTTTGCGTATGGTTATCGGGGTCCCTTCTGGTAGTACAGAAGTAGAGCTTCGTGCTGTGCGAGATAGTGCGGAACATGCAGGTGGACGTGATGTCTATCTCATCTTCGAACCGATGGCTGCTGCTATAGGTATTGGTATTGATGTGGAAGCTCCTGAAGGAAATATGATTGTGGATATAGGTGGTGGCTCTACCGAAATCGCGGTAATTTCCTTGGGAGGGATTGTATCAAACAATTCTATCCGTATAGCCGGTGATGATTTGACTGCTGACATTCAGGAATATATGAGTCGTCAACATAACGTAAGAGTCAGTGAACGTATGGCTGAACGTATCAAGATACATGTAGGCGCAGCATTGACTGATTTGGGTGATGATGCACCGGAAGATTATATTGTTCGCGGACCTAACCGTATTACAGCTCTTCCAATGGAAGTGCCAGTTAATTATCAGGAAATAGCTCATTGCTTGGAAAAAAGCATCGCAAAAATTGAGACTGCTATTTTGAGTGCTTTGGAAAATACACCTCCTGAATTGTATGCTGATATTGTTGTGAATGGTATTTATTTGGCAGGTGGTGGAGCATTGCTCCGTGGATTGGATAAGCGTTTAACCGACAAAATAAACATTCCTTTCCATATTGCAGAGGATCCTTTGTTGAGTGTAGCGAAAGGTACAGGTATAGCATTGAAGAATGTTGATAAATTCTCGTTCTTGATGAGATAAATCCTTTAGTCATTCAGAGGAACGAAATGAAAAGAAACTTTTTGAAAATCAGTTTTTTTTCTTTGCGTTCGTCTGAATGACGTGTTTTTAATGGTATGAATAACGGAATATGAAAAATTTATTGGATTTTTTAATAAAGTATAATCATTGGTTCCTCTTTATCCTTTTAGAGGTTATCAGTTTTGCTTTGTTGTTCCGTTTTAACAATTATCAGGGAAGTGTTTTTTTTACTTCTTCCAATTCATTTGTAGGAGTTGTCTATGATTTGAAGAATTCAATTACGTCTTATTTTCACTTGAAAGATATCAATAATGATTTGGTACAGGAAAATGTTGAACTGAAACTGCAGCTTGAAGCTTATAAAAATTCCTTGACCAGTTTATCAAAAGATACAGTAGACTTCGAACGGATAAGACAAGAATCGTTGTCTGAATATGATATCCTTGAAGCGAGAGTACTGAATAATAGTCTGATTCATGCAGATAATTATATCACAATCAATAAAGGTGAAAAGGATGGTGTTCATAGCGAAATGGGAGTGGTCGATGGAAAAGGGGTGGTAGGTATTGTATATCTGACTTCTTCCAATTATTCTGTCGTTATTCCTATCTTGAATTCAAAGAGTAACATAAGTTGCAAAATCAAACGAAGTGATTATTTGGGTTTTTTGGTATGGGATGGGGGCTCCTCGCAATATGCTATGGTAAAGGATATGCCACGACATTCCATGTTTTCTTTAGGAGATACGATTGTAACAAGTGGACATAGTGCCGTGTTTCCATCGGGTATTCCTATTGGAACAATTGAAGATATGAAAGATAGTAACGATGGCTTGTCCTATCAGTTGAAGGTGAAACTTTTTACCGACTTTGCTTGTCTGCAGGATGTTCGTGTTGTGTCTAGAAGGAATAAAGATGAGCAGATACAATTGGAAGAACGTATAAAAAGTAGGGAATGAAGAATGTTTTGACGCAGTTAAAGTGGTTTATAGGTTTGGCTCTACTCCAAGCGCTGATATTGAACCAAATGCATATCGGTGGGTATGCAACTCCATTCCCGTATATTTATTTTATCCTGAAATTTCATTCGCGTGCCAGCCGGAATGAATTGCTCCTTTGGGCTTTTTTTATGGGACTGATTATGGATATGTTCAGTGATACGGTGGGTATGAATGCTGCATCCTTGACTTGTTTGGCCTTTTTCCGTACTCCTATTTTGCAGATGATTACTTTTAGGGATTTGGATGAGGATTTTGAACCTTGCGTAAAGATGGTGGGATTGGCTCCTTTTTTTCGTTATGTCTTATTGTCCAGCTTATTGTTTTGCATTCTGTATGTAACATTGGATACTTTTTCTTTTTTTAATTGGCCTGTCTTGATTTTTAGGGTATTGACAAGTACACTTACTACTCTTTTTTGTATTATGGGGTTTGAATATATGTGGAGGAAGAAGGTGTGAAGAAGGATTTCAATCTGGAAAAACGAAAATATGTATTGGGGGCTTCAGTCGTTCTGGTAGTCATGATTTATCTGATACGTCTGTTTATGCTCCAGATAATGAGCGATGACTATAAAAAATATGCAGACAGTAATGCTTTTCTGAATAAGACACAATATCCAAGTCGTGGAGTTATATATGACCGGAATGGCAATTTGTTAGTGTATAATCAACCGGCTTATGATATAACTTTGGTTATGAAAGAAGTAAAACACTTGGATACTTTGGATTTGTGCCAGACGTTGAATATAACTCCTGAATATTTTCAGCGTAGGATGAAAGAAATTAAGGACCGTCGCTCTAATCCGGGGTATTCTCCTTATACCAATCAAATATTCATGACTCAACTCTCTGCGGAAGAATGTGGCGTTTTTCAAGAGAAGTTATACAAATTCCCAGGGTTCTATATCCAACGAAGGACTATCCGGCAATACAATTATTCTTCAGCAGCCCATGTTTTGGGTGACATCGCTGAAGTTTCCAAAAAAGAGATAGAGGAAGATGATTATTATGTTCGGGGTGACTTTATAGGGAAGCAGGGTGTAGAACGTTCGTATGAAAAGTATTTGCGTGGGGAAAAGGGAGTTGAAATACTTCTTCGTGATGCTCGCGGACGTATTCAGGGCCGTTATATGAATGGTGATTTGGATAAGACGCCGGTACCAGGGAAAAATTTAACATTGAGTTTGGATATAAATCTTCAGCAATTGGCTGAAAGATTGTTGGAAGGTAAGATAGGTAGTGTAGTTGCTATTGAACCGAGTAGTGGTGAAGTACTTTGTATGGCATCGGCACCTACTTATGATCCTCGAATAATGGTAGGTAGACAACGTGGTAAGAATCAATTGGAACTTGCCCGTGATTTGCAGAAACCTCTGTTGAACCGTTCAATCATGGGACAATTCCCTCCTGGTTCCACTTTTAAAACAACCCAAGGGCTGACATTCTTGGAAGAAGGCATTATTACACCTTCGACAACTTATCCGTGTTATGGAGGGTTCCTTCATTCAGGGTTAAGGGTAGGGTGTCATGCACATCCTTCTCCTTTAAACTTGGTTCCGGCCATAGCAACTTCTTGTAACGGCTTTTTTTGTTGGGGGTTGTATTACATGATGGGTGCACGTAAAAAATACGGTAGTGTTCAAAAAGCGATGGCGACTTGGCGCGATTACATGGTTTCTATGGGTTTTGGTTATCCTTTGGGGGTTGATTTGCCTGGTGAAAAGCGGGGAATGATACCCAATGACCAATATTATGATAAGAATTATCGTGGATATTGGAATGGGTTGACTATTATCTCTATTTCCATAGGGCAAGGGGAAGTAACTGCTACGCCTTTGCAGATAGCTAACCTTGGGGCGACAATTGCCAATAGAGGATATTTTATAACTCCTCATGTGGTGAAAGAAGTGGAAGATGAATCCTTGGATTCGTTATATACTTCAAAACGATATACCAAAGTTCGTAAAGATCATTACGAAACAATTGTGGAGGGTATGCGGGCGGCTGTTGTTGGCGGTACTTGCCGGGGGGCGAATATACCAGGATTGAATGTCTGTGGCAAAACGGGTACGGCACAGAATCGCGGTAAGGACCATTCAGCTTTTATGGGATTTGCACCGATGGATAATCCTCAAATTGCTGTTTCTGTTTATGTAGAAAATGGAGGTTGGGGTGCTACTTATGGAGTGCCGATAGGGGCATTGATTATTGAACAGTATTTGAATGGTAGTCTTTCTGCAGAAAGTGAAGCTAAAGCTGTTGACATTCAAAATAGAAGAATCGATTATGGCATACACGAACGGTAATATGGTTAAATCGGTTGATTGGATAACCATCGCTTTATATTTATTGTTGGTGATTTTAGGATGGTTCAGTATCTGTGGTGCCAGTTATGATTATGGTGACATGGACTTCTTTAGTTTTGAAACGAGGGCAGGCAAACAACTTATTTGGATGGGATGCTCCATTGTCTTAGGTTTTGTGCTGCTGATGCTGGAGGACCGGTTGTATGATTGGTTCGCTTATATTTTGTATGGCATTATGATGGTGCTGTTGTTTATAACTCCGTTTTTGGCGGAAGGAACCAAAGGTTCTTATTCATGGTTGAAATTTGGTCCTGTCAGTCTTCAACCTGCAGAGTTCGCTAAATTTATAACAGCATTGGCTTTAGCGAAATTTATGGATGTATATGGCTTTTCAATGAATCGGTTAAAGTATTCTATACCGGTTGTTGGGATGATATTATTGCCTATGATCCTTATTATCCTTCAACGTGAAATGGGGTCTGCGCTTGTTTATTTAGCCTTTTTCTTGATGTTGTATCGGGAAGGAATGTCTGGAGTCATTTTGTTTATTGGTATCTGTGCGGTTGTGTATTTTGTAGTAGGTATACGTTTCGCTCATGAAATGATGCCCGATCAGTGTACTTCCATTGGTGAGTTTGTTGTTTTATTGTTAGTACTTGTCCTGTCGTCTTTGTTGGTGTATATTTATAGTGATAAGAACAAAATATTTAGAAATATTTTATTATATGGCTTGAGTGGCGTAGTGTTGGCATATCTCTTTTCTCTCTATATATATCCCTATAATGTGGTGTGTTTTTTGTATGTTGAATGTGCCGTTTTGATTGTTTATTTATTGTATTTGTCTTATTATAAACGTATAACGTCCTTTCTTTATATATCCTTGTTTGTTGCAGGGTCCGTATTGTATTTATATTCGGTAGACTATATATTTGAGAAATTGGATGATCATCAACGGATTCGAATTGAAGTTGTTCTTGGTATGAAGGATGATCCTGCAGGTGCTGGATATAATGTTAATCAAAGCAAGATTGCAATAGGATCGGGTGGTTTGACTGGGAAAGGTTTCTTGAATGGGACTCAAACTAAATTGAAGTATGTACCGGAACAAGATACAGACTTTATATTTTGTACAGTGGGTGAAGAGCAAGGTTTTATTGGTTCATCATTGGTGCTGTTACTGTATATGGTATTGATTCTTCGGTTGATTGTTTTGTCAGAACGTCAGCATTCTCAATTTAGTCGTGTATACGGTTATTGTGTCTTTAGTATTTTCTTTTTCCATTTATTCATAAATATAGGTATGGTATTGGGGTTGACTCCTGTAATAGGTATACCTCTGCCTTTTTTTAGTTATGGTGGTTCCTCCTTATGGGGTTTTACTATTCTGCTCTTTATTTTTTTACGTTTGGATGCTGCAAGAAGTAAACGTTAAGGTATACTTCTTAAACATATTCCTATGTCATTGATTCCTTGTAGTAATGAATCTTGCATGATATGGTTTATTTTCATATCATTACCACTCTTGTTTGTTAGTTGTAGAGTTCTTAGGTGAGTTGTATATTGTTTTATATTTCCGATACCTTTTCCGGCCCAATCGCCTGTTTGGTTCGTTAGATGGATGTGTATTGTATCAGTTTTATATATTGTGCTGTCTTCTAAATTGTGATTCAAACAAATCCAAATGTCTTGATACGGATAGGTCTCTCCATGTCGTATACCCATGTCTAATTCACATATTGTAGGCTGTTTTATCAGTTGGAACTCAAATGATAAGGTATCATCCTTTAACCAGCCAACGGTAGACGTGGGCTGATAAGAATGATATAGGATATTGTCTTGACAAGAACAGACACCTATCATCAAAAGGATAATAAATAGTCTGCTCTTTTGTCTCAAGTACATTGGAAGATATTTATTCTTATTCATTGGAAGTGTTTGGAGATGGCGGTGTATTCTTTTCTCTATGATTGTTGCCATTCCGTTGCTTATTCCTGTTCTTGTTATTTCTATTTCTTTCTTCCTTTTTATGCTTGTCCTCATTGATGGACTCTCTGTTTTCTTTTGGAGTATTTTCTTGTTGAGGATGATTGTTCCCTTGTTTTTTCTTTTTCTTCTTGTTTGTTTTACGTTTATCAAAACGTGTCAAACTTTCCTGCTCTACCAAATCAATGGGCTTTTCAGGGGCGTTGGAACGATTGTCGTCATCCAACTTTTCAGGCTTTTCTCCATGCTTGTTCATGTTGATGACTTCAAAAGCTCTACGGGCTGTTATGGTAACTCCATTTGCTAGGAAACTCTTGTCGCTTGAATAGGTGATTAAATTCTTGAGAATGTCTGCTTTAAAGAAATGGTATGTACCGTCCTTGGTTTCCAGTTCTATTTCCTTACTCGGCAGTCGTTTTTGCGATTCTACATAAACGTCCACTTCATAATTTAAACAACATTTCAATTTAGCGCATTGTCCTGCTAACTTTTGTGGGTTCAATGATATGTCCTGAAAACGTGCAGCACTGGTTGATACAGAAATGAAGTTGGTCATCCATGTGGCACAACACAATTCACGTCCACAAGGACCTATACCGCCAATGCGCCCAGCTTCTTGGCGGGCTCCAATCTGTTTCATTTCGATGCGTACACGAAATACTTCGGCCAATACCTTGATGAGTTGGCGGAAGTCCACTCGTTCATCTGCAATGTAATAGAAAATAGCTTTGTTTCCATCACCTTGGTATTCTACGTCTCCAATTTTCATGTTCAGATTGAGATTCAAAGCTATTTGGCGTGACCTGATCATGGTGTCATGCTCTTTAGCTTTAGCTTCTTCGTATTTTTCCATATCTACAGGTTTTACCTTTCGGTAGATACGCTTAATCTCCGCTTCTGATTTGAGGTTCGCTTTTTTCATTTGCAAAGGAACAAGTTTTCCGGTTAGAGTTACCACACCGATGTCGTGCCCGGGACTTGCTTCAACAGCTACGATATCTCCTTTCTCCAATTTCAGTTTGTTGCTGTTTTTATAATATCCTTTACGGGTATTCTTAAATTGGACTTCTACTAATTCTTGGTCTTCTATGTAATCGGAAATGTCTGCTAACCAATCGTAAGTATTTAGTTGCTTGTCTTGACGTCCGCAACCTTTACAACATAAGCCTCCACTTCCGTTTTTTAGTCTATAATCGTTTCCCATATTAAAAATATATTATTTCTGAACCAATAACACAATCATTTTTAATGCAAAATCAAAAAATACCATACGGGCATTTACATTTTGTTCGATGTGTCGTTGGGCTTCATTTAATTCATTCATTATTCCAATCACATTTTGCTCGTTGATAAAGGGAGAGAACCGATTGGAAAAATTCTGCTCTTCATTGTTCAAATATACTAATGTTGTATCTTTAAAGTTGTATATGAAGTTTTCCCTAATTAATCGTTGGCAATAGGTTAGAAAATGCTTCTGTTGTTCTCTTCCGATACTGGCAATGTTCTCGCTCCATTGTTTCATCTCCCGAATTTTCCTTTGATAAGATAGGCGCATTAATTTGACGAACATGTCAAAGAAAAATTGGTTTTCTTCACTAAGATGGATTGTCTCTAAAGCTTTTAAATAATTCCCTTCCGATTGATGTGCTATATGGCTCGCATCTGTATGCTGAAGTCCGTATATCTCCATTAAATTATTGGCAATGTATTCTTCGTTAATACCATACAATTGCATTCTTTGTGTACGGCTTTGGATGGTAGCCAATAAATTGTCGGGTTCTTCTGAGACTAAAATGAAAACAGTTTGTGTAGGAGGTTCTTCTAAAAGTTTCAATAATTTGTTGCTACACTCTGTATTCATTTTTTCGGGTAGCCATATAATCATTATTTTGTATCCTCCTTGACTGGATTTTAAGCTAAGTTTACGAAGTATCTCATCGCTTTCCTTTACATAAATCATAGCTTGCTGGTTTTCTGCTCCCATTTCTTTTAACCAAATGTTTAAGTTGAAATAGGGAGTGTTGTTGAGCAAATTTCTCCATTCGGGCAAGTAATCATCACTTGTTGTTTCCTTGCTATTCTTTTTCTTGATGACAGGAAATACAAAATGTAAATCAGGATGTACTAATTTGTTGAATTTAATACAACTGGGACAATTGCCACAAGCATCATCATTACTGGGGTGTTCGCAAAGGATATATCGTGCATAAGCGATGGCTAATCCCAGTTTCCCGATACCTTCGCTTCCGCAAAACAGCCTTGCATGAGGAATTTTTCCTTCTTTCGCTTCTTTAATGAGGCGTTGTTTTGCTTCGATTTGTCCAATGATGTCTTTAAAAAACATACCACTCCAATTTACATTGCAACAAAAGTAATAAAAAACTTTGGATTTTAATGACTTTTGAATGTTTTCATAAAGTTGAGTATGCTTTTTTATGCTAGAGGATAGACGAAAGAATCGGAAAGGGTGTATGGTGAAGTTCTTTATTTTATAGGAAAGGAGTGAATAAATGGGCGAACCAACCTACGAATCTTTTCCAGATAGAGCGCTTTTTATATTCTTCTTTGGTTAGAAGTGTGCTTTCTTTTTGATCCTCTTTGAAAATATCAATTAATTCTTGAGTCGTTTCTTTGTCGAAAATGAAAGCGTTGACTTCATAATCATAACGAAGGCTCCGACTGTTTAGGTTTGTACTTCCAACGGTGCAATAGAGACTATCTATCATCATGACCTTGGAATGATGAAATCCGCCATTGTATACATATATGTCGGCTCCCTTTTTACGTAATTGGTTGGCTATGTAAAAGGCTGCATCAGGTGTGAATGATATGTCTGATTTACCTGGTATCATAATTTCTACTTTTACACCTTTTTTCAATGCATTCTTTATTGCTTTTTTTATGATTCGAGTAGGTGTAAAGTAAGGGTTTATAATTTGTATTTTATTGTCAGCTGTCTCTATTGCTTTGGCATAAACTCTACGCATTGCTTTAGGAGTTTTACGAGGATGTCGGTCAACGATGGCTATACCTTTCCCTATTTTGTTGGAATTGTTATGCTTATAAGGGTAATATTCATCACCTTTGATATCTTCTTTTGTTTCCTTATTCCACATGGTTAGGAAGATCGTTTGCAATTCATGGACACTCTCACCCTCAATTCGTACATGCATATCTCTCCATTCGCCGATTTCCGGTAGACCTTCTATGTAATAATCTGCAATATTCATACCTCCAGTATAACCAATTTTTCCATCGATTACTACTATTTTCCGATGATCCCGATGGAATGCGTGGTTGATGTATGGAAATTTAAGGGGATCGAATTTGACAATTTCTACACCGCTTTCTTGAATAGCTTTTAAATGTTTTTTCTTTAAAGGTTTGTTGTTGGAAAAGTTGCCAAATGCATCAAACATGGCTCTAACTTTTACTCCCTCTTTTGCCTTTTGGGCTAGTAGTGAAAATGTCAAATTGGCAATGGAATCATTTCTGAAATTGAAATATTCCAAATGGATGTGATGTTTAGCTTCTCGGATGCTATTGAATAGGTCTTCAAATTTTTCATGTCCACTTTTGAGTAATTTGATGTTGTCGTTGCTGGTTGTTTCGATTTTGTATTCGTTCTTGAGATATTTGATTAAAGTAGAATCGCTTTGTGCATTGCTATATGATGAAATGCACAAAGTGATGATGATTAATATGTATTTTAATCTTGTTGTACGCATATTGAATAATAAGCCGCGAATTTACAGATTATTTTTGAGACAAAAAAAAGGTTGTCGATAGACAACCCTTTTTAACCATTATATAAGTAAAATAGATTACTTAACTTCCATGATAACTACACGGTTCAAATATCCCTTTTCAAACATAGGATCTGTACCACCCATAGCAATCTTTTCAAGTCTGTCTGCGCTGACACCTTCAGCAATCAAAGCATCATATACAGCTTGTGCACGAGCTTCAGACAATCTTTGGTTGATTTCAACAGTACCAGTACCTTTGTCGGCAAAACCTGCAATTTTGTACTTGGTTGTAGGATTGTCCTTCATGGTCTTTGCCATCAATTTAACATTCACCATACCTTCTGGGCTGATGATTGATTTGCCAATCTTGAAGAAGATTGCAGCAGATGCTGCAGATGGAATTTCCTTTATAACTTCCTTGACAACTTCTACAGGAACTTCCTTAACAACTTCCTTGAGAACTTCTTTTTCAACAACACGGTCTGCAACCTTAGCAAATTTCTTTCCACCGAAAGTGTAAGATACACCGGCTGTAATCATACCTGTACCTTCTGCTTTACGATGTTCGCTGATGTTTCCAAAAATAGATGGAGCAATTGCACCACGAGCTTCAAGGTCTATAGCCCAGAATTTACTGAGATTAAATTTAAGTCCCAATCCGGCAGAAGCACCAATACGTGCTTTAGTCTTTTCTTCACCAGCTGGTTCTACTCCCAAAATTTCACCTTCTAAATTAACTTTGAAATTTACATTTTGAGATTTAGCAACAGATACTTGTGGACCTACGAAACCGTAAACTTCAAAGAAACGGTTAGGATTGGCACCTGCAAGCAATGACGAAATATTCAACATTGCATCAATGTTAGCTCCGATATAACTCTTGTCATGTTCGTAGAAGTTGTTGTCTTGCAAACATAAATGTTGAGTCAAACCGTTAACTTGTGCACGAATACCCCATGTCGGTGTAATGTATTTACCCAAAGAGATATTGAAATGAGGGGCTACTTTATTAAAACCGTCATTATTAATGGAGTGAATACCACCGCCTACACTAACAAAAATGTTGTCATTCCATTTTGGAGTATAGTAATTATCTTTTGTGCTTTGTGCACTCATTGTTGCACATGCACCTGCCATAATTAATGACAGTGCTATAAATTTATATTTCATAGTGATTAATTTTTCTATTTAATATGAATAAATTGTACATTAGTCTCCCCATACGATACCACCACCTGCGTTATCTGCATTTCCATGAGTTCCATGGCCATGACCTTGGTGATAGTGTCCGGCGTGTGAAGGATGTGCTTTTTCAACTACACCTGCTGCTGTTGAAGAAGTGTAATCCAAATAGAATTTAGCTACAATTTCTTCTGCTGCTGATTCGTTTCCAATTTCTTTTCTTACAACGATATAGATTTGAGTTGTTGTGGTAGTCTTATACCATGCTCTGAAGATAGAATATGCAGAAGCTGTATAAGGCATTTCTTCAATATAACTCTTGTCCATATTGTATGCTTCAGTAACCAATGGTTTTACATTGTCGGCATCTGTTAAAATGTCTTCCCATTTTGTAATTGTAGATTTCATAATTACTGGGTACTTGATGTTTACGGTAATGAAATATTCGCTTGCGTTTTCATTCCATACACTACCGTCGTGAGTGTAACCATGACCTTCTACAGTCGGCTTGCCCCAAATGTAATCAGATTCTACAGTTTTGCTACCTTCAAGAACCTTGATGGAATAAATGTATTCGGGGTGTGGTTCCGGTTCTTCTGGAGTCGGAGGAACAGGCATGTCAGACATGATAACGATGATTGGAGTATAAGTTACTTGTCCAGTCTTGATTTCGCTAACATTAACAGTTGCTGGTTCACTTGTCTTTCCCTTATAGCTGGCAGTAACGGTAACTGTTGTAGCAGCAATTGTCGGGTTGGCTTCAGTTCCTTTGATGTATGCTCTTTTGCCTTCGGCTGTAGCACCTTGGAATTGAATGTCTGCCAAGGAAGTGACATTTTCATATGTACCTGCAGCAAGATCAATATATCTTACTTCGGGAACAATATAAACTTCAGCGGGATTAACGACAATCTCCACTCCGAAATCTTCTTTTTCGCAAGAAGTAAACGTTGTTGTAGCTAATGCTACCACGGCTAATGCTATTTTGCTTAAGCCGGTAAAGAATTTGTTCTTCTTCATTTTCTTTATATAATTAAAAATTTAATAATTCCGATTCGATATAATATGGATTAAAACTATTTTTCTCCATGATGTTATCGCTCGCTTCTGCTTTATACTCCTTATAATATTTACGTTCATTACCAGCATTGTAAATAATCCCCATATGTGATGAGGTGTTTACATGTGGTATGTATTTATTTCTTTTATATTTGCCATATGGTGGCAATGCCACTTGAAATCTAAATCCTCCATTTGAATTGGCACGTTCGGCTTTCATAGCATAAAAACCGATTGATGCATATTTAAAATGGCGTATCATTTCAAATTTTATCCCTTTTTCCCCTAACAAGAACTTCTGAGCTTTTAAGGAGAATTGAGTATTATATTGCGGCCAATAGAAATTACCTCCTATGGACCAATTCAATTTCATGTCATTGTCGTAATGTAGCCTGAATCCATTCCAATATCCTATGCCTACATATCCGACTCTTGCTTCTATAGAAAAACGCTCATCCTTTAATGGATGAAATAAAGATAAGTCAACACCGTATCTGTCGCTGTTGAAATATCCTAATGTCGCTTTCCCAAATATATTATGCGGTAATCGGAATCTTTGTGAAATTGTCAGATGACCAGGATGTATCTTCTCTTCCAACATTCCGTATCCGTCATTATATATTGGTATTTTAATTTGTCCTGTCAATTTCATTCCCGACCATAAAGATACTTCGATAGCGGGACTAAATTGAAATAACACCTGATATATCTGAGTGATAATCAAATTCATGAATGCCAACTGTGGATATACCAAAATGTCAACTTTATATCGTGAACTATTTTCTTTTTTTTCTTTCTTTATTTTATCCCAACTTCCTTCTAATTCATAACTGGCCTGCCAATTGTGGATATTGCCATTTCTGATGGAATCAGATGAAGCCGACGGAGTATATGTAAGTGACAATTGCGGTATATCAAGATGAGTGATGATTAATTTACACGTCTTGTTCTTTGGCAATCCTCCTTCTTGGATGATGCTAATCGCTTCTTTGATGCCTCTGCTAGGCAATCTATAAGCACTGTTCTCAATCGTGTATATACGTTCATCTTCACAATCTATCCATCTTACGTTTTCGAATCCCATGTCTATTAATTTTTCAACAATGGATTCGCCTCCGATTTGTCCCCATACATTTAAAGGAAAACTTAGGAATATGATAAAAAAGAATTGTATCCAACTACGGTATGATATGATTATCTTGAACTTAGCCTTTTTCATCCTTTTTAATCACTAATATTACCATCGTTTCAACGATTAAATTATGGCGTATATTCGATGCAAATATAAACCACTTTTTTAAAACATACAAGAAAATTAATGAAAAATTGGAGAAACTTAAGAATAAAAAAGGAAAGAGGGGGGCTCTTTCCTTTTCTGTGATCCGCTTGGGGCTCGAACCCAAGACCCCAACATTAAAAGTGTTGTGCTCTACCTGCTGAGCTAGCGAATCAAACCTTTTTGCATTTCTTTCGAATTGCGGGTGCAAAGGTAATGTTCTTTTTTGAAACAGGCAAATTAATCTTCGCTTTTTTGAGTATCTTCTTCGGAAATTGGGGATTCCTGCTTCTTGATATACCTTTTATAATAGGAAAGGATAAGTGTCGTGCATGGAAGGGCAATGATCATGCCTACGACTCCCATCAAACTTCCCCATACAGAGAGGGATAATAAAATGACTGCAGGGTTGAGGCCTGTAATTTTCCCCATAACTTTGGGGACAATGATAGCGTCTTGTATGATTTGTACGACGCAAAATACGATGAGCGCACTGATGAGTATCCACCAAAAGTTATCTCCTGTATCGGCTGCCTTAAGAAGGGCAAGAAGTACGGTTGGTAATAAAGCGATCAATTGAAGGTAGGGAACAAGGTTGAGTAAACCAATAAATAGCCCGAAACCTACGGCGAGTGGAAAATCGATGATGAGAAATCCGATGCTGAATAGGATACCTACCAAAAATGCAACAAGTGCTTGTCCGCGGAAATAACGGTTCATGCCGTCTTTAACGTCATTTACTATTCGGGTAACACTTTCGCGATGCTTGACTGGTATTAATCCGGTCCATCCGGTTGCAATCGATTCGTAGTCCAATAAAATGAAGAAGGTGTAGAGAAGTATAATGAATGAGGCGAATATCCCTACAATAACATTGACGGATTGTGCTAAGATGTTCCAAGCTTTGGGCAAGACACTTCTCAATGTATTCGTAAGATTTTCTTCGCTGAAAAATCTTTGTATTTCCAGCATGTCGATATGCTCTTTGATGAAATTGGCTATCGTGCCAGGTATAGCAGCTTGTTTGCTCCCCTCTATAAAATGGTCGGTTAGTAACGTCTTTAATTTACCGAATTCTTCGACAATGGGAGGGACCAGTAAAACTCCAAATAATATGATGAGTATGGAGAGAAGTATCATCACAACAAAAATGGAAAGTGGTCGGTTCTTTAGTTTTAGCTTATATTGGAAAAAAGTGACAAATGGATAAATGAGGTAGGCGATTAGCCATGCAATAAAAAAAGGAAGCAGTACGCCGCTCAAGATGTTTACCAGATATAGTATGCCGATGACGATAACTCCGCTGATGATACCCCGAATAAAACTGTCGAATGTAATTTTCTTTTCCAACATGGTGTAATTGGCTTATGGATTTACGATTGTTGTTCTTGTAAGGCTTTCCGGTAACATTCCCGGCAAAGTGGTTCATAGGTGTCCTTTTCTCCTAATAACACTCGTTTCTCGTTATTTGTTGTACGATGGGATACATAAGCCAAATTGCCGCATTTTACACAGATAGCGTGTACTTTGGTCACTTCATCGGCGATGGCGCAAAGGTTGGGCATAGGACCAAATGGAATCCCTTTGAAATCCATGTCGAGTCCGGCAATGATAACGCGGATGCCGTTATTCGCTAATTGATTGCATACATCTACCAGACCTTCGTCGAAAAATTGCGCTTCGTCAATGCCTACAACATCGATATCGGAAGAAAATAAAACGATGCTTGCCGATGAGTCGATAGGAGTGGATGCGATGGAGTTGCTATCGTGGGATACGACTTCTTCTTCAGAATAGCGTGTGTCAATAGCTGGCTTGAATATCTCTACTCGTTGGTGAGCGAATTTGGCTCGTTTCAAACGGCGGATAAGCTCTTCGGTTTTCCCGGAAAACATGGAGCCACAAATAACCTCAATACGTCCTCGGCGTTTTGTTTCTTGTATGTTATCTTCTGAAAATAAGTTCATAAACAAATGCTTTATTGTTTTTTATATTGCAAATATACGGTTTTCTTTTTACATTTGTCGCGATAAAAAAGGAATGAAGTCGTAAATGGGTAAATTATATGTTGTCCCTACACCTGTAGGTAATTTGGAGGATATGACTTTCCGAGCCATCCGGATTCTAAAGGAAGCCGATTTGATTTTGGCAGAAGATACGCGTACTTCAGGTATTTTGCTCAAGCATTTTGAAATAAAAAATGCGATGATGTCTCATCATAAATTCAATGAGCATAAAACGGTAGATGGAATTGTGAATCGTATTAAAGCTGGAGAAACGGTGGCTTTAATATCGGATGCAGGAACACCTGCCATCTCCGATCCGGGATTTTTGGTTGTTAGGGAATGTGTGCGTCACGGGATTGAAGTACAATGTTTGCCTGGAGCTACAGCTTTTGTCCCAGCGCTCGTTGCATCGGGCTTGCCGAATGACCGATTTTGTTTTGAAGGCTTTTTACCTCAAAAGAAAGGCCGCATGAATCGATTGAATTCGTTGGTTGAGGAAAAGCGGACAATGATTTTTTATGAGTCTCCTTATCGTTTGTTGAAAACGTTGGGACAGTTTGCCGAAGTTTTTGGAGCCGATCGTCAGGTTGCTGTTTGTCGTGAAATATCAAAAATTCATGAGGAATGCGTACGTGGTACTTTAACGGAAGTTATGGAACATTTTACAATGAATGAACCGAAAGGTGAAATTGTTGTTATATTGGGAGGGAAAATTGACTAAATTAACTTAATGTAAAAGATAAATGAAAAAACTATTATTGGTAGTAGGATGTGCTGCTTTATTGGCATCATGCGGTAATAAAGCACAAAATCAAGCCTTGAAGGCTCAAAATGATTCTTTGAGTGTAGCTTTGGCAGAAAGAGAAGCAGAATTGGATGGTATTTTGGGGGCTTTTAATGAAGTGCAAGAAGGGTTCCGATTAATTAATGAAGCGGAAAACCGTGTTGATTTGCAGAGTGGAGCAATAGAAAATGCATCAGCTTCCCAGCGAGTAAAGGAAGATATCCGCTTTATAAGCGAGAAACTGAAGTCCAATCGCGAGCAGATAGCCAAGTTGGAAGAACAGTTGAAAAACAGCCGTTATAATTCTGCTCAATTGAAAAAGACGCTTGAAAATTTGAAGGCGGAACTCGAAACTCGTCAGCAGCAAATTGCGACATTGCAGAGTGAATTGGCTGCAAAAAATATTCGTATATCGGAATTGGATGATGCAGTAGCCGGATTGACTAAGAATGTAGATGACTTGTCGGCGGAAAATGCTGCTAAATCTGCGACTGTAGCAAGTCAGGACAAGGCTTTGAATACAGCATGGTTCGTGTTTGGAACAAAATCTGAATTGAAGGACCAGAAGATTCTTCAAAAAGGAGACGTTCTGAAAAATGCAGATTTCAATAAGGATTATTTTACTCAAATTGATATTCGTACAGATAAGGAAATCAAATTGTATTCCAAACGTGCAGAATTGTTGACCACTCATCCTGTTGGTTCATATGAATGGGTAAAGGACGCCAAGGGACAATTGGAATTGAAGATAACCAATCCGAATGAATTTTGGAGCGTATCCCGTTATTTGGTCATTCAAGTGAAATAAAGTGTATAAAAGTATCTTTATTGATTTGGACGATACGGTGTGGGCTTTTTCGGAGAATGCTCGTGACACCTTTCAAGATATGTATTCGAAGTATCGGTTTGACCGGTACTTCGATTCTTTTGAACAATATTACAAATTGTATAGCAAAAGGAATGCGGAATTGTGGGAAGAATATGGTAGAGGTGAGATTACTAAAGAAGAATTGAATGATTCTCGTTTCTCCTTCCCGTTGTTGCAGGTAGGGGTGGATGACAAATTTTTGGTCAAGGCTTATTCCGAAAATTTTTTCAGCGAAATCATATATAAGAAGAAAGTGATGCCTTACGTGCATGAGGCATTGGAGTATTTGGGCGAGAAGTATAATCTGTACGTTCTATCTAATGGATTTCGTGAATTACAGGAACAGAAAATGCGTTCGGCTGATGTGGCTAAATATTTCAAGAAAGTAGTTCTTTCGGAAGATATTGGAGTGCATAAACCTTATCCGGAAATATTCCATTTTGCCATGTCGGCTACACAGTCTGAACTAAAAACCTCTTTGATGATTGGGGATAATTGGACGAACGATGTGGAAGGTGCCCGAAACGTAGGTATGGGACACATATATTATAATGTACATGGTGAGAAGGAATTTCCTTTTGTTCCTACTTTTGTGATGAATGATTGGAGGGAAATTCGTAAAGTGCTATAATGAGTTGTGTTTAATGAAGAACTATTGGCAACAATAGGAAGACGTGAAATGCGTCTTCTTATTGTTGCCAATTGCTTGAAAGTAACTCTTGAACTTACTGGAATAGTACATCGTTTTCGTTAAAGAGCCTCTTTTCATTCAATTTAATGACTTTTCCCAATTGTTCCAATTGTTTGATGTCAATTTCTTTAGGATTACCTACTATGCCGATAACGATAGGCTTTCCTTTTAGTTGGGTGTTATAAAAATCAACTATGTCTTGGAAAGTTAATTGATCAATCATCGGTAACATCTCTTTTGTCGGGTCTTCTGTATATCCCTGCAATTTCCATCTGGCTATCTGTTGACTGAGTGAACGGAAGTCAAGTTGGTTGGATAGAGCTGCTTGACGTAGATAACTTTTGATGTTTTCAATTCTCTCTGGGCGCTCTGGCATATTCGACAATAGACTCATGTAAAGCTTTACAGCGTCTATTGCTTTGTCATTTTGAGTTCCTACATAACCGGAAAAATAAACTTTCGATCCGGGGAGTCCTTCAGAAGTAACCATTCCGTATGCAGTGTAGGCCATTGAATTCTTTTCTCTTATTTCGTTCATAATCAATCCACTGAATCCTCCACTCATGTATTGATTGAAAGCGCTGTTCTTTACTCGAAGTTCTTTTTGATAATCTCCCATTGGAATATAAAAATAGATCTGGCTTTGTTGGGCATCGTTGTTAGGAATGAAATATACGGTGTTTTCAGAATATTCCTTCATTTTCTTGATAGTCGGAGAAGTGGTAGGCTTTTCTCCGGCGACTAATGGAAGAGAATGACTTAATATCTGATATACAGTTTCAAAAGGTAATGTTCCGGAATAATGTATTTCGGCTGCATATTTGATAGCGTCATTGATATTTCCTGTTAATTCAGAAATATTCATGTATACTAGTTCTTTGTCTGTCAGTTCTTTCCGATAAATGGATTCGTCGCCATACATCATGAATTGGTTCAATGCGGAAGCCAATTGGTTTACATTGTCTTTACGGACTGCACGTGTTCCTGCTGCACTACCTATTAGACTGTTCATTTGTTTTTCGTCCAAACCGGGCATCAACAATTGGCGGGTTAAAAGTATACATGCATCCTGTAATGTGTTTTCGTAACCACGTAAAGTAACATAGAGATAATCTTCGTCTGCTTGAACGTTACAGGTTGCATGGAGCTTACTCATTTCTTCTTTTAATTGCTGGGGAGTCTGATTACCTAAAATACCGGCATTGGCCATCAAACTTGCAGCATATCCTAACTTAGGAAGCACTTCTGTACCTACCCCGTATTTCAAGACTAAAGTGAACACATCGTTTTCTACGTTCTTCGTATAATATACTCGAGAATAATCGTTCAGTTTACGTTCTTGCACATTACTCCAGTCAATGAACTTTTCTGCCATAGCATTGGTTGCCATATTCTTGAACTGCTGTGCGTAGAGTGATGACTTTCCAACAGGAGGGTCAATCGGTTTGTAATCTGGCTTCTTGATGTTTTCGGATTTGTCTGGTTTGCCTGTTTCGTTAAACATAACAATGTAATTGTCATTCAGGTATTCTTTGGCAACCCGTTTGATGTCGTCAATAGAAACATTCATGACTACATTCTTATAGTCGAGAGCTTTTGATAAATCCTTTTCGTTGATGAAAGCCTCCATCAATAGTTGCGCCTTATAATCATTTGATTCCATCTGTAAATCAAAATCCCGGCATAGATTCACTTTGATTGCTTCAACTACCCAAGGTTCGAATTCACCGGCAGCTACTTGCTCAATAGCTTTCAATAATTTTTTCTCTACACTTCTGTTGGACTCGAAACGTCGTTGGGCTTCGTCGTAGTAGGGGATGGCTTGTATCAAACTACGTCCTTGTTCTCGGAAAGCAAGTAAAGAAGCATTTCCTCCTTGCAAATCACCATCCACCACCAATTTGTCTAATGTTCCAGTGGAACTGCTGTTGCTAAGTAGACGTAAGCAAATATCGAGTGCCACTTCATCCGGATGACCTGCTTTTACACCATTGTAGACCATTACGACAGATGGGTATTGCGAAAATTTAGTTGTATATTGGTTGCGCCCTTTTATAATTACATCTTGATATTCCTTACGTTGGGGGGTAGCCTTGGCTTGCAATTTACCGAAAGCTGCAGCTATACGTCCCATAATTTTTCTCGTTTCAACTTTCCCCACTAAAATCAGGGCCATGTTTTCGGGGGTATACCAATCTTCGTAGTACTTGATGAGTTGACTGAGACGAGGATTTTTCAAATGTTCTCCTAAACCGATGATAGAACGTGAATAAGGATGCCCGGGAAAAGCTTTTTCAAAAACGAAATTACTCAATCGGGTGCTTGGATTGTCATTTCCACGGTTGAATTCTTCGTATACCGTTTCTAATTCACTTTGGAAAGTGCGGAAAACTGGATTCACAAACCGCTCGGATGAAATTTCCAACCATTTGTTGATTTGGTATGGAGGGAAAGTGTTATAATAAACCGTATAGTCCCATGATGTACCGGCATTCAATCCGGTTCCTCCCATACCTTCTATAAGTTCCGAAAATTCATTAGAGAGACTTATCTTACCGGCTTCAACAGTCAAATGGTTGATTTCCTTGCTGATACTTTCTTTTTTGATAGGATCGGCCTCTTCAGCCATTTCATCATATTTAGCAATAATCTGTTCATATAATGGCTTTTCTTTTTCCCAATCCAAAGCGCCAATCTTTTGGGTCCCTTTAAATAGAACATGCTCTAAATAGTGCGCTAAACCCGTATATTGTTCGGGGTCGTTTACCGAACCGGTTCTTACTACCACTTGTCCTAACACATCGGTTTTGGTTGAATCTTCCCATACAAATACCGACATACCATTTTTAAGTCTGAATGCCTTCAGACCTTGCGCATCAACTTGTCCTATATTATAGCAAACAAGCAATACTAAAAGCCATAGAGTGTTTCTAAGTTTCATAATTATTTATTATACATTGATTTTTATTAGATTACGTCATTAATAACTACCTATCATCAATGGACGATTCACGAATTGAGGGGAAGGTAATGTTGGCAAAATTTCGTTTGTTGTACCTCTTGCATTCACGTTTCGTGATTGTGGCAAGTGCGCAAGATCAAATTTTGCAAACTCTTCGAAATCGTATCGCCATTCATTCCCGTGAGCTAATTTCATGATACGTTTGTATATGGCTTCGCGTGAGGGGGCATTGAAACCATGCATATTACTGCGCATCATACTTTCATTGGTTGGACGGTATGCTCCTCTCCAATAGGTACATGCTCCTTCGTATACGCCTAATTCTTCTCCATTTGGATCTTTGCCTTGGTAACGGGTATCATTAAGAAAATTTTTCCAGAGAACGGTCTCTCGATTGTTGGTGAAATCCACATTCATAGCCCATCCCATTTGTTGCATATTTTTATACCGTTCTATAGTACTTGCAGGTATTACTCCTTGACTTTCATAAGAATATTCATCCAATAATTTGGTAAATCCGTGACCTATACATTCATGACAGAGTACGCGACGGAAGTTCTCGCTATCCATACCTTCGATAATTGGGCAATATCCTATTGCAAATTCGGTTGTAGCTCCCCATTGGTTAGTAAAACCAAAGAAAGTTGTACCTGCATATGCATTGGTGTTGAGTATGACAATAGCCAAAGTCTCGTCCAATAGTGACGGGTTTGCTGCCAATTCCGGTACTACATTTGCATATGTCGCTACCATATCATGGTTGCCGCTAATTCCTGTGCTTCCATTTCCTTCCAGAACGCATGCAAATTTTGTACTGTATCCACTTCCAAAAGCATTGTTTTGTGATACGGCTGTTACTGCCCATACATCAAAGTATTCGCGTAATGAACGAACGGGTTCTTCGGTAAAAAACAATTCCATACCTCTGTTCATCACTTCCAAATAATACTCACTTGCAATGTCTGTATCAAGGAATCCATCCCCCATAAAAACCAAAGGCACTCCATTTCCTTTAGTATGCTTTTGTAGTACATGTACTTTTTTATCTCCTGTGACATAATCCATGGATGTACCTACAGAAGCTTTTTCTTGAACTATAGAAATGATGGGCGACTGTAGCAGTACATTGTTGTTATTGTCTATAGCTTGGATTTGCAATTTAGCGGTTCGTTCTTCAAAACTTCTATTCGTTTCTACTTTGATTGTAATGCTTCCATCCTGTAAGGCACGTTGGCTGGTTTGGGGCAATGTAATCCACGATGGTATATCTTTTTCGTTTAGTTTTAGTTGTGCACCTATTATATTAGTATTGTATTCAATGATACAATCTCCGCCTGAAGCATTTATATTATAGGTGCTGGATTTCAGATTGATGACGTCAATGGCGTCCTGCTTGATTGTTATATTTTTGCTTATCCCTTCCGAAGTGATGGTTAATGTGGCAGTACGTACTTCGCCGGTACGGTTTTCTTCTTTTGCCAATATGTTTATGGATGCATTTCCTGATTCTCCTTTGGTTGGAGACGCTACTAACCAGGTTGCATCTACTTTTGCTTGCCATGCGAAGGTAGAAGTGAAAGATACAGAAACTTTCGAGTTTATTTCTGCACTCATCATATATTCATTACCGGATACGGTAATTTCGGGCTTGGGGTCCTCATCGCTGGAACAAGCGGAGAACCATATTGGCAGAGCAACCAATAAAATCATGCGGAAGAGTTTTGTTCTCATAGCTGTAATATATTTTCAGTTATTTTATGTCAAGAAAGGGTGTCCATTCGGACACCCTTTTATTTATAAACCGATGTCTTTGGTTTATTTCTTGGTGAGTGTTACTGGTACGAATGTACCGTCGTCATCAACGTAAGATACAAATGCTTCAAAGAATCCTGCGGAAACTCTTACGCCAATACCATAGTCTTCGTCCAGATTTAATTTGATTATACCATTTTCAAATACACCTGTAATATCATTTTTGCCAGTTAAGACACTACCTGCAGACCAATCTACAAATGTCATGACAAAGTAAATTGGGCCATATGAACTGTGATTGCCAATGGTTTGGTACCCTGGAATTGTAACATTATATTTCTTCCCTGGTTCTATTTCTTCCAAATTCATCTGCAATATACCATAATCACATTCCAGATATGCTTTGTCGGTTACTCCTTCTTCCATGCTCAACACGAATTTCATAGAACCGACAGCACCATCGAACGGGCTATATCCTTTTAATGTATATGTACCTTCCAATGGATTGTTTTCCTTCAATTCTACAGTACAAGTCTTGTTGCCACCTAAAGTAGCACCCTTAACTTCCGTAATTTCAAAAGTAATGGTACGACCAGCTTCGATGGCATCGTTTGCCAAATCTACTAAATGAACTTCCAAATTTACCGATTCTGTTTCTGCTGGAAGTACAAAGTTTTCGGTAGTTACAATTACATCCTTGTCCAGTTCGTAGTTTTCAGAACTGCTAATCATCTTGGCTGTTACAAGGATGTCGCCGTTGTGTTCGCCTGTTACGGTAATAGGAATTTCTACCATGGTAGTACTTTCTTTTACCTGCATATTTGCACTTTGGAACTCTACGGTTGCATTGCCCGAGTTCATCGGTGCATCGTCATCGTCGCTACAAGCAACGAACGACAATGGCAACATGCATATTGCTAATAATTTCCAATATTTCATATTCAAATTGTTTTAATAGATTAATAACCCGGATTTTGCTGATCCTTGATTTGTGGATTAGAGTCTGTTTCAGACTTAGGTATAGGCCATACCATACGGAAATCGTTGGCTGCTTTGTCCAATGCAGTTGTTTGTTCAGCACCTGGTAACAAAGTTAAGGCCGCATCTTGGTAACTATTATTACGATTTACACCTTGTCCCCAACGCTTCAAGTCTACCAAACGGAAACCTTCACCAACCAATTCTTTGTGACGTTCGTCTTGAACTTCAACCATCAACAAGTTTGCACTGTTGAATTCCTTTTCAGTATAGCTGGCAATACGACTCTTCTTCAAGGCGTTCAAGTATTTTCCACCTTCTGCGCTGTTGCCTTGTGCAGCGTATGCTTCAGCAGCAATCAAGTATTGTTCTGCAATGCGGAACGGCTTGGATTTGTTGGTATAGTGGTTGTCTACATTTACTACAGTGTAAATGTCAGGGTTACCCGGATACTTGTTGAACATGTACACATAACCTTCAGCACCTGTTGATACTGTCAGTTTGAACGGTGTATAGAATGCTTGGAAACGGATGTCATCAGCAGTGTGGAGTTCAATCAATTTCCAAGAAGGAAGGAAGTCTGTTCTTACCTGGCTTGGATCTTGCTTGTATTGTCCCCAGAACATAGTACCGGTAGAGCTACCCAATTCGTCAGCACTCATATAGATTTGCCACATTACTTCTGTACCCATGTCGGTTGACCACATGCTTGCAAACTGTGCAGCGTCGCTAATCAAAGGATACTTGCCTGCATTAATCAATGAAGTTGAAGCTGTAGCGGCAGTCGTATAGTCCTTCATCTGCAAAGCTGCACGAGCCTTCAAGGCGGTTACCACATCCTGAGAAATGTAGTTGATAGCTTGTTGACCTTTGGCAACAATCAATTCAGGATTTACAAAAGCTGACGCATCATTGATGTCACTCATAATTTGTGCATAAGTATCTTTCATAGAAGAACGGCCCAAATATGTAGAGGCATCAGAAGACGGTGCGTAAGTCAATTGTAAGGGCAATCCAAAGTCTGAATCAGCTGAAGCTGCATCGTATGCCTTACAGAAAAGACCTGCCAATTGCAAGTAGGAATAAGCTCTGGTGAAGTATGCTTCGCCCACGTATGCTTCGATGATAGGCATATCTTCTTCTTCGATTACATCGCTGTCCTTGATCTTATTGTAAGAATCAATGAAATAGTTACAACGGGCAATCAAAGTATAATAAGTAGACCAGAATGCTTCAATGTTACCGTCATTGGGTTGGAAATCCCAACGGTATTGGTTACCATAACTGTTTGAATAGTCTGCTGTAGCCAAGAAGTCATCGCATTGGAATTCCGGAGTCAGGATATAACCACCTGTAGTGATGGAGCGATAGTAAGAATACAGACCGACTCTTGCACTTGCAAAGTCGTTGAGAGTAGTCATGTATTTTGACTCTTCAACAGCGTTGTACGGATATTTCTCCATGTCGCAGGAAGAAACTCCGAAAGCAAGCAATGCTGCCGCTAAAAATGTATATATCTTTTTCATCTTATAATTCAGTTTTAATTAATGCTTAGAATGAAAGTTCCAAACCAAATGAATACTGCTTGGTATTCGGATAGTTACCCAATTGGAAAGCGGTGTCAACTTCTGGGTCATAGCCTCTATAGTCTGTTACGGTCAAGAGGTTACGTCCTACGAAGAATATCTTAGCACCTTCCATAAAGCCTGTCTTCTTCATCCATTTAGTGGGGAATGTGTAGCTTACAGTAAGGTTCTTCATACGCATGAATGAAGCATTTTCCAACAAGTGGGTATCGAATTGCATCGGAGAGTCCGGACAAGAAATATGGGTGATGTCGCCCGGCTTTTGCCACATGTTCATCATTTCGGTTGTCTGGTTGTTCTGTGCTGCAAATTGTGGGTTTTCAGTAAACCAACGTTCATTGTTAGTCATATATTGACCCAACATGAATGAAAAGTCTGCACTTACAGAGATACCGTTCCAGCTGAAACGAGTTCCGAAACCGCCCGACCATGGAGCAAAACGTTGCTTACCGGTAAATACCTGGTCGTCTTCAGAATAAACCTTAGTCAAGTTGCCATTCTTGTCGTACCACATATTGTAACCGTCACGAGGGTCTACACCTGCCCATTTGGTGTAATACCATTCATATAACGGCTTTCCTACTTGCAATTTGAAGTCACCGATAACGTGTTCATCACGGCCGAAGAACAATTCGGTAATTTCATTCTTGTTGTAGCTTATATTGGCAGATACACTCCAGTCGAATCCTTTTAAATCTTTCAAAATGTCAACATTAGCAGTAACTTCTACACCACGGTTACGCATGCTGGCGATGTTACCCCAACCACCGCTGAAACCAGTAGTATGAGAGTAAGGGATTTCCATCAACATATCTTCGATGTCGCGGTTGTAAAGGTCAACTTCCAGATTCACACGGTCAAAGAAACGAGCGCTGATACCGATGTTGGTAGACTTGGCAACTTCCCATGTCAAATCAGGGTTAGCTGGATTGGCTACGGCAGTACCTGAAACGCCTCCATACATCGGACCTGTACCAATCAAACCGTATGCCATATAAGGGCTCAAACCGGATGAGTTACCTACAGAACCGTAGCTGACTTTGAGTTGCAAATCATTCAACCAATCTACGTCATCCAAGAATGATTCTTTCTTGATGTCCCACATTGCACCTGCCGACCAGAAATTACCCCATTGGCTATTCAAACCAAAGAGTGAGGAACCGTCGCGACGGAAAGACAAGTCAAGGAAATATTTGTCGTCATAATTGTAACTTGCAGTACCGAAATATGAATTGAATACTGTTTCAGTCTTTGAATGAGTCGGCAAATTAGGTGTTGAAGCAGCGCTCATCAATGTCAAACGGGTATCTGTCAAACCGTCTACTGTGACTCTGAATGAGTGGTTCTTAGTGATGATAGATTCCTGACCTACCAAGAATGTGAAGCTATGGTCGCTAGCCAACTTGAACTTATACTCAGCAGTGTTGGTATAAGTAAATGCATAATAACGTTGGAATGATTCGTTGGCCGAACCGTTTCCTTCAAATGGACCGGTAGGCAAAGCTACGCCCGATGCACGATAGTCGAATGCTTCTACAGCTTGAGCTGCGCGGATATTCAATCCTTTAATCGGATTGATATTTACGAATGTGTTACCGTTTACACGAACCATATCTTTAGAAGACGGTTGGATTTCTGAAAGATAATAAGGGTTGTAGTAACCCAACTTGTCAAAATAATCCAAGCGTTCACCGTAGCCGGTAAAATTACCATTGTCGTCCTTCAAAATTTCATAATAGCTTTGATCAGGACGATAAGTACGGGCTGCAAATACCTTATTATATACAGAATTGGAAGTACCTCCAAATGCAGTAGTACCATATTTCTGATAAGAAACGTTCAAGTTGGCTCCTACCTTGATCCATTTGTTGACATTGGCGTCAATGTTGGCACGCAATGTTTCACGGCGCATGTTGGAGTCGTCCATGATACCTTCTGCTTGATAGTGGCCGAATGACAAATAGTAGTTTACTACTTCTGTACCACCTGTTACGTTCAAGTCTACTTGTGAAGTAGGAGCTGTACCGCCGAAGAATACATCTGTCCAGTCTGTAGAGATGCCATTATCAATATAGAAATTCTTTTCAGCTTGGAATGCAGCGTTGTTCACCATGGATGGATCCAGGATTTCCTGGAAATTCAACCATTGTTCTGCGTTCATCATAGGCATTTTGTTGCCGGTCATCTTTGAAAGACCATATTGTGCACTAAGAGTAACTTTTGCTTTCTGGCCTCTCTTACCTTTCTTGGAAGTCAATACAACAACACCATTGGCTGCGCGAGAACCATAAATAGCTGTAGAAGAAGCATCTTTCAATACGGTCATACTTTCGATGTCGTTCGGGTTCAAGGCAGTGAAAGCACCAGATGAAATAGGAGAACCGTCGAGGATGAACAAAGGCTCTGAACTACCGGAAATGGAACTTACACCACGCAAACGCATATTTACTGATTCGCTGGGCTCACCACTCGGAGTAAATACTTGCAAACCGGCAACTTGTCCTTGCAGAGCATCGGCAACATTGGCAACTGGTTTCTTTTCAAATTTTTCACCGCTTACAGCTGTTACAGCACCTACTACGGATCCAATTTTTTTACCAGTACCGTATCCGGTTACAACCAATTCTTCCATTACCTCTGTATCGGGTTTTAAAACGATACTAACGTTTTGCTTTACAGGAATTTCCTGCACCTTCATACCGATAAACGAAATAACCAAAGTCTTTGCGGAACTAATCCAGCCCTCAATAATTTGATAATCAACTATTTATATTTTATTATTCTTTTTGATAGCAAGTGCGGGGGAGTATGCGAGGAGCAGTTTTGTTTTTTTCTTTTCTACTTAAGTTCTACTCCATAATACATTTTTAAAAAGTACGAACTTCCATTAAATAAACTATACAGGAGAAAAGTTTTTCTCATGCCACTCTTGCAACAGGCTTTTAACTCATTGTAAATCACAGTAGATACGGTGGCAAGAGGCTAAATTCTCTTGCAACTCTTGCAACAAAGTTGTTCAGAATGCCTTATAAAGCCATTTCTGATATCTGAATTCTTGGATAAATCAAGAAGAAAAACCAAATCAGCGTCGGTGATTAACGAATCAGCGACGGCGATTGGGCGATCGGCGACGGCGATTAGGCGATCAGCGACGCGGATTTAGTTTTAATCACTATTATTTCAACTTTACATCAAGACTAAAAACACTTTTCATCCTTTAGGAAGGATTATAATTCAGCCCCGGAAAGGCATCAAAAATTAAGTTGTTGCAAGGGTTGCAAGCCGTTGCAAGACTCTTGCCACATTATTTCAATGTAAATCAATCCGTTAGGAACCTGTTACAAGAGTGGCAAGAGAATTTATCTATTCCTGAGTTCTTCGTACATTTCTCTCTACTTTATTTCTACTGTATCTTATTCATTTTACCTTTGCACACTTTTTCAAGTCCCTGACAATAGTGCTTTCCATTACTTCACTATATATTTGTGTGGTAGCCAAATTGCGATGACCAAGCAACTTTTGGACCGTGGTTATGTTTGCTCCCTTATATATTAATAAGGTAGCATTAGTATGCCGAGCCGAATGAAATGAAAAATGCTTTTCTATACCTGCCAATTTGCCTATCTTTATCAGTTCTTTATTAATGTTGGAATTTGATTTTACATTGAAGAACGAATCGAGTCGCTTTTCGTATTTCTTTAACATACTCCATGCTTTCCCATCGAACAACAAACTGATAGGAAGTTTAACTTCCGTATCAGTCTTTACCGTCTTGAATATCAACCAAGGTTTTCCCTCAATTTTAACGATGTTCTTTTCTGTCAGGTTTCTGAAGTCGGAATAGCGCACTCCTGTATAACAACTGAAAAGGAAAGCATCCAATGTATGCATTAAAGCAGCAGGAACTCTCGACGAGGCCAAGTTTTCCAATTTTTTGATTTCATCGGGTAGCAGGAATACATGTTTCCCCTCTTTCATTTTGATACGGTAACGTCGGAATGCATAATCGTTTGAATCTATATAACCTTTATTGATTGCCGCATTGACAAATGATTTCAAATGTTTCATGTGCTTGGCAATGGTGTTTACCTGGTATTGGTTTTCGTATAAAAACCGTTCGAATTCGTAAACGAACTTTGAATCCACATCGTTAAAGCAGGTGCCTGGCTTGAATTTTTTCAGAAGATAATGGGTGGTCATCCTATTCCGTTGGGTGCTTGCCTTCAATTGGGAACCCTCTATTTCTTTTTGGATAAAACTTAAGAATGAATGCTTGTTGGAAGTTTGGAAAGTCTCTTTCAGTTTATCCAATGTAATATTTTGTCCATTCCTCCATAAGTCAATCTCTCTTCGTTCCAATTCAATGATGAATTCCCGAAGCATTCCATTTAAGGCATCGGCATTAGGATGGCTTTTAATGATTTTCTTTTTGGAGTCCCATTGGTCGGGAGTCAAGTAGATGTGAGTGGAAAAATAGATTTTTCTCTTTTCCAGATAAGCTTCCACTTGTAACAAAGCATTTCCTTGTTCGTTCAGTTGCCTCTTCCTGTTATAGACAGGGCGATAAGTAATCTTTTTCATGTCTATTGATTTTAAAATGTCTTTTGAAATATATTTTAACATATATGTGTGAAACCATGTTAATTGTATGGCGCTTATTGATTGTTCTTTTAGTTATTCTTGAACATTTTTGCAACATAATCGTTAATATTAATCGAATTAATATTCAAATTTATAGCTTAAATGAATAAAAATATGACTTTTTTGCACTTTTATCTTGAATATTATCATGTTTTAAAAAAATATTAATAACTTTGCCATTTGTTAGAGTGAATGAATTTATATTATGTAAAGTTAAACTTTAAGAGAGAGAATTTATGAAAAGAAAATTAATGCTGTTGATGACCTATCTATTTATAGGTATAGGTCTGGTAAACGCGCAGATTTCGAAGGTAACAGGTACTGTTGTCTCGGAAGAAGACGGTTTGCCTGTAGTTGGCGCCTCTATCGTCGTAAAGGGTACTACTCTTGGTACTGTTACTGACATGGACGGTAAATTTACGTTAACAAATATACCAAGTTCCGCAAAGACTTTGGTTATTTCGTTTATAGGTCTACAGACTCAGGAATTGCCTATAAAGCCGCATGTAGATGTCAAGTTAGCCTCTGATAGTGAGATGCTTGGCGAAGTGGTGGTAACCGGTATGCAAAAGATGGATAAGCGTCTGTTTACAGGTGCGGCAACCAAACTTTCGGGAGACGATGTGAAATTGGACGGTATTGCTGAAGTGAGCCGTGCTTTGGAAGGTCGCGCTGCCGGTGTATCTGTACAGAACGTGTCTGGTACCTTTGGTACAGCTCCTAAAATTCGCGTACGTGGTGCTACTTCCATTTACGGTAGTTCCAAGCCTTTGTGGGTAGTGGATGGTGTAATTATGGAAGACGTAACGGAAGTGGACGCTGATGCTTTGTCATCTGGTGATGCTGAAACGTTGATTTCATCGGCTATTGCAGGTTTGAATGCTGATGATATTGAAAGTTTCCAAATCTTGAAGGACGGTTCGGCTACTTCCATCTATGGTGCGCGCGCTATGGCTGGTGTGATTGTCGTTACAACCAAGAAAGGTAAAGCCGGCAGTAACAAAATCAGCTATACCGGTGAGTTCTCTATGCGTTTGGTTCCCAGTTACCGTGATTTCAATATCATGAACTCACAGGAACAGATGGGCGTGTATCGCGAAATGGAGAATGGCGGTTGGTTGAACTTGGCAGAAACTTATCGCGCTTCCGATAGTGGCGTATATGGTAAAATGTATCATCTTATCAATACTTACAATGCTTCTGCTGGTAAATTTGGATTGGCCAACACTTTGGAAGCACGTAACAATTACTTGCGCGAAGCGGAATATCGGAATACCGACTGGTTTGATGAATTGTTCAACAATTCCATCTCTCAAAATCATGCAATCAGCATGTCATCGGGTACTGAAAAAGCTTCTTATTATGCTTCATTGAGTATGATGAGTGACCCAGGATGGTACGAACAAAGTGAAGTAAGCCGTTATACAGCTAATATCAATGCACTCTATAATATTTCAAAGAATTTATCTTTGAACTTGATTGGTAACGGTTCTTACCGTAAACAAAAGGCTCCGGGTACATTGAGCCAAAGTGTGGATGTGGTTTCGGGTGAAGTGAGACGTGACTTCGACATCAACCCGTATTCTTACTCCATGAATACATCTCGTGCACTCGATCCGAATGAATATTACGTGCGTAACTATGCTCCGTTCAATATCAAGAACGAATTGAACAACAACTTCATGAACTTGGATGTAGTGGACTTGAAGTTCCAAGGTGAATTGAAATGGAAACCAATCCAGAAAGTTGAACTTTCTGCTTTAGGCGCATATAAATTCTCGACTACTACACAAGCTCACGAAATCCATGATTACTCTAATCAGGCATGGGCTTTCCGTGCTATGGACGATGCGACCATGAGAGATGCTAACCCATGGTTGTATACAGACCCTGATAATGCCAATTCATTGCCAGTATCAGTACTCCCTGTAGGTGGTTTCTATCGTGAAACCAAATACTCCATGAGTTCTTATGACTTCCGTGCTACAGCAAGTTATAATGATGTCTATAACGAAGATCATATCGTTAACTTCTTCGGTGGTATGGAAGTTAATTCGGTAGACCGTAAAAGAACTTGGTTCAACGGTGTAGGTATGCAGTACGATATGGGTATGCTTGCTGCTTATGATTATTTGTATTTCAAGCAAGGAAATGAAGAAGGTTCACAATATTATACAGTAGATGAAACCTATTCACGTTCTGCTTCATTCTTCGGTACTGCAACTTATTCTTATCAAGGAAAATATACTATCAACGGTACTGTACGTTATGAAGGTAGTAACAAGTTGGGTAAGAGCCGTTCTTCTCGTTGGTTGCCTACATGGAACGTATCGGCTGCATGGAATATGCATGAAGAAAAATTCTTTGAAAAGCTCCAACCGGCTTTGTCTAACTTGACATTGAAAGCATCTTATTCATTGACTGCCGACCGTGGTCCAGCCAGTGTTACCAACTCTCACGTAGTGATTGAAAGTTACAATCCATGGCGTCCGTTTGCCAGTGTAAACGAATCTGGTTTGCAAATCTATGATTTGGAAAACAGTGAACTTACTTATGAAAAGAAACGTGAATTGAACATCGGTGCTGAAATTGGTTTCTTGAACAATCGCATTAATTTGGCTGCCGACTGGTATAAGCGTGATAACCACGATTTGATTGGTATCATCAATACCATGGGTGTTGGTGGACAGATTACCAAGTATGCCAACGTAGCCAGCATGAAATCGCATGGTATTGAATTTACGTTGTCTACCCGTAATATTGTAACCAAGGACTTCAAGTGGAATACAGACTTTATCTTTTCTAAGAGCAAGAATGAAGTAACTGAATTGGAATCCAATGCCCGTGTCATCGATATGATTACTGGTACAGGTTTCACTATGGCCGGTTATCCGGTACGTTCTTTGTTCTCAATGGATTTCCAAGGTTTGAACGAAGAAGGTTTGCCTACATTTATTAACGAAAAAGGTGAATTGACCATTAGTGACATTGACTTCCAGGAACGTGAGAACAAAGATCACTTGGTATATGAAGGACCGACCGATCCTACCATTACCGGTAGTTTGGGTAACGTATTCACTTATAAGAATTTCAAGTTGAATGTATTCATGACCTATTCATTCGGTAATGTAATCCGTATGGATCCGGTATTCAGCAGCAGATACTCTGACCTCGATGCCATGCCTAAGGAATTCAAGAATCGTTGGACTGTTGCAGGAGATGAAAAATATACCGACGTTCCTGTGATTGCCGATGTACGTCAAAATGCCAATGATAGCTATTTGAGATATGCCTACAATGCATACAATTATTCTACAGCACGCATTGCTAAAGGTGACTTTATCCGTATGAAGGAAGTTTCCTTGTCATACGATTTCCCGAAAAAATGGCTGAAGCCTTTCAAGGTGAGCGACTTCTCTTTGAAATTGCAGGCTACTAATCTCTTCTTGATTTATGCCGACAAGAAGTTGAACGGACAGGATCCTGAATTCTTCAACACCGGTGGTGTGGCAGCTCCTGTTCCCAAGCAGTTCACTTTGACAGTAAGATTAGGTATTTAATTTGATTAAAAGAATGTATTATATGAAAAATAGAATATTATATATCGCACTGAGTGCAGCTGTAGCATTCTCGTCATGTGATGACTTCCTTGACAAGATGCCCGACAACAGAGCGGAAATAGACAGTGAAAGCAAGGTTACTTCCATCTTGGTGTCTGCTTATCCCACTATTACGCCTGCTATGATGTTGGAAATGTCTTCGGATAACGCAATGGACAATGGTTCCAGATATACTGTAGATGGTCAGGAACAAGAAGACGCTTATTTGTGGAATGATATCAAGGTAACTGGTAATGATGCTCCTAAGTCATTCTGGGATGCTTGTTACGGTGCTATTGCCGCCGCCAATCAAGCCCTGGCTGCTATCGAAGAAATGGGTAATCCTGCCAATTTGCAGGCACAACGTGGTGAGGCTTTGCTTTGTCGTGCTTACGGCCATTTCCAATTGGCTAATGTGTTCTGTTTGGCATACAATCCGGAAACAGCCGACCAAGATTTGGGTATTCCATACTCTATGGCTCCGGAAACTCAAGTAAAGCCTAGTTACACTCGTGGTACCATGAAGGAACTTTATGAAAAGATCAATGATGATATTGAAGAAGGCTTGCCTTTGATTAACGATGAAATTTATTCAGTTCCCAAGTATCATTTTAACAAGAAGGCTGCTTATGCTTTTGGTGCTCGTTTCAACCTTTATTATCATAACTATGACAAGGTTATTGAGTATGCTAATGTCGTATTGGGGGCAACTCCTAACAAGATGTTGAAGAACTGGTATAATAATGTGATGAATACCGCTTCCAACTGGGACCTTCGTGTGGACTTGTATATTTCTGCCAGTGACCCGAGTAATTTGTTGCTCTTGCCTGTGACTTCTTCATGGGGATATTGGGGTGGCCCGTATAACTTAGGTACCCGTTATGGTCATGCGATGGATATCTGTTCATACGAAACAGGTCGTGTAAATGGTATGTGGGGTTCGTATAGTAACCTTCTTCCTTTCAAAAATATGTGGGGAATGGACCAAAAGTTGGCAGTAGCTAAAATTGGTGGTTATTTCCAATATACCGACAAGGTGAACGGAATTGGTTATCGTAAAATTGTCTTGACAGGATTCACTGCTGATGAAACTTTGCTTTGTCGTGCTGAAGCATACGCGTTGAAGAATGATTTGGCTAATGCAACCAATGACATCAACCTTTGGCTAGGAAGTCATACCTTGCAAAAGCTTCAAGTATCTACTCAAGATATCGTGGATTTCTATAGCAAGGCCAAGACAATGCCGCTTGACAATAGCGCACGCAGTATTAAGAAAGCAATTAATCCGTTGGGATTCACGGTTGCAGAAGGTGACCAGATGGAAATTATTCAATGCTTGCTCCATTTGCGCCGTATCGAAACCATCCATGAAGGATTGCGTTTCCAGGATATCAAACGTTATGGCATTGAAATAGCCCATAACCGCGAAGGTATGGAAAACGATGTGTTGACGTTGGATGACCCACGTCGTGCCATTCAGTTGCCACAAGACGTAATCGAAGCTGGTTTGGAAGCTAATCCAAGAAACAAATAATTAAAACGAAGAGTATATGAAAAATATAAAATGGTTATTTATGACACTTGTTGCAGTGGCTTTTTGCGCTTGCAGCGAGGAGGATTTGGATTCAAAGAGTATCTTTGACTCTGGAACCGTCGTTGAACAGAACGAATTCGACAAGTGGTTGCTGAACAACTATACCACTCCTTATAATATCAACTTCAAGTATCGTTTTGATGACAAGGAATCTGATGAGAGCTATAACTTGGCACCGGCTGATTACGATAAGGCTGTAGCTTTGGCTAAGATGACCAAACACCTTTGGCTGGAATCATACGAAGAATTGGCTGGTCCGGAATTTATCCGTACCTATTGTCCGAAATTGATGCATTTAGTTGGTTCACCTGCATACAACAGTCAAGGTTCTATCGTATTAGGTACTGCTGAAGGTGGTTTGAAGATTACTTTGTACAATGTGAACAACATTGATTTGGATCATTTGGATATTGATGAATTGAACTATTGGTACTTCAAGACTATGCACCATGAATTTGCTCATATCTTGCATCAGACTAAGAACTATTCTACTGACTTCAACCTGATTTCGGCAAGTAACTATCAGTCTTCCAGTTGGGTAAATGTAAGTGATCAGGATGCATTGGATATGGGCTTTGTCTCTCCGTATGCAAGTTCTGAGACTCAGGAAGACTTCGTAGAAATTATTGCCATCTATGTAACTAATACTGCAGAATATTGGGATGCATTGGTGGGTTCTGCCAGTGAAGAAGGTCAGGAACTGATCAACCAAAAATTAGCATTGGTGAAAGACTACATGCTTACTACATGGAACATTGATATGGACGAACTGCGTAGCATCGTTCAACGTCGTTCACAGGAAGTCTTGACTATGGATTTATCAACACTTAATTAATGAAGAATATGAAAAAGATATATTATCTGCTTTATCTGGTATTGGCCGTTACATTCTCGGCTTGTACCCACGAAGAAGAAGACTTGTTTGCTGAATCTTCCGCAGAACGTGCGGATGCAGCTATCAAGGCAGATTTGGAAGTCCTGACAAGCCCGACAAATGGTTGGTTGATGGAATACTTCCCTGCTACCATGCAGGAATATGGTGGATATAACATGATTATGTCTTTCGGTATGGATGGTAAGGTGAAAGTGGCAAGCGAAATCGCCTCTCCTGATTTGACATTGACCAGCCTCTATAGCATCAAGCAAAGTGCAGGTACCGTTTTGTCATTCGATACTTATAATGACATTTTCCATGCATTCTCTGACCCTTCTGCTCCGTTGGGAGGAGATAACGGCTATGGCTTTGAAGGCGATTACGATTTCTTGATTTTGGAAGCTACTGCCGAAAAGGTTGTTTTAAAAGGCAAGAAAACAGGTGGTTATGCTATCCTGACCCCAATGCAAGGCGATTGGGCCGCATATATTACCAGCATCCATGAGTCGGAAGCATCCATGAACTTCCCGAAATATGAATTGCAATTAGATGGTCAATCTATTGGAGTTTCCATTTCTTACCGCACATTGACATTCAGCTATAAAGATGCGGATGGTAATGCGTTGTCACAAACAGCATCCTACATTGTAACTCCTACCGGTTATAAGTTCTACGAACCGATTGAAATCAACGGTAAAGTAATCAGTGGATTTACATACGATGCATCTAACATTAAATTCAATGAATTAGCTGATGCAAGCATCGTAATGGTGCCCATCATTCCACCAATTAATGAACAATTTGTAAATGGCGATTGGTTTGTTGCCTATAGTCAGTTGGGTGCTTTTGGACAGACTTATTTTGCTTATTGTAAGAAAAATTATTTGGATGCTTTGGGTGAAGAATTACAATATGCATTCATGGGTAGTATGCTATATGGAAGCTTTGGATTCAACTTCAGCAGTAGCGGTTACCAAGGATTGTTGGGATACGACTATGAATTGATTGGAGAAAACCAAATTGCTATGGGATTCAACTTTACCGGTCAAGGTAATGGCGTTTGGTATCATAACAACGCCGGATTCCACTATCTGTTGAACCCATTCGGCTATAGCTCGCCACGTGTCTTTACTTTGACATACGATGATTTGGCTAATCCTACATATATTACATTGACAGAAGATGCCAACCCGAATAACTCCATCACTTTATTTAAGGCGCAAATCTTCTATCCGTTCAACAATTAATCGGATAATTATCATAAAAAGGAGAGGGTACAGGATGTATCCTCTCTTTTTTTGTCAATAAGCAATTATAATTCAACAAAGTATATTTCCTTTTTGTCTTATTGAAGATAGGTGAGGGAACTTCTCTTGAAGTAAAAAAACAAGAAGTTTGTTTTTTCTTCGCTTACCTTTCACTATATTTGTCACGAATTATTTTTCAATAGTATTAATGAAAGAATTTGTAATATCGGAAGCTAAAGTCGAAACAGCCATCTTGGTGGGGTTGATAACGCAAACTCAGGATGAGCGGAAGACCAAGGAGTATTTGGATGAATTGGAATTTCTGGCTCAAACGGCTGGAGCAGAAGTGGTAAAACGCTTTACGCAAAAATTGCCTTCGGCTCATTCTGTCACTTATATAGGAAAAGGAAAATTAGAGGAGATTAGAGACTATATCCGTGCTGAAGAGGAAGAAGAACGGGAAATAGGGATGGTGATATTCGATGATGAATTGTCGGCCAAACAGTTGCGGAATATTGAAGCGGAACTGAAAGTGAAGATTTTGGATCGTACTTCTTTGATTTTGGATATTTTTGCCATGCGGGCACAGACAGCCAATGCCAAAACGCAAGTGGAGTTGGCGCAATATAAATATATGCTTCCGCGATTGCAGAGATTGTGGACTCACTTGGAACGCCAAGGGGGTGGATCGGGGGCCGGCGGTGGTAAAGGCTCTGTAGGACTTCGTGGACCGGGTGAAACTCAGTTGGAAATGGACCGACGTATTATTTTGAATCGGATGTCGTTATTGAAGGAACGTTTGGCCGAAATAGATAAGCAAAAATCCACTCAGCGTAAAAATCGTGGTCGGATGATTCGTGTAGCGTTGGTCGGATATACCAATGTCGGTAAATCTACTTTGATGAATCTATTGGCAAAAAGTGAAGTCTTTGCAGAAAATAAATTGTTTGCAACGCTTGATACGACTGTCCGTAAGGTGATTATTGATAATTTGCCTTTCCTTTTGACGGATACGGTAGGCTTCATTCGAAAATTGCCGACCGATTTGGTGGAATCCTTTAAATCGACTTTGGATGAAGTCCGTGAAGCGGATATGTTAGTCCATGTAGTTGATATTTCTCATCCTGATTTTGAAGAGCAGATTGGCATCGTAGAAAAGACAATAGCCGATTTGGGGGCTATTGGAAAACCAACCATGATTGTATTCAATAAAATAGATGCATATACGTATATTAAAAAGGCCGAAGATGATTTGACTCCATTAAAAAAAGAGAATATCTCTTTGGAGGAATTGATGAAGACATGGATGGCGAAACTTAACGATAACTGTATCTTTATTTCGGCAAGAGAAAAAACTAATTTGGATGAGTTGAAAACTGTAATATATAATAAAGTCCGTGAATTGCATGTGCAGAAATATCCGTATAATGATTTTCTGTATCATACGTATGAGGAAACGGATATGTAAAACGAATGTAGAATGGACATTTATAGAAAACTTACAGAAGAAGAGATCCAACAACTGATGGATCATTCTTGTACAGCCGAAGATTGGAATGAAATTGAAGTGGTTCAGGCGTTTACTCCTGAATATGTATATTTTACCCGATTCTCTGGGAAAGTCAGATTAGGCGTATTTGACGGTGAATTTACTTTGGCTGGCGGCATGAAGAAACATGCCGGTCTGTATCACACTACATTGCATAATGTGACGGTAGGCAACGGCTGTTGCATTGAAAACGTGAAGAATTATATAGCCAATTATACAATCGGTGATTGCACTTTCATTGAAAATGTAGACATCATTTTAGTTGATGGTAAAAGTCGTTTCGGTAATGGAGTAGAAGTGGCCGTATTGAATGAGACGGGGGGACGTGAAGTGATGATTCACGACCGTTTGTCTGCGCATCAAGCATATATCATGGCATTGTATCGTCATCGTCCGGTCTTGATAGATCGTATGAAGGCCATTATTGAAAAATATGCGGATGAGAATGCTTCGGATATGGGAACTATTGGTAATCATGTGACCATTGTTGATTCTGGCTATATAAAAAATGTCAAGGTTGGTGATTATTGTAAAATTGAAGGTGCCGGACGCTTGAAAAATGGCAGCTTGAATAGCAATGAACAGGCTCCGATTCATATCGGGTATGGAGTGATTTGTGATGATTTTATCATATCAAGTGGTTCTCATGTAGAAGATGGTACCATGTTGACACGTTGCTTTATAGGTCAGGCATGTCATTTAGGACATAATTATTCTGCATCCGATTCCTTGTTTTTCAGTAATTGTCAGGAAGAGAATGGGGAAGCTTGTGCTATCTTTGCCGGTCCGTTTACCGTAACACATCATAAATCGACCTTGTTGATTGCGGGTATGTTTTCATTTATGAATGCCGGTTCTGGTTCTAATCAGAGCAACCATATGTATAAATTGGGCCCTATTCATCAAGGGGCCATGGAACGGGGTGCTAAAACGACATCCGATTCATACATTCTTTGGCCAGCCAAAGTAGGTGCTTTCTCATTGGTTATGGGGCGGCATGTGAACCATTCGGATACTTCCAATCTGCCGTTTTCATATTTGATAGAACAACAAAATACAACACATTTGGTACCGGGAGTGAATCTGCGTAGTGTTGGAACCATTCGTGATGCTCAAAAATGGCCCAAACGTGACAAACGGAAAGATGAATACAAACTAGATCAAATAAATTATAATTTGCTTAGTCCATATACCATCCAAAAGATGATGAAGGGGTGCAAGATATTGAAAGATTTGCGTAAAGTGTCTGGTGAAACCTCTGAAACCTATTTTTATCAAAGCACTCAAATCAAGAATTCATCGTTGCATAATGGTATTAAGTATTATGAAACAGCCATCCATAAATTTTTGGGCAATTCAATAATCAAGCGTTTGGAAGAGACAGAATTCTTGAGTAACGAAGAGATTAGAACCAGACTATTGCCTGATACAGAAATTGGAAACGGTGAATGGGTGGATGTATCCGGACTGATTGCTCCAAAAAGTGAAATTGAAAAGCTGATGATGGATATTGAATCGGGAGTTTTGAATAATGTGGAACAGATTCATGATCGTTTTGTAGGAATACATCGTAACTATTATACTTATGAGTGGACATGGGCGTATGATAAACTATTGTCGTTTTACCATTTGGACCCAGAGACCATAACTGCTCAAGATGTCATTGATATTGTCAAACGTTGGCAAGAAGCTGTGATAGGTCTGGACAAAATGGTGTATGCCGATGCAAAGAAAGAATTTACTTTGTCGTCCATGACCGGCTTTGGTGCTGATGGCTCTCGCGAAGAGAAAGAACAGGATTTTGAACAAGTACGTGGTACTTTCGAAAGTAATCCATTTGTTACAGAAGTGTTGAATCATATTGAAAAGAAGACAGCATTGGGTAATGAATTGATTGAGAGACTCTCTCCTTTGTGTGGAACGCCAAACTAAATTAAAAACGTTTGGAAGAATACAGAAATTCCGAGAATAGTTGCTACCTTTGTTGCATTGATTACTAACATATAAAAACTTAAATAGATTCTTTATGGCAAATCCCGAGTTCCATTATCAGCCTATGTTTGATTTGGGCCCTGATAAGACTGAGTATTACTTGCTGACCAAGGATTATGTGTCAGTAGGTGAATTTGAAGGCAAACCTATCCTGAAAGTTGAAAAAGAAGGTTTGACAGTTATGGCTAATGCCGCTTTCCGTGATGTGTCTTTCTTGCTTCGTCGTTCACACAACGAGCAGGTGGCCAAGATTTTGAATGATCCGGAAGCAAGTGACAATGATAAATATGTAGCTTTGACTTTCTTGCGTAATGCAGAAGTAGCTGCAAAAGGTAAACTTCCTTTGTGCCAGGATACAGGTACAGCTATCATCCACGGTGAAAAGGGCCAGCATGTATGGACTGGTTATTGCGACGAAGAAGCACTTTCATTGGGCGTTTATAAGACTTATACCGAAGAAAATCTTCGCTATTCGCAGAATGCGCCACTTACCATGTATGATGAAGTAAATACCAAGTGCAACCTTCCGGCTCAGATAGATATTGAAGCTACTGAAGGTATGGAATATAAATTCCTTTGTGTGACAAAGGGAGGTGGTTCAGCCAATAAGACTTATTTGTATCAGGAAACAAAAGCTGTATTGAATCCGGCTACATTGGTTCCGTTCATGATTGAAAAAATGAAGTCGCTTGGTACAGCTGCTTGTCCTCCTTATCACATTGCATTCGTTATTGGTGGTACTTCTGCTGAAAAGAACTTGTTGACTGTAAAGTTGGCTTCTACTCACTATTACGATGAATTACCTACTACAGGTAATGAATACGGTCGTGCATTCCGTGATGTAGAACTTGAAAAGCAAGTATTGGAAGAAGCTTACAAGATTGGTCTCGGTGCTCAGTTCGGTGGTAAGTATATGGCTCACGATGTTCGCATCATCCGCTTGCCACGCCACGGCGCTTCTTGTCCGATTGGTTTGGGTGTTTCCTGCTCGGCCGACCGTAACATTAAGTGTAAGATCAACAAGGACGGTATCTGGATTGAAAAGATGGATGATAAACCGGGTGAATTGATTCCGGCTGAACTCCGTGAAGCTGGCGAAGGCGATGCTGTAAAGATTAACCTGAACCAACCGATGGCTGATATTCTGAAGGAACTGACCAAGTATCCGGTAGCTACTCGCTTATCTTTGAATGGTACTATCATCGTAGGCCGTGATATCGCTCACGCTAAATTGAAAGAACGTATTGATAACGGTGAAGATTTACCGCAATACATAAAGGATCATCCTATCTATTATGCCGGTCCTGCAAAGACTCCAGCTGGTATGGCTTGTGGTTCTATGGGACCCACAACCGCAGGACGTATGGACTCGTATGTAGATTTGTTCCAAAGCCATGGGGGTAGTATGATTATGTTGGCAAAGGGTAACCGTAGCCAGCAAGTAACCGATGCTTGTCAGAAGCATGGCGGTTTCTACCTCGGATCTATCGGTGGTCCTGCAGCTATCTTGGCTCAAAACAACATCAAGAGCATCGAATGTGTAGAATATCCGGAACTTGGCATGGAAGCTATTTGGAAGATTGAAGTGGAAGATTTCCCAGCATTCATTCTTGTAGATGATAAAGGAAATGATTTCTTCAAACAATTGAAACCTCGTTGTAGTTGCAAATAATTCATTTGAAATGAAAATAAAAAAAGTGGATATCTATATATCCACTTTTTTTGTACCTACATGGTTTATGTTTTAAGGCTTTTCTTCTAATAATTGTTGGGCTGCTAATACCAAGAACATGTAGTGGGATGAACCACCTCCCAATACATATTCAGTTTGTTGCCACAAGAAGGGGAAGGTAAGCAATTCGGGGAAGTCAGGGCGAATCAAAGCGGTACCAGAAATAACTCCCCCTGGAATGTATGACCAATCTGCACGATTCAATCCGTATCCAACCGTTGCTGATTGGGCTCCTACACCTGAAGCGAATGAAGCTTGATTAGAACCTGGATGACATCCTAATACAAAGTTAAGCGCATTGAATATTGGCTCTTTAGAGAATATTTCAGGATATTCCGAAGCTAAGAAGTAATGTCTGAATCCAAAACCTTGAATATCCCAACCGGCTCCCCAAATATGTGGACGATAAGGAACACCATAAGGCGTTTCTTTTACTTGCTCCTGCAAACCCTTTTCTGCTTCTACTAAAGCTGCGCGGAAAGCTTTCGAGAATGCTTTGGCTTTCTTTCCTTTCATTTGAGCAATTAGTTTTTCTACGCGGGCTGTATACCAAGCTGTTTGGCCTATTTGTTTGGTAATTAATTCTTGATTGGCAAACAAATAATCCAAATAGGATTGTTCCTTTGTAGAAAGATAAAGTTCTACTGCTGCCTGTATCTTTGCAAAAGCAATTCTTGGGTTGTCTTTGCCTGTGTGTTCGAATATTTCACGAGCAATATTGAGACAATGAGTACTTAATGTATCGTTGAATCCTTTCAATACACGTGAAGTGGCTGCTAATTGGGCTGCTGTAGACATCTCACGCATTGGATTGTCTTCGGTGAAAATCCATCGATCGTCATCATTACCAATTTCCCCATCTGTCATGGCAGATGCATCTCCCAATAAGACGTATTGGCGAAGACTGTTACAAATGATACCTCTATAAAGACGACCTAAAGCCAAATAGGAATTGACTACGCTGAGTGCACCATTTTCTACTTGTTGGAGCAAGTCATTCTTTCCATCGGCTTGATGAATTTCAGTAATACGATTGATTTGGTCTATGGAAGTAACATCCAATTCTGGCTGGAAAGCTTCGTAAGCTAAAGCTAAAATATAGCATTCACCTGCCTGTGATTCAATACGTAAATCGAAATCACCGGCATCGTGCCAACCTCCGATATTCACGCCTTCTACAATTTCACCGGGTTGGTATTTGGACAGACCTCCCTTCTGGTCGTATCCATCGATGTGGTTATGTGCCGGAGCCATTTGAGCATCATCCATATGACAAGCATCATGCCATACTCTATATTTTTCGTTCACTCGCATGTGACACATTTGTACTGGTAAGAAATATTCTAAAACGGGTTGCCATACACCACGTTCGTATATGTTGTTGTCTATACGGAAGATAGGGGATATCGATTCACCGTATTTAATTTGATATACTCCAGAATCTTTGATATCCGAGAAATCGACCTTGACATAATTGTAGCGTAAGAATTTTCCCCATTCTACAGGCTTGATGGTTTTTATAGTTTTTATTTCGTCGGCATCCATTCGGATCAGTTGTGCATCGTGTAGTTGGGTATCACGAATGTCAAGCTCGATGATAGCTTCTTTGTTTTGTGCCGGATGATAACCTACTTGAGATGTTTGGATAACTGGTTTGTACATCCAATCCTCTTCAATATTAGGAGTGATAATCCATTTTACAGCACCTTTAGTTGTGTTAGGTTGAATGTTGCTGCGTAATACAAACCAACCATTGTTGTGGTTCATACGGCCATCAAACAATTGTAAATCGCCAGTCAAGGATTCGATGGTTACTTTATTGTAAGGATCATCAGGACGAGAGGTGAATTTTTTACCTATAGCGTAAGGCTCACTGATAATGTCATCGGCCACAATAGGACTGTAACCTTTACCAATCAAATGATCCATATCTGCCAAAGGGCTTTTTCCGTTGTGATAATTTCCCGTATGCAAATGATTTGGATTGGTTGTCATCAATGGCGAATTAGGTTGTTGTGGATAAATACCACTTTGGTTATCCATTAACCAAGGTTTGCCAAAATGAGAACCAGGGAAGAATTCCAAATTAAATCCCACTTTCCCTAAAAAATGTTCGGGAATGGGACGGTCTAAATCGACAGTTACTTCAATTTGTTTGCCTTTGGCTTCTACCTTAACAGTGTATACTAAGTTCAATTCCGGATAAATCATCGGATTAAACCCTGTTAGATGGCGTGAAGAATCCGGATAGCACATGGTTGCAATAATACTGTTCCCTTCTATCTTTCTATTCAATTGCTTGGGAACAGGTTGCCATTGACCTGGAGTCGCTTCCAATCGGATGTCACCGTTGGTGGCTATACGATTACCGTTCATAATGATACATACCCCACCTTGGTGTCCTTCAGGGTAGATGTCGTCGAAAGCCATGACATCTACTCCTTGATTTTTGAAATAACCGGATGAGGTCAGTTGGAATTCCTGGGCATTTATGCCCTCAGTTAGGATGAAACCTATAACTGAAACGAGTAATAATAATTTTTTCATAATTAATAATTATAAATTGGTTTTTCTGTAATAATGGTGATAAAACTGATGGCCGGCAAATGTACTTGGACCTTACCATCCTTAACTGTTACGGTGGATGGGGTCATGGAGTCTTTAGTGTTGGTAATGAAAACTGTTGCCGTTTGTATATCTTTAGGTAAACCGGTAATCGTTGCATTGCAATCGGCACCATTGTTAACCAAATGTATGGCATATTCCCCACGAACAACATTCCCGAATGCAGCTGCATTTATATTCTTTTTACTACTTGTGACAGGGATGGATAATGCTTCTTCTGGGGTGGATGCTAACTGTTTCATATTCCAGAAACGTTGGGTGGGTCGGAGGGGACCTTGTGAACGGTATATACCGTCTCCCCAAAGGAGCGAATAGTCGGACGTAAGTTGCCATTGCAAGATTGATAAAGGTTGACAAATGGCACATATACGTGTATACAGATTAATCTCATAAAGAGCGAAAGTTGATTCATTGAAAATCTCTGCGTATCTGTGTGCAGCAGCATCGGTACTTCCTTCTCCGATAATGAGAGGTACGTTCAATTGTTTGGCGGCTTCTCCCCATTTGGCAAGTGTGGCATCGTCACAACCTCTCCATGAATGGAATGATATGGCGCCAATGTATTTATGAGTCGAATTGTCTTTCATCGCTGGAAGAATGAAATCGAAGGTGGTAGCATCAGAATTGTCTCCTAATAACATCTTGGTTGGTAGATTTAGCTTGGCAAGATATTCTCCGAACTCTTTAATAAATTCTGCATGCTGTTGTGGAGTATGAAGGACATCTATACCTATATCGGATTCATTGAAAGAAAACATTGCAATTTCTACACCATAGTTTTTTTTCAAATAGACGAGATAGTCTGCAATGGATTTATATATTTTCTCTTTTTTCTGTGGATTCAAGCGATAGGCTACTACTCCACTTCCCTGTTTATAGTCTTCTGGTTTTCCGTCGATGGCCCAAAAAGGAGGGAACCATCCGCTTAATATAACAGGCAAACCGATCTCTTTCAACCTTTTAGCCATCAGCATACTCTTTTCTACATGTACAGGTAAACCATTTTGTTGGGCATGTTCAACCGGATCCATGTTTTCTTCGGGATGCCAGATACGCCAAGGAAACTCTACACGCCCATAAGCAACTCGAAGATTCTTTAAACAATAGTCTATCACTTTAGGGTCGTTTTTGGGGTTTTGGAGACGGAAGTTACCACCGAATCCGACAAACAAATTTCCCGGTTCCTTTATGTTCAGTGCAATATTTGCATCAGAATGATCAATGGTACCTGTTGCATATAAATCTATCTCTACTTTTTTGCTTGTTCCTTTTTGTAAAGTAGGCATTAATACCATATAAATAACCCGATTCCCTTCTTCCTCTTTGACAATTGTCTTTAAAGGCTTGTCTGAATCTAACTTTATTTGTCGGTTTGCAGAAGTAATTGTAATTTTTTTGTTTCTAACTCTGATTTTGGCATCAGAATAATTTTCGGGAGTCAGAGTGATACAAAAATAGGCAGCTTGGCTCATCGTAGTATCAGATTGGGCTTCTATCGTGATATGAGTGTGGCTCTTGGCTATATCTGTTACCTTTTGTGTGAACCTGACTTTTCGGATGTTGGTTCGAACTTCCTGGGTATTCCCTTCTCGATGATATAGCGGGCGTTGCCATTCTTTTTTGGATGGCTCTGCGTATGTATTGAAATCACCGACTCGTAAAGAGGATTCAAAATCGATTAATTCACCATCTACGCGTACGCCTGTAATGTTGCTCCAGGCCATGACTTCTGTTTGCGCGAATATGGTTTGAAGGTGAAAATTTGTTAGTAATAAGCCGATTACTAATAATACTCTTTTGTTTTTTTTCATGAGGTATGATTTTTAATGTTGTTTCTTAAAATTAGAAGGACTGATGTTGAATTCTTCCTTAAAATGTTTTGAGAATATTTTAGGTGAATTATAACCTAACATATATGCTATTTCCGCTACTTGCATCTGACTTTCAGCTAGTAATTGTTTGGCTCTCTTCATACGTATAGTTCGAATGAATTCTATCGGTTTCTTTCCGGTAATCTTTATCATTTTTTTGTAGAAATAACTGCGTGATAGGTTGAGTTCCGTAGCCAATTCTTCTACAGAGAACTCGGATTGACAGATATGGTCTTCTACAATCTTGATGGCCTTTTCAACTAGTTGCTGGTCTAAGGGAGTAATGGCAATTTTACTGGGCTCTATGTTGATTTCATTGTTGAATATCTCAATTCGTTTGGTGTTCATTTCGATTATTTTATTGATTCGGAGTTTCAGAATTTCCATGTTGAACGGTTTGGTGATGTAATCATCTGCTCCTACACTTAATCCTTCCAGAAGATGTTCTTCACTGGATTTGGCTGTTAATAGAATGATTGAGATGTGCGAATATCTGATGTCGTTTTTGATTGCTGTACATAATTCTAATCCATCCATTTCTGGCATCATGATATCGCTTACTATTAAATCAACATCTTCCTTATCAATCACTTCTAAAGCTTGTTTCCCGTTTGAAGCTTTAAAAATTTGATAATGTTTAGAAAGACTTTCAGAAAGAAAGGTTAAAAAATCGTTGTTGTCGTCTACTAGCAGAATGGAAAATTGGCATTCCTTTTGTTCGTTGGCTTCAATGGAATTTTCTGTAAGGGACTGATTGTTTTCTTGTTCTATATTTTGGTGTATTGGCAATTTGATCTGGACAATACAGCCCGTCGGTGTATTGTCTTTTATCTCAATCTCCCCTTGGTGCATTTTGACATATTCTGATACAATGTGGAGCCCGATACCGCTTCCTCCTCCTGTCTTGTCTTTGTTGAATTGATAAAAGCGCTGGAATACTTTTTCCTTGGCTTCATCTTCAATTCCACATCCAGTATCCATAAAAGATAATATCAAATGTGAAGAAACAACTTCTAAATGGAGGGAAATACTACCATTATTGGGAGTGAATTTGAAAGCGTTGGATAAAATATTAGTTGTAATTTTTCTTATTTTGTCATAATCAAAATCCATGTAAATGGATGGTTGATTGTGCACAAATGTATAATTGATATGCCTACTCTTTGCTGTAGATTCAAATGAATGAAAAATGTCACTTAAAATAATGAGAATATTGTCGTGGTTGCAATTCAATTTTTCCATACTAGCGTCCAATTTCCTGAAATCTAAAAGCTGATTGATTAGTTCGAGCAGATAAGTGGCATTCTTTTTGACAATGTCAAGTAAACCTTGTCGATGTTCCGGATATTTATCAAAGAATTCTTCCAAAGGATTGATGATTAATGAGAGTGGAGTACGCAATTCATGGCTGATATTGGCAAAGAACTGAAGTTTCATGTCGCTAAGTTGTTTCTGTCTCTCGTTTTCTTCTTCAATGGAAAGGAACAACTGTTCTTGTTCTTTCTTTTTTTGTATTTGCCTTAATACCAATGCTATAATACAAATACATATACAGAAATAGATGAAATATGCAAAAATAGAACGATACCAGGGAGGTAGGATGTTCAGTTGGATGGTCTTGACGTTTTCGCTCCAATTACCTTGGGAATTGCAGACCTTCACAAATAATTGATGTTTCCCTATTGGTAGCATGGACAGGTTGATCTTGTTGTTGTCAGCATTTATCCAATAATTGTTCTTGTCTCCCAATTTGTATGCATACTTTATTTTGTCGGATTCAATCAAATCTAAAGCAGAAAAAGACAATGTCAAAGTGTTGTTGTTTTCTTTGAGAGTGATGTTTTCCAAACATTCAATGGATTGGCCCCCTAAAATGTTTTCCAGATCATCGGAATGAGCTAATTTGATGTCGGTTAAATGAATGTTTGCTTTGTAATCATTGACAATTATCTCTTGTGGTACAATTGTATGATAACCTTTAGGTGTGCCAATAAGGATGTTCCCATTGTTTAATTTTAAGGTGGCATGCACATTGGCATCATTACATATAAGACCGTCGTTGACTGAATAGTTTACTATCGAGAATCCTTTGGCGTTGATTTGAATACGTGAAGCACCATTACCCGTTCCAATCCACATCTGACCATAATCGTCTTCAATAATGGTTTTGATAAAATTGGCCGTTAATCCTTTGCTGGAATCAATGAAGGTTATTGAATCGTTTTGTGGATTCCATACACTCAATCCATGTGAATGACCGGCCCAAACCAAACCTCTACTGTCTTTATAAACTGTCAATATTTCATCTTCTTTGAACCCGTCCGTGTGATCGAAGAATTGGTACGCATTTGTTTCGATATTAATGCGTATAAGTCCTTCACTGGTAGCTGCATAGATGGTATTGTCATCGTAATGCATGTCGCTGATCTTGAATTCTTCTGAATGATGTATGATTGTTTCAAACTGATTGGTCGAAGGGTCGTACCGTTGTATGTATCCTTTCAATGTTCCAATCCAAATACGACCGTATTTGTCAATTTCCAAATCGTAAATGTCATTGTCTAGAATTTGACTGTTTTCGGTAGTGTATTTTTTCGTTTTTCCTTTTTCGTAGCAAAGTAAACCGTTGCGATAACTACCAATCCATAACCGTTTATCTTTGTCCATTACTAAATCTACAATGACGTTAGCTGGTATATCCAGTACTTTTATGATGTCACTGCCTAGATATTGTTGGATGACTCCATCTCCATCGGTTCCATAATATATACATTGTGCATTTTCATCTTTACAGAATGAAAGGATGTCGTAGCTTAAAGTATGGTTGTTTAATATAATGGGTAAAATAGGACTATGGTATGAAATACCATGTTTGAAACTCCCTATCCATATGTTACCGGCTTGGTCGAGATGTACAGACGTTAGATTGTTGCTGCAAATTGTGTGTCTTTTTTGAGAGTTATGAGTGAGGTTGAATATAGCTTGGTTGTTCTTGTTATATATGAACAATCCCATATGGCTGGTAAGAATACAAATGTTTCCATTCCCTATGTCAAGAATTTGATGAATACGGTTAAAAGGTATTTGGTTCTTGGGGAATAATTCTATTTTTTCCCATTGGCTTTTTTGATTCTTTTTATATAACAAACAACTGTTCTGAAATGTATAGACCCATATGCCTTCGTTGTTGTCTGTATAGATGCTTGGTTCTTTGTTTATAATTTCAGAAATGTAATTTTGAGGGATAAATATTCTCTTTGTCTCGGATGTTTGTCGGTTGGTATGTAGTATTTCTCCATTGTTGTAAATTGAATATATGTGATGAGGACTGATCGAGATTTTGGATAAATCAGGCACCTTGATTGGATATGTCTTAATATTTTGGGGATTAACGATATATATTTTGGCTGCATCATATGCCCAAAATTCATTGTTTGTACAACCAACTTTAAGAATGTGTTGGCTCGGAATATTCAATTTGTCGAGAAATTGAGCGTAATTGTTGTCAAATTTTCCAGTTTGATAGTTGTATACACTATATCCTTGTAATAATCTTATCCAAATGTTTTGGTTGGGATCTTCAAAAATTTCAGCAATGTAGTCATCAGGCAATTCGGAATTGTCCTTGTTGTATTGCTTGAATGAATGTCCGTTGTATTGGTTGAGTCCGGATGGAGTCCCGATCCAAAGGTAACCTTTATTATCTTTATATATATGTCGGATATTATTGTCTGAAAGACCATTCTCTATAGAAAGGTGTTTGAACATGAAAGAAGAAGTGTTATATGTAGCATAGGATGATGCAACATAAAACATAAAAGATAAAAAGATGAACCCCAAAAATCGTTTTTTCATGATAATGATTATGTTGATGCCGAACATTAATTTTACAAACTTACAGATAATCTTTAAAATAGTCAAGTACTATAGACATGAAGTTAGCATCAAATGAGGGGTCTTTTTGATGTAAAAAGAGGTTTTTTTTGTTTCGTGCTAAAATATGTTTGTTAAAAGAAACAAGTGAGGGTGAAAATGGATTCATTTGACGGTTTCGCATATTGAGCAAATGTTGTATTTTTATAAAAAATTAAATACAGTCAATATGAAAGGTATAGGACAAAAATTGATGCTCGCATTTATTTTATTGAGCACTTTGGGATGTATGACCATGAAAGCGGGTGCATACAAAAGTTTTAAAGTTTCTATTTATGTGCGTGCTTATGAAGTGGATAAGATGAAGGATATTCACTGGTTAGATTCTACATGGAGTGTAATCTCCAGTCAGTTGGATGTGGATAAAATTTATTTGGAGACTCATCGTGATCTGTTGATCGTTGATGATAATACATTGAATCAAGCAAAAGAATTCTTTCATGCAAAAGGGATAGAAACGGCAGGGGGTATAACTTATACAATTGATGAAAGTAATAGTTTTGAAACCTTTTGCTATTCTAATCCGGAACACCGCAAGACTGTTCAGGAAATAGCAGAACATACGGCTAAACATTTTGATGAATTTATTTTGGATGATTTCTTTTTTACCAGTTGTAAATCTGATATTGAAATAAAGGCCAAGGGTGATATGAGCTGGACGGACTATCGCCTGAAATTGATGACTGAGGCCGGGCGTAATTTAGTGTTGAAACCATCAAAGAAAGTAAATCCGAAAGTAAAAGTCATCATCAAATACCCGAATTGGTATGACCATTTCCAAGGACTTGGTTTTAATTTGGAAGAGGGACCGCAATTGTTTGATGGAGTTTGGACCGGAACGGAAACCAGAGATCCTGCTGGCAATCAGCATTTGCAGAATTATTTGAGTTATAATATAATTCGGTATTTTCATAATCTCCGTCCTGGATATAATGGTGGAGGATGGGTAGATTCTGGAGGTATACAAATGGGAATGGATCGTTATGCAGAGCAATTGCATCTGACGATGTTGAGTAAAACACCGGAAATCATATTGTTTGCATATAATCAACTATTGGGAGTGAAATTGTCGGATTCATTCCGGACACCTTGGCAAGGAATGAATACCAGCTTTAATTATGATGAAATGACCAAGCCGTTCCTAAGTAAGGAGGGGACGACTATACAACCTACAACGATGGCTCGAATAGCCGATGTTGTATTAAAACAGACCGATCGTTTGACTGCGCAATTAGGAACTCCGATTGGCATCAAATCGTATAAGCCTTTTCATGCCGAAGGCGAAGATTTCTTGCAAAATTACTTGGGGATGATAGGACTGCCTATGGATATGTATTCTTCATTTCCTGAAGATCAGAAAGTTATATTGCTAACAGCCCAAGCTGCGAAAGATGTGAATATAATGAAGAATATTAAAAAACAGTTGCAGAATGGACGTGAAGTGGTTATTACGAGTGGTTTGTTGAAGGCTATCCCTGATAAGATTGCGGAGGTGTGTGAATTACGTTGTACTGATTTGAAGGCGTTGGTAGATGATTTTGGACGTCATGGGAAATCTGGTAGGGAACTGCTGATACCTCAAGTTTTGTATTATACCAATGATGCCTGGGAAATGGTCAGTGCGGGTCGTCCGTTAACTGGAGGCGTTTCCGGATATCCTATTGTCTTACGGGCACCTTATGCAACGGGTAATCTGTATGTGTTGACCATACCGGATGATATGGGGAATTTATACGACTATCCGTCAGGAGCGTTGAATGAAATAAGACGCATGATGAGTAAGGATTTGGATGTATATTTGGAAGCTCCCTCTAAGGTTGGATTGTTTTTGTATGACAACCGGACTTTAGTTGTCGAAAACTTTAATGATGAACCTGTGGATATTTATGTTGTTGGTAATCCGGACAAGGTGAAAGAACTGAATGATTTGTTGGAAAAAGAATCCTTGAAGCCTGTACAGATAGCAACAACTCCCGTTCGATGGGGACGCTCATTAGAACCGAAAAACCGATTTAGAATTACATTGATGCCACATTCATATAAAGCATACAAATATTAGTTTAGGTAGATGGAATAGGGTAATGACAAGAAAGGATGCCTGTTGGGGCATCCTTTTCTTTGTGTTAATGCAAGTATTGGGTAATTCCTCCACTGATTTGTAGAAGGGATATCTCGCAAATCTTGGTATCGTATTCAGCGGATAAGATGCGTTCTTCTGCATCTAATAGACTTTTCTGTGCTTCCCGCATCTCGATACCGGACAGATTGCCCAACATATATCTTTCGCTGGCTATTTCATGATTCTCTATGGCGGCAATCAGGTTTTCCCGTTCTAATTTCAGCATGTTGATGTTGTTTTGATAAGCATGCCATAACGTACTTAAGTCGGCTTGTAAAGCTTGCGTAAGTTCTTCTTGCTTTAATTGGGCATTTTCGATGGCAATACGTGCATTCTTGATTTCTCTTCTTCGGTTTCCGTCGAATAAATTGATGCCTATAGTCAAGCCTACATTCAAACCAAGATTGTTTCTTTTACTGGTGGGCGATATGTCGTATTTGTTGAAAGTATATCCATATCCGGTATTTAATCTTAGATAGGGATAGTTGCGTGACTTGATTGTTTTCATGTCCAAAGTTGCCAATGTCTTGTTTTGTGCCGATTTTAACAAAGTGGCATTATTGTTTAGGGTTGCTTCCCATAATTGCTCGTATGATAATACTGTATTCAAATCAATGATAGAATCGGATATTTGTACGGATTGGTTCATGTCCGGATTGGCCATCAATTCATTCAGACGAATGCGTGAAGTTTCTACCGATTCTTGTTGTTTCATGTATTGAGCCCGATCGGCATTGTAATCCACTCGTGCTTGTTGTAGATCGAGACGGGAGAAATTGCCCACAATGTATCTTTCTTCTACAATCCGCAGGCGTTCTTTGGATAAAGACATGGCATATCGGAAGTTTTTCAAGCGAATCTGTTGTTGGATATAGTTATAATATTCGGCAGTGAGTTCTGCTATGAAGTCCTCGATGGCCAATCGGGTTGTGGTTTCTCCCTGGCGTTCCAACTCTTTTAACCGTTTGTAATTTGCTTGAATCTTGAATCCGTCAAAGAGTGTCCAATTCAGGTTCAAACCGGCATTGAGTGTCTGATCGTATACACCTTTTGTCCGGCTTTTTTCCCCTGTATCGCGTGCTTGGGTTTCTGTATCGTTGAGGCTGCCATTATATCCTGCCGACAAATCCAATGTGGGTAGGTAACCGGCATTCCCTAACGTAACGTTGTTTTTGCTGACTTGCTCTTCGTTTCGAATCATTCGGATGGAATAGTTCTGTTCCAATCCTATTTCCAAACATGATTTTAATGTATAGGATTGCTGTGCAGATACACCGTAAATGACAACACAGCCAATGAAAGTCATTATTGTTCTTTTCATGCTTTTTCTTCGTTAATTCGGTTGGTTGAAATGTATGAATAGACTGCTGGTACGATGAACATGGTCAGTATAGTGGAAATAAGCATTCCTCCTACAACAGATATACCCATCGCAATACGTCCGTTGGCTCCTTCTCCGGTAGCAAAGGCAAGAGGGAGAAGACCTAATATGGTTGATACACTGGTCATGAGAATAGGACGAAGCCGTTGGATGGAAGCTTCACGAATAGCGCTCATCTTGTCGGTACCCGATTCTTGTTTTTGATTGGCAAATTCAACAATCAAGATACCATTTTTAGCTACTAATCCTATAAGCATAATGATACCAATCTGACTGTAGATGTTCATAGTCTGTCCGGTGAAATGCATAAATATCAAAGCTCCGGCAACGGCCAAGGGTACAGAAAGCATAATGATGATAGGATCCTTGAAACTTTCAAACTGGGCTGCCAATATCAAATAAATAAGAACCAATGCCAATATGAATGCAAACATCAGGCTGGACGAACTTTCTCTATATTCTTTTGATTCTCCACTCAAGGCAGTACGGAAGGTGTCATCCAATACTTCAGTGGCTATCTTGTCCATTTCGTCCAATCCTTCACCAATCGTTTTTCCGTCGGAAAGACCTGCTGATACGGTAGCTGCTACAAAACGGTTATAACGGTACAATTGTGGAGGAGCGATACCTTCCAATAATTCAATGAGATTGTCCATTTGAATCATTTCGCCATTGTTACTACGGATATAGATGGACTTCAAATCGACAGGCTTGTTGCGTTGTTGGCGATTGATTTCACCTAAAATTTCGTATTGTTTGCCATTCATGTAAAAATATCCCATACGTTGACCGCTTAATCCGTATTGAAGGGTTTGGGCTATATCGCGGGTGCTTACTCCCATAACGTTGGCTTTGTCTCGATTGATGGAAATTCGAGCTTCCGGTTTGCTGAATTTCAAATTTACGTCTGCCATTTGGAAGGTAGGATTTTCATACACCTTGGCCATGAAAACGGGTAAAACCTTTTGGAGTTTTTCTATGTTGGTCGCTTGAATGACATATTGTATTGGCATTCCTCCCCGTCGTCCTCCAAAGGTGCTTTGTTGCTGTACAAATGCGCGTGCCTTGGTTTGGGTCTGTACGGCTTTCGATAATTGCTCGGCAACATCCATCTGGGAATAATTACGTTCACTTAAATCCTTTAAAGTTATTTGAACATTACCACTTCCGCTAAATACGCGTGCTGTTATAGCTTGGGCATCGGGCATAATGGAGTCTGCCAGTGAATAGATGTTTTCCGTATAATCGCGCATGTATTCGTAAGTTACTCCTTCGGGTCCCATGGTACGCACGGTGATACGGGAACGGTCTTCCAACGGGGCCATTTCTGCAGGAATGGTATTCCATAAGAATAAGATAGCCAGCAAGGTGATAGCGGTGATGGGCCATGCCCATTTCCGTTTCTTTAGAAAAGCTCTCAATAATTTATCATATCCTTGATTCAAGGCTTCAAAGAATGGCTCCGTTTTTTGATAAAACCAATTCTTTTTCTGTTGCTTGACCAATAATTTGGTGGCAAGCATAGGAGTGAAGGTTAGGGCTGCAAATGAAGAAATGATAACACAACCCGAAACAACAATACTGAATTCGCGGAATAGTCTGCCGGTTGTTCCTTCCATGAATACGATGGGGAAGAAAACGGCAACAAGCGTTACGGTGGTAGAGATTACGGCAAAAAAGATTTCTTTGCTTCCTTCTATCCCTGCTTCCTTGGGTGACATCCCTCGCTCTATTCGGATATAGATGTTTTCTGTCATTACAATGGCATCATCTACTACCAATCCTACTGCGAGAACAATTGCCAACATGGAAAGTACGTTGATGGAAAAACCAGCCAAATACATTACGAAAAAGGCTCCAATCAGTGATACTGGAATTACAGCACATGGAATCAAAGTTACACGCCAATCTCGCAAGAACAAGAATATGATGATAATTACCAAAACGAATGCCTCGTACACCGTATTCTTTACTTCGTCGATGGAGGCACGGATAAATCGGGTGTTGTCGAAGCTGTAGCTATAGTGCACGTCGTCAGGAAGATCCTTTTCCATCGTTTTCATACGCTTGTAAACTTCGTCGGCAATCTCTATGTGATTGGCTCCCGGCTGAGGTATAACTACTACTCCAATCATGGGAACACCGTTCATTTTCATGTAACTCTTCAAATCACGTGCTTCCAATTCGGCTCGTCCGATATCGCTAAATCTAACGATTCGATTGTCTTCTTCTTTGATAATCAGATTGTTGAATTCTTCTGCTGTGTGCATTAGCCCAAGAGTACGGATACTTAATTCCATGTAGTCACCTTCTATACTACCAGAAGGTAATTCCACGTTTTCACGATCGACGGCATTTTTTACATCCATGGGAGTGACACCATATCCCGACATCTTGATAGGATCCAACCAAAGACGCATGGAGTATTTCTTTTCTCCCCAGATTTCTACACTACTTACATCCGGGATGGTCTGTAATTGTTCCTTTACGGTGAGATCGGCTATTTCGCTAATTTCCAATAAAGAACGTTTGTCACTTTGGATAGCCACCATCAGAATTGGGGTGGCGTCAGCATCTGCTTTGGAAACGGTAGGAGGGTCGCAGTCTCTTGGCAAATAGCGCTGGGCTCGGGAAACTTTATCTCGAACATCGTTTGCTGCGGTTTCCAGGTCGACGGAAAGTTCAAATTCTACGGTAATACGACTGGAACCTTGACTACTGACACTGGATAGAGAACGGATGCCCGGAATCCCGTTGATATTCTGTTCCAGAGGCTCGGTTATTTGGTTCTCAATAACATCGGCATTGGCACCCGGATATGAGCAGTTGACTGAAATGATGGGATTGTCGACGGATGGATATTCGCGTACTCCTAGACTGGTATAACCGATAGCTCCAAACAATAATATGATTAACGTCAATACTGTAGAAAGTACCGGACGACGTATGCTTAATTCAGATATATTCATAGTTCTAGAGGCTTATTGGGCTATATAGTCTAATGTCACATTCAATCCAGTGCGTAATTGTAACGTTCCTGAAGTGATGATGGTGTCTCCTACATTCAAACCTTGCAAAACCTGTACTCTGGACTCGGTACGGATTCCTTTGGTGATGGTAACGGGTTCGGCCTTGCCTGATTTGTATAAGAAGACTTTGTCTATTCCCATTTCGGGGACAATGGCTTCCGAAGGAATGGCAATAGCGTTATTGACTTCCTGTGTACGCAAGTTGACACTGGCATAACGTCCAGGGAGAAGTTGGCCTTTCTCATTGGGATATAAGGCACGCATGGAAAATGTGTGTGTCGTAATATCGACATGCGATTCTGTTGCGTATACTTTTGCATAATGAGGATGAAGGTGACCTTCTACCATAAATTGCAGGTTGGTACCGTTCTTGATAATTCCAGCATACCGTTCGGGTACAGCAAATTCTATTTTTAAAGGAGATATTTTGGTTAATGTGGCTACAATAGTGGATGGAGTGGCATATGCACCTTCACTGACTTGTCGTAAACCGATGATACCATCGAAGGGTGCCCGCAGCTCGGTCAAGTCGATATTGGCCTTTACCATATCGATTTCGGCTTTCAACATGGCAAGGTCGGTTTGTACTTGTTCGTATGCTTCTTTACTTACCGCTTCCTTTTCCAACAATGCGTTCTGACGAAATACGCGGTCTTCGGCCAATTTTAATTGCACTTCCAATTTGCGGAGTTGGGCCTGTAATTGTGCGTCATTTACTTTGGCAAGCAATTGTCCTTCTTTTACATGTGTACCTTCTGTAAAATTGATAGAGGTAATCTTGCCTGAAGTTTCAAAGGAAAGGGATACTTCTTCATCCGGAAGTAGCAGGCCGCTGATGGATATCCCGTCGGATATAGGCGCTTCTTTTATAATTTCAGCATTGACGTTCAATACTCTTCTTTTTGTTGTATTTGCAGATTTGGGGGCTTCTGCCAACTCTTTGTTTTCATGTGGAATAAATGCCCGTATAGCCAAAACGGCTAATCCGACACCTATAACCGATACAATTCCCCATTTTATTTTTTTATTCATGAGTAGTTTAAGTTAGAATTAATATTTTCTTTTAGATGAAAAAAGCAGTATTTCGTTTATACTGCTTAAGAACTTTTAATAACCGCTTCGATACTTTCCTTCATCTTTATCCTCCAGCATATTTAAATAGGATGTATATCGCGATTCACTGATGAGATGTTGCTTGACAGCTTCGCGTACAGCACATCCCGGTTCATTACGATGGGTGCAATTACTGTATTTGCATTGGGCGGAATGCTGGAAGATTTCTTTAAAGTAATGTCCAACTTCTTCTTCTTCCATGTCGAAAGTGCCGAATCCTTTAATTCCTGGAGTGTCTATCAAATATCCACCTTGAGGTAATGGGAACATTTCAGAAAAAGTAGTAGTATGCATTCCTTTGTTATGATAGTCGGATATTTCTCCCGTTTTCACTGAATAGTCGGGTAGAATGGCATTAATAAGTGTTGATTTCCCAACTCCTGAATTTCCAGAAAGCAAAGTAACTTTCCCTTCAAGATCTTTTTTGATTTCATCTATACCAACCTCGTTCAATGCGGATATTCTAAAGCAAGGATATCCGATGTAGGTATATAGGTCAATCAATGCATTCATGTAACGGGTTTCGTCTTCGTTACACCTGTCTATCTTATTGAATATAAGTTTGACGGGAATGCGATACGCTTCAGCGGTTGCCAAGAAACGATCGATGAAGATGGTGGAGGTTTCAGGATAATTGATAGTGATAATCAGCATACACTGGTCGAGATTGGCGGCCAGTATATGCGATTGTTTGGAAAGATTGGACGCGCGTCGGATGATGTAGTTCTTGCGGTCTTCTATCTCATTGATGAAAGCGGTGCCTTCGTTGTTTACGATAATCTGCACATAATCGCCCACCGCTATAGGATTGGTACTCCGGATACCTTTCAAACGGAAATTCCCTTTGATTTTGCAATCAACTAATTGCCCGTCGTCGGTCTTGACCTGATACCAACTTCCTGTGTTTTTAATGACTAATCCGCGCACGTTCCCTTTTTATACGGTCATAATTTCTTTTTCCTTGGCAGCAAACAAGTCTTCAATAGTTTTGATGTACTTGTCATGCAACTTCTGAAGTTTTTCTTCACCATTCTTCTGTTCGTCTTCTGGTAGACCGTCCTTTACGGCTTTCTTCAGTTTGTCTACGCCATCACGACGTGCATTACGTACACTAACTTTTGCATTTTCAGCTTCACCTTTGCATTGCTTGGCCAGTTGCTTACGACGTTCTTCGGTCAATGGCGGGATACCGATACGGATAATTTCTCCGTTGTTTTCGGGCATAATACCCAAATCGGAATCAATGATGGCCTTTTCAATTACACGGAACATGCTTTTATCCCAAGGCTTGATGGCGATACTGCGTGCATCGGGAGTAGTTACGGATGCTACGTTGTTGATGGGAACCATGCTTCCGTAGGAGTCTACACGGATACCGTCCAACAAACGTGTGTCGGCTTTGCCGGCACGGATGTGTGCCAATGATTCTTCCAAATACATGGTGGCCATATCCATCTTGTCCTGCGCCTCATTGAGGCAAGTCTTTACGTCTGTCATATCTTTAGTTTTTAAAGTTTATTCCAATGATTTTTTTCATTGAAACAAAAGTAAGTTATTTTTTCAATCTATGCAATAATTCCGTACATCATTTCATCAAAGATGCTAATATTATATCTTAAAACTAAGTATAAACTTTATCTCGTGACGATTTATCTGAGAGATTTTTACGGATATATTTATTCTTGATTGGCATGATGGGCTGTATAGACAGCTGTATAGATGTTTTCAATCGGTGCAGACGAAACAGTACATTCGGCCCCAATCATGATTCTGCCCTTAGGTGCATCGGCTATCGCTTTCTGTACAACGGCCTTTACATCGTTGGTCGTTCCGCTGATGATTTCTTTTTTGCGGTTCAATCCACCTAATACAGGGCGCTTGAAAAGTTTTTCGCCATCGGATACGCTGAAGGGTGTTCCGTTAAGATCCAAAGGAGTGTTTACAATATCACCGGGATAGTCTACATAGCGGGTCAAGTCATCATAGGTGCCTTCCCAATCGCAAATGTGAAGGATGGTGAGTTTGGAATCCTTTTGGCACAAGTTCATGATTCGAAGGTCGAAGGGCTTGATTTGTTCTTCGAAGAATTCGGGGATGGAGTAATATTTCATTTCACCGCCTTGGGTGGTCATGTAGAAACCTTCAATACCTATTTCTTTGCAGGCATTTACATACCATTCCAATGCTTTGGCGTAGTAACCTAATACACGTTTGAGGTCGGCAGGACGATCTACGGCAGCTTTGGCAATGTTTTCGTCACCTAAAGACTGACGGGCCACTTGGTATGGAGAATAGATGGTTGGTAAAATGTATACATCCTTACCTACATATTCTTGTAGTTTCTGTACCACTTCAAAAGTCGGGCGATAAAAATCCTCGGGCATTTCGGGGATGTTGTCCCAAGTTTCCTGCTTGTCCAGTCCTTCGATAAAGTCGGGACGTTGTTCAAATTGTACTTTCAGTACGTCTGCATTGGTTTGTAGCAGATAGTTGAGGTGGCTTCTGATGGCTCCTTCACCTACTTTACTATCATCTCCTGGGAAATGAATGAAGAAGGCAGCCGGTACGTAAGATTGGGGGAGTGTACCTGCCACAAAAGCATCCATAATCTCTTTCTTGTTGGTAGGGAACTCGGTCTTGACTTCCGGTTTACAACAAGTGAATGCAAACATCCCTGCTATAACAAGGCCGATAAGTCTTGAAAAATGATTCATTGTTTTCATAATAGTAGTTAGCTTTTAATTCTTCCAACAAAGTTAGTCTTTTTCAATTGAAATAACAAAGGAAGTTGTACGTGTCAATTAGACAAAACTATGTTTTAAGACAAAAACATAGTTCTATGAAGTGTATAACTATATTTAATGTCAGCCCTCTGTGCTTTAGATAGAGTAAGCGACAGAAGGCTGACATCAATTATTTAAACCTTTTTCAATTGTGTACTAACGTACCAATGTTTTCTCCGCTTATGACTTTTTTAAGGTTACCTACGGTATCCATGTCGAATACAATGATGGGCAAGTTGTTTTCCTTACACATGCAAGTGGCAGTAAGGTCCATTACTTTCAAACCGCGATCTAATATTTCATCATAAGTGATGTCGTCGAATTTGGTAGCAGTCGGATCTTTCTCAGGGTCGGCCGTATAGATGCCGTCTACACGAGTGCCTTTCATCATGACATCGGCTTCAATTTCAATACCACGTAATGAAGAACCGGTGTCGGTAGTGAAGAATGGATTGCCTGTTCCGGCCGACATGATAACCACTTCGCCATTTTCCATCGCTTCAATAGCTTTCCATTTGCTATAGAATTCACCGATAGGTTCCATACGGATAGCGGTCAGTACACGAGCCTTCACTCCGGCAACACCCAATGCGCTGCTCAAACCAAGGCTATTGATAACGGTTGCCAACATACCCATTTGGTCTCCTTTTACGCGGTCGAACCCTTTGGATGCACCGCTCAATCCACGGAAGATGTTTCCTCCACCAATCACAATGCCGATTTGGACACCCATATCGTGGATTTCCTTGATTTGTTGGGCGTATTCTCCCAAGCGTTTTTCGTCAATACCGTATTGCTTTTCTCCCATGAGGCTTTCGCCACTTAATTTCAAAAGGATTCTTTTAAATCTTGCCATAATAGTAAATGTTAGTTTTTGCAAAGATAAATATTTCTTCCTAAATATCCCTGTATGATACCTCTTAATAATAAATAGGTGATAAAAGCAAGCCATAAAGCGTGGTTGCCTATCCATTCCTTACATCCAAAATAAATGAGGAAAAAAGTGACGGAGGCTATCAGCATGGCGCGTAACATCATGTGGGTAGCGGTGGCGCCGATAAAGATACCGTCGAACAGGAAAGCTGCAAATCCGGCCAACGGGATGGCGAGCACCCAGTAAAAATAAGTGTCTGCTGCTTGAATGACATCGCTTTCGTCGGTGAGTAGTCTTAAGAAATCTTCTCCACCGATGCCGTAAAGAAGAGTGAATGCCAATGATAAGATTATTCCCCAACCAAACAGTTGTTTGACTACTTGGCGTAAAGTCTTGAAATTATTGGCACCGATGTATTTGCCGGTTAGGGCTTCTCCGGCATACGCAAATCCGTCCATGATGTAGGAGAAGAGGGTGAACAATTGCATGAGTAAGGTGTTGACCGCCAATATCACTTCGCCTTGTGATGCACCGGCAGAAGTGAAAAATACAGTGACTGCTACCAGACAGATGGTCCGGAAGAAAATATCGCGGTTTATAAGGAAAAAGCGCATCATGGCTTCTCGGGTTAGGAAAGAGCGGTAATTGGCTTCCTTGCGTAGCCGACCGTAATACCATAGCCATAGGCCGATAGCTATCATGAATCCTGTATATTGGGCGATAAGTGTTCCCCATGCCACTCCTTCTATTTTCATATTCATTCCATATACAAACATGAAACTGGCAAGGATATTGACGATGTTTTGAACGATGGCGATATACATTGGGAAACGTGAATTTTGCATTCCGATGAACCATCCGGAGAAGCTATATAGTCCTAATACAGCTGGAGCGCCCCAAATACAGATGTAAAAATAGGTTCGGGCCAACTGCTCTATCTCGGGCGTAGTGTCAATCAAGGCAAAAGCAATACGTTCAATAGGATATTGTAACACAATCAATGTCAAGGAAATCAAGAGGCCTACCGTTATTGAACGCATCAAAAGTCGTATGGACTCATCCCAATCGTTAGCTCCATATGCTTGTGACGTCATACCTCCAGTCCCCATCCGTAAGAATCCGAAAAGCCAATAGATGATATTGAAAAGCATGCCTCCAATGGCTATGGCACCGATATAGGAAGTTGCTCCAAGGTGTCCTGCAATAGCTACATCGACTAACCCCAATAGGGGAACGGTGATGTTGGACACAATGGAGGGGAGGGCGATAGCCAATATCTCTTTGTTACCTTTATTCATGTGGCTCGTCGAGGATGTATTCTACTTCTTTGAATGCATATCGTCGGATTTTACCTTGCTCGTCTCGGAGATAAAGGTGTCCGTCGGTGTCCATATCCTCATATTGTGCACTGAATGTTCCTTGTGCATCTCGATATAGATGGTAACCATTCTTGCGATACAGACTCTTTAAATATTGCTTGTTGATGCTGGGCATAATCTTTTCGGAATGTTCTTCCAAACCTAGATAGCCTCCTATAATGGTATTAAGGAGTTTCTCGAATAGTTCTTTCCGGTCAATTTCAACTCCTAGTATTTGTTTTAAAGAAATGGGGTTGGGTATGGATGAATGGAATATTTCTTGGTTGACATTCAAACCTATTCCCACGATGCTTTGCATAACATAGTTTCCTTCCAACTCATTCTCAATTAGAATGCCGGCAATTTTTTTGTCATTCCAATAGATATCGTTCGGCCATTTGACGCTGAATCCTTTCGTGTAGTTGTTGAGTGCGTAAACAACGGCGGTGGAAACAAGCATGGATAAATAGAACTGTTGTCGCGCTTTGAGAACAGTCGGGTATAGAACTATGCTGAATGTCAAATTCTTGCCGGGCTCGGATTCCCAACTGTTACCTCGTTGGCCTCTACCGGCTGTCTGGCGTTCAGCCCATACAGTATAGAACTCTTTAGTCTCATTGTTCTTGCACAATTGACTGAGGTAGTCATTAGTAGATGTTACATCTTCTATCTTTTCTAAACCGATTTCGGTTTCTTTAGGGTATTTCATACTTTTCTTTTTTTTATTACCAAATGGGAGGATAGAAAGCCTCTTCAATGTGTTCAATCTGGAAAGGAATGTCTGTTCCTGTCATCGTTATGATGTCGAAACGTACAGGCAAATCAATCGCATACCTACGGATATACGCATCTGTAGATGAAACGATTTTTCTTATTTTTTGTCCGTTGACGGCATCTTCTGGGTTACCATAAAGTACATCTCTACGTGTCTTGACTTCGATAACTACCAGCGTGTTGTCGTATATGGCTACAATGTCCAATTCCTTTTTTCCGGAGCGCCAATTGCGATGTAGGATACTGTACCCTTTTTGGATGAGATAGCGTACTGCTTCTTCTTCTCCTTTTTTTCCTAATTCATTATGGAGTGCCATGTTTTCTTCCTTTTGGGACAAATTTACTCAATTAATCTTTTGTAATTACAGAAGTAAGGCTAAATTTGCAAAATAAATGGCAAATACCGTGAAAAAAAGAGACAAAGTACCAACTCAGTATACCCGACGTAAGCAACGTATGGTGTGTTTGATGAGTGAAGAAGAGGTACGTATTGTAGATGCTTATTTGAAGAAATATAAAATAAGCAACAAGGCTCGTTGGCTGCGCGAAACGGTTTTGTCGTTTATTCATCAGAAGATGGAAGAAGATTATCCTACTTTGTTCAATGAACATGATATGAGACGATAAAATGGCAGATGATTCGTTTTATATGCGACATGCTTTGGAGGAAGCAAAAAAGGCAGCAGCCAAAGGGGAAGTGCCGGTCGGAGCGGTTATAGTCTGCCGTGATTATATCATTGCTCGGTCTCATAATTTGACAGAAACGTTGAATGATGTAACTGCTCATGCTGAAATGCAGGCTATTACTGCAGCTGCCAATTATTTGGGGGGTAAATATTTGAATGATTGTACGCTATATGTGACTGTAGAACCTTGTGTAATGTGCGCTGGGGCTATTGCTTGGTCACAAATGGGACGCTTAGTCTTTGGCGCATCCGATGAAAAACGAGGCTATCAACGGTATGCTCCTGATGCGCTTCATCCCAAAACGGTGGTTTTACAAGGAATCATGCAGGACGAATGTTCTCTGCTGATGAAGGAGTTTTTTAAAAAGAAACGTTGATAAGCGTCATTCTATTTCTTCATATTCTACATATTCCCCGTCATCGTCATCAAAAATTTTCTTTTTTCCGGAAGTGGAAGCGGATGAAGTTGTTGATGTGTGGTTGTTGTTCGTTTGGTTTGTTTGTTGTTTATAATAACGGTTGGGAGTGCGTTTGCCCCATCCGAAGATATAACGAATGATGTTACTGATAAGAGCAAGACCTATCAGTAGAATGAACAAAATGAACAGTAATATAAATCCCAAGATTCCAAACATGATTTTTTAGCTTTTTAGAATCCTATAACAAAAACTGTGCCAAAGTGTAAAATTATGCCTTCTTTTTTGTAATGACTGACAAAAAGATATACCAAAGGATGATGGCCGCAAAACTACTTAACTTGAGAGATACCAACAAAGGTATGCATACGAAAAGGAATATGTAGCTGATTTTGTTGTCGCTCCATGCCAGATTTTTGAACTTAAGGGAGAACATGGGGATTTCTGCAACTAACAGATAGGACATGAGTAATACCAACAAGAATAAATAGATGGCATTGAAAGAATCAGAAATAAGAAAATCGTGTGCGCCGACTACCAATGACCCCCAAAATAGGGCATTAGCTGGGGTAGGAAGTCCAATAAAGGTTGTACTTTGACGAGTGTCAATATTGAATTTCCCTAATCGCAAAGCCGAAAATGCTGCAATAATGAAAGCTGTATAGGGCATGTATTCGGAAACAGCCAATAGAAAATCAGGATAGTGTACTTCCTTGAATAAAGAAAATACAATAGCTGAAGGTGCAAAGCCAAAAGTGATATCGTCAGCCAGCGAATCGAGTTCTTTTCCTAATGGTCCTGATACATTGAATAAGCGTGCTAACATTCCGTCGAAGAAATCGAATACGGCTCCTAATATGATAAAAAGAATTGCTTTTTCATAGTCGCTTTGGAATGCCATATAAGCAGCGATACATCCACAAAACAGATTACAACAAGTAACGGTATTGGGAATGTGGCGTGTAATACAGTTAGCCATATTTCAAAGTCATTTTAATTTGGCGATAACCGTTTCGTTACCAGTAGTCTTTTGTCCCATCTTTACACAAACTTCTGTGCCCAAAGGAAGATAAACATCTACTCGTGAACCGAATTTGATAAATCCCATGTGTTCGTCGATGTAACAATCTTCACCAGCTTTGGCGTAGGTTACAATGCGGCGTGCTACTGCACCGGCTATTTGTCGAGCCATAACTGTATGTCCTTCAGGAGTTTCTATGATGACCATGGAACGCTCGTTCTCTGTACTGGCTTTGGGAAGCCATGCTTTCATGAATTTTCCGTTTTGATGGCTTACATGTTTAACTGTTCCATCTACTGGATACCAATTGGCATGTACGTTCGTGATATTCATAAAAATGGAAATCATTAATCGCTTGTCATGAAAGTATTCATGTTCATCCACTTCCTCGATAACCACAATCTTTCCATCGGCAGGAGCAACCACGATTTTTTCGGTGTCTTGTTCAAATAGACGGATGGGACAACGGAAGAAGTTGACCATCAGCATATAGACAATTATTGAAGCGATGGCGATAATATAGAAAGGTAATTTATAGTCGGATACCACAAATACGAAAGCATTGATTCCAAGAAGCAAAAGGGCGCTTGCTATCAGGATTCCTGTACCTTCTCTGTGAATTCTGATTTTTTTCAATTTTTTTAGTCGATTCATAATACTAGATGACTATGTAATTCGTGCAAAAATAAGTTTTATTTGGAAAACTGCCAAATAAAATGCAAGGATAATGATAGGAATCGGATATTTTAAATAAAAAAAGGGCTTTGTTCATAACTTCTGCTTTTTCTTTTTGTTCGTTTTGTGAAAGCCGATTATCTTTATCGGGAATTTATAGAAGATTTAGTCTATGCAGGATTTTGTTCATTTACATGTACATACTCAATATTCCATACTGGATGGTCAGGCATCTATCTCTAAATTAGTAGATAAGGCAATTGCTGATGGTATGAAAGGAATTGCGGTTACCGATCATGGTGATATGTTCGGTATCAAGGAATTCTTCAACTATGTCAACAAGAAGAACGGAAAAGTTAATGGTGAAATCAAGGATTTGAAGAAAAAAATTTCTGCTCTTGAAAAAGGAAAAATAGAATGTGAAAATCTTGAGGAGGAATTGGCAACTTCCAAATTGCAATTAGAGGAAACTAAAAAGAAACTCTTCAAACCTATATTTGGTTGCGAAATGTATGTGGCCCGACGCCGCATGTTCAATAGGGATGGTAAGGCTGATCAAAGTGGGTATCACTTGGTCGTGCTTGCCAAAAATGAAAAAGGATATCATAATTTGATCAAATTGGTATCGAAAGCTTGGACGGAAGGGTTCTATTCCCGACCGCGTACAGATAGGGTAGAACTGGAAAAATACCACGAAGGGCTGATTGTTTGTTCGGCTTGTGTGGCCGGAGAAATTCCAAGAAAGATTATCCAAGGTAAATTCGATGAGGCCGAAGAGGCTATTCAATGGTACAAACGGGTGTTTGGTGATGATTTCTATTTGGAACTGCAACGTCATGAAGTGAAGGACCCGGCACAACGCGCCAATCGAGAAGCGTATGATTTACAGAAAATTGCTAATGCCAAACTGATTGAATACTCCAAAAAGTTTGGTGTAAAGTTGGTGTGTACCAATGATGTGCATTTTGTAGACGAAGAAAATGCAGAGGCTCATGACCGTTTGATTTGTTTGAGTACGGGTAAAGATTTGGATGATCCTACACGTATGTTGTATTCCAAACAGGAATGGATGAAGACAAAGGCGGAAATGAATGAAATTTTTGCGGATGTGCCAGAGGCTTTGTCGAATACGGCAGATATTTGTGATCAGGTTGAATTCTATAGCATTGATCATGCTCCGATTATGCCGAATTTTGAAATACCAGAGGAGTTTGGAACGGAAGAAGAATACCGAAATAAATATTCTGAAAAGGATTTATTTGATGAATTTACTCAAGATGAAAATGGGAATGTTGTTTTGAGTGAAGCGGATGCAGAGGCTAAGATTGAAAAGTTAGGAGGCTATGATAAACTTTATCGAATCAAATTGGAAGCTGACTATCTGAGAGAATTGGCTTTGATTGGTGCTAAAAAGAGGTATGGAGATGTGTTGGACGAAGAGACCAGTGAACGAATCAAGTTTGAACTTCATATCATGAAGACAATGGGGTTCCCTGGTTACTTCTTGATTGTACAGGACTTTATTCGTGCTGCTCGTGAAGATTTGGATGTGTCGGTGGGACCGGGACGTGGTTCTGCAGCAGGTTCTGCTGTAGCCTATTGCTTGGGAATCACACAGATAGACCCTATTAAATACGATTTGCTGTTTGAACGTTTTTTGAATCCGGACCGTATCTCGTTACCGGATATTGATGTGGATTTTGATGATGATGGTCGAGGACGTGTCTTGAATTGGGTGACGGAGAAATATGGTCAAGAAAAGGTGGCACATATCATTACTTATGGTACCATGGCTACTAAACTTGCCATTAAGGATGTTGCCCGTGTACAGAAATTACCGTTGGCCGAATCCGATCGGTTGTGTAAGGCTATCCCTGATCGTTTGCCAAGTGGAAAGAAAATGAATTTACCGAATGCGATAGAGGATGTTCCTGAATTGCAGGCGGCTGAAGTCTCCACGGACCCTATTCTTCGTGATACCATCCGATATGCCAAAATGTTGGAAGGGAATGTACGTAATACAGGGGTACATGCATGTGGAACCATCATTTGTAGGGATGATATAACCGATTGGGTGCCAGTTAGTACAGCTGACGATAAGGAGACGGGAGAAAAAATGTTGGTAACTCAGTATGAAGGTTCTGTAATTGAAGATACGGGCTTAATTAAAATGGACTTTTTGGGATTGAAGACTTTGTCCATCATTAAGGAGGCTTTGGAAAATGTCAAGCGCAGTAAAGGTATAGTACTGAATATTGATGAAATTGACATCAACGATCCGTTGACTTATGAATTGTATTGCGAAGGAAGAACCATAGGTACTTTCCAATTTGAATCTCCTGGCATGCAGAAATATTTAAGGGAATTGGAACCAAGTACTTTTGAAGACTTGATTGCAATGAATGCCTTGTATCGACCGGGACCGATGGATTATATTCCGGATTTTATTGACCGAAAACAAGGACGAAAGCCGATAGAATACGATATCCCTATTATGGAAAAATACCTGAAAGATACATATGGTATTACGGTATATCAAGAACAGGTGATGTTATTGTCTCGTCTGCTCGCTGATTTTACCCGTGGAGAATCGGATGCTTTGCGTAAGGCGATGGGGAAAAAGTTAAGAGATAAATTGGATCAGATGAAACCTAAATTTATCTTGGGGGGACAAAAGAATGGACATGATGCCAAAGTTCTGGAAAAAATATGGGCAGACTGGGAAAAGTTTGCATCGTATGCATTCAATAAGTCGCATGCCACTTGTTATTCTTGGGTCGCTTATCAGACTGCCTATTTGAAAGCAAACTATCCAGCCGAATATATGGCTGCAACTATGAGCCGGAATATCTCCAATATTACGGAAATAACCAAATTGATGGATGAGAGTAAGGCTACTGGCATTAAGACATTGGGACCGGATATCAATGAAAGTTATTTGAAATTTTCTGTGAATCGTAAAGGAGATATCCGTTTTGGACTTGGTGCTATCAAAGGAGTAGGTGAAGGTGCTGTGCAGAGTATATTGAACGAGCGTGAAAAAAATGGTGTTTATAAAAATATTTTCGATTTTGTACAACGTGTAAATCTCTCGGCATGCAATCGGAAAAATATTGAAAATTTGGCGTTGGCGGGTGCTTTCGATGATTTCTCGGACATTAAACGCGAAGATTTTTTTGCTGTAAATGCAAAAGGGGAAACATTTACTGAAGTGTTGGTTCGTTACGGAAATAAATATCAGTTGGATAAAGCTGCTGCCGTACATTCCTTGTTTGGTGGAGATAATATGGTTGAAGTGGCGACACCCGAAATCATATCAGCTCCGGCGTGGAGCGATTTGGAACGTTTGAATAGAGAACGTGAATTGGTCGGAATCTATTTGTCTGCCCATCCTTTGGATGAATATGCTGTAATTCTTCAGCATGTCTGTAATGTAAGGATGGCCGAACTGAATGATCTTACTCCTTTGCAGAATCAGGATTTGGTAATGGGAGGAATTGTTACAGGCGTTCGCGAGGGACAGACCAAAAAAGGTAATCCTTTTGGTATTGCAAAAGTGGAGGATTATTCAGGCTCTGCTGAATTTGCTTTTTTTGGCAGTGATTGGGTTGAAAAGAAAAGTTTTTTCAATGTGGGTATGTTCTTGTTTATGAAAGGAAAGTGTCAACCCAAACAATGGCGCCAGGATGAGTTTGAAGTGAAATTGAATCAGGTTGAACTTTTGCCGGAAGTAAAAGACTCAATTATTGAAAAATTGACTATAACGGTACCGTTATCAGCCGTTAACGAAGAAATGATTGGTGAATTGCATGCGTTAATGAAAGCACATCCGGGAAATGCGGAATTATGTTTCAATATACAGGATGAAAAGGAGATGATGCATGTTAACCTGATGTCAAGGATATTGAAAATTACCGTTCATAAAGAGATTATGGCATATTTAGAGGAACATCCTTTGTTTTCCTCCAAAATTAATTAGTATCTTTGCGAAACAAGATTATAAACTTTAAAAAAGAAATACAATTATGGCATTAGAAATTAAAGATGGCAATTTTGAAGAATTGTTGGCAGAAGGCAAACCTGTAGTGATTGATTTTTGGGCTGAATGGTGTGGTCCATGTAAGAAAATAGGTCCGGATGTGGAAGCTTTGGCTGAAGAATATAAAGATCAAGTTATTATTGGTAAATGCGATGTGGATGAAAATGATGAATTGACCAGCAAATTTGGTGTCCGCAATATCCCAACTGTCCTTTTTATCAAGAATGGCGAAGTAAAGGATAAGACTGTTGGAGCTGTTACAAAAGCTCAATTGGAAGATAAGGTGAAGGCTTTATTGTAATTAGTTGTTTTGTATTTAATAAAGAAGATTTATGGGACAGGAAGATGATTTTCTGTTGGATGCTGAAAGTGATGCTCAGACAGTTGAATTTATCAAAAGTTACCTTCCTCAAGATTTGAAGGACAAGTTTACAGACGATGATTTGTATTATATAATCGATGTAATTGCTGAGTATTATACTTCAAGCGAATGTCTGGAAGCGGAACCTGATGAAGAGGGCTATATTGATATTGACTTGGATAAAGTTGTAGACTATGTAGTGGAAGCCGCCAAAAAAGAAGGCATGGGACCATACAATGCAGAAGATGTGTTCTTTGTTGTGCAGGGCGAAATGGAATATGGTGACAGCTTGGAAGAATAAGAAGTAAGTATATAAAGTAAAAAGGAGTACCCTACAAGTACTCCTTTTTACTTTTATATTTTTTGTACTTCCATAAAAAAATAAATGGCTGTAACAATCATTAGTAATCCTAATATGAAATAAAAAACACGGGATTTTCGGCGTCCTGCTTTTTTTACAACAAATAGGGTGTTTTGTGAGTTGAAAAACCAATCCCAATTGAATAGGGAAGCAATGATGGCCAATAATCCTACACCTACAAAGATACCTTGTATGATATAATGCATGGTCATGAAGAGGAGTGTTATAGGGATGTTGTACTGATTTGTCGGGTGCCGTCCTCCAATTCTTCAATATTTACTTTAACCGCATCTTCAGGCAATACTTCCTCAATTAGTTCCGGCCATTCAATAAAGCAAAGCGCACCGCTATAGAAGTAATCTTCGTATCCCATATCATACACTTCTTCAAGTTTTTTGATTCGGTAGAAGTCGAAGTGGTAGATTAATTCTCCAGTATCATCCGAACGGTACTCGTTGACAATAGCAAAAGTCGGAGAATTAATGACATCCGTTACACCCAATTCTTCACATACGGCTTTGATGAATGTTGTTTTTCCAGCTCCCATCTTTCCGTAAAAGGCAAAAACGGTATTGTCTTCCATGCTTGCAATGAATTGCTGGGCCGCTTGATGAATATCTTCTATTGAATTGATTTTAATCGTCATAACTTATTGGATTTAGAATGATTGCAAATATAAAGGCTTTTTCCCATTTTGCAAAGGATATATAGTAGAATGGAGAAAAAGATGATGGAGGCTCCTGAAGGGACTTGAAGCTGATAAGATAACAGCAATCCTCCTAAACAACTGATATATCCAAATACGATAGAAAGTACGATAATTCTTTTGAAACTATGTGTGAACAGGTTGGCTGTCATTTGGGGAAGCGTCAGCAAAGAAATGACCAATACGATACCTATCATTCTTAAACAAGATACGATTGTCAGTGCAATGAACATCATGAGCAGGTATTCGAAGGTTACAACAGGCAGATGTTGTGAACGGGCATATTCCCGATCGAAAGCAATATAGATAATGGGGTTTATGAATAAGGCAAAAAATAGAATCAAAAATATGGATAGCACAATCAGGATGATAATGTCTGTAGAGGTGATGGTCAGTATGTTGCCGAAAAGATAAGTAGAAAGGTCGGGAGTAAACCCAGGAGCGAGAAAACAACAAATGATTCCAATAGCCATCCCAAATGTCCAAAAGACCGCAATGGCGGAATCTTCACGCATGTCTTTTCGTTTGCTGAGCCATTCTACACCAAAAGCGGATAAGACTGAAAAGATTGCAGCAGCTAATATGGGAGAGAGCCCCGTATAAAGTCCGATACCAATTCCGCCAAACGAAGCATGGGTAATGCCTCCACTGATAAACACCAATCGACGGGTAACGATATACGTACCAATGATGCCACACGCGATGCTGGCAAATAAACTTCCTAACAGCGCATGTTGGAAGAAGGTATATCCCATTAGTTCGAAAATCTCATTCATCAATCAATGTCTTGTTCTTCTTTCTCCTATGATTAGGAAAAGTTCATCTTTCAATTCGTCGGGTAGTTCAATACCTCGAAGTTGTAGACTTCGGCACCAACCTGCCACTTCTTCGTCCTGGCAGGTAAACATTACTTCTCGAAACTCTTCCACTTCTTCACTTGTGTATTGCTCGGAAGTGCGTCCTCGGAAACGGTCTAATTCTTCGTCGTCGTAGTATTCTATACCTTTGCTTACTGCGGCCAATAAACTGTCTTTCTCGCAAGTCTCATGTTGCCCACAACATTCTTCATCCACTTCCATTACTGGCGGGATTTCCTGTAATTCGCCTTTTTCGATCTTTTTATTGATACGCCAATAGTATATTTTCCCTATTAGCATGGCAATCAAGGTAATGATAAACAGACAAACAACCAAAAACCACATAATGTTTATACCTCCTTAATGATGAATCCGGCAGCTTTCAAATCGTCCCAATAATGGGGGTATGATTTACTAACAACTTGTGGGTTGTTGATGTTTATATGTGGCATGACAAGACAAGCCGGTGCAAAGGCCATAGCCATCCGATGGTCTTCGTAAGTATCGATTGCTTCATGAGTAGGAGTGCAACGTTCGCCTTCCCATGACAATATGGAACCTTCGCTTTCTTGCAATACATATCCTAATTTGCTCATTTCTTTGATGAGGGCAGCCATGCGGTCGGTTTCCTTGATTTTTAGACTTTGCAAGCCGCTGAAACGAAAGGGAATGCCTGATAAGGCACAAGTTACAACCAATGTCTGTGCCAAATCGGGTTGGTCGATGAAATTGTAATCCAATCGTTTTACGCTTTTATTTGTTTTAATTAAAGTGACAGTCTTGTCATGGTGCAAGGTTTCAATGCCTAATGATAAAAACAGATCTGCTACTTTGCTGTCTCCTTGATAACTGTATTGAAACAATCCGGGTAGCGTAATGTGTGCCTCTTTACTTAAGGCTGCTATTTGATACCAATAGGATGCTGCACTCCAATCGCTTTCCACATAAAAGGGAATGGATTGATAGGGGACGGCTTCCACTTTTAAAGTATGTTCATCAGTCCATCCAACTTTTGCACCAAAGTCTGTCATTAGCTTGAGAGTGAGGTCTATATAGGGACGGGAGATGATGTCGCCGGTTAAAGTGATGTCCAGTCCGCTTTTCAAAGTTGGCCCAATCATGAGCAGAGCTGAAATGTATTGGGAACTGACATTGCCAGGCAAACTGATGCATCCTTCATTCAAAGTTCTTCCCTTGATACGTAGAGGAGGGAACCCTTCATTTCCTATATATTCTATTTCGGCTCCTAAATGGCGAAGTGCATTGACTAATAGTTGGATAGGACGTTGTTGCATGCGTTCGGTACCAGTAATGATACGATTACCGGGGGTAACCGCCAAATAGGCAGTAAGGAAACGCATGGCGGTACCGGCAGCCATAATATCAATCGTGTCATGCGGTTGGCTGTTGTCCAATGCACGAATCATTACCATGGTATCATCGCAGTCCGAAAGATTATCGGGAGTATATGTCCCGTTACCCAATGCGTTGATTATCAAAGCCCGATTGCTGATGCTTTTGGAAGAAGGCAATTGGATAGTTGCTTCTATCCGTTCGGGAGCTGTAATTTGTATTTTTTTCATGTATGTCAATCTTTGAAGGCATCCATTACTTTGCTTGGTTTACCCGCCGAAGTAAAGGCACCCATGTCGTAAGCATTCCATTTTAAAGTGGTATAATAAACCGGTTTCCAACCACCATATGCTTGAGGCTCCCAATAAAATATACCGGCACAGGCTTCAATTTTCTTGGCCTCGGTCATAAATTCTGATAAAACTTGTGCGGCTAACGTTTCGTTGGCTTGCGTTTTGACGCCTATTTCACAAATCATGACCTTGCATTTATAAGTGTTTGACAATGATTTAATGTGCTTCAGAGCTTCTTGGTTGACGGTTTGCCAAGTCTTGTCCGATTCGGATTGTGGATAATGTGACAAACCAATCATGTCGAATTTGCCACTGGCTGCCTTGAATTTCTTGAACCACCAATCTAAATCTTCCCAAGCATTGTTCTGATGTACCATCACAATAGCATCGCCGAATACAGCCTTGGCTGCATCATATCCGGCATTGCTGAGATCGGCATAGTTCTTCCATCCGTTGGCTATGTCACCGTTGCTTGTCCACAATTGTCCTTCGGGCCACAGCATGCCATTACGTGTTTCGTTGCCTATCTGGATCCATTTCGGGGTTACTCCGACCTCTTTGATGGCTTTCAATACAGTAGTGGTGTGGTCGGTAACGGCAGTTTTCAGTTCGGCCAACGACTTGCCTTCCCATGCTGCAGGCTTGGTTTGTCGGCTGGGGTCCGCAAAAAAATCACTGTAATGAAAATCTATCATCACTTCCATTCCGGCTTCTTTGGCACGTTTGGCCTTGGCTACTACATCGGCTTGGTTGCAATAATCACCATAGGCTTTTTCCGGATTTACCCATACACGCAAACGGATGGCATTCATGCCGAGTCCTTTCATTAATTCGAAACAGCCCGTTTCCTTGCCCGAGGTGCTGTAGAACTTCTTGCCGTCTTTCTCCATTTCTGTAACCCAACTGATGTCAGCTCCTTTGTAAAAACTTACGGTGTTGTCTGGAGTTGGGTCAGGTGTTGGGCTTGGAGAAGGATTGGGGGTAGGAGTAGGCTCTGGAGTCGGTGCTTCAGGATCGTCGTTCCCTCCTCCACAGGCTGCCAAACCAAGGGAAAGGCATCCAACTATGAATAGGTTTATCAATTTCATGGTTTTCTATCTACTCTGTTATTCTTATTTTAATATAACGTGCAAAAATACGAACTTTGTGGGAGTTGGACAATATTTTACTTGTAAATTACCATTCGTGGAATTCCAATTCCAATTGTTTATAAAGTTGGGTGTGTTTGTTTGTTCCCTCTTGTTCTTCTTTGGGATGAGAGACCGTCAAGCCTATCAAACGGATGGGACGGATGGAATAATCCACTTCTTTCAATAGCTGCTTGGCCAATGGAAGAATGTCGTCCAAAGTGTGGAGGTCTTTTTCTTGCGTCAGGCTTCGAGTGATTTGTGTGAAGTCGTAAAACTTGATTTTTAATGTCAGTGTATTACCGTTAAAATGATTCCTTTTTAGCCTTTCTGTCAATTCTACCGCTACATGATACAGCTCGATGATAACAGAAGAAGGCTTGGTTATGTCTTTGTCGAGGGTACATTCGCAGCCCACTGATTTGCGGATGCGCTCACTCTCTACCGGTCGTAAATCTATTCCTCGTGCGAAATCGTAATACAGAAGACCTGCCTTCCCGAATAGGCGTACTAATGTTTCTTCGGTACATTGTTGCAGGTCATATCCTTTATGAATACCAATAGAGTGCATTTTTTGTGCAGTGACAGGACCTACTCCCCAAAAAGATTCGATGGGTAATTTGGCGATAAATTCCAAGGCTTGGTCAGGGTGTATGGTGCAAAGTCCATCTGGCTTTCGATAGTCGGATGCAATCTTGGCCAGAAATTTGTTGTAGGATACCCCAGCCGATGCAACCAAATGAAGTTCATCCCGTATCTTTTGTTTGATTTCTTTGGCTATGTCTACTGCTAACACTATATTGGGCTTGTTGATTGTAACGTCCAGAAAAGCTTCATCCAGTGATATGGGCTCGATAAGGTCGGTGTATTGGCGGAATATTTCATGTACTTGTTCGGAAACTTCCTTGTATACCTGCATCCTTCCCGGTACGAATATTAATGAGGGACAGAGTTGTTTGGCTTTCAAGGACGACATGGCCGAGCGTACACCGTATTTTCGTGCTTCGTAGCTGGCGGCCGAAACGACTCCTCTTTTTTCAGCATGGCCTACAGCTATAGGTTTTCCACGCAACTCAGGAAAATCCCGTTGCTCTACCGATGCATAGAAAGCATCCATATCAATATGTATGATTTTCCGGTCGGTCATGTTGCAAAGATAGAATAAATTTCTCATTTGGTGAACCGAATCTTTTCCCACTTGTTATTTAGGGAAATCAGTCGATATATTAACTAAATTGAGATGACTTATGAAAAAAACTATTCTATTGTCGGCATTGGCCATTGGTGCCCTGACATTAAATGCACAAACAATGGCCTTATCCAACGGTGGATTCTTTGAAAATTGGTCTATCGGCGTCAATGCAGGTGCAACGATGAAAATTGGGAACGGTTCTTATTTTAAGAGTGCGCGTCCTGTATTTGGACTGAGTGTCAACAAACAATGGACACCGGTATTGGGAATGGAAATACAGGGCCAGGGATTTGTCAACACCAGTCGGAGCAGTACTGCTTTTGATGCTTCCGATGTAAGCTTACTTGGAAAGATGAACCTGATGAATCTGTTTGGTGGCTATTGGGGCGAACCTCGTTTCATGGAAATTGAGACCGTAACAGGTATTGGTTGGATGCATAACTATATGAATGGCGCAGGCGATAGTAATGACCTGACTTCGCGTGTAGGCTTGAATTTCAATTTTAATTTAGGGGAAAGCAAGGCATGGACATTGAGTTTCCGTACGGTTGTAGCCTATAACCTTACAGGTAATTCTCCAGAGAGTAAGGTTCAATATAACGCGAATCATGCTCGGGTGGAATCAACGCTTGGATTGATTTATCATCTGCCTAATTCCGATGGTAATCATTATATGTCCATGTTGCCGGTGTGTGATCCTTTGCAAGTAGCTGCTATCAATGATGAAGTGAATGCGCTTCGCTTGTTGGTTGCGGAAAAGGATGCGGAATTGGTTGCAACGGCTGCTACTATTGCCGCATTGGAAGAGCAGATCAGCAATACTCCTACAGAAATTGATGTCAATGAAACGACGATTGTCTCTACATTGCCGGAAACCATCATAACCTTCCGTCAGGGAAGTGCTTCGGTAGAAAATTTGCAATTGCCCGATATCGAATATGTCGCCAATTACCTGAAAAACAATCCGAATGCCAAGATTACGGTTCAAGGATATGCATCTCCTGAAGGTGATTTGGAATTCAACCAGAAACTTTCACAACATCGCGCTGATACGGTTAAAGACATGTTGGTAAATCAATATAAAATTGATGCCGACCGTATTACAGCCGAAGGCAAGGGCATTGGCGATGTATTCCCACAACCCAATTGGAACCGCTTGACTATCTGTGTAATCAATACGGTAAAGTAACATCGGAATAACTTTCTACTATCTCCATTCCTTTCCTCCCCGAGATAACGAATCTGTTTATAAGGGGTTAATGTTCAGGAAAGGGTGGAGTTTTTTTATGTTGCCAAGGCGATAACTGAAAAATAGCATTATATGTCCTTTGTATTCCGTCGGAGTACAATAAAATCTCAACGTAGTACAATTACACTTCATTGGAGTACAATTGTACTACGTTGGTGTATAAATGATAAATCGTTGTATCTTGTTGATTATAAGCTACTTTTTATTGTTTGGATGCTGATTCCGTTTCTTATTTATTGGGTAGTGTGTAGGTAATGTGTGTAAGTAACTTCCCTACACACGCTACCTACACACCTTAACCTATTGATACTCAGTAGTGAGTGTAAGATGCAAGTAAAAACGGAAAAAAGTTTTTTTGAAAGAGTTTTGTTTATTGCCTTAACGAAGGACAAAACATGCTTGTGTTTACATAATTATACAAATATTGCATAAAAAACGAAGGGAAATCGTTAAATGTTAAACGTTTAGAAAGAAAATGTATAAACTAGAAAGTGATATTCCAAAAGTAGTTGTATCTTTGCGAATTATAACTTAAGAGGGTGAAGTATAAAAATACCTAAAAGTAGGGATAGCTAAGAACCTAACTTTAATGTACTTTTGCAGTCTCTTAGCGAGGAGAATAATTACTAGTTATATATTAGATGAAAAGAATGAGTGAAAATTGGCGAGTAAGGTGCGCTATAGCCTGCCTGCTCGTGTTTGTGGGTTTGGGAAGTGCGCTTCCTTCTTATTCACAAAACAATCAGAAAGTGAAGATTACAGGTACCGTTTATGAGTACGATGCGAACAATAAACGTGTGCCTTTGGGATTTGCTACCGTGTCCATTCCCGATGCTGCATTGGGAACTACTTCCAACGATCGTGGTAAATACGAATTGGATGGTATTACGGCCGGTAAAGTACGTTTGTCTATTCAGTATTTGGGTAAAGTGTCTATCGATACCTTGGTAAATGCCACTCGTGACTTGACACTGAACTTTACACTGAAGAATGAAGACTTCCGTTTGAAGGAAGTGACTGTAACCGCTACCAACAGTCGTTCAGGTAAGTCTACAGCATCTCACATCTCACGTTCGGCTATGGACCACATGCAGGCTACCAGCTTGTACGACTTGATGGCTTTGATGCCTGGTGGTGTCAGCGAAAACCAGGATATGAGTAATGCCCAACAGATTAATATCCGTCAACTTTCTACCGGTGTGGGCCCAGAATCTCCGATGAACGCATTGGGTACAGCAGTTATCCGTGACGGTGCTCCTATTTCCAATAACGCCAATATGTCGGCCATGAATTATACAGCTTTGGGCTCTTCGGAAAATGTGCCGACAGCAATGAACGGTTCTGGAGCTTCTCCTGCCGGTGGTACCGATGTGCGTAGCATTTCTACAGAAAACATTGAATCGGTTCAGATTATCCGTGGTATTCCGTCGGTAGAATACGGTGACTTGACTTCGGGTGCTGTAATTATCAATACCAAGGCTGGGCGCGAACCGCTTCGTATAAAGGCTAAGGCCAATCCGCGTATTTATCAGGTCTCTATGGGTACTGGTTTTGAATTGGGTGAAAAGAAAGGTGCGTTAAATGTAAGTGCTGATTATGCCTACAATACCACCCAACCGACTGCTAGTTATCAGAACTATCAACGTGCTACCGCCAAGGTGCTCTATTCGAATACCTTCTTCGATAATAAGTTGCGTAGCAATACCAGTCTCGACTTTATCTATGGTCTTGACCTGCGCAAACGTAATCCGGATGATGAACAGACCAAGACTTCTTCCAGAGGAGAAGATGTAGGCTTCACTTTGAATACTAACGGTACTTGGAACATTAATAAAGGATGGTTGAAGACTGTTAAATATGTGTTGAGCGGTACGTATACCGACAAGCAAAGTTATTTTGAAAGCGTATTGGCATCGGCTAATAATCCTTACTCCATGACCTATACTGATGGAGCTGTGTTGAGCAATGTGGCAGGTAAGCATGTTTATGATGCCGATGGAAAGGAAATTACCAACTTTACAGGAGTGGATAATTCGAATTATGCATATTATTTGCCTGCAAGTTATTTGGCGCGTCGCGATATCGACAGTCGTGAAGTGAATGTGTTTGCCAAGTTGACTGCTACTTTATTCAAGCAGAGCGGTGATGTGAACAACCGTATCTTGATTGGTGCCGATTTCCGTAGCGATGGTAATGTGGGTAACGGCACGAAGTTCAATCCTACCACTCCTCCTCGCAGCAGCCAGTATGGACATAACTCATCTTACCGTCCACGTAGCTACAAGGACATTCCGTTTGTGAATCAGGTAGGAGCCTATATTGAAGACAATTTCAAGTGGTCGATCGGTGGTACACACGACTTCAATCTGCAGGCCGGTCTTCGTTACGACCACGCTTCGGTTGTGGGCGGTATCGTATCTCCGCGTTTGAATGCTTCGTTAGATGTCATTCCAAATGTGTTCTCTATTCAAGGTGGTTATGGAATCGCTGCCAAAATGCCTTCATTGGTTTATCTCTATCCCGAAAATGCTTACTTTGAATATGTGAATATGAATGAATTAGCCAATGAAAAATTGCCGGAGGACGAACGACTGTTCATTACTACTACCAAGGTACAGCAGATAGACAATTCAGACCTGAAGATAGCCCGTAACCATAAGGCTGAGGTAGGTTTCAACCTTCAGTTGGGCAAGGCTCGTCTGAATGTTACCGCTTATCAGGAGCGTTTGAAGAACGGTTATGCATTGGCACAGACCTTCGATACTTTTATTCCGTTCCTCTTTAATAAATACGGGCGCAATGAAAATAATGAAATAGTGCTTACAGGTGCATATCCTGTACTGTCCACTTATAACAAACCCACTAATAACCTAAACGTGGAAACTAAGGGCGTGGAATTCGATTTGAACATTGGACGTATTGATGCTATCCGTACTGCTTTCCAAGTGAATGGATCGTGGATGCGTACCAAGAGCTGGCGTAGCGGTTACGATTTCTATGATAGTGGCAATGATGAGGCTTCGGCCCGTAAACCTATCGGTGTGTTCTTGCAGGATGGCAATGCCAAGTACAGACAACAGTTTGTCACTACCCTCCGTGCCACTCACAATATTCCACGCATTGGTTTTGTAGTAACCATGACTGCTCAAGCCATCTGGAACCAATCCGATTGGCAGACTTATGGAAACGACTCTATCCCTATAGGATATTTGGCTTTGGAAGATGCTTCTTTCAATAAGTTCGAAGAAGGCAAATACACCACTGAAGACCAATTGAAGGCCGACGGATATGACTATTTGATACAGAACGTGAGCCATAACAAAGGCATCAAGCAGTCTTATAGCCCTTATTTCTGTTTCAATTTGAATGTAACGAAAGAAATTAGCGATATGCTTCGTGTGTCCTTCTTTGCCAACAACATGTTCAGAAGTTATCCACGTAAGGATGACAAACGAAATCCGGGTAGCTTTGAACTGATGAATAACAGGTATTTCTTTGGATTGGAATTATCACTTACTTTATAATATATAGGCGCTTATGAAAAGAAAATTAATATATTTATTTGCGTTGGTGTTCACTCCTTTGGTAGGATGTGATACATTCAACGAACTGTCCGATGCCAAGGAGGTGGCACCCATTGCTGTGAATGTGGATTTGGACATTGCCGTAGAAAATTTGGCTTCGGTAAAAGGATTGACTGTGAAATTTGATAATTACGATGAAGACTTGCACTATACCAAGGAAGTGTCCGGCGAAAGTGTGAGCATGGATGGCATTTTGCCCGGCATCTATACCGTTTCGGTGTCGGGTACCGCCATTGATTTGGAGAATAATGAATATTATGTGAACGGTAATGCAGTCAATGCACCTTTGTTCGAAGATGGTGTAGGATTGGATATCAAGATAAAGGGCTTGAAGGTGAGTCCGTTGGTATTTAAGGAAATTTACTATTGCGGTAGTCGCCTTCCGACAGGAACTACCTACTTCCGCGATCAGTTCTATGAAATCTACAACAATTCGGGTGATGTGCAATATTTGGACGGTATATGCATGGGACATCTGTATCCGGGAACGGCGACTACAACCTTGCCGGTGTGGCCGGAATCGGACGGTGATAACTATGCCTATGCAGAACGTGTGTGGAAGTTCCCTGGTAACGGTACCGACTATCCCTTGCAACCGGGTGAATCGGTGGTCATTTCTCAGTTTGCCGCCAATCACCAATTGGAACAGTACAATCCGTTAAGTCCTGTTAATGGTAGCAGTTCGGAATTTGAATTTAATATGAATAATGCCAACTTCCCCGATCAACCGGCTTATGATATGGTGCACGTGTGTTATAACGGTTTGGCGGTTATGGGAACCGTTCCTCAGTATCTGACTTCGGTAAATGGTGCAGCTTATGTTATTTTCCGTGTGCCCGAAGGCGAAACTTGGGATCCGGTGAACGATGAATCTTTGAAAGCTAAGGACCTCAATAAACCGAAAAGTAAGAATGTCTATGCTAAGATTCCTATCAAATATATACTCGATGCGGTGGAAGCAGTTCATAACGAAACGAAGGCCAATGCCAAACGCGTACCTGCTGTACTCGATGCAGGTATGACATGGGTAGGTAACACTTACTGTTCTTTGAGTGTAGTTCGTAAATTGTCTGTCGATGAAGAAGGCAATCCGATAGTACGCGAAGAAACCGGTACCTATATCTATCAGGATACCAATAACAGTACCGATGATTTTGAACGCGGTGTTGAACCCCAAATGCGTCGTAATGGGGCTAAAATGCCGTCGTGGAACCATACATTGCAATAATATCTAAAAGAACAGAACAATGAAAAGACAATATATACGATTTGTAAAAAGCGGCTTGTTGATGGTTGCATGCTTGATTGGCATGGAGACAGCAGCCCAAGGTTATTCACCTGCTGCTATGGAACAATTGAAAATGAAACGTCTGTGGTTCCAATCACAGAATGCGGCTGGTACAGTGTTTGACGATACACAGAACTATTCCAATGTAATCGTGGGATATGATTTGCAGGACGGTAATTTTGCCCGTCCACAAGATGGTGAGAAGGAATCTACTATCGGTGTGTCCAGTGAAGGTTTTATCAATTTGGGCAATGCATACGTTTGGGGCTCATTTAACTTTTTACAGGAAAATCTAACCGATGCCGGATATAATGCATCCGTAGCCGATCCATTCCGTAGAATGCCTTACTATGTAGCCGACTTGCATCACAGTGACTGGCGCAACCAATATTATGACTTGAAGTTCCGTGCTGCCACTCCGCTTATCGGCAATCATTGGGCATTCGGAATTGAAGGTAATTATGTGTCCATTTTGGCTGCCAAGCAACGGGATCCACGTGCGGATACTCGTTTCTACACTTTAGTACTGGCTCCGGGGGTAACATATAAATTCAACGATTCGCATCGATTGGGTGTGAATGTCAAATATACTTCCATCAAGGAAGATTCCCGAATTGAATGTGTCAACACTTATGTAGATCAGGACTATTATATGATGTATGGTTTGGGTACTGCTATATACGGTTATGGTGACGGCCCTGAGACCAACTACATAGGAGACCGTATCGGTGCAGCCTTGCAATACAATTTCAGTACTCCAAGTTTCAACTTGTTGTTCGAAGCCGGTTATGATGAACGTGCCGAAAAAGTGGAAAGTGCCTTTATGTCTAATCCGAAGAAGGTGTTTGGCGTGAAAGACAAGACTTTACAATTAGCCTTGACCGCTGTAAAAGAAACAGAAAACTTTACTAACTATGTAAAGGCTTCTTTTGTGAACCAGGATATGGATGGTATTCAGTATATTTCCCAACGTGACAATACAGAAAGCCAAAATGGATGGGTGGATTTGCATCAGAATATCCGTTCTACATATCAAACCCAGAATATGGCATTCAACTATGCTTTGAGTAAGAATCGTGGCAATGAGTACAGTTGGAAAGCCGAAGTAGGTATGAACTATACCAAGCAAGATGATGAATACTTAATGCCTAATTCTGTACAGAATGCAGAGAACATTGAGTTCAATTTGGGCTTCAAGAAGAACTTTGCATTGGGTAACGAAATGAATCGTCGTCTGTTGGTGGATGTCCATGGTGCCTATAACAACAACATCGGTGGTGAATATGTATACGGTGGTAGTCATGCCGATTACATAACTGTAACAGAATTACACCAAGGATTGACCGATTATTATACCAGTGACTATTACCGCTTGGGTGCTTCGGTTACATACTCACAACAAGTAAAGGAAGACAAGCGTATGAACTTGTTCGGTAAAGTAGCTTTCGACCGTGTGAATACTTCCGATTATGATTTCGACGGACGTTCATTCTTGTCTGTTAGCTTAGGATGTAATTTCTAAAATTTTAATAGCATCGTGTCATTTTCTTAAATCAAAAAATATGCGTAAACTAATTACAAGTGGTTTGTTGCTTTGCGGAGCTTTGGCTTTGCAGGCACAGACTTTTGTAAAACCTACAATGAAGGTAAAAGAAACGTCATTTGCCGTCATTACTGATAAGGGAACGTATCAAGCCTGTGAAGCCGAATTCAAAGCTTATCAGGAAATTTTGGGAGATGAGGGCTTACCTACGTTTATCGTGTATAACGATTGGAGGAAGCCCGAAGACGTAAAGAAAGTCATTGCCAAACTTTATAAGAAGAACAATCTGGAGGGTGTTGTTTTTGTAGGTAATGTGCCCATTGCCATGATACGCAAGGCACAACACATGACCTCTGCTTTCAAAATGGATGAAAGCAAATATCCATGGCGTGATTCATCGGTTCCTAGTGACCGTTTTTATGATGACTTCGACTTGCAATTCGATTACTTGAAGCAGGATAGTGCTGAAACCAATTTCTTCTATTACAATTTGGCTATAGAATCTCCACAGAAGATTCAATGCGACATCTATTCAGCCCGTATTAAGGCTATCGATAATGGTGAAGATCCTTATGCTCAAATCAGCCGTTACTTAAAGAAGGCAATTGCCGAACACAAATCGGGTAACAAGCTTGATCAGTTCTTCTCTTATACAGGCGATGGCTCTTATTCCAATTCGTTGGTGGCTTGGACTCCTGAAGTACATACCATCCGTGAACAGATGCCGAAAGTCTTTGATCGCGAAGGGCGTGCCCGTTTTATGCGTTATAACTTCAGCGACTATCCCAAGGATGATGTCATCAATATGTTGAAACGTGAAGATCTCGACCTCTCCATCTTCCACGAACATGGTTTGCCTGAACGCATGTATCTTTCAGGTTCTGCAGCTACTCAGACTTGGAATTCCCATATGGATGCCATGAAGTATTATTGGCGTGGGTTGGCCCGTCGTTACGAAAACCGTCCGAAGGACTTTAAGGATATGTTGGAACGTATGCACAACAAGTATGGTTTGGATTCTACATGGATTTCCGGATGGAACGATCCGAAAGTGATTGAAGAAGATTCTTTACGCAATTTGCGTACAGGTATCATCTTGCCGGAAGTGACTCAAATGAAACCGAATAGCCGTATGGTTATCTTCGATGCTTGTTACAACGGTGATTTTCGCGAAAAAGATTACATCGCAGGACGTTTCATCATGTCTGAAGGTAAATGCGTAGTTACTTTTGCCAACTCTGTAAATGTGCTTCAAGACAAGATGGCTAATGAAATGTTGGGCTTGCTTGGTATGGGTGCCCGCGTAGGCCAATGGGCCAAGTTGACTAATATCCTTGAATCACATATTACAGGTGACCCCACTATCCGTTTCAAGTCTATCAACGAAGTGGATTGTGATGCGCTCCTTAAGGCTCCGTATAATGAAGCACAGATGTTGGAATTGATTAACTCTCCATACGCCGATGTACAGAACTTGGCTTTGCACCGTTTGTATCGTAACAAGTATGCTGGTATTTCTGACTTGTTGCGCAAGACTTACGAAACATCTCCGTATATGATGACTCGTTTCACCAGTTTGGCTTTGCTCGAAAAGTTGAACGATAAGAACTACCAGGAAGTATTATTGCTTTCTATCAATGATTCTTATGAATTCATCCGCCGTACAACTATTCGCATGATGCAACATATTGGTCTGAATGAATACATATATCCGCAAATCAAAAACTATGTGGAAGACAATTTGTCGGAGCGTGTAGCGTTCAATGTAGAACTGGGCCTACATGTATTTGATGAAGCTGCTGTCAATGCCGCAATCGAAAAGGTGATGGCCGAAACTCATATTGCGATCGATAAGGACAAATTCCGCAAGGCATTGGAACGCTCGGGTAGAAACCGTAGCATGCAGAAAGAATTGGTGGACAAGAATACCGCTGAACGTTGGAGATTGACTTACTGCAATAGCTTGAAGAATTATATGGCTCATGCCGGTGTAGATGGATTCATCAATATTCTGAAGGACAATACAGAAAGTGATCAACTCCGTATCCGTCTGTTGCAGGCTTTGGCATGGTTTACCCATTCTTATCGCAAGGCCGATATCATGCAGACCTGTGACCAATTGGCAAAAGACAAAAAGTTGTCTGCCGAACTCCGTGAAGAAGCAAAACGTACGTATTACAGACTTAAAGACTAATTGGCCATGATGAAGAAATTAATTTATCTGTCATTCCTCCTGCCATTGGTCGGGAATGCTCAAACTACAATCATAAAGCCTTCGGTAAAACATCCAACAGCTTTTGCCATTGTAACAGATAATCAAACTTATGCCAATACCAAGGAAGCCATGCATCTGTATAAGGATGCCGTGGAAGCTGATGGATTGGCCACTTATTTGATTAGCGGTAACTTCAAGAATCCGGATGACGTAAAGCTGGAAATTGTAAAGGTATATCATGAATGTCCTACTCTCGAAGGTATAGTGTTGGTAGGAGATATTCCTATAGCTTTGGTGCGCAATGCCCAACACATGACCACTGCTTTCAAAATGAATGAAAAGTCATTCCCTTGGCCGGAATCATCTGTCCCGACCGACCGCTTCTACGATGACTTGCACTTGAAGTTTGAATACTTGAAGCAAGATTCTGTCAATCCGCAGCATCATTATTATAAGCTGACAGAAGACAGCCCTCAACACTTGAATCCGACTTTCTACTCGGCACGTATCAAGTATCCGGAAAAGAAGGGTGGTGACAAGTACCAGGCTATTGCCGCTTATTTAAAGAAGGCTGCTGCAGCTAAAGCTGATAAAAGTAATAAGCTTGACCAGGTATTCTCGTTCAACGGTGGTTCCTATAATTCCGATTGCTTGCTTGTATGGATGGACGAGGAAAAAGCTTATATGGAAAACTTCCCTTTGGCTTTTGGTCGTGAAATGGGTTTCAAGCATTGGAATTTCCGTATGCGTCACCCCATGAAATACCGTTTGTTTGATGAATTGAGTCGTGACGACATCGATGTGTTCATGTTCCATGAACATGGTATGCCTACCGGTCAGTTGATTAACGACGAATTGGCTTGTACCTCACTTGACAGCCGTTACAAAATGTTGAAAAGTACGTTTTATAATGCGGTGGTGGACCATGCTAGAAAAGAACAAAGTACTGATAGGGTGCGTTTGCAGATGCAGGAAAAACGTCACCTGACCGATGTGTTCTTCAAGGATTTGGATAATAGGGAATGGTGGGCTGCCGATTCTGCTCACTATGCCGATGAACGCATCAATACCATCGATTTGATGAGCCGCAATCTCAAGACCAATCCTAAATTCATTATGTTCGATGCTTGCTACAATGGCTCTTTCCATGAAGAAGACTATATTGCCGGACAATATATCTTCAACGATGGACATACCTTGGTAGCACAAGGTAATACCCGTAATGTATTGCAAGACCGTTGGACCATTGAAATGATTGGCTTGATGTCGCACGGTGTACGTGTCGGTCAGTATAACCGTATCATCGCTTCGTTGGAAGGCCATTTGTTTGGTGACCCAACTCTCCGCTTTGCTCCAATTGAGGAAAACACTTGGAGCGTGGATATGACCGTTCGTAAAACCGATAAGGCTTATTGGGAAAGCTTGCTTAACAGTAAGTATGCTGATATCCAGAGCTTGGCTATGCGTATGTTGGCTGATTTGGATACCAATAAGACCCTGTCTGGCAAGTTTCTTGAAATATATCGTACCACTCCGTTCAATACCACCCGTATGGAGGCCATCAAACTGTTGAGTCGCTATAAGGACGGTAGCTTTACCGAAGTGTTGAAGGAAGGTGTGAACGATGCTTACGAATTGGCTGCTCGTTTGAGTGCCAACTATGCAGCATTCAATGGCGATGAATCCTTGATTCCTTATGTAGTCGATGCATTAGTGGAACATAATGAACGGTTGCGTGTACAGATGGGAGCCAAAAAAGCCTTGTCTCTCTTCCCGAAAGAAAAGGTACGTCGGGAAGTGGATGCCTTCTATGCTCGGAAGGACCGTCAGAACGAAGACGATGAAAAGAATCGTCTGCTTCGTGGATTGGAGGCTACATTTGCTAAAGATGCCAAAAATCATACCGTTGTTATGGATATGAATGCAAGTGAAAAAAAACGTATAGCGGCTATCCGTACGGTACGTAACTTTACCTTTCATCCGTATGTAGAAGATTATCTCAATCTTATTCGTAACGAGTCCAATCCGTTGGAAGTACGTGTGGCAATGACTGAAGCTTTGGGCTGGTTTACTCAATCCGTGAAGAGTCCGTACATAGTAAGCGAATTGAAGAAGTACAACCATCCTTCTTTGCCGGAAGATTTGAGATTGGAAATTGAACAAACCATTAATCGATTAACTTTCTGATTATGAAGAAATATATTCTATTAGTAATGACAACTTTGTGTTTGTATGGTATGCAGGCACAAACGGTGGTAAAACCGTCTGTAAAGACAAAAACTACATTTGCTATTGTAGTCGACCAGAAGAGCTACGATGCTGCTAAAGCAGAAATCGATGCTTATCGGGCCAGTGTGGAAAACGAAGGTTTGGGTACTTACCTGTTAATTGATGATTGGAAGCGTCCTGAACCTATCCGCGAACAATTAATCAAGCTTCATGCCGACAAGAAAGCTCCGTTGGAAGGTTGTGTGTTGGTAGGTGATATTCCTATAGCTATGGTACGCGATGCCCATCATCTGTCTTCTGCCTTCAAAATGAATCCTAAAATGGATTGGAGGAGATCGAGTATTCCTTCCGACCGTTATTACGATGACTTCGGTTTGACTTTCGACTACATCAAGCAAGACAGTGTTATTGCTGACTATCACTACGTAAGTTTGCGTGCCGATGGTAAGCAGTACATTATGCCCGATATCTATTCGGCCCGTATCCGTCCGCTCAAGGTGGAAGGTATGGACAAGTACCAACAGATTCGTGATTACTTGAAGAAGGTTGTTGCTGAAAAACAGAACCAAAATGTACTCGACCAACTGACTATGGCTCGTGGACACGGTTATAACTCTGAAGATTTGGTAGCATGGAGCGGCGAACAACTTGCTTTGCGCGAACAGATGCCGCATTTGTTCAAGGCCGGTAATGTAGTGAAGTTCTACGACTTCGAAACCCAATATCCTGCCAAGTATGATTATTTGAATGAAGTCCAACGTGAAGGATTGGACATCATGTTGTTCCATCATCATGGTGCACCTACTACTCAATATCTGAACGGTTATGAAAATGGTTCAGGTATCGAGTTGAGCATTGAGAATATCAAGCGGTTCTTGCGTAGCAAACTTCCGAGATTGGCTGAAAAGAATGGTAAAGAGGCTGCGATAGATAATTATGTAAAGAAGTATAATGTACCTCGTGAATGGTGTGAAACCGCTTTCGATGAAGCTTGCTTGAAGGAAGATTCCCTTTACAATGCTACTATGGACATTTATGCCGAAGATCTCCACAAACTTACTCCGAATGCTCGTTTTGTATTGTTGGATGCTTGCTATAACGGTTCGTTCCACATGGACGACAATATCGTTGGTTCCTATATCTTTGGTAAGGGTAAGACCATCGCTGCCATGGGATGTACCGTAAATACCATTCAGGACAAGTGGCCCGATGAATTCTTGGGTTTGATGGCCGAAGGTATGCGTATCGGTCAGTTCACCCGCTTTACTTGTTTCCTTGAAAACCATTTGGCAGGTGACCCTACTTTCCATTTCGTACCGAACGGTTCGTTGGATATGGATGTGAACCAAGCTATTGTATTGCAGGAAGGTAATATCGGATTCTGGAAAAAGCAATTGAATTCTTCTTCTGTGGACATGCAGGCTATGGCTCTCCGTCAGTTGGAAATGGCCGACTATCCTGGTATTGTGAACTTGTTGAAGAAAAGCTATTTTGAGTCGGACAAGTTCGTGGTGCGCTTGGAAGCCATGCGTTTGTTGGCTTTGAACCATCCAACTACTGCCGAAAATCTGGAAGTATTACAAGTGGCTTTGAACGATACCTACGAATTGATTCGTCGTTTCGCTACGGAGTATGTAGAACTTAACTGTTCGCCTGCTTTGACACCGGCATGGGCCGAAAGTTTCATGATGCGTGGTCATGAAAAACGTCATCGTTTCCGTGTGATGAGTGCCATCGATACTTTTGTCTCTATCAATGGAAAGGAAGAGTTGGAAAAGTACGCATCGTTGTGGACTTGGTACAACCGCAATCGTGTGGATGATTTCATCAAGCGTTTTGACTCTTATAAGAAGAGTCAGGAAAAGGACCTTGCTTTCATTGTCAATCCTGAAACGACAGACAAGAAAGTGAGCAGTGAAATCAGAACATTCCGCAATAACCCGATTACTCCGGCCATTGAACCATTGTTGAGCATCCTCAAGAACGAGGCACGTGGTGAAGAACCTCGTATAGGGGCAGCCGAAACATTGGGCTGGTATGTTCAACATTACAATAAGGCCGAAATTATCAAGGCTTTGAAGTCGTTCAATACTTCCAATGAAAAAATTATGAACGAAGTGAAGAAGACCATCAATCGTCTGGAAGGAAAGAACAGATAAACTTATTGTTTATACAGAAAGAACCGCCGGTTTGTCATCTACAAACCGGCGGTTCCTTTTTTGTCAAGTACTTTCTTGTATTTTGTTTTTATAATTTGTTTACGAGAATTTGCAAGTGTACTAATATTTGACGATTTTTGCAGAACTAAATATTATGAACTATGAGAATAAATGTTTTTTTGCTGCTTGTAGCAGTTTCTTTAGGTGGGCTCTCACTCTCTGCCCAAACCATTACTAATCAAGGGAATGGAAAATACAGTCTTAACGTAGGACATGTTACAATGACGGTAGATGCTTCGAGAGGAGGGAAGATTGTTTCGTACAAATACGATGACAAGGAAGTCCTTTCTCAGACCAGAATGCCCAATTCGTTTGGAAGTACCTTCTGGACGAGTCCTCAATCGGAATGGAACTGGCCTCCGGTTCCTGAATACGATTCCAAACCGTTTGATGTCCAAGCAACGGATGCAACTTTGCTGCTTACGGGAGAAAAATCAAAAAGATTCGGTTATCGTGTTCGTAAAGAATTTACTACTGATGTTAAGAAGAATGCAATTATAATAACCTATACTATTGTCAACGAGTCGGACGAGACACGCAAGGTGGCTCCGTGGGAAATCTCGCGCGTACCCAATGGGGGTATCCTTTTCTTCGATGCTAAAGAGGCCACTCCGGCCAACAACATGAAAGGTCTTCCGTTCGAATATAAAAAGAAGGCGGCCTGGTATGTTTTGGATGAAGCTCGTGATCATCGTAAAATCAATGCCGATGGTAAAGGATGGCTTGCCTTTTACGACAATGGTTTGCTCTTTGTGAAGAAATTTCCCGACCTCAAACCATCCGAGCCCGCACCTGCCGAAGCTGAAATACAGATCTATGCCAATCCAGGAAAGACTTTCGTTGAAATCGAAGAACAGGGTGCCTATACAACATTGAAGCCCGGTGAGGAACTCAGTTGGACGGTATGTTGGTACCTTACACCCACCGATTTACCGGCAGAACCTTCCAAAGCCCTTTTGAAGAAAGCGCTTTCTATGATTAAATAATGATTCATTTCAATCTTTCATCTATTATGTGCAAGCATCTATATTTATCCATTGTTGTCATTGTTATGGCATTTCTGACTGCATGCAATGGTCGGAATCAAAGTGTGGAAGTGGGGCCTTATACCATTTCAACCATCGATCCCCATGTGTATCACATCCAAGATTATAATTCCAACTATCCTGGTGGAGAATTGTTTGACGAACAAGGGAAACTGACTTATTTCAATAACTGCTCGGATATCTATTTGATTGTAGGAGAGGAAAAGGCTCTCCTTATTGACCTCTCCAATCAAATTACATGGGCAGATAGCGCAGAGGTTTATTTAAGACAAATAGTAGAAGAACGCATTGACGGCAAGCCTTTGACTATCACCTTCACTCATAATCATGGAGACCATTTGGGAATGCTTCCGGCTTTTGTCGATACCGATGTGCACTTTGCCCTTCCACAAAAGGATTTTGCTGACTTGAAGTCTCATTTCCCCGAAAATAAATGTAGCCTTTATGACGAGGGAGAACGTTTTGAACTTGGAGGAATAATCGTTGAGGCCATTGCCGTTCCCGGTCATACCGCCGGTTCCATGGTATTTTATATGCATGGCAGAGACATTCTCTTTACTGGCGACGCAATCGGATCAGGTCATGGCGTTTGGATTTTCAACGAAACCTGTTTCGACAACTATCTATCAGCCGTGCCTCACCTCATCGCATGGCTGAAGAATCCCGAGCATCAAGTAAACTTGGATAAGTTACGCATCTATGGCGGTCATTATTGGCAAAGAGATTGGCTTACTGAACTTGGAGACAAAGAACTGGGTATGGACTATCTGTATGATATGCAACACTTGTTGAATGAGATGGAGAAAGGTACCGCCCAAACTACTCCGTCGGGATTGAATCACCCGGTGCTCGATACCTATTTCCGTTTCGGTAGTGCCATTTTGGTATGGAATGCCGAGCAGGCTGAGCAATATCGCAATGCTTATCCTGAAACTTTTGTATACCGTGATGAAGATGTGGTGTTCAGACAGATTGATGAACATACATGGGTAGGTAACGGACATTTGGTTTACAACGAATCAATCTATCTCATTGAAGGTGAAGAACGTGCATTGCTTATCGATGCCGGAACAGTAATGCCTAACTTGGATAAGGCGGTAGCCACATTGACAGACAAACCGATAATGCTTGCACTGACTCATATCCATGGTGACCATGCCGGTGGAGTTTCCTGTTTCCCGGAAATATGGATAAATCCAGCTGATACAGTTTTGCTTGCCGGACAAAATCCCTATAAAGGGACCATTAACTATTTGTCGGATGGCGAAATAATCGATTTGGGCGGCCGGCAGATTGAAGTAATGTTCACTCCAGCCCATTCACCGGGTTCGACCACTTTCTTCGATAAGGAACGTCGTTACGGATTTAGTGGTGATGCCTTTGGCTCCACGAATCTTTTGCTCTTTACGGGTACTTTCAAGGAATTGATAACAACCACGACTCGTACATCCGAGTACATGCAGAAGCATGGAATCGGGAAACTCTATCCAGGGCACTATCGTGGTAATCCTGAAACCCTTCAACGAATTCTTGATGAGAAAAAGATGGCCGAGGAAGTGTTGTCGGGCAAACGGAAAGGTATAAAAGAAAATGGCAATTCCGGACTTAATAGTTATATATACGATTATGGAGTATATATACGCTATAACGATCCGGAAGCGTTACGGTAATGTTTTTTATGCTAACCAATTCCCAGAAGAAAGCAGATAATAAAAGAAAGGCGTGGGAACTTTTAACTTATTATTGCTATGTGGCTCTGGACTGCCAAACCGTATATAATAAGCAAAGCCCACGCCAAATGATATAATATGCCCCTTAAGGGTATATAAATACCACAGACGTGGACGTTTCATACTCATTATCCATACGGTCAGAATTGTCCAGATTCCATAGCAGGATAATATCGCTAAACGCCCTTTTACTAATATGTCACGTTCATAAGAACGCAACAAATGTAATTAAAAGCATTTAAATGAGCAAGAAACAACTTTGCAAATTATATATCAGAAGCTCAAGCAATCGTATGTTTGTAGAATCTTTTCTTGTTTCAATCCCAAATATCTCTTGGTATAGTTACACTTTTTATATAATTCTGTTATTTGTAAAACAAAGAAAGGACACCTAACTTAATAGATGTCCTTTCTTCTATAATTTTGATAATGTCATTTCTTGGAGTAATGGTATCTCATAGAGAACACATAAACCGTTATGATATTCTCATTTACAGAATATATCAAGCGATGTTCAGTATTGATTCTTCTTGACCATTTACCTGCTAAATCATATTTTAACGGCTCTGGTTTCCCGATTCCTGTATATGGATGTTCCATTATATCTTTCAACAAAGCGGTAATTCTGTTCATTATGGCTTTGTTTCCCGATTTCTTCCAATAGTCACGGTCTTTTTGAGCCTGTTCCAACAAAATTATTTCCATAAGTCGTCAATTTCAACTTTGATTCCTCTGCCATTTTTAATATCTTCATCACCCTTACGAATAGCTTCCATCGTTTCGGGAGAAGACATGATATATTCTGTTTCTTTCAAAGAATTGTATTCTTCCAAAGAAATCAGCACCACACCTGTATCGTTACCACGATTGATAATAACTGTATCACAATCATCAATTACGGCATCCATATAGGTTTTCAAATTAGCTCTGAAATCTGTGTAATTAGCTGTTCTCATATTACTTCCTTTTTAACCTGTTGCAAATATAAGTACTTGTTTGCGTACTTCCAAATGTTGTTAGTTAAAAATAGGACACCAAATAAATGATATCCTCTGTTGGTTAATAACTAAGAATATTCGATGAAAAAGGTAAAAAAGAAGGAAAAGCATCGACAATCATCAGATTATCAACGCTTTTCCTTCTGTCGGGATGACTGGATTCGAACCAGCGACCTCGCGCCCCCCAGACGTGTACTCTAACCGGACTGAGCTACATCCCGAATTGCGAGTGCAAAAGTACACTTTATTTTTGAAACTGCAAATTATTTTGTGGCTTTTCTTAGCAGCCCATCGATTCACGATAGAAGTCGAGCATCTCGAATATCTCTTCTTTGGTGGCCGACTGGTTGATTCGGATGTCGCCTATCTCACCCATCAAAGTAAAGTTGATGATGCCGGCATTGTTCTTCTTGTCATGCGTCATGAATTCATAAAGACGGTCGTATTGCTTGCAATCGAAGTTCATAACACCGTAATGGTCTTTGATGAACTGAATGGTTTGGCGCAATTTGTCTTTCGGGAAACCGACTTTGAGGTGTGAGAAATACAATTCGCATACCATGCCCCATGCCACGGCATATCCATGAAGAACCGGGTGGTGGGTTTCCAATGCCAAGCTCTCGAAGGCATGTCCTACGGTATGTCCTAAGTTCAAGGCTTTGCGGATACCCTTTTCGAATGGGTCTTGCTCAACGATATTTTCTTTAATTTGTACCGATTGGGCTACCAATGCTTGTAGCATTGAATAGTCGATGTGGTTCCAATCGAAATTCAATAATTCTGCCCAATGGGTGGTGGTACTGATAATGCCGTGTTTCAACATCTCAGCATATCCGGAAAGTAGGTTGTGTAAATCGAGCGATTTCAGGAATTCACTATCGATAAGTACAGATGAAGCGGGTGAGAATACACCGATTTCATTTTTCAATCCATTGAAATTGATGCCTGTCTTCCCACCTACAGAGGCGTCTACCATGGCCAAAAGGGTGGTAGGAATGTTAATGTAGGATATTCCTCGTTTGAAAGTGGATGCGGCGAATCCGCCCAAATCGGTTACCATTCCTCCTCCTAAATTGATCATTAAGGAATGTCGGGTGGCTCCTTTGTCGCCCAATGCTTTCCATACGGAAGCCAGAGTTTCCAATGTTTTATTTATATCTTCGGCACCGATGCATATTTCGATGGCATCTTTCATGCAATCCAGTCCGGCAATTATCGGCAGGCATAACGAGCGGGTGTGTTCGTCGGTCAGGACAAACAACTTGTCGTGCGGGCATCGGTTGATGGCGGCACTTAAATCTTCGTTCAGATTTTGACAAATGATGACTTCTTGCTTGTTCATAGATTTGTATTTGGCTGCAAATTTACTAAAAATGTAAAAAAGATTCCTATGGAATATGAATTTATAGCTAATTTCGCGGCTGAATTTGAAAGTCTTGTCGATAAATGCAAAATAAAATGCTTTTTCATTTAAACTTTTAAAGGTGGGATGTGTCCAAAAGACATTGAACAAAATTTGATAATTGGTAAAAAGAATATAAATTGAAAATGAAGAAACTTTTGTTTTTTGTGTTGCTGATAGGTATTGGTTCAGCATACTCGTTCGCCCAACAGGGGCAGATTTCAGTGAATGGTACAGTTGTCGATAAAGAGGACAACTCGCCGGTTATGCAAGCTACAGTACAATTACTTTCTTTGCCCGATAGTACAATGGTGGTAGGTAATGTAACCAATAATAATGGTGCTTTCAGTTTGTCGGCAAAAGCAGGCAAATATGCATTGAAAGTTTCGTTTGTAGGATATGTACCTTATGTAAAGGATTTGCAGTTGTCTTCATCCAAATCGACGGTGAATGTAGGTAAAATCGTTTTGTCGTCGGATGCCGTTCTGTTGAATGAAGCGGTAGTTACGGCTGAAGCACCGCAGGTAACTGTATCGGGCGATACATTGGGTTACAACGCTTCGGCGTATCGTACTCCCGAAGGTGCCATGCTGGAAGAACTGGTAAAGAAATTGCCGGGTGCCGAAGTGGATGATGACGGTAATGTGAAGATTAACGGAAAGTCCATCTCGAAAATTATGGTGGATGGCAAGGAGTTCTTTGGCGGAGATGTCAAGACGGGTTTGCAGAACTTGCCGGTAAATATGATTGAAAAGCTTAGTGCTTACGATAGACAATCGGACAATGCCCGTATTACAGGTATTGACGATGGTGAAGAAGAAACCGTGCTCGATTTGACGGTAAAGAAAGGGATGAACCAAGGATGGTTTGGTAACATCGATGGTGGCGTCGGTACAGAAGACCGCTATTCGGCCAATGCCAATGTGAACCGTTTCAATAGTCATGGTGAACAAGGGTATCAGATTTCTTTTATCGGTAGAACCAACAATGTGAACGATATGCGTTTCGGCGGTGGCGGCGGTCCTCGTTGGAGAAGAAACAATGGTTTGACTTCCAATAAGGAAATTGGTATGAGTTTCGCTTCGGAAACCGAAAAGTTCGAAATAGGTGGTAGCGTGCGTTATAACTATCGCGATAATGATGCACAAAGTATTGGACAGATGGAAAACTTCCTCCTTTCGGGCGGTAGTTCTTTCAGTAATTCGAATAGCAAAAATCGCAACAAGAACCAGAACGTGAATGGGGATATCCGTTTGGAATGGAGACCCGACAGTATGACTACTTTCTTCATGCGTGGTAATCTGTCATGGGGAAAGAGTGACAGCTATAGCAGTTCATTGTCTTCTACTTTCAATGAAGATCCTTATACAATCGTTGCAGATCCCAATATGTACCTGGAATTTGATGGACAGCAAAATGCGGAATTGGATAAAATCCGTGTCAATGCATCCAATAGCGGTTCTTTGTCGGATGGTAATTCCTTATCGGCTAATGCCAACATGCAACTTACACGCAAATTGAATAATGAAGGCCGTAATATTACCTTGCGTTTGATTGGACGTTACGGTGATAATGAAAGCGACCGTTTTTCCAATAACTTGACCCGCTACTATGGAGGCGACGGTATTCCTACCTTCAATGAAGATACTATCCGTCGTTATATAACCACTCCAACCAATAACTATACGTTGGGTACGGAAATCAGCTATAGCGAACCTTTGGCCGACCGTGTGTATTTGCAGTTCAGCTATCGTTTCCAATATGGATATAACGAAAGTGACAACTCTACTTTCAATATGCCTTTCGGATGGGCGCTGAATGATGGATTGCCAGGACAATTCTCGCAACATGCAAGCGAATGGTTGGATCCGGAACAGAGTAAGTATGCCGAATACAAGAACTTCGATCATGATGCCCGTGTCACTTTCCGTGTCAATCGTGAAACATGGCGCTTGTCAGCCGGTTTGGCCTTCAGACCGCAGAACTCCAAACTTTCTTATAAGAAGGGTGAATATCAGGTAGATACTACGCGTAATGTGTTTAATTTTTCTCCGGAAGTTGACTTCCGTTATCAGCCACAAAGACAGACTCAGTTGCGCTTTACTTATCGCGGACGTAGCAGCTCGCCAAGTATGGAGAACTTGTTGCCGATAACAGACGACTCTAATCCGTTGAACATCCGTACCGGTAATCCGGGCTTGAAACCTTCGTTCTCGCATAACATAGGTTTGAACTTCAATACGTTCAATATGGAAACACAAACCGGTATCTTCTCTAATTTCAATGCATCGTTTACTCAGAACTCCATAAGCAGTATCCGTAAGTATAATGAGTCAACCGGTGGATGGACTACCATGCCCGAGAATATCAATGGTAACTGGAACATGTTTGGTATGTTTGGTATCAACTCGGCCTTGAAGAGCAATCCGAAATTTACTTTCGGTACCTTTACCAATGCAAGTTATGCCAATAATGTAGGTTATCTTACAATGGGTACCATGAAAGATGCCCAGAAGAACACAACGACTGATCTTACTTTGGGTGAACGTGTAAATGGTGCCTATAGAAATGATTGGTTGGAAATAGGATTCAATGCAGGTATCAATTATACATTTGAAAAGGATAAGTTGAATCCACAGAACAATCAGGAACCTTATACATTCTCATACGGCGGTAACCTGCAGTTCTATACTCCATGGAATACAACCATTTCTACGAATATCACCAATCAGGCTCGTCGTGGTTACTCGGATTCCAGTATGAATCGTAATGAGTTGATTTGGAATGCTCAGGTGGCTCAGAGTTTCTTGAAGGGTTCATTGACAGTCAGCTTGGAATGGAATGATATCTTGAAGGAACAGAGCAACATTACCCGTACATTGAATTCCAACGGTCGTTCGGTATATACTTATAATGGGGTAAATAGCTACGGTATGGTACGTGTCATTTATCGTTTGAACATTTTTGGTAGCAAGGAAGCTCGTCAAGGTATGCGTGGACGCGGTGGATTTGGTGGACCCGGTATGGGTGGTCCTGGCATGGGTGGTCCTGGCATGCGTATGGGTGGCCGTGGCATGGGCGGTGGCCGATTCTAATCTCTCCAAACAATAAACTTTTCCCAACCTGTATTGTTATAGGTTGGGATTTTTTTTATATGTTTGTCTGTCATTAAATAATAAGGGTTTATGTTGGGATGGGGACTATTCGAAAATCTGTTTACATCCGTTGTCGGATTACTTTATATAGGGGCTGTGGTTACTACCATAGCTGTAGTAATCTTGGATAACAGAAACCCTGTAAAGACTTTGTCGTGGGTATTGATTCTAGCCTTTCTTCCTTTGGTTGGCTTGGTATTATATTTCTTTTTGGGACGTGACAAACGGAAAGAGAAGCTGATCAGTCGTAAGGGGTACCAACGCCTTACCAAACATCCGATGGCAGAATACCAACAGCAACATGCTTGTCTGCAATTGGATAATCATCATTCCTTGATGCAGTTTTTTATGAATGTGAATGGCTCTTTGCCATTCGCAGGGAACGCTGTAGAGGTTTATGATACGGGGTACGATTGGGTGCATGATCTCCTGAAAGTGATAGCTTCGGCTAAACATCATATCCATATAGAATTTTATATCTATGAAGAGGATGCGTTGGGACGTTTGTTGCGTGATGCCTTGATTGATAAAGCTAAAGAAGGTGTGATAGTCCGTTTTATTTATGATGACGTTGGCAGCTGGGAACTTTCTCACGATTTTGTAGAAACCATGCGGGGAGAGGGAATAGAAACGCGTAGCTTCTTGAAAGTGCGCTTCCCACAGTTTGCCAGTCATGTAAACTATCGGAATCATCGTAAGATTGTGGTAGTGGATGGCCGTATCGGTTTTGTGGGAGGCATGAATGTAGCCATGCGTTATCTGAAAGGTGTGCCTTGGGGAAATTGGCGTGATTTACATATAAAAGTGGAGGGGAAGGCGGTATATGGACTGCAAACTGCTTTTTTGACGGATTGGTATGCGGTAGACCGTTCCTTGATTACTTCTTCAAGTTATTTCCCTGAAATGCCGGAATGTGGAAATGCTGTTATGCAGATTGTGACATCCGATCCGATTGGCGAGTGGAGGGACATTATGCAGGGATTGTTGATAGCCATAACAAATGCACAGAAGTATTGCTTTATCCAGACTCCTTATTTATTGCCTACCGAACCGATTCTTTGGGCTTTGAAGACGGCTGCTTTGGCGGGAGTGGATGTACGTATTATGCTATCGGCAAGGACTGATTCCAAAATTACCCATTTAGGCTCGTTATCGTATCTGACAGAACTGATGGAAGCGGGTGTATCCATTTATCTGTATGAAAAGGGATTTCTTCATTCCAAAATGCTGGTATGCGATGATACTTTGGCAACGGTTGGTTCTGCCAATATGGATTTCCGCAGCTTTGAACATAATTTTGAAGTGAATGCTTTCATGTATGATTATCATTCGGCATTGGCGGTGAAAAATCGTTTCCTGCGCGATCAGAAGGACGCCGTCTGTTTGTCCTTGAAAACGTGGAAAAGGCGTCCTTGGTATCAGAAAGTTGCAGAATCTGTTATTCGTCTGTTTGCTCCTTTGCTCTAAAGAAGGAGAAGTTTACACTGCCATATACACGGTGGTCGATGAAGTGTGGATCTTCTTCAAAGTGGTTGTCTTTGCCATGTTCCAAAACGAAAATTCCATCTTCTTTCAGTAATTTTTTCTCGAAGATACGTGAAGGGATACTTTCCAAATCTTTCAAGGCATAAGGAGGATCGGCAAAGATAAAATCGAATTGTTCGTTACATTTATCTATATATCGGAATACATCGGCACGTATGGGAAAGCATTTGTCGGTCTTGACTTCTTTCATGATTTGGTTGATAAAGGCCAAATGTTGAGGGTCTTTTTCTACGGAAATGACTCGGTCGCAACCTCGTGACACCAGTTCTATACTGATGCTCCCGGTTCCGGCAAAAAGATCGAGAGCTGTAATACCGTCCTCAAAGTCAATGTAGTTATTGGTTAATACATTGAATAAATTTTCTTTGGCAAAATCGGTCGTAGGACGTGCCTTGAATGAATGTGGCACATCAAATCTGCGCCTTTTGTATATTCCGCTGATTACTCGCATGTCAGTAACGTTTGTATGTCAAAGGGGATTTCGGATGAAGAAACAGGAATGGTATCCACTTGCCTTATGAATTTGCGAAGTTCTGAATCAAGAAGTCCTTGATGTTCATTATTACCGAGCAAGAACAATTGGTCGTTTTCTTGATGGAATCCTAATTGTTGCCAAATATAAAGCAAATAGTAAACCTGATCGGATACCTGCTTGCACGAGAATGTATTGATGAACAGAAGTTTTCCTCTGTCGAAAGCAAATATTTCAATGGTATCTTTTTTGAGATGGGCATACAACTTCCGACAATTTCCTTGGCGGCTCTCCTGAGTGAAATGTTCTGTCAGCGGACTGACGCTTGCATAGATTCGGGCAGATGGGAAATGTTCGTCCAATAAGGAACGGGCATGCTTGTCCATTCCAAATAGAATGACGCTATTGCTTTTCCCTAAGATGTTGCATAAAACAATCTCGTTGTCCTTTGCGGAAAAATTCTGATAGAATAGATTCTCTTGTTGCTCGTCTTCAAACAAGTCGAAAGGTACAGGTGTAAACCGGATGGTATCCGTCAATATGTTTACCTTCTTGTATGTATACTTCAAAGCCTCTTGGCTTGCAATCATTTCTTTCAGATTGGCTGTCATTGAATAAGAGGCATTGACAGGGTAGGGTACATAAAGGCATATCTCACCGGTATGGGGGTGATGAATGGAAAAAGAAAATCCATCCGCACTCAGGCGGATGGATAATATGTGTTGTTCAGATTGATTAAAATCAAATCCAGTCATTCTTTTATTCCCAGTTACCTGCGTTGTTGTTCGGTTGTTCGATATCACCTACTCTTAAACCGCAGTATTTGCCTAATTTGGTTTGAACATCCTTCAAATTGATAATTTGTTGCTTGTTCAAATCACCGATATAGCTTTCGTATGGAGTCTGAGCTTGGAACAAGTTCAAAGGAGCACCCGATTTGGTCGTGTCGCTACGAGTAACCATTTCGAATACCTTACCATCGCTGAATGGTACATATTTCATTGAATCAGGATTGAAACCTTTAGGATAAATGGTATCCAATACAGCAACCCACATGGTATCACGCTTGAAGTTCATCAAACCTTCTTTTTCAACTTCTTTCCAATTTCCAGTTTTCTTGGCCTTTTCGATAAGTCTCATAGCCTTCTTTTCTGTCATACCGGCTTCCAATTGAGCGTCTGTCAAAGAACCTTCTTTCATTACGAACGGCAACTTGGCTGTTTTTACGAATTCAATCAAACTGTCAAAGTCAGCAGTGTATTTACCTTCGTGCAATTGACGCCACTCTACCTGTGCCTTACGGATGTCAATTAAACGAGCAATAACTTCTTTTTCTCTGGCCTTTCTGACATTGTCAAATTCGATAGGACCCATGATACTGCCATAGCATACATAAGCTAAAGCGATAGCGCAAATGGCCAATACAATATTAAAAACTGTTTTCATGATAATATTTGTTATTTTTTAGTTTATATTCGCATCGCAAAAATAAGATAAATAAATCTAATTACACACAGTTCTTCGAACTTTTTAATACGAAAAAATGATTAATAATTATTTAGAGCAGCAAATTAAGGCAAATTTTTCATATAAACCAACTTTCGAACAAGAAAAAGCTGTTAAAAAGTTGGCACAGTTCTTGTTTTGTCCCCAAAACGATGAAGTTTTCTTGTTGAAGGGCTATGCAGGGACGGGAAAGACTTCGTTGGTAGGGGCATTGGTGAAAACGCTATATCAATTGGAACAGAAGTGTGTCTTGTTGGCTCCAACCGGACGGGCAGCCAAAGTTTTTTCTCATTATGCAGGTTATCCGGCTTACACGGTTCATAAGAAAATATATCGGCAACGGAGCTTTTCCAATGAAACGGATAATTTTTCAGTGAATGATAATTTGCATCAACATACCCTCTTTATTGTCGATGAGGCTTCGATGATTGCTAATGAGGGCTTGTCGGGTTCCATGTTTGGTACGGGACGTTTGTTGGATGACTTGATTCAATATGTATATGCAGGTATAGGGTGTAGATTATTGTTGATTGGCGATACGGCACAGTTGCCGCCGGTAGGCGAGGAGGAGAGTCCGGCTCTTTCGGTTGATGCTTTAAAAGGCTATGGATTGGAAGTGCACGAAGCTTTGCTGACCGAGGTTGTCCGCCAGATGAATAATTCAGGTATTTTGTGGAATGCGACCGAACTTCGTCGCTACATTGCTGAAGAGGATTATTTTACTTTACCACCCATTCGGATAGAAGGATTCCCTGATGTTAAAGTAGTGAATGGTAACGAATTGATAGAGGCGATAAGTGAATGTTATGATAAGGTTGGTTTGGATGAAACTATTGTGGTATGTCGTTCCAACAAACGGGCCAATATATATAATAAAGGTATCCGAAATACGATTCTTTATCGGGAAGAGGAATTGGAGTCGGGCGATTTGTTGATGGTGGCCAAGAACAATTACTTTTGGTCGGAACAATGTAAGGAGATGGACTTTATAGCCAATGGCGATATTGCGGTGGTGCGTAGGGTGCGTCGCGAACGGGAAATGTATGGATTCCGTTTTGTGGATGTTCTGCTTGCTTTTCCTGATTACAATGATGTGGAGCTGGAGGTGAAACTGATGCTTGATACATTGCATACCGATACTCCGGCATTACCCAAGGAGATGAATGATAAGCTCTTTTATTCTGTATTGGAGGACTATGTGGATATCACCACGAAACGCGAGCGGATGAAGAAAATGAAGGCCGATCCTTATTACAATGCACTTCAAGTGAAGTATGCATACGCCGTAACTTGTCACAAGGCGCAAGGCGGACAATGGAAGCGGGTATTCCTCGATCAGGGCTATATGACAGAGGATATGCTTTCACCCGATTACTTCCGATGGCTATACACCGCCTTTACCCGTGCCACGGAAACACTTTATTTAGTGAATTGGCCGAAGGAACAGACGGAGTAAATATTAAATAGGGACTGTACTTTTAAATTGTACAGTCCCTATTTATGTATGGTAAATGAATGAATTACAATCCTGCCAATTCAATTACTTTGTCAACAGCTGAAAGCAAACCTTCGGGGTTCTTACCACCGGCTGTTGCGAAGTGAAGAGCACCACCGCCACCACCTTGAATCAGCTTGGCAGCTTCCTTCACAAGGTTACCGGCCTTCAAGCCGCCCTTCACGAGGTCTTCGCTCAACATCACGGTTAGCATCGGCTTGCCGTTTTCTACGCTACCGATAACTACCAACAGGCTACCGGCTACTTCGCCCTTCAATTGGAAGGCGATGTCCTTGGCAACATCGGCACTAATAGGAGCAACGGTCTTGATGACCTTTACACCACCCATTTCCTTGGCATTGGCTATCAGGTCGGCCTTCAATGAGGCAGCTTTTTCCTTCATGAATTCTTCCAGTTGCTTCTTCAAGCCAGCATTTTCGTCGATGGCCTTGCGGATAGCAGACTTCAAGTCGGGCACGTTGTTGAACAATGCCTTGAGGTCGGCCATGGTATCCTGGAACTTGTCAATCATCATTTCCACCTTTTCGCCGGTGATGGCTTCGATACGACGGACACCGGCAGCTACAGAGCTTTCGCTGAGGATGCGTACCATACCAATCTTACCGGTAGCCTGTACGTGGGTACCGCCACAGAATTCGATGGAGTTGCCGAACTGGATAACACGTACTTCGTCGCCATACTTTTCGCCGAAGAGGGCGATAGCACCGAGTTCCTTGGCCTTTTCAATCGGCAAGTTGCGGTATTCTTGCAAAGGTACATTTTCGCGAATCTTGGCATTGACCAAGTGTTCTACCTGACGGATTTCTTCATCGGTCACCTTCTGGAAGTGAGAGAAGTCGAAACGCAATGAATCCGGTGTTACCAACGAACCCTTCTGTTCTACGTGAGTGCCGAGCACTTCGCGGAGCGCTTCGTCCAACAAGTGAGTACAAGAGTGGTTGGCAGCACAAGCGGCACGCTTTTCAGTATCCACACAAGCCATCATAGGTGCATCCGGATGTTCGGGCAACTTCTTGGCAATGTGGATAGGAAGGTTGTTTTCCTTCTTGGTATCGATGATTTCGATGGTTTCGAATTCGCTGCAAATTACACCGGTATCACCTACCTGACCACCGCTTTCGGCATAGAACGGAGTGTCGCTCAATACGATTTGGTAGAGAGTCTGGTTCTTCTGCTTTACCTGACGGTAGCGGAGGATAGAGGTTTCGTATTCTGTATAGTCGTAGCCCACGAAGTTGGTTTCGCCTTCGTTCAATACAATCCAGTCGCCTGTTTCTACGGCTGCTGCGTTGCGGGCACGTTCCTTCTGCTTCTGCATTTCGGCCTTGAATTCCTCTTCGTTTACGGTCATGCCGTTTTCACGGAGAATCAGTTCGGTCAAGTCGAGCGGGAAACCGAATGTATCATAAAGTGTAAAGCCGTCTACACCGCTGATTTCCTTCTTGCCGGCTGCCTTGGCTTCGTTCATGGTCTTGTCCAACAAGCGGATACCGGTTTCGAGGGTGCGGAGGAAGGAATCTTCTTCTTCCTTGATGACCTTTTCTATCAATGTCTGTTGAGCCTTCAGTTCCGGATAAGCTTCGCCCATGTTGTCAATCAACACCGGCAACAACTTGTACATGAATGCCTGCTTCTGATTGAGGAACGTATAACCGTAACGAACGGCACGACGGAGGATACGACGAATCACGTAACCGGCCTTGGCGTTGCTTGGCAACTGACCGTCGGTGATGGAGAAGGCAATGGTACGGATATGGTCGGCAATTACACGCATAGCCACGTCTTGTTGGGCATCCTTGCCATATTCTGTGCCGGCCAATGCTGCGATGGCCTTAATCATTGGTTGGAACACATCAGTATCGTAGTTGGATGTCTTGCCCTGCATAGCCATACACAAGCGTTCGAAGCCCATACCGGTATCAATTACCTTGGCAGGAAGACCTTCGAGCGAGCCATCTGCCTTGCGGTTGAACTGCATGAACACGAGGTTCCAGATTTCGATTACCTGTGGATGGTCATGGTTCACCAATTCGCGACCGCTCACCTTGGCACGTTCTTCGGCCGGACGGAGGTCGATGTGGATTTCCGAGCAAGGACCGCAAGGACCGGTGTCACCCATTTCCCAGAAGTTGTCCTTCTTGTTACCATTGATGATATGATCCTTTGGCAAATATTTTTCCCAGAATCCTGCAGCTTCGTTATCGCGTTCCAATCCTTCTTCAGGACTTCCTTCGAATACGGTAGCATAGAGGTTTTCGGGGTTCAGTTTCAATACATCTACCAAGTATTCCCATGCCCAGGCAATGGCTTCTTCCTTGAAGTAGTCGCCAAACGACCAATTGCCGAGCATTTCGAACATGGTGTGGTGATAGGTGTCGTGACCTACTTCCTCCAAGTCGTTGTGCTTACCGCTTACGCGCAGACATTTCTGTGAGTCCGCCACTCTTTTATATTTCGCCGGGGCATTGCCCAAAATGATATCCTTGAACTGGTTCATCCCTGCGTTGGTGAACATCAAAGTCGGGTCGTCCTTCACGACCATCGGAGCCGAAGGTACGATTTGATGTCCTTTCGACTCAAAAAAGCTTTTGAAAGAATCTCTAATTTCTTTAGCTGTCATCATTGCTTATATAGTCTTGTAGTTAATATTCTCGAAAATGATTTGCAAAGATAATCGGTTTTATTAATTTTGTCGCTAAGTTTGGTGCAAAATCTTGAAAGGTTGTACCTTAAAAACTTAAAAAACAATGATAAATGCGTAAAGTATACTATATATACAATCCCAAGACACGTACTTACGATCGGATTTATCCTACCGTAAGACAACGAGCTTTGAGTATTTTACGACGTCTTTTTATAGGGATGGGACTGGGAGCTGCAAGCTTTATATTGCTATTGTGGATTTTTGGCTCTCCTTCTGAAAAGGAATTACGTATCGAAAACTCACGCTTGGTTGCTCAATACAATGTGTTGTCCAGGCGTCTCGACCAGGCTTTGGGAGTCATGAAAGATATTCAGCAGCGTGATGATAATCTATATCGCGTGGTTTTGCAAGCCGATCCCATTGCTGATGCAGTTCGAAAGGCCGGTTATGGAGGAACCAACCGTTACGAGGAACTGATGGATATGGCGAATTCGGACTTGGTCGTTAATACGACTCAAAAGATGGATATGCTTGATCGTCAGTTGTATATCCAATCTCAATCGTTCGATGAAGTGGTTGCATTGTGTAAAGAACATGATGATATGCTGAAATGTATCCCGGCTATTCAACCTGTTTCCAATAAGGAACTGAAGCATACGGCATCCGGATATGGAATGCGTATTGACCCTATATATAAGACAGCTAAATTCCATGAAGGCATGGACTTTTCAGCCAATATTGGTACCCCTATTTATGCAACAGGAAATGGTACGGTAACCAAAGCTGGTTGGCAAAGTGGATATGGCAAAGTTGTCATAATCAATCATGGGTATGGTTATGAAACATTGTATGCCCACATGAATGACATTGATGTACGAGTGGGACAGAAGGTCATTCGGGGTGAGGTGATAGGTAAAGTGGGAAATACAGGTAAAAGTACGGGTCCCCATTTGCATTATGAAGTGCATGTGAAAGGGAAGGTGGTGAATCCGGTAAATTATTATTTTATGGATTTGAATGCTGATGATTACGATCGGATGATTCAGCTTGCTGCCAATCATGGTAAAGTATTTGATTAAAAAGGGAACGATATGGCATATAATTCGGATAAGGAACTAAAAATGTATTATTCGATTGGCGAAGTGGCCAAAATGTTTAAAGTCAATGAATCCTTGTTGCGATATTGGGAAAAGGAATTCCCCATCATCAAACCTCGCAAGGCGAGTGGTAACGTTCGTCAGTATAAGAAAGAGGATATTGAAAACATACGTTTGATCTATCATTTGGTCAAGGAAAAAGGATTGACCTTGCAAGGAGCCAAGCAACGTTTGAAGGACAACAAGTCGTATGCCGCCAATACAGCAGAAGTTGTGGACCGCTTGAAGCAACTTCGACAGGAATTGGTTGAGCTAAAGAATGCATTGGACTATTTGACATAAAAAAAGAACGGAATCCCGTTCTTTTTTTTATGGAATGTCTTCGAACTGTTCAATTCTGGTAACAGTCTTCATCTCTTCAATCTTTCGTAATTTGGAAGTGATGCTTTTTACATCGTCCACATCATGAACATATAGTTGGATGTGCCCTTCGAATATGCCGTCGTTTGTTTCGATGAACAATTTGCGGATGTTTACATTCATTTGCTCGGATATAATCTGGGTGACTTTGTTCAGCAGACCTATCGTATCTATACCTTTGATATAGATGTTGACAGGGAAATCCAAGGCCTTTCCTGTTTCCCATTCAACGGCCAGAATGCGGTTCCCGAAACTGCTTTTCAATTTGGTTGCCAATGGACATTGACGCTTGTGGATGATTACCCGGTTATGCTCATCAATGTAACCCAATACGTCATCTCCAGGAATGGGCTTGCAACAATCGGCAATGATGAAGTTTTTCTGGATAGCTTCCGGTGTGAGCTTGATGATTTTTTTGTTGTCAATCTTTGCTATCGGTTTCTTTTCTTCATCCTTGTCCTTATTGGATTTGTTGCTTCCGAATGCAAACGGGTTCAACAGTTTTTTCCATCCGCCACTTGCCGCTTTTTCTTTCAAGGCATTGCTGTCGCTCTCTCCAAGAGGAATGGTTTTCATGGCGATGGCAGCATAAAATTCTTCGGGAGAATTCATTTGGTGCAACGTGCATAATTTCTGGATATTTTCTGTCGTAAATTCCATTCCCTCTTTAATGAAGAAATTCTGTAAGATTTCTTCTCCGGCTTGTTGCATCCCGCGTTGCTCGCGTTTGAGAATGGCCGATATCTTGGATTTGGCTTTTGCTGTGGTCGCAAAATTAATCCATGAAGGTTGTACATGTTGCGATTTGGACGTGAGGATTTCCACTTGATCTCCACTTTGCAGTTTGTGGCTGAGGGGAACTAGCTTGTGGTTGACTTTCGCTCCGATACAATGGCTTCCCAAGAAAGTATGGATAGAGAAAGCGAAGTCCAGTGCCGTACTGTTTTGCGGCATGGTCTTGATTTCACCTTTCGGGGTAAAGACAAATATTTCGGAAGCAAAAAGATTCAGTTTGATGGTATCCAGAAAGTCCATGGCATCCGGTTGTGGGTCGTCCAGAATTTCCTTGATGGTACGCAACCATTTTTCCAATTCGCCTTCGTCTTCACTGCCTCCACCTTCTTTGTATTTCCAATGAGCCGCAAATCCTTGTTCTGCAATGTCGTTCATGCGTTCACTTCGGATCTGTACTTCTATCCATTGTCCCTTGTTGCTCATCAAAGTCACGTGTAGTGCTTGGTAACCGTTGGATTTAGGATGGTTCACCCAATCGCGTAGGCGGTCGGGATGCGGTTTGTATATTTTTGAAATAGAGACATAGATGTTGAAGCATTCTGCACGTTCTTCTTCCAATTCTTTGGGATCAAAGATGATACGTACGGCTAGGATATCATAAATCTCTTCAAATGGAATGTGCTTGGTCTGCATTTTGTTCCAAATGGAATATGGGGACTTGATACGGGCCATAATCCGATATTTGATACCCATCTTATCCAATTTGGTACGAATAGGCAAGGTAAACTCATTGAAGAGTTCTTCACGTTCTTCTTTGGTTTCTTTTAGCTTGGCCTCAATCGTTGCGTATTCCTGCGGATGCTCGTATTTGAAACTGAGATCTTCCAGTTCGGTCTTTATCTTATTTAATCCCAAACGGTTTGCCAAAGGTGCATATATATATAATGTTTCACCTGCAATCTTATATTGTTTGTTGGGAAGCATGGAGCCAAGAGTACGCATGTTGTGCAATCGGTCGGCTATCTTGATGAGGATGACACGGATGTCATCGTTCATGGTAAGCAAGAGCTTCTTGAAGTTTTCGGCTTGTGCAGAAGCACGGTCGCCAAATATCCCTCCTGAAATTTTAGTCAGTCCATCTACAATCTGGGCGATTTTAGGGCCAAATAAATTTTCGATATCCTCTACAGTATAATCAGTATCTTCTACTACATCATGTAACAATGCGGAACAAATGGATGTCGATCCTAATCCTATTTCAGAGCATACAATTTGTGCTACAGCTATAGGATGCATGATATAAGGCTCACCGGAACGACGCTTCACACCTTTATGGGCTTGCTTGGCAAAGTTGAATGCTTTGGTAATAATTTCAACTTTTTTCCGATGTTTCGATGCAAGATAACAATCCAGAAGATGTTGGAATCCCTGATTGATCATTTCTTCATCTATCTGTTCTTGTCTTAGCTTTTCATTTGTCATAATGTAGTCTCCTAATCTTTGTTGCAAAATTAGTTAAAAATCGTCTTTATACAAGAGAATTCAGAAAAACTGTTGACGGATGCTTCCCAATGAAATTATCGGACGCGAAGACTCTTTCCAGCTCTGATATTATTCCCCCTTATTCCGTTTAATCTTCTCAACTGACTCACGCTTACGCCATATTTTAAGGCAATGCCTCCTAATGTGTCACCTGGCCTGATTCGGTGATAAGTGGCTTTGGAGCTATTGGATGATGTTTCTTTTACGGAAACTGTTTTTCTTCTACCCAGATATTGGTTTGCTTTGTATGCGGAAATGCTATCTTGTTGCTCGATAAATAGGCTGACCTTGTTGTTGGGTAGTCTTAAAGCATAAGATTTGCTGTTGCCGGGGATGATGTCTTTTTTGAACTGTGGGTTGAGGCTTCGCAACTGTTCGATTTCGATGTCGCAAACAGCCGCAATTTGTTGCATGTGGATATCTTTGTTGACATGAACAGTGTCGGTTGCCAATGGCAATTCGCTTTTCATTGGACAAATGCCATGTTCACAATAATAGTTCATGATGTAGTTGGCCGCAATGAAAGCCGGTACATATCCTCTGGTTTCTCGGGGAAGAAAATCGTAGATTTCCCAGTAATCGGTAGCTCCATTGCCTCTACGGATTGCTTTGTTGACATTTCCTGGTCCGCAATTATAGGCAGCCAATGCCAGATTCCAATCCTTGTAAATATTGTATAGCTCACTCAAATACCGCGCTGCTGCCCAAGTGGATTTAATGGGGTCTCTTCTTTCGTCTACCAGGCTGTTATTTTCAAGGCCATATCGCTTGCCTGTACTTAAAATGAATTGCCAAAGTCCCGAGGCACGTCTTCTTGAAAGAGCACTGGGATTTAATGCAGACTCAATGATTGGGAGATATTTGAGTTCTAAAGGAAGATCGTATGCCTCTAACGCTTCTTCTATGATGGGCATGTACAAATTGGCGGCAGCCAACATGTAGGATACCTTGCTGCGCAGACGGGTGGTATACGATTCGATGAGTTTTTTCACCGCATCATTATAAGGCATTTCTATAATGGCTGGTATTCGTGAAAGTCGTTCTATGTATATGGAATCATTGACCGGAGGATTGGTGCTTGTTGTTTGGCAATCCTCATTCTCGAAGATGTAATTTTTGGAAACCCAGTCCCAATAAAGACTGTCCATGTCCGATTCCATGCTTTCGGGCAAATCCATAGTTCCCTCTTGTCCATTGGGCTGGATGACCGTTATCGTTTGTACCTGACTATGTACACCTGTAAAATAGGATATAAATAATAATATAAATAATATGTTTTTCATGAAGATTAAAAGTTGATGCTACAATTTAATCCCACCGAATGCTGATACTTATTATGATTATCGTTGATTATAGTGGGCTCTACTCTTAAACTGAGGTCTTTTGAAATGTCAAAATTAGACAATTCTGCATCTACGTAGGCGTCTATGACAGACAATAAATATACCCCAATGAAACAAAAGATACTAAGGTCCCGTTGTCGACGGTACATGTCCTTCCTTTTCCTGAAAATCTCTTGATAACGGGATTCTTGTCCGGAAATGTTGGCGCTGATAGGTAAGAAATCCTCGTAACTTTTGGTGTTGGGGTCATCGTCCATGATGTCCAGATAAGCCTGTGAATAATCCTTATACATCTGATTATTCCAGTTCAGGGCATATGCACATCCCACAAAGCCACCGTATACCAAAGGCAGTTTCCAATATTTCCGATTGTATATTTGTCCCCCTCCAGGTATTACCAAAGCCAACCAGATGGCTCGATTGGGGTTGGGTATAAAACGTTCCTTGGGTATAGACATCTCCTGTTGGATGGAGTCACTCTTGACCATGATGGAGGTTGTGTCTATAGGCGCTTCCAGACTTTGCAGTTTCCTTTGATTGGCCATGTCGATACTGTCTACGCTCATGATTAGCGAATCTTGTAGTATCTTCTGTTTTTGTATGGAATCCCTGGATATCCCTTGTCTTCTTTGTAGGGCATTTTGGGCATAACAAGGAGTGCTCCCATAAAACCAAAGGCATAGAAGCAATATGAAATATAAATGATATGTGAAATGTTTCTTTTCCAATATTATTCTTTCTTTTTTAACGAATCAAGAATCTCCATGATTCTTTCCAAATCTTCTTCATTGTTGAAAGGTATGCTGATTTTACCTTTTCCCTTGGCACCTCGTGACAATTGTACTTTGGTCCCGAAAAAGCCACATAGATGTTTCTGGAGTAAGACGTATTCTTCCGGCAGTTTGCTTTGGGATGGACGAATCTTTTTTCCTTCGCCTTCGACGGTTTCTCCAGTTGTCAAGGCTTTGACGATTTCTTCTACCTTTCTGACCGAATAATCTTGAGCTTTGATTTCATTGAATATCCGGATTTGAGTTTTCGGATCATTCAGAGCCAATAGAGCCCGTGCATGTCCCATATCGATTTCCCGATTCTTTAATGCCACTTGGATTAAAGCCGGCAACTTAAGCAGACGAAGGTAATTGGCTATGGTAGTACGCTTTTTCCCTACTCGTTCGCTTAATCTTTCTTGGGTCATGTCATATTGTTCCATCAATTGTTGGTAGGCCAATGCTATTTCCAATGAGTTCAAATCCTCTCTTTGGATGTTTTCTATCAAAGCCATTTCCATCACATTCTCATCGTCGGCGGTGCGAATGTATGCCGGAATGGTCTTTAAGCCTGCCTGGATGGATGCGCGATATCTTCTTTCTCCAGCTATGATCTGGTACGAATTGTCGTTTAGTTTCCGTAACGTGATGGGTTGGATAATCCCGATTTCAGCGATAGAATCGGCCAACTCCTGTAATGCGACGGGGTCGAATTCCCGACGTGGCTGGTTGGGGTTTACAGCAATCTTGCTCAGCTCAATCTCATTGATAGAAGAAGAACCGGAAGTTTTGACTTCTTCGGTTGAAATCAATGCGTCAAGTCCGCGTCCCAAAGTAAACTTTTTCTGTGCAGCCATATTATTTATTGTTACGGGTGATAATTTCTTTGGCCAATGCCAAGTGGTTCTTTGCTCCATTCGAATCGGCATCGTATAGAATGACGGGGATGCCATGACTTGGAGCTTCGCTTAGTTTGACATTCCGCTGGATGACGGTCTTGAATACCAACTCCTGGAAATGCCGTTTGACTTCATCGTATATCTGGTTGGCAAGTCTCAGTCGTGAATCGAACATCGTGAGGAGGAAACCTTCAATTTCCAATTCCGGATTTAGTTTCGATTTGATGATCTTGATGGTGTTCAACAACTTGCTGATACCTTCCAGTGCAAAATATTCGCATTGAACCGGTATGATGACAGAATCGGCAGCAGTAAGCGAATTGATTGTAATCAGTCCTAAAGATGGAGAACAGTCAATCAAGATATAGTCGTATTCATCTTTCATCGGTTCCAGAATCTCTTTCATGATTCTTTCTCTTCTTTCCAGATTGAGCATTTCGATTTCTGCACCTACCAAATCGATGTGCGACGGAATTACATCCAGTCCTTCAATGTCTGTCGTATAAATTGCTTCTCGAATGTCTGCCTTGCTGATCAGACATTCGTAAATGGAACATTCCACTTCCTTGATGTTGACTCCTAAACCAGAAGAAGCATTGGCTTGAGGGTCTGCATCAATAACCAGCACCTTCTTTTCCATGGTGGCTAAAGAAGCTGCCAGATTAATGGTTGTCGTGGTTTTTCCCACTCCTCCTTTTTGATTGGCCAAAGCAATGATTTTTCCCATATACATTCAGTTTTTCTCGCTGCGAAATAATGAATAATTATGGACCAAACCTATTATTTCGGGCAGACATTGGTAAAACTGTTGATAACTCATTGGTTTTGTTAATAACTCAATTGCGACAAAGATAGTGATTTCTTGCTGATTTCCGTATCTTTACAGTCTGAAAAAAAGTAAATGAATATGAAGATAGATAGACCTCTCATCTTGATTTCGAACGATGATGGTGTAAATGCCAAAGGTATCCAGGAACTGATTGATTCCTTGCGAGGAATAGCCGATTTGTTTGTAATGGCTCCGGATGGACCCAGGTCGGGTAAGTCGTGTGCCATGACTTCCGAATGTCCTGTACGTTATAGTCTGGTGAGCAAGGATGATGAAGTAACTGTTTGTCAATGTACTGGTACGCCCGTTGACTGCATTAAATTGGCTTTGGATATCATGCCGAAGCGTCCTGATTTAGTGATTGGTGGAATCAATCATGGCGATAATTCATCGGTCAATGTGCATTATTCGGGTACCATGGGAGTAGTAATTGAAGGTTGTCTGAAAGGAATACCTTCCATTGGATTCTCCTTGTGCGACCATGCTGCCGATGCCGATTTTACTCCCATGCTTCCTTATGTGAAGCAGATTGTTGCGGAAGTGTTGTCGCATGGATTGCCCGAAGGGGTTTGCCTGAACGTGAATGCACCTTTAGCGTCTTCTTTCCAAGGTGTCCGTATTTGTCGCCAAGCCAAAGGAGTATGGAGAAATGAGTGGCTCGAATGTTCTCATCCGAGGGGAGGGGAGTATTTTTGGCTGACCGGTAATTACCATCCTTTGGAACCGGAGGCGGAAGATACCGACCATTGGGCATTGGAGAATGGTTACATCGCGATTACTCCGACTCAAATTGATATGACGGCCTATCGGATGATGGATGATTTGAAACATTGGAACTTTAGCGTATGAAATATTATTTGATAGTTGGCGAAGCATCTGGCGACTTGCATGCTTCCAATTTAATGAAAGCCTTGAAAGAAAAGGACGCGGAGGCTGAATTCCGTTTCTTCGGAGGTGATTTGATGAAGCAGGTGGGAGGAACGTTGGTCAAGCATTACAAGGAACTGGCTTATATGGGCTTTATCCCTGTATTGTTGCATCTTCGTACCATCTTTAGAAATATGAAGATGTGCAAATCGGATATCGAGCAATGGAATCCAGATGTGGTGATATTGGTTGACTACCCCGGCTTTAATCTGAAGATTGCGAAGTTTGTCAAGGAATATACGACTATCCCGGTGTTTTATTATATCTCACCCAAAATATGGGCATGGAAAGAGTATCGCATCAAGAATATCAAACGGGATGTGGATGAATTGTTCTCCATTCTTCCTTTTGAAGTTCCGTTTTTCGAGAAGCACCAATATCCCATCCAATACGTGGGCAATCCGTGTGTGGATGCGGTGGATGCATTCCAACGGGAGAATCCGGAGGATATGGATGCATTTGTCCGTTCCAATGGATTGGGTGACAAACCCATTATTGCTTTGTTGGCAGGTAGCCGCAAGCAGGAAATAAAGGACAATCTTCCCATTATGTTGGAAGCGGCGTCCGATTATGTGAACGATTATCAGTTGGTGCTTGCAGGAGCACCGGCTATGGATGAAGCCTATTACCGGACTTTTATTCGTGAAAATGTACCGGTTAAGATTGTATTCGGGCAAACGTATGCTTTGTTGCAACATTCGAAAGCGGCTTTGGTAACATCGGGTACGGCAACGCTGGAGACCTCTCTGTTTAAAGTCCCTCAGGTGGTTTGCTATTATGTAGCTTGTGGAAAATTGATATCTTGGTTACGAAAGAAAATCCTGAAAGTGAGATTCATATCGTTGGTCAATCTGGTTGCCGATAAAGAAGTGGTCCGCGAACTGGTTGCCGATGGAATGACAACCGAGAATGTACGTGCGGAACTGAATGCTTTGTTGAATGACCCCAGATATCGGGAAACGATGCTTCAGGGGTATGATGATGTCATACAACGATTAGGCCCGGCAGGAGCTTCCCACCAGGCGGCTTCCAGAATGATTCAATCTTTAAAGGAAAGAAAGAACGTATAGATATACGACGGTGGCTGGTATGGCCATGATGGCACTATCGAACCGGTCGAGCATTCCTCCGTGTCCGGGAAGGATGTTGCCCGAATCTTTGATGCCTAAATGACGTTTCATCAGGGACTCTGTCAAGTCGCCCCATGTACCAAAGATTACAACGGTCAGTGCCATGCCTATCCATTCCATTGTATTCATGACGGGCACCCAATGTGCCAATGCAAAGGCGGCGGCTATGCAGAAAACGGCTCCTCCAATCGAACCTTCCCAAGATTTCTTGGGTGAGATGCGTTCAAACAAACGATGCTTGCCAAACAACATACCTGTACAATAGGCTCCGGTGTCATTAATCCAAATGAAAATGAAGATGGAAAGCGGTAGGATGAACTGATAATAGGAAGTGGCTTCGATGGATTGGAAAGCCAATACATTCAATAAAGCAAAAGGTAAACCTACATATACCTGACTAAGCATGGAATAAGCCCAATTGTGAATGGGGTTGCTCTTCTTTAAATACAGTTCGCTTATCATCAGATAGACAAGCAAAATCAAATAAGGAATGAATATACCCGTATCTGTGGGGTTGATTCCGTAATAGAAGAAACAGAAGAACAGAAAGACGCTTCCCAATGTGCATATATTGCGGTTGATGTCAACGTCCTCCTGCTTGTTGACCAAATTGCAGAACTCATAGGTGGCCATACCGCTGATAATGGCGAATAGTATACCAAAACTGAATGGGCTGCCGATGATGCATCCTATCAATACGGCTACAAAAATGATGCCGGTAATGGCTCTCTGGATGAAATTCTTCATAATTGTATGTATTATGCTTCCTTGTCTTCTGACAAAGGAGCTGTTGTTTCTTCTTCGTTGTTTTCCGAATCCTTGTTGGTTTCAGTGTTCATAATCTCTTCCGAACGTGAAGCCCACGGACGCTTGCCAAATATCCGTTCCACATCTTCTGCGAAAATGACTTCCTTCTCAATCAAAAGCTGCGCCAATTGGTTGTGCCCTTCCTTGTGTTCGGAAAGGATGGCTTTGGCACGTTCGTATTGGTCGTTGACCATCTTCTTGACTTCTTCGTCGATTAATTCGGCTGTCTTTTCACTATACGGCTTGTTGAAGGCGTATTCATCGTTGTTGTAATAGCACAAGTTGGGCAATTGGTCGCTCATACCTGCATAGGCTATCATACCGTACGATTGTTTGGTGACTCTTTCCAAATCGTTCATGGCACCGGTCGAGATATGTCCTGTAAACAGTTCCTCGGCGGCACGTCCTCCTAAAGTGGCGCACATTTCGTCGAGCATTTGTTCCTTGGTCGTAATCTGGCGCTCTTCAGGAAGATACCAGGCGGCTCCTAAAGCCCGTCCGCGAGGAACGATGGTTACTTTGATCAGCGGATTGGCATGTTCCAGGAACCATGACAAGGTGGCGTGTCCGGCTTCGTGCAAGGCGATGGTCTTCTTTTCGCCTGCCGTCATGATTTTGGTCTTCTTTTCCAAACCACCGATAATTCTGTCGATGGCATCCAGAAAATCTTGTTTGCCCACTGCATTCTTCTGATGACGCGCTGCTATCAGGGCGGCTTCGTTGCATACATTGGCTATATCGGCACCGCTGAATCCGGGAGTCTGTCGGGCCAACAAGTCAACGTCAACGGTTGTATCCAGTTTCAATGGTCTCAAGTGTACTTCGAATACAGCTTTCCGTTCGTTCAAGTCGGGCAAGTCGACATGGATTTGTCGGTCGAAACGCCCTGCACGAAGCAAGGCCTTGTCGAGTATATCGGCACGGTTGGTTGCGGCCAGAATGATGACTCCGCTATTTGAACCGAAGCCGTCCATTTCTGTCAGCAATTGGTTGAGTGTACTTTCCCGTTCGTCATTGCCGCCCATGTTGGGACTCTTGCCACGCGCCCTTCCTATCGCATCAATTTCGTCGATGAAGATGATGCAAGGTGACTTTTCTTTTGCCTGACGGAACAAGTCGCGTACGCGGGAAGCACCCACTCCTACAAACATTTCCACGAAATCGGAACCCGACATGGAGAAGAAAGGTACATCTGCTTCCCCTGCTACAGCTTTGGCCAACAAGGTCTTACCGGTTCCCGGAGGGCCTACTAATAAGGCTCCCTTGGGGATTTTTCCTCCCAGCTCGGTATATTTTTGAGGTTGTTTCAAGAAGTCGACAATCTCTTGTATTTCCTGCTTGGCACCTTCTTGTCCCGCTACATCCTTGAAGGTGATACGGTTGGTCTGATCGCCTTTTTCATAAATCTGCGCCTTGCTTTTGCCTACGGAGAACGGGTTCATTCCACCCGAATTTCCCCCTCCACTCATGCGGCGCATGATGAATATCCAGAAGAAGATGATAACAATGATTGGCAGGATGTTCCAGAAGAAAGCGCCAAACATATCGGATTTCTTTTCATAGCTGATTTCTCCGGTGAATTTTCCTTCTTCTTGAGCTTTTTCCATGAAGTTGTCCAAAGATTCAATGGAGCCCACTTCCACATGAAGGGAAGGACTTCTACCTACTCTGTTGGCATTTTCTTTGAATACTTCTTTAACATGTTGAGGCTTGATGAACATGTCCACCGTATTGTCATTATAGGCTATGATCTTGTCTGCATATCCTTTGTTGACCATTTCCTTGAATTCGGTATAACTGATATTCTTGGTCATACCTCCTTCTCCATTTGCCACGTACAGGTATATCAGAATCCCTGCGATGCACATGTACAACCAACTGAGGTTGAAGCGTGGCATATTTATTTTTGGCTTATTGTTTGGTTCGCTCATTCTATATAGATAAAGTATTAATCGATGTCGGGTATTTGGGTAAGACGGGCATCGGCCCACAGATTTTCCAATTGGTAGAAGTCTCTCGTCTCCGGCAGGAAAATATGTACCAATGTGTCACTATAATCCATCACCACCCATTGGGCGTTTCGCAATCCGTCTATGCCGAATGGCTTTTCGTTGGTTTCTTTTCGTACATATTCGCTTACGGAGTCGGCAATAGCCGCTACTTGTGTCGGATTGTTTCCTTCACAAATGACAAAATAATTGCATATGGTATCGTCTATGGCGGTCAAGTCGGCGATGACGATGTTCTTTCCTTTCTTTTCTTGAATACCTTCTGTTATTTTCTGTATGAAAGTTTTAGCTTTGTTCATTCTTGGTTATTAAATTCTTATTGTATAGTTTTGATAGAAACAAAGTGCAAAGATACTTGGTTTTACTGTTCCTGCGAAAAAAAAGATGCAAAATCTATTTAATTTTATGGTTGGGTGTGTAATATAATTCTCTCCTTAAGTGAACATTTGACGTTTTATCTCCTTCTTTTCAGGAGCAAGCTGGTTCCCTTGCCACTCTTGCAACTGGCTCCTAACAAATTGATTTCCACTGAAAATAATGTGGCAAGAGGTAAAAATCTCTTGTCACCCTTGCCACAACTTATTTTTTTGATGCTTTTTGGGGCAGAATTATAATCCCTTTTAAAGGCAGAAAATGCCTTTAGTCTCTATGTAAAAATAGGGATAATAGAGCTTTAAAACCAAATCAGCGTCGCTGATTGCTCAATCGCCGTCGCTGATTGCCCAATCGGCGTCGCTGACTCGCTGATCGCCGCCGCGGATTTGGTTTTTCATCTTGATTTATCCAAGAATTCAGCTATAGATAATGACTTTTTAAGGCGTTCGGGATAACTTTGTTGCAAGGGTTGCAAGAGATTTTAGCCTCTTGCCACCGTATCTTCCATGATTTTCAACCGGTTAAGAACCCGTTGCAAGAGTGGCATGAGAATCGGTGTTTTTATTTGAAATACTTTTTCTTTGGAATTATAAAATCTTTTGCATACATTTGCAATACTATAACCAAAGCGTTGGTGTGGTGTTTTATGGAAAATATTAGCGTTTGCTATTATTCTATATCGATGTTGAAACTTAGGAACTTTCAAGATAATACGATAAGAATAAGATGGCAGATGCCTGCGTATAGCGTAGGTGCATCTTATACTTTTGTATTATCGGGTATCCTAAGACCTCAACATCGAAAGGACATAAAGATGACATCTACGCTCTTTTTATGCCTGGGGCTTAGGATACAGTTTTCACTTTTACTTTCCATGTTTTGACTCTGAACTTTATTTATTAACCTTTTAAAAAGATAAGAATATGGAAAAGAATGTTTGGTATGTAACTCCCGAAGTGGAAGTGATTGAAGTGGAAGTGGAAAAAGGATTTGCAGGTTCACTTGAAAGTCCAGGACAAGATCCGGAAGAAGGTATGTAACTAAATGCTGATGTCATGAGAAACACTTTTGCATTAATTATCGCACTGCTTGCCGTATTGGCAAGCAGTTGCAGTCAAGATGAATTGTTGGAAAAAAGACGTTTGTCTTATATTGACGATACGGAGTTCTTTGCCTCGTTTGATACGGATAGCATTCTGTCGCGTACTTACATTGAAGAGGATGCCGAAACATCCAAACTTTATCTTCGGTGGACTAAAGCCGATGAGATTACTATATTCAGAGGAAATACATTAAATCAACGTTATCAGTACAAAGGAGAGACGGGTGACAATAGTGCCGGTTTCAGACAAATAGCCAGTGATGATTTTGTATCCTATAATGATTTGGATAATCCCACCAATTATGCTGTTTATCCCTATAATGAAAATACCCGGATTACGGAGAAAGGTGTATTGAACGTAGCATTACCGGCCAATCAGAAGTATGCCGAAAAATCGTTCGGATTGGGTGCTAATACAATGGTTGCCGTCACTCAACATACAGGTGATGTCAACTTGTTGTTCAAGAATGTGTGCGGTTATTTCAAGTTCAAGTTCTATGGCGAGGATTTGACCATCAGGTCTGTAACGTTACAAGGGAACAATGAAGAAAATTTGGCAGGTAATGCAAATGTAACAAGCGGATACGGAAGTTTGCCTGCCATGACAATGGTATCGGATACTACCAAGACGCTGACATTGGATTGCGGTGAAGCAGGGATAAAAGTTGGATCTACTAAAGAAACGGCAACCGAATTTTGGTTTGTTGTTCCACCAACCCAATTCACTAAAGGATTCACTATTACAGTGACGGATACGGATGGCGGTAAGTTCACTAAAACCACAGAAAAAGTATTCGAAATTAAACGTAACATCGTTAAGCCTATTTCGGCTATTGAGGTGGAAACGGTACCGGATTATAGTGCCATGACGGTTCCGGATGATGAAATTTGGTATATTCCTACTACTAAGGAAGGAATTAAAACTAATTTAGATACATCTTTGAAATGTAACGTGAATATTGTTTCGCATACATACAATAATGGTAAGGCTATCATTAAATTTGATGGGCCACTTTTAGAGATTGGAAGTAACAATGGCGGGAGTTATTTGGCGGAAGGTTATGTAAAAGAACTCTATCTTCCTAATTGTGTTGAGAGAATAGAATATCGGGCCTTGTTTGGGGGATGGCTTAAATTTGATGAATATATTAATTATAATAATGAAGATCCAGTTAGGAGGAGTATTACTGAATTTAAAGTACCTGACAATCTAAAAGAAGTCGATACAAATTTATTTAAGGAGTCAAGAATTACAAAATTAATAGGGAAAAACGTTTCTGCTGATGGACGTTCTTTGGTTGTTGATGGAGAACTCATTGGTTTGGCTGCATGGGGACTGGAAGAATATTCTGTGCCAGAAAATGTTTCCACTATAAATGGCGGTATAATGGAATATAGTACTGTAAAGAAATTGGTTGTTCCTGAAAATGTAAAAACGATAAGAAGTGGCGCAATAAATTACTGTCCATATTTAAAAGAACTTTATTTGCCGGATGAATTGTATATTGATGAAGGCGGTATAGATAATTGTCCAGCCTTGGAAGAATTGCATTTGCCGAGTAATTTGACTTTAGCCAGAGGCTATCATTTTTTGTATTGTGACAATATAAAAAACATATATGGAGAAAACAAATATGTAACTGCTGATAACAAATGTATCATTTATCCTAACTATGCCTATGGCTTGGATTATATTTTAATGGCCGCCAAAAACGGGTTGGAAGAATATTCCATCCCCGAAGGGATAGGGGGACTGGAATCTTATTCTTTCAGTAATGCAACTTCATTGAGAAAATTGTATTTCCCGGCATCACTTAACAGAATTGGTGGCGATGCTTTTGATGGGACATATAATGTAGAAGAAATCAGTGGTCCCAATGTAAGAGACGACAAAAGAAGTTTGGTTGTTGATGGGAACTTGCTCTATGTTGCTGGTGGAGGACTGACAACGTATACTACTCCAACAGACGTAACGTCAATCAGAACACGTAGCTTAAGTGATATGCAGGAATTGAAGGAACTTGTTATAACAGACAATGTGGAAAGATTCAGTGATTCTTATCCGTATTTGTTCAATCATTGCCCTAAATTGGAAACAATAACTATTTCTGCTAATATCCAACATTTGGGATATGATCCATTTGATTGTGATGAGACAGATACTCCATCATTGAAAACAGTATATTGTAGGGCATATATCCCGCCCAAAATCAAATGGAATTCATTTTCAGTAAATACAGATTTTGAAGACTTGACAATATATGTACCGCAAGAAACGCTCAGCCTATATGAGTCTTCCGAAGATTGGGTACGATTAAGGGAATACATAAAAGGGTATAATTACACCGATTTACCGGAACCGGACTACTATATATCTACTGACTATTCTCAAGATGGAAAGGTAACCACCTTACAAACTGCAACGAAAGGAAATGGCATCGATATCGTATTAATGGGAGACGGATATTCCGACCGTCAGATTGCTGATGGAACATACGACAATACCATGAATACCGCTATGGAAAAGTTCTTTAGCGAAGAACCGTATAAAAATTACCGTGACCACTTCAATGTGTATAGCGTGAAGGCTGTATCGGCTACAGAAGGGTATGAATGTAACAATACGGCTTTTTCCGGTTACTTTGGAAGTGGAACTCGAGTAGGCGGAGATGATAAGCGAGTGTTTACTTATGCTCAAAAAGCAATTGATGAGGAACGTATGGACGAAGCATTGATTGTGGTAATGATGAACAGTACTCGATATGCCGGAACGTGCTATATGTATCATCCATCGGTGACAGAAGGTTATGGTAACGGAGTTTCCGTTTCGTATTTTCCGGTAGGTGAAGATGAAAATGCATTGGCACAAGTGCTTCATCACGAAGCGGGTGGTCATGGCTTTGCCAAACTGGCTGATGAATATGCTTACGAAAGTATGGGTGCTATACCTGCAACTGAAGTAACTACAACTAAAGAGGAGCAAACCAATTGGGGCTGGTGGAAGAATGTTGACTTCACAAGTGACCCATCTGCAACCCGTTGGAGCCACTTCATTAACGATACCCGTTATGCCAACGATGGCTTGGGTGCTTACGAAGGTGGCCTCACTTATTGGACGGGCGTATGGCGTCCTACCGAAAACAGTATCATGCGACACAATACGGGTGGGTTCAACGCTCCGAGTCGTGAAGCTATCTATTATCGTATCCATAAATTGGCATACGGTGACAGTTGGCAATACGATTACGAAGAGTTTGTGAAGTATGATGCCATCAACCGCAAGGCGGCAGCTTCGTCTTACAATCCTTACAGACAAACCAACTACAAACCGCTTCATGCACCTGTTGTAATCCGTAAATCTTGGAAAGATGCCCAATAAGGAACTCTATATTTATTAAATAATCGGCGGCAGTTTTTTATACTGTCGCCGATTATTTTTACTGTTTGCCACTTAAGCAGTCTATATTGCAAAATTTGTTCAGTGAACTCTACGATAGCATCGATATTCTTCTTTATTGGTGTGTGAAATGCTGCTAATAAAAGAAAGCGCAATCGGATCTAATGAACGTAGTTTCCGACATTCATCTACAATCTTATCTAATCCGTAATACGAAAGAATAATTTGCCAATCATTTAAAGTCCCATATTCCAAAACACGCTGAATAATTTGTGACGGACAAGAATCCATATTTGCTTGTTCCATGTCAATGTCCCAAAACAATATCTTTGATAGGTTTGATATACACTCTCTTTCCGACATAAAATAATATTTTGTGCAAATATACTATTTTCAAATATAAATGAAGTGTATTTATTGTAATTTTCTGATAGCTTACAATCTGTAAGGCAACTCTTACTGTAGCAGCTAGTAGACACTAAAATAAGATACTGTAAAATCCAATGGAATCAAGGCTCTGCTCTTTAATTTACGGGGCCGTTTTTATTTGAAAGTTTTTTCTTTGGATTAATAAAATCTTTTGCATACATTTGTAAAATACTCATTATGAGCATAAATATTCAGAACCAAAAATCTACAAATATGAAAAAGTACTTCTATCAATGGCTGTTTTTATGTACTATGACATTCATTGCAGCCTGTTCGGACGGCGGTGAAGAAATAGATAATCCGCAGACTCCATCTGTACCCGAACAACCGACTATCACTTTAGGCGGCAGTTCTTCATCCGACTTTCCGACCGACGGTGGAAGCAATACTCTCTCGTTTACCGCATCAACGGATTGGACGGCCGAGGTTATTAACTCGCGTGCCGATGCCTGGTGTTCGGTTTCACCTACAAACGGCAAGGCCGGTAATGCCCAAATAACGATTACCACTACTGCCAATGATACGCCCGACAGCCGTTCGGCTTCCGTTATTCTGAAAGCGGGAACTACCCAAAAGACGATTACGGTTTCGCAGAAACAAAAAGATGCATTGACCGTGACTTCCGACAAGTTTGAAGTATCTGCTGAGGGGGGCGAAATAAAGATAGAAGTAAAAGCTAATATCGATTTTGAATATAGCATCGCATACGAAGGATCGGCCAAGGACTGGATTACTTCCGGAGGAGCGCGTGCACTGAAAACGTCGACCTTGACATTCAAGGTGGCAGCCAACGAAGAAGTGGAAAAGCGCGAAGCAACCGTAACTATCAAGAGCGGAAGCTTCAAAGAAGAGGTAAAGGTATATCAAGCTGGAACCACGCCTTCCATTACTCTTACCAAGAATGAATTTGTGGTAGCTTCTGCAGGCGAATCGATTGCCGTAGAAGTGAAGAGCAATGTGGACGTAACCGTTGAATTGCCTACTGATGTAGATTGGATAAGCGAAAACCAATCGCGTGCCATGTCGACCAATACCTATCATTTCACCATTGCTGAGAGCCAGGAATACGACCAACGTACCGCCGAAATCAAGTTTACAAACAAGGCCAACAACCTTTCGGAAACGGTAAAGGTGGTGCAGGTACAAAAGGATGCTATTGTGGTGGCTAAGAATGAATATGAGTTCACGGCCGAAGGCGGGGAACTGGATTTTGAAATACTGACCAATGTAGATGTAACGGTTAGCATACCCGACAGCATCAGCAATTGGGTGAAGCAAGTAAAGAGTCGTGCCTTGGTCAGCCAGATACTTCATTTTGATATCTCACCTTGTGATTTGAGCGAAAGCCGTAGCGGTACCATTACACTTTCGGGTGGTAATGCTGTACAGAAGATTTTGATTAAGCAAGATGGATTAAAAGAAATATTGGAAGCGGAACGAAATGCACTGATTGCCATTTACAAAGCTTTGGATGGTGATAATTGGGCTAATAATACTAATTGGTGTTCGGATAAGCCTGTATCAGAATGGGAAGGTGTTGAATGTGAGAATCATTTTGTAGTTCATCTTAATCTCACAAGATTATCCACATCAATGAATGGAAATATACCTCCTGAAATAGGCAACTTATCTCATCTCAAATATCTCTCTGTGTCTTTGAATACCAATGATGATTTACCAAAAGAGATAGGGAAACTTAAAGACCTGGAACAAATATATCTTTGGCTGCATAGCGATAATGTAAAAAGAGGCATCCCCACCTGTCTCTATGATTGTAAGAATCTGCAAGTACTTCATCTTGAAGGAGAATGTATTGGCGGTACTATTTCTTCACAAATAGGCCAATTGCAGAAGCTTCGTTCATTGAGTATAACGCCTAACATATCTGGACCTCTTCCTGATGAGATAGGCAATTTGTTGAATTTGGAGGATTTGTCAATTCGTGGACTAAAAGAACTTGGAGAGATACCTCATTCTATTGGTAATTTGAAAAAATTAAGAAATCTCTCTTTAGGACATATGAGCGGAGATATTCCCAAAGAGATTGGACAACTATCCCAATTAGAGACACTATTGTTTTACAGTGAATACCCTATAACGTCTATTCCAGATGAAATATACAATCTAAAATCACTTAAACAACTTGAGTTGAGTTTTACTCAATTCCCATATACTATTCCTGAAGCAATAGGTAATTTGACAGAACTGGAAAATCTTTGTATCAACTATGATTTGACAGGAACTATTCCTGAAGCAATAGGTAATTTAACAAAATTAAAATACATGACTTTAGCTAACCCTTATCCTCAAGGGGGAGAATCGTTGAGCGGAAATATTCCAGAGTCATTGCAAAAAATGAAGTATTGGCCTTATTTCTGGGCAGATGTAATTTCGGGGCATCCATATTTGAATACGACAAATTTATATTTGCCGGCATTACAGATTCAAGCAGAAGACATCAACGGAAATAAGATAGATACCAATAATATTTATTCAAATAATAAACTTACAATTGTATATTCATGGGATGATATATGTCCTTCTATTATAGACTTACATCCAATTCTAAAAGAATTATATAGTAAATATGCCCAAAAAGGGTTTGAAATTATTGGTTATAATGGGGGCTATCATGAAGACCAGATTAAGGAACTTGCAAACAGCTACAATCTTCCTTGGCGAAATTTTAGTGCTTCACGTTATCCTTTTGAAAACGGTCAAATTATGGCACCGGGATTCATTACAGGTTTAGCTATCGTAGTCGATTCCTCTGGGAAAATTGTATATGAAACTATGACAGGTGATTATAATGGATTGAAAAAATATGTAGAAAAAATCTTCAATCAAGATGTAGAATTATACGAATCCACTGACTACTCCCAAGACGGAAAGGTAACCACCCTGCAAACTGCAACGAAAGGAAACGGAATTGATGTAGTTATAATGGGAGACGCATATAGTGACAGACAGATTACTGATGGTACATATAAAAAAGATATGGAATATGTCTATGATAATCTGTTTACAGAAGAACCTTATAAATCATTAAAAGACATGTTTAATGTCTACTATGTAAATATCGTTTCTAAAAATGAGGGGTACGGAACATATAATGAAACGGCATTATCTAGTTTCTTCGGTGATGGAACACTTGTTGGAGGTAATGACAATGCCGTATTTACTTATGCACAGAAAGCTATCAGTGCCGAACGGATGGACGAAGCATTGTTAATCGTGGCGATGAACTCCAACAATTATGCCGGAACTTGCTATATGTACTATCCGTCGGTAACAGGAGGTTATGGTAATGGAATATCAGTTTCTTATTTCCCGAAAGGTGAGAATGCGGAGACTTTTGCACAACTCCTTCACCACGAAGCATTAGGCCATGGTTTCTCCAAACTGGCCGATGAATATGCTTACGAAAGTATGGGAGCTATACCTGCAACTGAAGTAACTACAACCAAAGAACAGCAGAACAATTGGGGCTGGTGGAAGAACGTAGATTTCACAAGTGCTCCATCTGCAACCCGTTGGAGTCACTTTATCAACGATATCCGTTATGCTAATGATGGCTTGGGAGCCTACGAAGGTGGCCTTACTTATTGGACGGGCGTATGGCGTCCTACCGAAAACAGTATCATGCGATACAATACGGGTGGGTTCAACGCTCCGAGTCGTGAAGCTATCTATTATCGTATCCATAAATTGGCATACGGTGACAGTTGGCAATACGATTACGAAGAGTTTGTGAAGTATGATGCCATCAACCGCAAGGCGGCAGCTTCGTCTTACAATCCTTACAGACAAACCAACTACAAACCGCTTCATGCTCCTGTTGTAATTCGTAAATCTTGGAAAGATGCCCAATAAGAAAATGTATATTCGCTTAATATCGGCGACAGTTTTTATGCTGTCGTCGGTATTGTTTGCCACTTGCTCTACCAGCAAAAGTGGCGTGGAGAAAAAGACTCCTGAACCGACTTCTACGGATAGTGTGAAAGAATTTGTCCCCTTGCATCCTCCGGTAGTCATCCCTCACTCGTGGAAAGATGCGAAGTGAATCTGATGGAGTTTCAGCATTTATGAATAGAAAATGAGTATGAACGAAAGAAAAAAGTGAGAAAAAATTTGTAGTATACAAAAAACGACGTATCTTTGCAGCGTCAAAAATCGGAGCGGCGCTCTGATGAAAGTTTGGACTATGGTGTAATGGTAACACAACAGATTCTGGTCCTGTTTTTCCAGGTTCGAGTCCTGGTAGTCCAACAAAAAAGGAAGTTCTTACGAGAACTTCCTTTTTTTGTTATTATCATTCGTTGACTGATGAGTCAATCATGTTGAATATTAATTTCTGCGCAACTAATCCGGCTGCCGACGGATTGATGATGTTTCCGTAAATGTCCAATGTGGAGAATAGGACGGAACCTTTACCCATTGGAACAATTCCCATAGCTGTACCAATGGCCATCGGGTAGGTGTGGTAGGCTCCAACCAATAGTTCTTCACCGTTCATCACAATACCTTGGCGCTCTACACCGGTATGAATCAATGCTTGATAAGGCCAGTTCAATGCCGATCCGCTTGGCAGTTCCTTGAATATGGCGTGTGGCTTGTTGAACATGACTCCACCCAACCAATTGGTTCCCACAAAGAACTTGTCCTGGAAGGTGGCGTTACTGTTCGATGCAATGTATTCCGACCATTCGTCTGCACTTTGGATGATGAAAATCTTTGTACCGTCCTTTTGTGCGCGTTCCATCAGCTTTTGCGGACAAGGCATGTTTTCGTTAGGTACTGCCCAATCCAAACGGCAACGGGCATTGCTTCGAGGATGCTTGAACCGTATTTCGATGGTTGCCGGTTTGCCGGCTTCCAAGTATACTTTACCGTCTCCTTCGGTGGTCTTTGCCATTTTGCAGATGGTCTTTCCGTTGACATCCAATTCAATCTGGCTACGGTTGTTGGATTGGGGCATCAAGGTATATTCACCGGTAGTCTGAGGTACAATCACTCCCTTCCATTTGATGCCGTATCCTTGTAGCATGTGTACGAAAGGAGAAGGGGTTGCTCCTTCGATGGCACTCAGGTTTACTACCTTGGATACTTCGCGGTAAACTTCTTTTTCGAATAGCATGTCTTCGTAATAGATACATTCCAATCCAGGCTTTCCATCGGCAGTAAACAATGCTTCGGTAGGTACCATGGTCAGCTGTTCTTGTTTGGGCGGACGGGCTACGATGATCCAATCCATTTTTTCTGTCTGGTCGGAATAGGAAACGACTTCTTCCTGTGTCTTTCCTTTGAGGAAATTCTGCAAGGCAAATCCGTCTTCCCATACGGCACCTTTTCCTTTCAGTGGGTTGGATGACAAGTTTACGGCCAATACATCATCGTAACCTTCTGTTATCAACTCTTTTCCTTGATATAATTGAGCTTTTATGCGACAAGTTCCTCCGGCTTGGGGCATAGGAATGGAAATTCCTTTTATAAGGGGCTCACCGTAGGTCTCACCGCCGCTTGCACGGACTTCGTATTTTTTGGACCAGGTTTTCTCACCGTCTGTATCAGAAATGCTGACAACCAATAACAAGTTTCCTTTTACATCCTTTTCGTTGATGAGGTAGAAATCGGTTACAATGTCGGTACCCGTTGCTGCTATTTGCTGACGTGTCTTGACTGCTACATAAAGCGGTTGGTTGTATCGTGCAATGATGCTTGGATCCGATTTGGGGTATCTGAAACAGTCGACAATACCCGAATAGTTCTCGGTCAGTTCGGATTCCCAACCATTTACTACATAAGCATCGGTAAGGTTGTTCAAACGGGCCGATTCTATTTTTCTCCCTTGATGTTCGTAGGATACAGTTCCCATGGCAACGCATAAATCGTCGACCGTTGGATAAACGTTCCGTAAGTTCTTGTTGTCAAGGTATTGCTCAAATTCCTTATACCAACGGATGAACTCCTTGCTGTCCCATCCTAAATAAGTGCGTTTCTTCAAATCCTCCATATTCTTTTCCAGTCGGGGAGGGGATGATAAAGCTCCTTCTTCGCCGAAGAATACAATTTCTTTTTGATTGCTCGTGTTGTTGTAATAGTCATCCGGTCCCTTGTATAACCCTTCGTTCCAAACGGCCGGACCGCCTGCACGGTGATAGTCGTACCAACCGTTCCAATAGATGGCAGAATCGTATGGGCGCATGTGGATTTTGGACTGGTCATCTATATAGTCTCCTTTAGCCCAAGCGGAAGTACGTAGAACTACTCTGGAAGGGTCCAATTGGTGCATGGCTTTCATGGCTTCCATTTCCAATTCCAATTTTTGAGGAGCGGCATCGCCCGATTCGTTCATTAAATTATAGATGACAAGCGATGGATGGCTTCGATCTCTTTTTACCATGCGAAGAACTTTTTCGTGAAGGACTGCATTCAAGAAAGGCTCTTTTACGTTGAGTCGGAAACCACCGGGCTCTTCGAAATATAACAATCCCAACTCATCGGCATAATCCAATACATCTTCATGTCCGATGAAACGATGGAAATTCAGCATGTTCAGTCCTAATTCCTTGGCTATCTCGATCTGTCTTTTGGCCAATTCCTTTGTGGGGAATATACCATTGACTGGCCAGAAACTCCAACTGATGGCTGAGCGGAGAACGATTCGTTTGCCATTTAATCGGAATACGGCATCGTTGCCGATTCCTGAAGCTTCGAACCAACGGAAACCAAAGCGTTGTTCCGATTGGTCGAATGTCTTTTTCCCTTTCCCTAAAGTAGCCTGACAAATGTATAGATTGGGGGTTTCCACACTCCATAATTGGGCATTATCGGCTATGATGGGGACGGACAATTCATTATCTCCCGGCTTGAGTGTCTTGTTTTTCAATTTGTAGGTGCATAATATCTTTCCCGGCTTCTTCCATTCGTGTATGGTTAGGTAAACATCTCTCTTGATGGACTTGGATGAAGCGTTGTGGACGAGGATGTTGGCATTTACTTTTTTAATTTCAGGAGTATTTTGCATGTATATATCGGCTACATGTACCTCTGGAAGAATCTTTAAGGATACTTCTCCGGTCACTCCACCGAAACCATGTCCGGGAGGGAGCATTTTGCCTTTCCATGGAATGGTCCGTGAATCTCGCCAGTCGTGATTTCCTCCAGCATCAGTGATGCGGACTGCAAGTTCGCAGGTCTCTCCGGATTTTACGAATGGGGTAATGTCCGTTTCAAAGGCTACATTGTCTATTACTTGGCAATCGGCTAATTGGCGGTTGATGAATATTTCAGCTCTCAATCGAATGGCCGAAAATCTCAATACAACCTTTTGTCCTTTCTTAAAATGGGGAATGTCCACTTCCCGTGTCCACCAGGTGACTCCCAAAATGTCGCCTTCGGGGCCGGGGATGGTTTGAAGATACTCTTCGGCTGTTCCGGGTACACTGACAGGAAGAGCTTGTGGGGACATCAATACTTCCCAACCTTGCGATGGTTGGGCAATGGGATGCTTTAATGCTTCAGCATAATTGAAATGGGGTTCTTCGTTTCTCCAATCCGCTTCTTTGTCCTGCCATAGGAACCATCCTTCTCCGGATAAATTGACAATTTTCCGTTCGTTGGCCAATGTACAGATACAATTACCGATCAGTAAACATAAGATAAGTAGTGATTTTGTTCTCATGGTAGATGATTTAAAGTAAATAGTGATGCAAATATAAGGCTATGAATGATGTTTCCGTTGTAAAAATTGTTTTTCTATGAGTAAATTTCGATATAAAAAAACGAGGATGAAAATTTCATCCTCGTTAGTCTATTGTTTATTGATGTTTACTCTTCCTTGATGGATTCATCGATTACTTCGATTTTCTTTTGGATAAGGAGTAAGTCGGCTTTCAATTTTTCTACCTTGCGGTTCATTTCGATTACCAGACTATTGCCTTTCTTGGAAGCGCTGGTTAGGAAACCAAGGTTGTTTTCGTAAGTCTTGATCTCGGCTTTCATGTTTTCAAAAGCGCGCATTAACTTTTCACGTTCCCGATAAAGGTTTCCGTCCTTGTTGCTAATGCTTGACTTGAAATTGCTTAATTTCTTTTGGGAAGTGGTCAGGTTCAGCTTATCAAACAATTCATCGATAACCTTGCGGTATTGCTTGTAAAGTTTGTCTTTGTCTTTGAACGGTATATGACCGATTGTATTCCATTCTTTCATTAACTTGCGGATGATGTCTCCGCTTTCTTCAGAAGTGTTTTCTTCCTTGTTGATTTCGTTCAACTGTTCAAGAATGGCTTTTTTCTTTTCAAGGTTTTCAAGTTCCACGTTTCTTTGGGAAGAAGTGGCCTTGGCTTTTTGTTCAAAGAAATAGTCGCAAGCGGAAATGAAACGCTTCCAGATGGCTTCGGAATATTTCTTGGAAACAGGACCCACTTGCTTCCATTCTTTTTGAAGATTGTTGAGCGCTTCGGAAGTTGCTTTCCAATCTGTACTGTCTTTAAGGGCTTCTGCTTGTTCGCACATGGCTCTTTTCTTTTCCAGATTTTCGCTCATGCCATTTTTCAAGTTCTTGAAATATTCAGCTTTTCGTTTGAAGAATTCATCACAAGCAGCACGGAAACGTTCGAATATCTTGGTATTCAATTTCTGAGGAGCAAAACCGATTGTTTTCCATTTGGCTTGTAAGGCCAAAACTTCTTCGGTCTTGTCATGCCAATCTTGGAACGAAGTCATCTTGTCGTATTCCATGGATTCTACAATTTCGCAGATGACGGTCTTTTCGTCCAAGTTATGTTGTTCTCTTTCTTTTATTTCTTCGAAATGTTGTTGGTGACGGCGGTTGACGATTGTGGAAGCGGCTTTGAAACGATTCCAGATCTCTTCGCGCTGTTCCTTGGCAACCGGTCCGGTTTCACGAAATTCTTGATGAAGCTTTTGTAGCTGATGGAATGCAGAAATGACATCTTCTTCATTGGCCAAATTTTCGGCAGTTTCGCACAAACGTAACTTGATTTCGAGGTTCTTCTTGAAATCGTATTCACGGAATTCGTTGTTCAGCTTGATCAAATCATAGAACTTTTCGCTATATAGTTGGTAGCTTTTCCATGATTCGTTAATTTTGGCGGCAGGAATGTTCTTAATTTCATTCCATTCGGCTTGCAACTGCTTGAATTCATTGTAGGCTTTGTTTGCATCTTCCGGCGCTTCAGACAATTCTTTCATCCGTTCGATAATGGCCAATTTCCTTTCCAGATTAGCTTGCCTTTCTTGTTCTTCTTCTTCCTTGATGGCATTTCTTTTTTCTCTGATGGCGCTCATGATTTCCTTGAAGCGGTCTTCGTATGGATCTTTTTCAGGAATGAATTCTTCAGGATTGCCTCCCTCTTCTTCAAAGGCTTTGCGGGCGGCTTCCACTTCTGCTATACGTAACTTATAGAAAGTCTGCTTGAGTGATTCAAGTTCTGTTCTTTCTATTGCTTCTTCTTGTAGATTAATCTCAGCAAGGCGTACGATAACACCTTCTCTGGTCATGGTATTCGTTTCAATTGAGTCCATCAGTACTGATTTTATTGGTCCATTCTTTGTTGTACTATACAACATTTTACAAATTAAAGGCTTTTTTTTAGTATTTCATATTTTTTTCTTCACTTTTTTTAATACCCTTGTCTTTTTATGCCAACAAGGCTATGATGCCCATGTAAAATACCATGGCCAATATATCATTGGTCGTGGTGATAAAAGGTCCTGTAGCAATGGCAGGGTCTATCTTCATTTTGTTGAGCGTAAGCGGTACAAGGGTTCCGAAGATGGATGCAAACATAATTACGGCAAACAGACTGAGTGATACAGAATAAGTAACCGTAGCAGTTGCGCCGAAACATATAAAGTTATAGATGTATACCAACATGGAAATGATGGTGGCATTGATAAGTGCAACCACCGATTCCTTAAGTATCTGTTTCCAGGTGTTGTTGGCATCGAGTGAATTGTTTGCCAAGCCTTGAACCACGATAGCCGATGACTGAGTTCCTACATTACCTCCTGTACCCCCGATAAGTGGAATGAAAAGTGCCATTTCGGGGTGCTCGGCAAATGTATTGTCGAAATTGCCCAAAATCATGGAACTGCCTATACCTCCGGCCATACCGATGAGCAACCAAGGCAAACGTGCTGAAGTCTGGCGAAGTACGCTGTCGTCGGTTTCTACGTCCTGCGAAAGACCCGAAGCCAATTGGTAATCACGTTCGGCTTGTTCGCGGACTTCATCCATTACGTCGTCTACGGTGATGCGGCCAACCAAACGTCCGATACTGTCTACTACAGGAATGGCTACCAAGTCGTACTTCTCAATGGTCTGTACCACTTCGTCTATGGGGGTGTCCACGTGTACGGATATCGGGTCCTTTCGCATCACATGTTTTACCTTGGAGACCGATGGACTGGTTATCATCCGCTTCAATGGGAATACTCCCCGGAGGCGTTCTTCATCGTCCACCACATAGACATAATATATTTCGTCCATTTCTTCGGCCTGCTGACGCATTTCACGCAAGCATTCGGGCATACTCCAATTTTCCTTTACAATCACCATTTCTGTGCCCATGAGACCCCCAGCTGTATGTTCATCGTACTTCAACAAGTCGACGATATCTCCAGCTTGCTCAATGTCTTCGATGTGTGAAAGGATTTCTTCCTGCTTTTCTTCGTCCATTTCACGGATGATGTCTACAGCATCGTCCGTATCCATGTAATCCACAAATTTCTTGGCGATGGTTTCCGAAGGGAGATTGTCGAGAATGTCCTTACGGGCGTCTTCGTCCATTTCGACAAGGACGTCGGCCGCATCTTCATTGTCCAATATCTGATAAATGAAACCGGCTTCTTCCACATCCAGTTCATCACACATTTCTGCGATGTCGGCTGGATGCAGGTCGTTAAGCAACTCCTTGATTTTGTCAGCGGCTTTCTGCTCTATGAGCCCCCGGAGTATGTCCAGGTCGATATCTTCTCTGTTCATCCTTGAATCAATTAAAGGATTATACAACTTTTTCTTCTTTCAATGCTTCTTCCACCCGATTGGTCAGTTCCACGAATTCCTTAACGGAAAGTTGCTCGGGGCGTTTGTTGAATATCGGGTCGGCACTCAACGGATGATTCTTGTCCAATATGGACGAGATGGAGTTCCTCAATGTCTTTCTCCGTTGGTTGAAAGTCGTTTTTACAATTTGCTTGAATAATTTTTCGTTGCACCCTAATTCTGTTGTCTCGTTGCGTGTCATGCGGATGACGGCACTTTTGACTTTAGGTGGCGGATTGAATACATGTTCGTGTACGGTGAACAGGTATTCCACTTTGTACCAGGCTTGTATCAATACGCTCAAGATGCCATAGGTCTTGTTGCCCGGTGAAGCGGCGATTCTTTCAGCTACTTCTTTTTGGATCATTCCCGTGCAGCAAGGTATCAGGTCCTTGTAATCGAGCATCTTGAAGAATATTTGGCTGGATATATTGTAGGGATAGTTCCCTGTCAAGACAAACGGTTTTCCATCGAAAATGTTTTCCAATTTCAGTTTTAGGAAGTCGTCTTCAATGATGTTTTCTTTAAGGTCTGTAAAGTTCTCTTTCAAGTAGGCCACCGATTCAAAATCCAATTCCACAACTTTCACTATCCGGTCTTTTTTCATTAGAAATTGAGTCAGCACTCCCATACCTGGGCCCACTTCAAGTATAGGCAGTTCGGAACAGGCATCTACGGTATCGGCGATGTCTTGTGCTATGCCCAAATCTTTTAAAAAGTGTTGTCCTAAGAACTTTTTTGGTTTGACGAATCCCATTTTTAACATTTTCTACAATGAATGAATCGGTTTATTCCTGCAAGAATACTATCTTTGCAACATGCAAAGGTAGAAAATTAATTTAAAAAATTTGGATTTTGGAAGAAAGTGATAGAAAAAAGATAGTAAAAAAGTTCTTGCAGATTGTTTTCCCCTTGTTGTTGGGTACTTTTATTCTGTATTGGACATACCGTGACTTCAATTTTGAGCGGGTCGGCGATGTGCTTTGTGGAGGCATGAATTACGCTTGGATGCTTTTTTCATTATTGTTTGGTATAACGGCTCAGGTATGTCGGGGATTGCGTTGGAAACTTTTGTTGGCTCCTTTGAACGAAAAGCCGCGTGCTCAAACCTGTATCTATTCCATATTCGTATCTTATGCGGCCAGCTTGGTTGTCCCTCGAATAGGCGAAGTGACCCGTTGTGGCTTGCTCTCCAAGTATGACCATGTTTCATTTGCCAAATCGTTGGGTACCGTGGTGACAGAACGTTTGGTCGACACGTTGTGTGTGGGACTCATTGCGGGTAGTGTACTGCTTCTTCAGGCTCCAGTCTTTGCAACTTTCTTTCAAGAAACAGGTACGAATGTGGATCGTTTTACTGATTTGCTTTCCTCCGGTTATCTGTATCTTGTCATGTTGTGCTTGGTAGCCCTGTTGCTTCTGGTCTTTTTCTTGATACGCAACGTTACGCTTTTTGCCAAGGTGAAAGGGATTTTACAGAATGTATGGGAAGGTATTCTTTCCGTAAGACATGTCAAGAATATCCCATTGTTCCTATTTTATACGATAGGCATTTGGTTGAGCTATTTCTTGGAATTTTATGTCGCTTTTTTCAGTTTCGAATTCTCTTCCGGTTTAGGGGTGATTGCAGCATTGGTCATGTTTGTAGTGGGTAGTATAGCGGTGATTGTTCCTACTCCCAATGGAGCAGGTCCGTGGCATTTTGCTATTATTTCCATGATGGTTCTTTATGGTGTAGGGAAGGAGGATGCCGGGATTTTTGCCTTGTTGGTGCATGGAATTCAAACCTTTTTATTAATTTTGTTGGGAATATATGGATTATCGGCTTTGCCGTTTACTAATAAATCTAAATAACCATGGATACAATTCTTTCATTAGCTCCACAGAATGTGTGGAAGCATTTTTATTCATTGACACAAATTCCTCGTCCGTCCGGACATCTGGAAAAGGTACAGGCCTTTTTGTTGGAATTTGGTAAGAGTGTAGGTGTAGAAACTTTTCAAGATGAAGTGGGTAACATCATTTACCGCAAACCGGCTACACCAGGCATGGAAAATCGTAAAGGTGTCATTCTTCAGGCTCATATGGATATGGTTCCTCAGAAGAACAATGATACGGTACATAATTTTGAAACAGATCCTATTCAAACTTATATAGATGGTGAATGGGTGAAAGCCAAAGGCACTACGTTAGGAGCCGACAATGGTATGGGAGTTGCTGCTATTATGGCGGTGATGGAAGATAAGACCTTGGTACATGGCCCTCTTGAAGCATTGATCACTTCGGATGAGGAAACAGGTATGTATGGTGCTTTCGGATTGAAACCGGGTACGGTAAATGGTGAAATCTTGCTCAATCTGGATTCGGAAGACGAAGGCGAACTTTATATTGGTTGTGCAGGTGGTGAAGACTTGACTGCTACTTTGTCGTACAAGGAAGAAGAAACAGACCCGGAAGATGTGGCTCTGAAAGTAACATTGAAGGGACTTCGTGGCGGTCATTCCGGTTTGGAAATTAACGAAGGTCGTGCCAATGCCAACAAACTCATGGCTCGTTTTGTGAATCAGGTAATTGCTTTCGATGAGGCTTGCCTGGTATCTTGGAATGGAGGTAACATGCGTAATGCCATTCCACGCGAATGTGAGGTGGTGATTACAGTTCCTGCCGAAGAAGAAGCTGATGTGTTGGAATTTGTGAAGGATTGCGAAACCTTGTGGAATGAGGAATATCAAGTGCACGAAACTCCTATTACCTTTAGCGCAGAACGAGTGGAACTTCCTAAAATGATGGTTCCGGCTGAAATCCGTGATAACTTGGTAGATGCCATTTATGCTTGTCAGAATGGTGTGCTCCGAATGATTCCTACCATCCCCGATACGGTGGAAACTTCGTCTAATTTGGCTATCGTGAACATTGGTGGTGGAAAAGCGGAAATTAAGATTTTGAGTCGTAGCTCTCGTGATTCCATGAAGGATTATTTGAATACAAGCTTGGAAAGTTGCTTTGCCATGGCTGGTATGCAAGTAGTACGTTCGGGAGGTTATTCGGGTTGGGAACCCAATGTCAATTCTCCTATCCTGAAGGCCATGAAGGAATCTTATAAGGAACAGTTTGGTAACGAACCCGCGGTAAAGGTTATTCATGCAGGTTTGGAATGTGGTATTATTGGTGCTGTGATGCCGGGACTTGATATGATCTCATTTGGACCGACACTCCGTTCGCCTCATTCGCCCGATGAACGTTGCCTGATTCCAACTGTGAGCAAGTTCTACGACTTCCTGACAGCTACATTGGCCAATACACCGGTGAAAGAATAAATGTTATTTTTAAAGGGGTATTACTAATACCCCTTTGTTCGTTTATAACATAGTTTTACGGCCAGTAAAACTATGTTTTGTCTATTATAAAATAGTGAATAAATAAAACATTATAAAAGAAAAAGAGCCATGAAAAAACGCTTGTATGTTATTTGTATGTGTGTGATGCTTCTTTTCACAGGAAAAGTGTATTCATCGGATGTTAAGTTGTGGTACAGCCGTCCTGCTAAGACTTGGGTAGAAGCGCTTCCTCTGGGTAACTCAAGAGTGGGAGCAATGGTGTTTGGAGGTACATCGCGCGAAGAACTTCAGTTGAATGAAGAAACATTATGGGCAGGCAGCCCGTATCGGAATGAAAAGGAAGGGGCATTGGATAGTCTTCCCGCTATTCGTAAATTGATATTCGAAAAGAAGTATATGGAGGCTCAGGAACTCATCCAGCGTTCCTATTATACCGGTCGTTATGGTATGCCTTACCAAACCGTGGGTAGCGTATTCCTGGATTTCCCAGGACACGAAAAGGCTACTGATTATTATCGTGATCTGGATATTTCGAAGGCCGTAGCTACTACCCGTTATGTGGTGGATGGGGTGACTTACCAACGCGAAGTGTTCACTTCGTTTGCCGATAATGTATTGATTGTCAAACTGACTGCCAGTGAAAAAGGAAAGCTGAACTTCTCGGTTAGCTATGATACTCCGTTGCCGGGAAAGAAAGTCGTTGCCCGTGGAAAGAAACTGGTGCTTACCGGTAAGGGTACCGATCACGAAGGTGTTAAGGGAATCATCCGTATGGAAACTCAGACACATGCCGTTCCGCAAGGTGGTAAGATGAAGGTCTTGGCCGACCGTATCCAGGTGGAAAGTGCGGATGAAGTGATCCTTTACGTTTCGACTGCTACCAACTTTGTAGACTATATGCATGCCAATGCCAACGAAAGCAAACGTGCCGGCAATTATTTGAAGTTGGCTATGAAGCAAAAGTACGATACCGCTTTGGCCAATCATATCGCTTACTATCAGGAACAGTTCAATCGGGTGAAGTTGGATTTGGGCTCATCAGCTTCGGCCAAGATGGAAACGGTAGAACGTGTAGCGAAGTTCAATGAAGGGAATGACCCGTCGTTGGCTGCTTTAATGTTCCAGTATGGTCGTTATCTGTTGATTTCTTCTTCCCAACCGGGTGGACAACCAGCCAATTTGCAAGGTATATGGAATCATAAACTCAATGCGCCTTGGGACGGTAAATATACCATCAATATCAATACGGAAATGAACTATTGGCCGGCCGAAGTGACCAACCTGACAGAAACTCACCAGCCTTTGTTCGAGTTGGTAAAGGATTTGTCGGTTAACGGACAAGAAACAGCCCGCAAGATGTATGGTGCCGATGGTTGGGTGGCTCATCACAATACGGACATATGGCGTGCTACAGGACCGGTGGACAAGGCTTTTTATGGTACTTGGCCCATGGGTGGCGGTTGGCTGACTACTCATTTATGGCAACATTATTTGTATACCGGTGATGTGAATTTCCTTCGGGAAGTTTATCCAGCAATGAAAGGAGCTGCTGATTTCTATATGGATTATTTGGTGAAACATCCGGAATACGGTTGGTTGGTTACTGCTCCGTCTATGTCGCCCGAACATGGTCCCAAAGGAGAAAACACTCAAAAGGCATCGACCATTGTGGCTGGATGCACCATGGACAATCAGATTATCTTCGATGTACTGAGTAATGCTCTGCAAGCATCGGCTATACTGAATCAACCGAAGGCTTATCAAGATTCATTGAAACAAGTGATGAATGCTTTGCCCCCGATGCAGGTGGGCCGTCATAATCAGTTGCAGGAATGGTTGGAGGATTTGGATGACCCGAAGGACCAACATCGTCACATCTCACATGTATATGGTTTGTTCCCGAGTAACCAAATTTCTCCTTATAGCCATCCGTTGTTGTTCCAGGCTGCCAAGAATACCTTGATGCAACGTGGCGATGAGGCTACCGGTTGGTCGATTGGTTGGAAAATCAATTTGTGGGCCCGTTTGTTGGATGGTAATCATGCTTATAAAATGGTGTGCAATTTGTTGAAACTTCTTCCTAATGACGAGGTGAAAGAAGCGTATCCGCAAGGACGTACTTATCCGAATTTGTTTGATGCCCATCCACCTTTCCAGATTGACGGTAACTTCGGTTATACCGCCGGTGTAGCCGAAATGTTGATGCAAAGTCACGATGGTGCAGTACATCTGTTGCCGGCCTTGCCCGATGCATGGGGGAAAGGTAGCGTACAAGGTTTGGTGGCTCGTGGAGGCTTTGTAGTGGATATGGAATGGGACGGAACTCAATTGCAGAGTGCAAAGATCCATTCCCGTTTGGGTGGTAATCTCCGCATCCGTTCGTATGTTCCTTTGAAGGGTAAGGGCTTGAAACCGGCTGAGGGTAAGAACCCCAATGCATTCTTTGCATTGCCGGAAATAAAGACTCCTATCGTATCGGAAGCCATCAATCCGCAATATCCTATCTTGAATCAAATCTATGAATACGATTTGATGACCGAAAAGGGACAGGATTATAGTTTGGAAAGAGGTTTGTAATCTCTCTACAAAAAAAAGTTTTTTTCGATTTTACTTGCATCTTACACTCGATACTGAGTGTCAATAAGTTAGGGTGTGTAGGTAAAATGTGTAAGGTGGTTACCTACACACTTTTCCTACACACCTTGTTTGTTGTTTTAATTGTCTGTTTGGTTTAATTTGTTGTAAATCAGTTTGATACGAGCCGTTGTAGGTCTCGACCTTCAATCCCGATACCTTGATGGGCTTTAGCATAGGGAGAGGGTAGTGTATACGGTAGACAAACAGGCTGGGAGGCCGGATGAATGGTTTCTCAAAGGTGAAGTTTTATTCGTACTCCACCGCAGTACGATTAAACTGCGATGAAGTACAATAGTACTGCGGTGGAATACAATTGTACTGCGATGCAGTACAAAGGATGAAAAGTGGCCTTTCATCTTATTTAACGTACTTTCTGTGGTTTATTCAAATGATTTTCGTTTCTTTGTTAAAACTAAACCATTGAGATATGAACAAATTACGAATCATTGGAATCATCCTTTTTATAATCAGTATCATGACTACTATTCAAGCTCAATCATACAATCGTCTTTGGAAACAGGTGGAGGAACAGGAAAAGAAAGACTTGCCGAAATCTGTTATAACCGAGGCTCAAAAGATTTTCGAGAAGGCAAAGGCCGAGAAGAATGCTCCACAGATGATGAAGGCTTATCTCACCATGATGACATATCGGGGTGAAATAGCTCCCGATAGCATTGAAGTGGATAGAAACTACCTGAAGGAGTGGGCGGAAGATAAGGCTACATCGGTGGTGGATAAGGCCGTACTTCATTCCATTTTGGCAGGCTTGTACATCGAACAGGACTTTGAAAAAGGAAATGCTTATTTGCATGCTTCATTGAAGGATAGCCTGACTCTTTTTGAGTATCCGGCGGGTAAATTGGTTCCGATGGTAAAAGTGGGGGCTACCAGCCGGTTGTATTTCGATGACAACTTGTATGATTTGTTGGCCCGTAGAGCCATTGATTTGTGGAGGAATAATCAATGGAGAACCGAAAGAACTAAAGTAGAAGAAGAGATATCCAAATCCTATCAAGTATTGCTTGACCATTATGAAAAGACCGGTAAGCGAAGTGCTTGGTTGCTGACTGCTCTTGATGCCGATTCGGGTGCTGATGAGGCCAAACTCCGTACATGGATAAAGGAATACGGCGATTGGGATGTTTGTGCAGAGGTCTATATCCGGTTGGCCCAACGCATGGCGCATGAAGACAATCCGGCCGAACGCTTGGAGGTGGTACGAGAAGGTATCCGTCGTTATCCCAACTACAATCGGGTGAATGTTCTGAAGAATATGGAGAAGGAAATCCTTTCGCCAAGAGTAAGTGTGACGATACCTTCGGCTTATCCCGACAAACCGATAAAGGTATCGGTTAATTATCGCAATTTGGAACGGTTGGATGTAGAGATATATCAGCTCCGTTTAGAGGCAGATGTTATATCGAAAATAAATGAAAAGACGGTAAAGAAATATGGTACCTTGTATCATAAAGAATCCATTGACCTGTTGCCGACTCCCGATTATCGGATGACGGATACATTGGCCTATTTGAAACCCCTTCCTGAAGGAGTCTATTATGTAGTGATGATGGATAAGACCCGTGCCGTGAAGGACGGAACATGGTTGGTGGTAAATGCAGAAATGGAAATCTATCGTCCATTGCCCGACAATAAAGTTGAAACGGTTATCCTGGATAAGGAAACGGGCAAGCCGAATAAAGTGTCGATAAGAAAAGAGAAGGAAAGATGGAATCGATACAATTATTCGGATAATGACATGAAACGGATAAAAGTCAGCTTGTTTACCGATCGTGCAATTTATCGCCCCGGCCAGACGGTATATTTCTCAGGGCTTGTTTATGAACAGCAACAAGATTCAGTCAAGGTGATGAAAGGAAAATCCATGCAGGTGTCTTTGTTGGATGATAATTATAAGAAAGTTAATACATTGGAGTTGAAGACGAATGATTTTGGTACCTTCAGCCAGTCATTTGTATTGCCTGAGAATTGTCAGACGGGAGTATGGCTTATCAAAGCAACGAGCACTACCGTGTCGATAAGAGTAGAAGAATACAAACGACCGACTTTCGAAGTGACATTCAATTCCGTAAATACAACTTATCAAGCAGGAGATTCCATTCTGGTAACGGGGAAGGCTACGACTTTTTCCGGTGCACCCGTACAAAATGCTCGGGTAAACTATGATATTACATGTATGGAAAATTCATGGTGGCGAATGAGAGGCTCGACGGTACATCGTACGGAAGGAGAGGCCTTGACTGATGCTGGCGGTTGCTTTACCATTCCTGTACGCTTTCTCCCGAGTCCTGACGAAAAGAAATATTGGTATTATTCCTATGTTGTATCTGCACAAGTGACTTCAATGGCCGGTGAGACACAGATGGGAGAATTGACATTGCCTTTGGGAAGTTCCTCTTTACGACTGAAAGTGAATCATTGGAAGGAGACATTTGTCAAAGAACAACCGGAAAAAATCTCCGTCGATGTACAAAATCTCATGGGGCAACCGATTGCTACGATGGTGGATTGTAAAGTATTTAAAGGTGAACAATCGCTCTTGTCTTTTGAGGTTAAGTCTAATGAACTCTTTACGTCTGACGCCTTCAAACCATTGCCTTCTGGAGAATATACAATGAAAGTGAGTGCAAAGGACGAACAAGGAAATGTTTGTGAGGAAAGTTATCCGTTTGTTCTATTCTCCTTGAAGGATACTCGTGTGCCTTGTGATGAAATGGAGTGGAATTATCAAACGAGTGATACTTTCCCGGCTTCTCTTTATTTCGGTACTAAAGAAAAGGACGTGACCGTATTCTATGACGTATTTTCGGGTAATAAACGACTCGAGAGTAAACAGATAGTATTGTCGGATTCTTTACTTCGCTTTGATTTTGATTATAAGGAAGAATATGGAGATGGTGTCATGGTATCTATGGCATTCGTCAAGAATAGCCAACTTTATCATCGGTATTTCACTATCAAGAAACCTCAACCGGATAAGGAATTGCAATTGAAGTGGACGACTTTCCGTGACAAACTTCAGCCGGGAAGCAAGGAAACGTGGACTTTGCAGGTGGCTTATCCGAATGGGACACCGGCTGATGCAGAATTGTTGGCCACCATGTACGATGCTTCTTTGGATGGCTTTGTACCTCATCATTGGAATTTCCGTTTGCTTTTTAATCGAAATATACCTCATACTTCATGGAGGGTGGAAAGTAATAATCCGAGTTGGTTGAATCTGAATTTTCCTCTTCGTCCCTTGAAAACAGCTCCGTTGGATTATAGTGAGTTGATTATTCCTTTTAGAATGGATGTATGGACAGGAGGTATGGTGATGTATAGTGCCCGTTCTTCCAAAGCTTTGAATGAGGTGATTGTTATAACCGAAAACAATGCAGATGAGGAAATGGTAGAACTAAAACAATCTGATGTGATAGATGAAAAAAGTACCGATAATAAGATGCTTCGTACCAACTTTGCCGAAACAGCCTTCTTCTACCCGAATCTGCGTACCGATGCCAATGGAGAAGTGAAGATTGAATTTACACTTCCCGAAAGTCTGACCACTTGGAGGTTCATGGGGTTGGCACATACTAAGGATATGGATTACGGACAGATTACATCGGAAGTAGTGGCCAGCAAGGAATTTATGTTGCAACCCCATATGCCTCGTTTCGTGCGGATAGGTGACGAAGTGAGCCTGTCTGCTTCGCTCATCAATCAGAGTGATAAGGATGTGATTGGTAATGTGCGGATGGAATTGTTCAATCCGGCTACCGACAAGGTATATATGGTGAAGAAACAACGCTTCCTGATTACTCCGAATGCAACGACTACGGTTCATTTCGGCTTTGAAGTGAGCGAGGAGTATACGGATTTGGCCGTTCGCTGGATAGCCGAAGGCGATACATTCAGTGATGGAGAACAACGGGTGCTTCCGGTACTCAGCAACAAGCAACAGATAACGGAAAGTGTACCTTTGTACATCAATGGCGAGGGTACTTCCACTTTCTCACTCGAGAGTCTGTTCAATCATCATAGCAAGAGCATCAGCGATCCGAAGATGATAGTTGATTTTACGGGTAATCCGGGATGGTATGCCGTACAGGCCTTACCTTTATTGCAGAATCCGGATAATGAGAATGCCATTTCGTGGGCAGTGGCTTATTATGCCAATACGTTGAGCGGTTATTTGGCAAAGACAAATGCTGAAATCACTTCCCGTTTCGATGCGGATACATTAAGTGCTCGTACCTCTATGGCTATCCGTCAGTTGCAGGAATTGCAAGATTCCGAAGGAGCCTGGAGCTGGTACAAGGGAATGAGTGGTAGCCGATACATCACCACACAGGTAATGGAATTACTGACTCGTTTGCAACAATTGACAGGCCAACCGTTGGTTGAAAAAGAAAGCAATGGAATGTATGAAAAGGCTTTGGCTTATTTGACCAGGAAAGCCAAGGAAGAATATACCCGCATGAAGAAATGGGAGAAGGAAGGTATGAAGAATCTCTGTCCTTCCGAACAAGTATTGCATTATTTGTACATCTGTGCTCTGAATGGTAACCAAAAAGCCGATAAAGAAGTGAACCGCTATTTTATCGACAAACTGGTGCAGTTGGATAAAATAGGTATGCTTACTATTTATGGTAAGGCATGTGCTTCCATCATTCTTCAGGATGCGGGATATGAAGCGAAAGCAAAGGCATATCTCCAATCGGTAATGGAGTATTCCGTATACACGGATGAAATGGGACGCTATTTCGATACGCCTCGGGCAGAATATTCATGGTATAGTTACAAGATACCGACTCAGGTAGCTGTTCTTGAAGCCATACATCGGATAGCCAACGAAGAAAAGACGATAGAAGAGTTGAAGCGTTGGCTTTTGCAACAGAAGAGAACGCAAGACTGGGATACTCCTATAGCTACTGCCGATGCCGTTTATGCTTTGTTGAATGTAGGCGAAAACGTACTGACGAACACGGGTGAATGTCAAATCGTTTTAGGCAAGGAAAAGATACGTGTAACCAAGAACGATACGTTGGCTTATGTTCATCAAGAGATAAAGGGTGATGTTTTGGATATCCGGAAAGTAACGGTAAAGAAAGAATCGAAAGGTATTGGTTGGGGAGCCGTTTATGCCGAATATTGGGAAGATATGGACAAAATCGGTGTGCAAGGCAATGCGTTGAGTATTCGTAAGGAAGTTTATAAAGACGGCAAGCCGTTGGGCAACACCGATGTCTTGAAGGTAGGTGATAAGCTTACGATACGTCTTACAATCAAGGCCGACCGTGATATGGACTTCATCGAAGTGAAGGATGAACGGGCCGCATGTATGGAGCCAGTTGATGTGCTTTCCGGGTATCGTTGGAAAGATGGTCTGGGATACTTCCAACGTACAAAGGATTCATCAACGTCTTTCTACATGGACCAACTACGTAAAGGTACTTATACGCTTTCGTATGAAGTGTATGTGAATATGGCTGGTACCTATCAGGAAGGTGCTGCTACCATCCAATCGGTTTATGCCCCAGAATTTGGAGGTTATGTGGGTGGGAGAATAATAACGATAGACTAATAAAGTTTGCTTATGAAAAGGTTTGGATTTATTCTTTTGGGTATATCTGTTGTTGTATGTATGGTGTTGATGTATCTACATTCTTATAGTTATATGTGGATGTATGTAGAGAATCTTGCAGAAGAGGGATATCCGAAATTGGCCATTACTAAAATAGAGAAGATATACGAGAAAGCGAAGAATGATAAGAATATGCCTCAAATGTTGAAAGCATATTTGAATAGGATGGCTTTTCGAGGTGAAATATCTTCCGATAGTGTACAAGTGGATATTAAAGGATTAGAAAAATGGGCTATAGATTCGACAACTTCTGTATATGATAGAGCTGTCTTGTATTCTATTATGGGGGGTGTTGTCTTGTTGAATGACTTTGATAAAGGAACGGAATTTTTAAGCCTTTCTTTAAAAGACAGTGCTTTGTTAGCCGATTATCCTGCAAGTAAATTGGGAGTAATGGTCAAAAGTGGTCATACAAATGAACAGTATATGAATGATAATTTGTATGAAATGTTAGTTCGTCATGCCATCAAATGTTATCAGGATAATTTGTGGTCTGATACTAATTGCTGCGTTCAGTGTAAAATAAATGAATTATATCGTTCTTTACTAAAACATTACGAAAATAGTGGTAATCGTGCTGCTTGGTTGTTGACTTGTTTGGATGCATACCCTCAAGCTGATACGGCTTTTTGGGAGAATTTGATAAAAGAATATGGAGAAGAAGAAGTGTGTGCGGAAGTGTATCTTCGATTATCACAAGAGTGCTTGCGTGATGAACGAAATGTGGAATGTGTGAATTTGTTGAATAAGGCTATTAAACAATATCCTTTTTACAATCGTATTAATGTATTAAAAGAGATGTTGAATGGGCTGGTAGCACCAGAACTTGATGTGAAAGCTTCATTTGTCTATCCGGACAAACCTATCTCATTGTCGTTGAACTATCGCAACTTAAATAATCTGGTTGTTGATGTATATAAAGTAAATATGCCTATTGATGGAGTGGGCTTTTCTGACTTAAATGAAAAAACACTGCATAAATACACAACATTCTTGCGTCAGGAAAATATTAAGATTAACCCTACGCCTGATTATCATTCAGTAGATACAATCATTACTTTAAATGCTTTGCCAAACGGTATTTATTATTTGCAAATGGAAGCCCATGGTAAAAAGAAAGGAATTGGAAACATGGTGCTGTATGTGTCTTCTTTGCAAATGATTGCTCGTTCGTCTTCAAGTAGTCGGCGTGAAATTGTAGTGGTAGATAAGGAAAATGGTCATCCTGTTACCGATGCTGTTGTTTTTGTATATGCTAAAGCAAATGGGCATTATACTTTTATTGATGTCTTAAATGAAAATGAATACAACTTGTTTGACAACAACAAGTATGATTCTAAATTGTATTATCAAGCTCGAACAAATGACGATAAATCTATGCTCCCAGCTCAATTAGATTTTGGATATTTCTTTGATTTTGAGCCCAATCATAAAGAAAAAGTGAATATTAATCTTTTTACAGACCGTAGTATCTATCGTCCAGGGCAGAAGGTGCATTTTTCGGGAATAGCATATAGACAGTTGGGGGATTCTGTGGAAGTTTTGAAACAAACTCCTTTTGAAGTTAAACTGAAATATTCAAGAGAAAAAGAGGTAGAAGCAACTAAGGTTTATACTAATATGTACGGATCCTTTTCAGGCTTTTTTGATATACCGAAAAATGAAGTAGGAATTTATACTATTTCTGTAGGTGATGAAACAAAATGGATACGTGTAGAAGAATATAAGCGGCCTACTTTTGAAGTAACTTTTGATGAACTGGATGAAACCTATCGGGTTGGTGATAGTATTATGGTAAAAGGAAAAGCTTATACTTTTGCCGGTGCTCCTGTTAGAGAGGCTATTGTGAGATATAAGGTTACGGGTGTCAATTATGATAGAAGAAATTATAGAGGGAGTGAAACTGTTTTGGCAGCAGGAGAGGTGAAGACGGATATAAAGGGATATTTTTCCATACCGGTTCATTTCCAATTATTGGGAGCCATAAAGGATTTTGTATATGGATGTAATGAAATTACGGTTGATGTCGTAAATGGTGCGGGTGAAATGCAATCGGGTAGATTGAATTTGCCCTTTGCAAAATCTTCTGTCTTGCTTGAAATGGAACATTGGAAACATAATATCGTTAAGGAACGAATTTCCCCAATAAAACCCATTGTTGTCAATTTGAACAATAAATGTGTAGCAATAGATGTTCATACTTGGGTGTTGTCTGAAAAAGGTGATACTTGTTTGAACTGGGTGATGCCGTCCAATGAGACATTTATGCCAAAGGGGTTGTGTAACCTTCCTTCAGGATTTTATCAGTTAGTTGTAAAAGCTGGTGAAGACAATGGTAATTCTGATATGAGGGTATATCCTTTTGTCCTTTATTCTGAAAGGTCATCCCGAATGCCATATAAAACTTCATTGTGGGAATTTCAAACTAGTGAAATGTTTACTGAAAATATTCCTGCTACTATTTATTGGGGAAGTAGTGAAGATAGTGTCCACCTTTTTTATGATGTGTATAGTGGAAACAGGAAAATAGAAAGCAGGCAGATAGTCTTTTCTGATTCTCTACTTGTTTTTCAATTTCCATATAAGAAGGTATATGGTGATGGTATAAGTGTTTCCTTGGCTTTTATGAAAAAGAATAAGTTATATAATAAAGTCTTTACTATAGAAAAACCACAACCGGACAAAAGACTCAACGTTCGTTGGAAAACTTTTAGGGACAAACTGCAACCCGGAGCAAGGGAAACATGGACATTAAATGTATCCAGATTGGATGGAAAACCGGTGAATGCCAATTTTATGGCTACTTTATACGATGCTTCATTGGATGTTCTGTCAGAACACAATTGGCGGATTGAATTGGAATTCCTTCGTAGAATTCCGTACGTCAATTGGTTTTATTCACCAGAAATTTATACAAGAAGACTTTATTTTCCGCACGAAAAATTGAAGTATAAAAGATTATTGTATAGTAAATTATATATACCTTTTATAGCACATGATAATGGTAGAGGCGGATTGGATATATATAGAGCTAATCCAAATTCTGAAATAATGCTTTCAAATGACATTGTTGATCATATTTATTTTGAAGAAGAAATAATTCCACTTGCAGAACAGTATGATGGTACAAAAAGAAATACATCTACTTCTGTCCCACTTCGTACCAACTTTGCCGAAACAGCCTTCTTCTACCCGAATCTGCGTACCGATGCCAATGGAGAGGTGAAGATTGAATTTACACTTCCCGAAAGCTTGACCACCTGGAAGTTCATGGGCTTGGCACATACTAAGGATATGGATTACGGACAGATTGCATCGGAAGTAGTGGCCAGCAAGGAATTTATGTTGCAACCCAATATGCCTCGTTTCGTGCGGATAGGTGACGAAGTGAGCCTGTCTGCTTCGCTCATCAATCAGAGTGATAAGGATGTGATTGGTAATGTGCGGATGGAATTGTTCAATCCGGCTACCGACAAGGTATATATGGTGAAGAAACAACGCTTCCTGATTACTCCGAATGCAACGACTACGGTTCATTTCGGCTTTGAAGTGAGCGAGGAGTATACGGATTTGGCCGTTCGCTGGATAGCCGAAGGCGATACATTCAGTGATGGAGAACAACGGGTGCTTCCGGTACTCAGCAACAAGCAACAGATAACGGAAAGTGTACCTTTGTACATCAATGGCGAGGGTACTTCCACTTTCTCACTCGAGAGTCTGTTCAATCATCATAGCAAGAGCATCAGCGATCCGAAGATGATAGTTGATTTTACGGGTAATCCGGGATGGTATGCCGTACAGGCCTTACCTTTATTGCAGAATCCGGATAATGAGAATGCCATTTCGTGGGCAGTGGCTTATTATGCCAATACGTTGAGCGGTTATTTGGCAAAGACAAATGCTGAAATCACTTCCCGTTTCGATGCGGATACATTAAGTGCTCGTACCTCTATGGCTATCCGTCAGTTGCAGGAATTGCAAGATTCCGAAGGAGCCTGGAGCTGGTACAAGGGAATGAGTGGTAGCCGATACATCACCACACAGGTAATGGAATTACTGACTCGTTTGCAACAATTGACAGGCCAACCGTTGGTTGAAAAAGAAAGCAATGGAATGTATGAAAAGGCTTTGGCTTATTTGACCAGGAAAGCCAAGGAAGAATATACCCGCATGAAGAAATGGGAGAAGGAAGGTATGAAGAATCTCTGTCCTTCCGAACAAGTATTGCATTATTTGTACATCTGTGCTCTGAATGGTAACCAAAAAGCCGATAAAGAAGTGAACCGCTATTTTATCGACAAACTGGTGCAGTTGGATAAAATAGGTATGCTTACTATTTATGGTAAGGCATGTGCTTCCATCATTCTTCAGGATGCGGGATATGAAGCGAAAGCAAAGGCATATCTCCAATCGGTAATGGAGTATTCCGTATACACGGATGAAATGGGACGCTATTTCGATACGCCTCGGGCAGAATATTCATGGTATAGTTACAAGATACCGACTCAGGTAGCTGTTCTTGAAGCCATACATCGGATAGCCAACGAAGAAAAGACGATAGAAGAGTTGAAGCGTTGGCTTTTGCAACAGAAGAGAACGCAAGACTGGGATACTCCTATAGCTACTGCCGATGCCGTTTATGCTTTGTTGAATGTAGGCGAAAACGTACTGACGAACACGGGTGAATGTCAAATCGTTTTAGGCAAGGAAAAGATACGTGTAACCAAGAACGATACGTTGGCTTATGTTCATCAAGAGATAAAGGGTGATGTTTTGGATATCCGGAAAGTAACGGTAAAGAAAGAATCGAAAGGTATTGGTTGGGGAGCCGTTTATGCCGAATATTGGGAAGATATGGACAAAATCGGTGTGCAAGGCAATGCGTTGAGTATTCGTAAGGAAGTTTATAAAGACGGCAAGCCGTTGGGCAACACCGATGTCTTGAAGGTAGGTGATAAGCTTACGATACGTCTTACAATCAAGGCCGACCGTGATATGGACTTCATCGAAGTGAAGGATGAACGGGCCGCATGTATGGAGCCAGTTGATGTGCTTTCCGGGTATCGTTGGAAAGATGGTCTGGGATACTTCCAACGTACAAAGGACTCGTCAACGTCTTTTTACATGGACCAACTACGTAAAGGAACTTATACGCTTTCGTATGAAGTGTATGTGAATATGGCTGGTACCTATCAGGAAGGTGCTGCTACCATCCAATCGGTTTATGCGCCGGAATTTAGTGGATATGTAGGTGGGAACAGGATATGTGTTGAATAATAAATCCTTTTAAGAAAGAGTACTAATCGGATATTTGTCCGTCTTATTTAAAATAAGGTATATGGACATGAAACGATTGGTAATCTTTTTCTTATTGCTAATAAATACCTGTATGATAATACATGCAGGTCATATTTATGTGTCTCCACAGGGTGATGACAAGGCGAGTGGATCTGAATATGCTCCTTTCCGTACGTTAGAACGTGCTTTGAAAGAAGCTCGTGAATGGCGCCGTTTACATCGTCCGGAAGTGGTGGATGGTATAAATATATGGTTGGCTGATGGTGAATACGAACAGAGTACTCCCTTGTTTGTCCGTCCCGAAGATAGCGGTACTTCACAATCGCCTACTTGGATAAGTGCACTTCCTGGGACTTTACCGGTAATTAGTGGTGGACAAAGAATCGTAAATTGGACTCCCCATTGCGAAGATCTGCGATTACCCTTGTCTGTTCGGGGGAAAATTTGGACAGCCGATGCTCCGTGGTGTGGGAACCGCATATTGGAATTCCGTCAACTATGGGTAAACGGGAAAAAGGCTCAGCGGGCTTCCATGCTTCCTGAAGGTATGCTCGAACGGATGATTGATTTTAATTCGGAAGAATGTACCATAACTATTCCTACTCCTTCCCAATCATTGGAACACGCCCGACAATTGGAAATGATTGTTCATCAGCGTTGGGCCATTGCTGTTCTTCGAGTGAAACACATGGAACGTCAGGGCGAAAAGACGGTAGTGCGTTTCCATGAACCGGAAAGCTATCTGGAATTTTCACATCCGTGGCCTCAACCGGTTATCAATGGTGAAAAGGGCAATTCCTCTTATACGTTAGTTAATGCGTTGGAATTACTCGATGAACCAGGCGAATGGTTTCAGGAGTATCCGTCGGGTAAGGTCTATTATTATCCTCGTGCTGATGAGGATATGAATACGGCTAAGGTGGTTGTTCCTGCATTGGAAACATTGTTGACGATAGACGGAACATTGGAACGTCCTGTCTCGCATGTAAATTTCAAAGGTGTTTCTTTCGAATATGCCACTTGGATGCGTCCTTCCTATCAAGGACATGTTACTTTACAAGGAGGATTGTATTTATTGGATGCATATAAACTTCAGATACCGGGATTGCCGGAAAAAGCTGAATTGGAGAACCAGGCATGGATTGCCCGTCCGGGAACTGCAGTTCGTGTGAAAGGTGCAAGTCATATTTCGTTTGATGGATGCACTTTCCAACGAATGGCTTCTACCGGACTGGATATGGAATGGGCCGTTGTTTCATCATCTGTAGAAAATTGTACGTTTACTGATATTGGTGGTACTGCTTTGTTGGTCGGTGCTTTCCCGGATGGAGGCTTTGAAACACATGTACCGTTCAAACCTTTGAATATGCAGGAACTTTGTTCGAATATTAAAATTCACAATAATCTGATAACGGAAGTTACCACCGAAGATTGGGGATGTGTAGGCATCGGTGCCGGATATGTCAGCGATATGCTCATTACACACAACGAAGTTTGTCATGTGAACTATTCAGGTATTTGTGTGGGATGGGGATGGACATCATTGGAAAGCGGAATGAAGAACAATAGGATAGAAGCCAATTATGTGCACGATTTTGCTCGTATCCTTTATGATGCAGGCGGACTTTATACATTGTCCAACCAACCGGGCTCTACTATGAAAGGAAACCGTTTGGAGAACTTGATTGATTCGCCTTATGCAACTAACGACCGTGCTTTCTATATTTATTTTGATGAAGCAACGGATGGATATAGAGTGGAAGACAATTGGTGCCCCGAAGTACGCTTTGGAGATAATAGACCCGGATCTTCGCTTGTTATAGGACATAATGGACCTACGGTAAGCGATTCCGTAAAGAATAAGGCTGGAAGAATAAGATAATAGAAAATTTATAATATATGAAACCTACCAATTTTCATTTGTTTGATTTCATGGATTTTGACCTTGATTTATCCAAAGATGAGTCATTGTGGAAAGCATGTAAGCCAACTGATGTTTATGAAAAGGATGGCGATGTATGTGTAATTGTCCCTTTTCAGAAGCAAGTGCTGGCCAACGATATGGCGGCAGATAGGGAAGTCCCCCGAGAAGAATATACATTGACTATCCGTCAATATGCAACAGGCATCACTCGCCTATTCATTGGATTTGGTGAAACTGTGATGACAGACGAATCAGAAATGCTTCAGTTTAGTGATAAAATTTGTCAGGTGCCTTTGCAAGTGGAACAAAAGGAAGATGAATGGGTGTTGTCTACGGAAGATGGTATCCGTAGAGCGATAGTCAGTGTGAAGGTACCGTTGCTTGACCGTTGGAGCGCTCTTTTGCCCGACCCGCAAGAAACATTGGATATTCGTCTTTATCCCGATGGGAAAAAGGAGGTCAGGTTGGCGGCATACGACCATTTTTCACCTCCTCGTTACGATGCACTACCTGTCGCTTTTTGTAAATGTGAGGGACAGAAGGAACGTGCTACTTTATCATTTGAATGTAAAGCGGATGAGTGCTTTGTAGGTACAGGGGAACGTTTTGCCAAGATGGACTTAAGCGGTCAGACCTTCTTTTTGAAAAACCAAGATGGACAAGGGGTGAACAATCGTCGTACCTATAAGAATATTCCATTCTATCTTTCCAGTCGGATGTATGGTGTATTTTATCATACATGTGCACATAGCAAGTTGTCATTGGCCGGACATTCCACCCGGTCGGTTCAGTTCTTAAGCGATCAGGCGATGCTTGATGTTTTTGTCATTGCTGGTGATACTCCGGAAGAAATCATTCGTGGATATCGTGATTTGACAGGATATCCTCCAATGCTTCCTCTGTGGAGTTTTGGTGTGTGGATGAGTCGTATGACTTATTTTAGTGCCGATGAAGTAAGTGAAATATGCGATCGTATGCGTCGTGAACATTATCCCTGTGATGTGATTCACTTGGATACCGGTTGGTTCAAGACGGATTGGTTGTGTGAATGGAAATTTAATGAAGAACGTTTCCCGAATCCGAAAGAATTTATCTATGGTTTGAAGAACAAAGGGTATCGGGTTACTTTGTGGCAATTGCCATACGTGGCTGATGATGCTGAACAAATCGATGAGGCAAGAGCTAATGATTATATTGGCCCGCTCACAAAGGAACAGGAATCCGAAGGTTCCAACTTTTCTTCTTTGGATTATGCCGGAACGATTGACTTTACCTATCCCAAGGCTACGGAATGGTACAAGGGCTTGTTGAAGAATCTGCTTGATATGGGAGTGGCCGGTATCAAGACTGATTTTGGTGAAAATATTCACATGGATGCTGTCTATAAGGGCATGAAACCGGAATTGTTGAATAATCTGTATGCGTTGCTTTATCAGAAGGCGGCTTATGAAATTACAAAAGATGTTACTGGTGACGGTATCGTTTGGGCGCGTGCTGCATGGGCTGGATGCCAGCGATATCCGTTGCATTGGGGGGGCGACTCTTGCAGTTCGTGGGATGGCATGGCCGGATCGCTGAAAGGAGGACTACACTTTGGCTTGTCTGGTTTCGCTTTCTGGAGTCATGATGTTCCGGGATTCCATACTTTGCCCAATTTCATGAATTCGGTGGTAGACGATGATGTCTATGTACGTTGGACCCAGTTCGGTGTCTTCTCATCGCATATCCGTTATCATGGTACGAACAAGCGCGAACCGTGGCATTATCCAGCCATCGCTCCTATCGTGAAGAAGTGGTGGAAACTTCGTTATGCATTGATTCCTTACATTGTGGAGCAAAGCAAAAAAGCTACAGAAACCGGTTATCCTGTGTTGCGCGCTTTGCTGTTCCATCATGTCGATGACAAACTTTGTTGGCATATTGATGATGAATATTATTTCGGGGATGATTTCTTGGTTGCACCTGTGATGAACAGTGAAAACCGACGTGATGTTTATCTGCCTGAAGGGCAATGGGTGAACTTCTTTACCGGTGAGCGTATGGAAGGTGGCCGCTGGTTGAAGAATGTAGAAGTGCCTTTGGAAGAAATGCCGGTCTTTGTGCGACAAGGGGCTGTAATCCCTGTTTATCCGGAAGATGTGGAATGTACGGATGAAATGGATTTGTCCAAGAGCGTGTCTATACATATAGATGAAAATTTTAAAGGTTATTGGAAATAAAAGAAGATAGGCTCATGAAAACATGGAAACCAAACTTGGAAGAGACCAAGAAACATTATATAGATTGGTGGAACCATAAAGGGGTAGTGCTAAATATGTGGGAACATTTTCAGGAAGGAGTGATTCCTCATGCCGATGTAAAGGAACCTATCTCTCCTCGTGATTTAAATCAGAAATGGTTTGACCCTCAATGGCGTGCTGAATATTTGGATTGGTATATGGCACATAGTTCCTTGAAGGCAGATATGCTTCCGGTAGCCAATACTCAGTTAGGACCAGGTTCTTTGGCTGCTATTCTTGGTGGAGTGTTCGAAGGAGGGGAAGATACCATTTGGATACACCCTAATCCGGATTTTACAGATGATTTGAAGTTTGATCCGAATCATCCCAATTGGTTGTTGCACAAGGAACTGCTGAAAGCGTGTAAGGTAAAGGCGAATGGCAATTATTATGTCGGTATGCCTGACTTGATGGAAGGTCTGGATGTGTTGGCAGCTTTGAAAGGTACGGATAAGGTGTTGCTTGATACGGTGATGCAACCTGAAGTATTGGAAAAACAGATGCAGCAGATAAACGATATCTATTTCCGCGTATTTGATGAACTCTATGATATCATCCGCGAGGGAGATGAAATGGCATTCTGTTATTTCTCTGCATGGGCTCCTGGAAAGATGGCTAAGTTGCAGTGTGATATATCAACCATGATTAACGAGGATGATTATCGGCGCTTTGCTCAACCATTTATACGTGAACAATGTCAGAAGTTGGATTATACACTCTATCATCTTGATGGGGTAGGAGCACAACATCATTTGCCGGCTCTGCTTGAAATTAAGGAATTGAACGCCATTCAATGGACTCCGGGAGTAGGTGAACCGCAAGGAGGTTCTCCAAAGTGGTACGACCTTTATCGTCGAATTTTGAATGGAGGTAAGAGTATTATGGCTTGTTGGGTGACACTTGAAGAACTTCGTCCGTTGTTAGAAAATGTCGGAACCGATGGAGTACATTTGGAAATGGACTTCCATAACGAGGATGAAGTGGAACAAGCTATGGAGATTGTGGAACAATGTAAAGCGAAGGCTCTTACTGCTCCTAATCTTTCAGAATTCAAACAGAAACCAGATTCTCTCGATGATATAATCAATGGCATAATAGAGAAAATAGAAAGCGAAGATAGTATGGATAATAAAATGGAAAAAGGTGCACGTTCACCTTTGTATGATATAGCTAAACAGCGTGTATTGGTGCTCGATGGCGCCATGGGTACTATGATTCAACGCTATAAACTGACGGAGAAGGATTATCGTGGTAGTCGTTTTGAAAATCATGATTGCGATTTGTGTGGATGTAACGACTTGTTGTGTTTGACGCAGCCCAATGTGGTGAGCGAAATTCATCGTAAGTATCTGGAAGCTGGTGCCGATATGATAGAAACCAATACATTTAATGCACAACGTATTTCGATGGCCGATTTCCGTTTGGAAACAGAATGTCGTGAAATTAATTTGGCAGCGGTTAAACTGGCTCGTACGTTAGCGGATGAATATACAAAGAAGAATCCACAGAAACCGCGTTTTGTGGCAGGTTCTGTAGGACCTACTTCAAAGACATGCAGTATTATGTCGGACAATACACAGCCAGGATGGAATACATTTGACTATGCTAAACTGTTTGAAGCATATAAGGAACAGACGGAAGCTTTGATTGAGGGTGGAGTAGATGTCTTGTTGATAGAGACAATCTTTGATGTTCAAAATGCCAAAGCAGCTATCGAAGCTGCCAAGGCTTCGATGGCAAAATTGAGTAAGAACGTGCCTCTGATGCTCAGTTTTAATGTAACTAATGGTGAAGGGCGGAATATGCTTGGTCAGTCGATTGAAGAATTTATAACTACACTCGATAAAACAAATTTATTTTCTGTCGGATTGAATTGTGTAGGCAATGTTTCTCAAGTTGTTCCGCTTATTGATCGGTTAGGTGCTTTGGATGGATTGTGTATCAGTCTTTATCCCAATGCTGGACAACCCGATGTAAACGGATGCTACTCACTGACTCCCGAAATGATGCAGCATGCTGTATGGCCTATGCTTGAATGGCATCGTTTGAATATAATAGGTGGATGTTGTGGAACGACAAACGAACATATCGCAGCTATCGCCAGATTGTTGCAGCCGGTAGATGGTATTTATCTATCACCACATAAGTGTGGTGTGGCTTTAGTGTCGGATGAAATAGCAGTACCTGAATCGTCGGAAGAAATGGCTCCAGTACTTCAACCGGTCCAAGTTATATCTGTTTCTACCGAAATCTTTGATGCTATAGTAGCCGGTAAGGCGGATGTGGTGGCAACAGAAACGAAGATGGCTGTAGAGAAAGGTGCTTCTCCTCAGGACATTATCAATGGCCAGATGGTAAAGGCGATGGCAGAAGTTGGTCAGCGTTTTGAAGATGGTAAGGCTTTTGTGCCTCAGTTGCTTATGGCGGGTCGGGCAATGAAAGCCGGGCTGGAAATACTTAAACCACTGATGGCAGGTGAATCGTCCGTTTCAATCGGTAAAATAGTTATTGGTACCGTGAAAGGTGATTTGCATGATATTGGTAAGAACTTGGTCGCTTCTATGCTTGAAGGATGCGGCTTTGAAGTAGTAAACATTGGTATTGATGTGGATAGCGATGCCTTTGTAAAGGCAGTGAAAGAACATCAGGCTGATATTCTTTGTATGAGCGCCTTGCTTACTACGACGATGACTTATATGAAGGAAGTGATAGCAGCTTTGGAAACAGCCGGTATCCGTCAGCAGGTAAAGGTGATGATTGGTGGTGCGCCTGTCAGTCAGGATTTTGCCGATGAGATAGGTGCCGATGGTTATAGTGACAATGCCAACAGTGCTGTAGCCGTAGCCAAGGAATTGATAAATCATAAATCATAGTCATATTATGGAAACAAAATTTATGGGAACATTGGATTGGGGAATCTTGATCGCTTATTTCCTCATTCTGATAGGCATTGGTATATGGGCTAGTACCAAACGTAAGAAAGGAAGCAGTTTGTTTTTGGCAGAAAACTCATTACGGTGGTATCATATTGGTTTTTCAATGTGGGGTACTAATGTGGGGCCTTCTATGTTGATAGCTTCGGCAAGTGCAGGCTTTACAACGGGTATTGTATCAGGAAACTATGCATGGTATGCTTTTGTGTTCATTTGTTTGTTGGCATTTGTTTTTGCTCCCCGTTATTTGGGATCGCATATCACTACGCTACCGGAGTTTATGGGACGTCGTTTTGGACAGTCTACACGTAATATCTTGGCATGGTATACCATTGTTACTGTCTTGATTTCATGGTTGGCCTTAACTTTGTTTGCTGGTGGAATCCTCATTCGTCAGGTATTTGAAATTCCTATGTGGCAGTCGGCTTTGATTTTGCTGATTATCTCTGCATTCTTTACCATGTTGGGTGGTTTGAAGGCTGTGGCCTATACGAATGTGTATCAAATGTTATTGTTGATATTCGTTTCGGCTACTTTGACCATTGTCGGGTTTTATAAAGTTGGTGGCATTGAAGCATTGGCAGATAAAGTCCCAGCCGATTATTGGAATCTGTTCAAACCCAATGATGACGCAGCATTCCCGTGGTTGCCAATTGTACTCGGTTATCCTATTATGGGAGTCTGGTTCTGGTGTACTGATCAGTCAATGGTTCAGCCAGTTCTTGCAGCCCGTAGTTTGAAAGAAGGGCAGTTGGGAGCTAACTTTACCGGTTGGCTGAAAATATTGGATGTCCCTTTGTATATCCTTCCGGGTATTTTGTGTCTGGCACTTTTCCCAGATTTGGCGAATCCTGATGAGGCATATATGACAATGGTAACCAATCTCTTTCCTGTAGGTATGGTAGGATTGGTGTTGGCGGTACTTACTGCGGCATTGGTCAGCACCATCGGCTCGGCTTTGAATGCACTCAGTACAGTATTTACCATGGATATTTATGTGAAGAAGTTCTGTCCCGAAGCTTCTACGCAAAAAATTATTCGTGTAGGACATGTGGTAACTGTTATAGGAGCATTGATATCCGTCATGATAACCATTGCTATCGATAGTATTAAAGGATTGGACTTGTTCAATGTATTCCAATCGGTCCTTGGTTTCATCGCTCCTCCTATGGCTGCGGTATTCTTGTTCGGTGTATTCTGGAAACGGACTACAACAGCTGCAGCCAACATGGCTTTGACATTGGGAACTGTGTTTAGTATTGGGGTAGGTATTCTTTATTTATGGGTCTTCCCGGCAAGTGAATATCCTGGTTGGCCTCATTTCATGATGCTTTCGTTCTATCTGTTTATTGTTATAGGAATTGCAATGGTATTGGTCAGTTTGTTCGACAAATCTCCGCAAACGGATAATATGCATATCGAGGGCTTAAATGAAAAACCATCTCGATTGGTGGTCGGTTTATGGGTTGCTTTGATTGTAGTAATGATAGGCTTGTATTTGTTCTTTAACGGACATTGATGAATCAGTGCTTCCGTTTTTTGCGGCGGAAGCACTGTTCAAAAGTACATAGGCCGCAAGTATATTCCATTTTTTTGACATCAGTACCTAATCCGATGATTCCACTGACCGATTTGATGGGAAGCATCAGACTGGAGGCAGTAAGACGGATACCACAAGGTTGGAATACTGGAAAAATGGAAAAGAATTTTTGTTGTTCGGAAACATGCCACCCGCAGTAGCCTGGGCTGAAACGGTTGGTATGTTTCCATTTTTTTTGTATCAGTTCTTTTTCTAATGTTTCTTCCATTAAATCGGCAGTCTTTTCAGCAAGAATACTTCCCAATGCATCGGCTATATAGATTTTTACCATGTCTCCTTCTTTCTTCAAACGTTCTTGATATTCTTCAAATGCTTGTCCGACGGTAGCTGTGAAGAAAGCGTATGCTTCCGAACCTCTTAATTGGCGACTGATAATTTTTCCTATCTGAAAATTTGTTTCTTTTATAGTTAGTGTTTCCTTCTCGTTGTCTAATTCTCCTTCTGCAATAAAAAAAGAAAAAGCAGGATGTGCCCATCCTCTTACTTCACGAATGACGGATACCGATTCGGCTATGGTCATTGGGTCGGGAGTAGTATCGCCATATCCCATGGCCTCATACAACTCTGTTAGATTGAAACGCAAGTCTTCAAAACGAACGGTGTATTCACGCATGGTTGAACTCGTTTAATGCTGCATAAAAGGCATCAATGTTTTCGAATGGAGTTTGCGGTGGAATGTCGCAACCACTGGAAAGTATGAAGTTTGGATACTTGCGTGTGGCATTCAGCAAATCCAACATGGCTTGTTTGATCGTTTCCGGACTGCTCATCTTGAAAATGCTCACAGGGTCCAAATTACCCATAACCAAAGCGTCCGATGGCATTTGTTCCAATACTTCTACCATATCAATCTTGTTCCCAAGGTGATAAGCCGACGCACCGCTGGCAATCATGGCTTGCGTACAGTTGCCTGTATTGCCGCAATTATGAAGAATTACTGTAAAGTACTCGTCTTCCACTTTCTCTATGATTTCTTTTACGAAAATGGAAGAGAACTCTCGACAATCACTGTCCGAAAGCAGTCCGGCAGCAGGCTCTGCCATCATGACTCCTTGTACACCGGTGGCTTTCAATGCCAGACAGTAACGGATGATAAAGTCGGTGCACTTGCGGAGCAATAAACGTGCAGCTTCAGGATTCAAATAGAGCAGCATCATAATCTCCGACATGTCGTATAGTCGTCCGGCCAACGAATAAGGACCAATGCAACCGGCCAAAATGGGACGGTCTGTAATGTGTTGTGCTGCCAAATAATTCGCTTTTAGGTATTCGCGGATACGTCCTTTTTTCATGGAGGGTATTTCCAAGGCTTCGATATCGGCTTCGCATTTTAATAGGCGACCAGTGACACTGGGGACTTCATCTTCGGGGAACACAATTTCCGATCCGAAACATTCGGCTTCTACGGTGAGATCCATGATGACAGTTGCCGCTTTTGCCGGATACTTTTGGCATAAAGCTTTAATGGCCTCGAAATGTATTTCTCCATTGCTGACAGCATCGTATACGGTTTTACCAGTCAATTCAATACCGGGATGTGTCATGATGGGTATAGCAGTCACCTCTTTTTGACGGATGATCTCTGCCGCCCATTCTTTCATATTTATTTTCTTCATTTTTGCTCCTATTTTCTATCTGTAAAGATACGGTTTATTCATAACATTCAATAAAAAATGCTCGAAAAAATGGAGGAAGGGGCATTTTTCTTTATCTTTGTTTCGTCTAAATAAATAAAGGAACTAAAAAACGCATGAAATATATTTTGATGATATGTTTTTGGATGTCTATAACCTTAGTTGGCATTCAAGCACAACCTCGGGTGGAATTTAATAAAAAGACGCACGATTTTGGAGCTGTATTATGGAAAAATCCCGTTACTGCTACTTTCCAGATAAGGAATATAGGCAACAAACCATTGGTTATTTCCAATGTGACTACCTCTTGCGGTTGCACGGATGCCCAATGGACTCAATCACCTATTGCGCCGGGCGCTGAAGGAATGATCACTTCCACTTTCGATGCTATGGCATTGGGACGTTTTCAAAAGACTATAGGTGTATATTGTAATGCCGATTATCGGCCTATTTATTTGACTCTTTGCGGGCAGGTTACAACGGATCCTCGTAAAGTGCTTCAATTGCCTTATCGCATTGGTGATATCAAATTGGACAAGGATGCTATTGAATTTGATGATGCTAACAAAGGCGATCGGCCGTTTGTAGAATTGTTGGTGGCTAATGTATCCGGTCAACCTTATCCACCGGTATTGATGCATCTTCCGCCTTATTTGAGTGCTGAAGCTACTCCCGATACGTTAGCGCATGAAGGTTATGGAAAAATCAAAGTAACATTGGATACAGAGAAACTCCCTAAATTTGGGGTAACACAAGCTGTGGTTTATTTGTCCCGTTTCCTAGGCGATAAGGTAAGTGATGAAAATGCGATTCCTGTTTCGGCAGTACTGCTTCCTGATTTTAGTCGGCTAACCTCCGCTCAACTGCAAAATCCTCCTGTGATACATTTGTCGGCTACCCATTTGGATTTTGGTACTTTGGCTGTTAATGAAAAAAAGTCTCAGACAATTGTGATAAGTAATACGGGCAAACGTGATTTGGAAATCACCGATCTTCAAGTACTTGATGGATCGTTGGGCGTACATCTTAAAAAACGTGTGTTGAAGCCTGGTACAAGTACCAAATTGAAGATAACCGCTTATGGAAGACAATTTGAAGACCGTAAGCGTTCTCCTCGTATATTGATTATCACCAATGATCCTAATCATCCAAAGCAAATTGTGAATGTAAGTGTAACTTCCAAATAATGTAAGTATGGAACACCCGGAAAATAGTGAAGAATACAAAGGACTGACCGTTAATGCTGGTATTGAACAACCGTCTATCATTAATCCTTATTTGAAATTCCGTAAAAAACCTAAACGTCGTGAATTTACAGTAGGCGAGTATGTAGAAGGTATTTTGAACGGTAATGTTACCATACTTAGTCAGGCGGTTACTTTGGTGGAGAGCCTCAAGCCTGAACATCAAGCCTTGGCGCAGGAAGTCATAGAGAAATGTTTACCCCATTCAGGCCATTCGGTACGCATTGGTATCAGTGGTGTGCCGGGAGCTGGAAAGAGTACTTCTATCGATGCATTTGGTCTTTATGTATTGGAAAAAGGAGGTAAGTTGGCTGTGTTGGCTATTGACCCTAGTAGCGAACGAACCAAAGGAAGCATATTGGGTGATAAAACTCGCATGGAGAAACTGTCCGTACATCCCAAAGCATTCATTCGTCCCAGTCCTTCGGCCGGTTCGTTGGGAGGGGTAGCCCGTAAGACTCGTGAGACCATTATTCTATGCGAAGCAGCAGGTTTTGATAAAATATTTGTGGAAACAGTAGGTGTGGGACAGAGTGAAACAGCTGTACATTCCATGGTCGATTTTTTCTTGCTTATCCAATTGGCCGGTACAGGTGATGAACTTCAAGGCATTAAGCGAGGTATCATGGAGATGGCTGATGGTATTGTCATCAATAAAGCAGATGGGAACAACATAGAGAAAGCTAAATTGGCCGCTTCTCATTTTCGCAATGCACTTCATCTGTTTCCAGTTCCTGATTCCGGATGGACACCTCAAGTACTAACTTATTCTGGTTTCTATGGTTTGGGCATTCAAGAAATTTGGGATATGATAGATCGATATTTCGTTTTTGTCAAACAAAACGGTTATTTTGAGTATCGTCGTAATGAACAAGCCAAATATTGGATGTATGAGAGCATCAATGAGCATCTTCGTGATAGTTTTTACAACAATCCTACGATAGCTGCCATGTTGGTCGCTAAGGAACGGGAAGTGCTCGATGGACAGCTCACTTCTTTTGTCGCGGCTAAAAAATTACTCGACACTTATTATGGGTTACTAAAATAGAATATTAATATGAATTAAGACAAAATATTGGTTTTACATATAAATATCTCATACCTTTGTATGAAAATTAGCAGTATGGAATGTTTCAGGAATCATATCGTAATGAAAGTGACAACGATTTTATTGATGGTTGTTCTTCAGTTGGATATGCTTGATTATATTAAAGGACAAATTACCATACCTACACAAATATCTTCCGAGTTGGTCGTTCAAGATGCAGACGGTGTTGAAGAAGATGGCGACGATTCAAGTTTGTCACTTCAGAGAATAAGAAATTTAAAGAAAATCCGTACCCGTGTCTTGCATTGTACTCAAATTTGGTCTAAAGTGCCTGTTTTGGATGTAGAACGACACTATCCTTCTATTGTGCATGGCAAATGGACTCCGCAGGAACATAGCCCTTTGCTCACTTTATTCTGTATATTTAGAATTTAGCATTCTTTTTTGGACGATCAGGCCCGTTTTTCCCCTTGTTTTAATCATCATAGTATTTACACGCCGATGCCATATGGCATGGGTATAAAACATTTATATGGAACTCGTTATATTTTATTTGTTGTTGGCACTTTCTGTGTCGTTTTTATGTTCGGTACTCGAAGCCGTCCTTTTATCTACTCCTATGCCCTTCATTACGATGAAAGAACAGGAAGGTGCTAAGAATGCTCCTTTGATGAAACGTTTGAAACAAGATATTGATAAACCTATTTCTGCTATTCTTTCATTGAATACTATTGCCCATACCGTTGGTTCTGCAGGTGTGGGTGCCGAAGCTGTCAAGGTATTTGGTGAAGTATATTTTGGTGTTATTTCTGCCGTATTGACTATTTTAATTCTTGTTATATCGGAAATTATTCCCAAGACAGTTGGCTCTTATTATTGGAGACAATTGGCTATGCCTTCAGCTTCCGTTATACGTGCCATGATTATCATTTGTTATCCGTTGGTATGGCTTTCTGAATGGATTACTAAGTTGGTGGCTTCTAAAAAACAGCCCTTGTCTGTTAGTCGTGAGGAAGTTTCTGCCATGGTCAGCGTAGGAACTCAAGAAGGTGTTTTTGAATCATCTGAGAATCAAATGATACAGAATTTATTCAAATTGAATAGTATTACACTTTTTGAAATCATGACTCCACGGACTGTGGCGATAACGGCTCCAGAGAAAACTAAACTAAAAGAATTTTATGCAAACCAAATGCATCGTATCTATTCGCGCATACCTGTGTATGATGATAATCCTGATTTCATAACAGGATTTGTCTTAAAGCAGACTGTTCTTGAGGAATTGGCAGAAGATCATTTCAATAAAGAATTGAAAGATATCCGTCGACCTATTTTGGCTTATAATGAAGATGCGTTGGTAAGCGAAGTATGGGAAGAAATGTTGAAAAAAAAGGAGCATATTGCTCAAGTACAAAATGAATATGGGTGTTTTTTGGGAATCGTTACGATGGAAGACATCATTGAAACTGTTATCGGACAAGAAATTGTAGATGAAAGCGATGCGGTAGTCGATTTGCAAGCCTATGCACGTGAAAAGTGGCAGCGTGCTCAGAAGTTCAAGAAAGTATTTAAATCCTAGTCATATTTTTTCTCAATCCAATAAAAATGCTTACTTTTGCCGTATATCTATCATCGTTTAATTAATTTATAAAACAAGTAATTATGATTGCAACTATTATTTGGCTTATCGGTTTGATTCTTTGTATCAAAGCTGTATTGGAAATTTGGAAATGGGATGTGGATCCAGTAAAGAAATTGTTGGTGATTATCTTGCTCTTGATGTTGAGCTGGATTGGTCTCGTGGTTTATTATTTCTGGGGTCGTGAAAATCTTGCTAAAATGTTGAAGTGATAATCTTCTACAGAATAAAAAAGCCAGGTGTTTGCCTGGCTTTTTTATTATATCTATTCGAATAGATTATCCGAAGAAACCAATAGTTCCTAACAATACCAACATGCCATAGCCCAATACCAAGCCAATGATACCCATAATCAAACCAGACTTAGCCATGTACTTCTGTTCAATCATACCTGTACCGTGAGCCAATGCATTCGGTGGAGTAGAAATCGGAAGAATCATTGCTACAGAAGCTGCGATAGCGATACCAATCAACAAACAAGCCACACCACCGATAGGAGCCAATTCGGCTGTCATACTCTTACCCACAACGGCCAAGATAGGAACCAGCAAAGCAGCTGTAGCTGTGTTTGAGATAAAGTTGGACAAAGTATAGCAGATAACACCCGAACCAATCAATACAGCCAATACCGGCCATGTGTTGAATGGAATAGCGTTAATCAAGTTAGCAGCCAAACCGGTTTCGTTCAAAGCCACACCGAGAGCAAAACCACCGGCAACCATCCAAAGAACGGCCCAGTTGATTTCTTCCAAATCGCGACGGGTAATCACACCAATACCGGCAAATACAGCTACTGGGAGCAAAGCCACTACATTCGAGTTCACACCGGTAACTTTATCGGTTACCCACAACAATACGGTTACTGCAAATGTAATATACACGATGATAGAACGCCAGTCTTTCTTGGCTTCACCTTCAATAACCAAATTGATAGTCTTTTGCTTGAATGGGAACAACTTCAACAACAGCATCCAACCGATAATCAAGATAATAATGGTAAACGGTAACATAAACATCATCCATTCACCAAAACCAAGGTTGAGGTTCAAACCTTCAGGATCGTTCAAATACTTCAAGGCGATAGCGTTCGGAGGAGTACCGATAGGAGTACCCAAACCACCTACGTTAGCGCCGATAGGAATAGCCATAGCCAAGGCTATCTTACCCTTACCGTCGGCAGGAAGCGCCTTTAATACAGGTGCCAAGAAAGTAAGCATCATCGCAGCAGTAGCGGTGTTACTCAAGAACATAGAGAAGATACCTGTTACCAATACAAAACCAAGCAATACAAAACGAGACTGGGTTCCGAAAGGTTTCAGCATAACTTTAGCCAAAGCCGAGTCCATGCCGGTTTTTGTAGCAGCAATTGCCAAGATAAAACCACCCAAGAACAGCATGATGATAGGATCGGCAAAGCAGTACACGATTGATTTGTACTTGATAAGCTTACCCAGTTGTTCGGCATCATAACCTTCGCGGAACAACCACAAAGCACTATCGGATGCGGTAAACAATAACACTACCATCACAATAACTGAAGTTACCCATGCTGGTACAGCTTCGAAAATCCACATCAAAGTAGCAAATGCGAATACGGCAATGACACGTTGTTCTACATAAGTCAAACCTTCAATACCGAAAGTATCTGTAGGAAGTAACCACAAAAGCAATGAAACACCTACAGCTACCAAAATTTTGATTGTCTTTGAGAGAGTCTGGTCATCGGCCAAACGTCTTTCTTTTCTTTTTCTTTGGTACTCTTCTACCAAATGAAAACCAGGGAAAATTTTAAACATAATATCTATTTTTTAATAACATTTCCACAAAAACGCTGCAAAGGTACGCTTTTAAATCGGTATAAAATAACCTTTTGGATAAAATATTTAGGACTAATTTTAATTCCCTGATTTTTGAAGTTTACAATTTGACAGATTCTTCACTTACATCCAGAATGACACCAACTATTTCCTTTTTTTTCTTACCTTTGTCCCCCAATACATAGAAAAATAAATATGATAGTTTGTATCGCCGAAAAACCATCCGTTGCACGTGACATTGCTCATGTGCTGGGAGCTGATTCCTCGCGCGACGGATATATGGAAGGAAACGGATATCAGGTAACCTGGACATTCGGACATCTCTGTACCTTGAAGGAGCCACATGATTATACTCCTTCATGGAAAGTCTGGAGTTTGTCCAGTCTCCCGATGATTCCACCCCGCTTCGGTATCAAACTCATTGAAAGGGACCAGGGCATCGAAAAGCAGTTCAAGGTTATCGAGAAACTGATGCAAGCGGCAGATGAAATTATCAATTGTGGGGATGCCGGGCAGGAAGGAGAACTCATTCAACGATGGGTGATGCAGAAAGCCGGAGCCAAATGTCCCGTAAAACGTTTATGGATTTCTTCACTCACCGAAGAAGCTATACGCGAAGGTTTCAAGAGTCTGAAAGAACAAAAAGAATACCAACCTCTTTATGAAGCGGGCTTGAGCCGTGCTATCGGCGACTGGTTGCTCGGCATGAATGCTACCCGACTCTATACGCTGAAGTATGGACAAAACCGTCAGGTGCTCTCCATCGGACGGGTACAGACCCCGACTCTTGCCTTGATAGTAAACCGTCAGCACGAAATAGAGAACTTCGAGCCAAAACAATATTGGGTCCTTTCCACTCTCTATCGGGATACGACATTCAACGCCATTCTGAAAAGAAGTGAAGAAGACTTGATGGTTGACATCGAGAAGCAAAAGGAAAAGGCCGAAAAAACAGGTCAGCCATTTGATGTTGCAGAAGCATTTCAGAAAGCAGAAGCCAACAATCCGGGCATAGCCCCCATTGCCAACGAAGCACAAGGGTTGGCCTTGCTCGAACAAATCAAGCAAGCCCCTTTTACTATCACTTCCATTACCAAGAAAGAAGGGAAGGAAGCGCCACCCCGATTATTTGACCTTACCTCCCTACAAGTGGAGTGCAACAAGAAGTTCGGTTATTCGGCCGACGATACTTTACGATTGATTCAATCGCTTTACGAAAAGAAAATAACAACCTATCCACGTGTGGATACTACCTTCTTGAGTGATGACATCTATCCGAAATGCCCGGGCATATTGGCAGGCATCAAGCCTTATGAAACTTGGACAACTCCGCTTGTCCGCACCAAACTGAACAAATCGAAGAAAGTGTTCGACAATTCGAAGGTGACCGACCACCATGCCATCATTCCTACCGGACAGAATCCCGTGAACCTGACGGATATGGAAAAGCGGGTGTTCGACTTGGTGGCACGCAGATTCATCGCGGTATTCTATCCCGATTGTAAATTCTCCACCACAACGGTTATCGGTGAAGCCGATGGCATTGAATTCAAGACCACGGGCAAACAGATATTAGAGCCCGGATGGAAAGTTATCTTTGCCAAGCCTCAAACAAACTTGCCCACCGGCATGAACGATACGGAAAGCGAGAATAAAGAGGAAGAAGAAAGAGCACTCCCCACTTTCCGTAAAGGAGAAAACGGCCCTCACGAGCCTAAATTGGATGAGAAATGGACTTCTCCTCCCAAGCCATATACCGAAGCAACCTTACTCCGTGCCATGGAAACGGCCGGCAAGTTTGTGGATAATGACGAATTGCGCGATGCCATGAAAGAAAACGGTATAGGCCGACCGTCTACCCGTGCGGCCATTATCGAAACTTTGTTCAAGCGGCACTATATACGGAAAGAACGTAAGAACCTGATAGCCACTCCTACAGGTATAGAACTCATCGGCCTGATTCACGAAGAACTCTTGAAATCGGCTGAGTTGACTGGTATTTGGGAAAAGAAGCTTCGCGAGATAGAGCGCAAGACCTACAACGCATCGACCTTTCTCGATGAATTGAAGCAGATGGTGGGCGAGATTGTACATAGTGTATTGAGTGACAACACCAATCGACGGGTAACCGTTATAACAGATACACCCAAAGAAAGTGCTCCCAAAGAGGGAAAGAAAAAACGTACAACCGCACCCCGAAAACAGAAAACAGAAACCGTCAAAGAACAACCGCTGAAGATAGATGACGGCATGTTAGGCAAAGCCTGTCCGTTATGCGGGAAAGGCATCATCATCAAAGGGAAAACCGCCTACGGTTGCTCGGATTGGAAGAACGGATGCACCTTCAGACAAGGGTTCTGATTTCTTCCGGCAAATACCCACTACGGATGCGCCACTCTTGCGGATAGAGGTTGTTCGCCCGATTACCGATGTTTTTAACAAAGCCCAAAGGCACTTGCTTGTAAGTCACCAGGACATAACCGCGAGGCACGGAAGCATCGAGCACCAATCCTTCTTTCCGGAGATAGGCGATAGCTTGTTCATAGGATAATTCCGCTTGAGGGAAAGCTTCTTCATGCCGGGCTATGCTCATGGCCAATGAATGATGGGGGATAAAATCCTTGCCTTTTATCTCGCCCAACGTAATGCCCGAATGGATTACCTTGAGATGTTCCTGCAACAACGTATGGATAGAAACATGCTTTAGAGGGAACGCAACGGCTATGGTGCCCTTCATTTCCACCAAATAGTTTTCGTATCCTTCCAACCAACCTTTCGTTTCCTTGGGAACAGATAAAGGTTGCGGACGTCCTTTCGTATCCTTCCCTTTTTTCATCTTACGAGTTTTGCTTCGTAAAACTATGTTTTCTTCCGCATAAAACATAGTTTTATCATCCGTAGAACTATGTTTTCTCAATATCGCCAAGAAGAGTCCTTCGCCTTTCGTGCGATGGGGAAGGAAACGATACACGGGAAAGTCTTTGTCGATTAGGTTGCCCGTGATGCACCATGCATTATCTACGGGTACTTCCAATACATCCGCACCGAGTTCTCTGGCTATCCATCCTACATTATCCTCATTTTCTTCGCAATTGAAAGTGCAAGTGCTGTAAATCAATAAGCCACCGGGCTTCAAGGTGGGCCAAATATCGTTCAAGATTCTACGTTGCCTTTGCCAACAAACATCTACATTGTCTACACTCCATTCTTCGATGGCCACTTCGTCCTTACGAAACATTCCTTCGCCTGAACATGGAACATCGGTAAGGATGACATCAAACAAGGGAGGAAGTTCGGTAAAGTCGGCCGGATCGTTATTGGTTACAATTACATCGGGATACCCCCACTTGATGAGGTTTTCGGCCAAGATTTGCGACCGGTTACGCATCACTTCGTTGACCACCAACAAGCTTCCTTCGGGGAGCACACTACGCGAAAGGGTGGACTTTCCTCCGGGAGCTGCACAAAGGTCGAGCATCACCACCGGTTCCTTTACATAGGTTTGAAGTACTTGTTCTACGAACATCGAGGAAGCTTCTTGTACATAATAACATCCGGCATGAAAGAGGGGGTCGAACGTAAAAGTAGGGCGATTGTTTAGATATATACCCGATGGGGCCCAAGGGATAGGTTCTCCTTCAATAGCTTGGGCCATTTTTTTACGGTTAGGACGTATGCTTACGGGCACATCGGTTTGAAGTGCCTCTTCGAATAACAGATATTGTTCGTCGCCCAACAAACGGCGGGTTCTTTCGATGAATGCTTGTGGTAAGTTCATGACACAAATATAAGACAAAAAACAGGAAGTATTTTTAGAATATCTAAAAAATATTTCGTCTATTTGCAACCAAAAGCAGTTATGCTTCCGTCTAATGCATAGAAAACAATATAAATAAGTATATAATCATGAAACATTTAGCTTTAACCGCAATCGCCCTTATGGCAAATACTTTACCCGGCATGGCTGGTCATCTTCGTTTTGGCGAGCTTGACCACAACCATATTGCAGCCTTATCCATCATCATGGCATTTGGGTTGCCTGTCTTCATTGTAGCCATTCTTCTATATTTCAGCTACAAGAACAAGCAAGCCAAATACAAGTTGGCTTCCGAAGCATTGGCCGCCGGTAAAGAGGTGCCCGAGAACTTGTTCAAGAACAATCCACAAAAAGAAAACGTCGACGTGCTTCAGAAAGGTATCAAGAATGTATTCTTAGGCATCGGACTTGGAGTATTCCTTTGGGTATTGACCGAAGAAAGAGGAATTGCTGCTATCGGCTTTTTGATATTCTGTATTGGGATGGGACAAGTTGTAATCGCATATGTTACACGTGAACGAACTCCCGATATCAAATCTCCAAACAAACCTTTCATCCAAATGCATGAAGACAAGGATGGTACCCGACACATCAAAGTGGGTGGCATAGAAATGAAGAAGGAGAAGAACGACGGAAACGAATAAGCAATGAGCCAACTCAACGACATAGCGTTGGTAGCACAAGTTGTCGTACTTGGCAACAAACGGGCCTTCGATACATTAGTCAAAAAGTATCAATCGCCCGTCAGGCGCTTCTTCCTTCATCAAACATTAGGCGATGCGGAACTGAGCGACGACTTGGCACAAGAAACATTCATCAAAGCTTATACGCATTTGGCATCGTTTAAAAATCTCTCAAACTTCAGCACTTGGTTATTTAGAATTGCATATAATATTTTTTATGACTATATTCGCAACCGAAAAGAGACCTCCGGGTTAGAAGATTGGGAAGTGGATGCCACTTATCAAACGGAGCAAAGACGTATAGGAGAAGAGATGGATATCTATCGGGGCTTGTCCATATTGAAGGAAGCCGAGCGGACTTGCATCACCCTCCGTTATATGGAAGACTTGTCGGTTGATAAGATTGCGGACATAACGGGAATGCCTTCGGGCACCGTCAAATCGCACTTGTCGAGAGGAAAAGAAAAACTTGCCAACTTCTTAAAACAAAATGGTTATGAATAGAAATGACGAACAACTAATCAGCAGCTTCATGAAAGCCAACAAACAGGAGTTGGCCGACAATGGCTTTTCACGCCGAGTGATGCGCAAGCTACCGGTATCTGCCAAAGTATGGTCGGATATACTTACGGCGGTATGCGTTATACTTATCTGCATATTGTTGGTTGTGTTCGACGGATTCAATGTCATCTTCCAATCCATCCGCGAGGTTATTCAAAACCAATCCATGGAAATAATGAACAGCAATCTCCAAACATTGCTCGTGGCATTTGCCACCCTCTCATTCCTTTGCATACGGAGTGTATGGACAATCAAGGAGTAACCATTAAAATAGTCGATTCATGAAACAATACTTAGATTTATTGAACCGCATCCTAACAGAAGGTGTCCGTAAGGAAGACCGTACCGGTACCGGTACCATCAGCGTATTCGGCCATCAGATGCGTTTTAATTTGGAAGACGGATTTCCGCTTCTTACTACCAAGAAACTACACCTCAAGTCCATCATTCACGAACTGCTATGGTTCTTGAAAGGTGATACCAATGTCAAGTATCTACAGGAAAATGGTGTCCGTATCTGGAATGAGTGGGCCGACGAGAATGGAGATTTGGGACATATCTATGGGTATCAATGGCGCTCATGGCCCGACTATAATGGAGGACACATTGATCAGATAAGTGAAGTGATCGACCAGATTAAGAATAACCCTAATTCTCGCCGTATCATTGTCAACGCATGGAATGTGGCCGATTTAGGTAATATGAATTTACCTCCTTGTCACATGTTCTTCCAATTTTATGTGGCCGACGGGAAATTGAGTCTTCAAATGTATCAACGTAGTGCCGATACCTTTTTGGGAGTACCGTTCAATATCGCTTCGTATGCGTTGTTGCTCATGATGATGGCACAAGTAACCGGTTTGAAACCAGGGGAATTTATTCATACTACGGGAGATACTCATCTCTATGTGAATCATTTGGAACAAGTGAAACTTCAATTGACACGTGAACCTCGTCCGTTGCCCCAAATGAAAATCAATCCAGATGTGAAGAGCCTTTTTGATTTCAAGTACGAAGATTTTGAATTGGTAGATTACGATCCGCATCCACATATCAAAGGAGTTGTAGCTGTATGAGTAGGATTTCCATTATCGTCGCCATAGCACAAAATCGTGCCATAGGATTCGAGAATAAACTTCTCTATTGGCTTCCCAATGACTTGAAACGATTTAAATCGCTCACTATAGGGCATACCATTATCATGGGGAGAAAAACGTTTGAATCTTTACCCAAGGGAGCCCTTCCCAATCGAAGGAATATCGTATTGAGTCGTCAGAACATTGCATTCGAGGGAGCAGAAAGGTATGCTTCGTTGGAGGAGGCTTTGATGCAATGTAAAGAAGAGGAGGAGGTATATGTTATCGGAGGAGCAAGTGTCTATCAAGAGGCTTTACCTTTATGCGATAAATTATGCATTACTCTTGTTGAGGATACTCCCCAAAAGGCGGATGCTTACTTTCCTGAAATCAATCTTCAAGAATGGAAGGAAACAAATAGAGATGCTCATCCAACTGATGAAAAGCATCTCTATCCGTATCAGTTTATCGATTACGAACGTATCCGATAAAATCATTCTTCAGCATCGTCGGATGCCATTTCTGGTATGGGCATCTGACGTCTGATTGCTTCGTGAAAGGAAATCAACGTTTCAGTACGGGCCAATCCCAAAGGTTGTAACTTGTCATGAATAATGCTCAGCAAGTGATGGTTGTTTTTAGCATATATCTTGATAAACATATCGTATTGTCCGGTCGTATAATGACATTCAACCACTTCAGGAATGTCTTCCAAGGCCTTGACAACCCCATCGAATTGTTCAGGGTTCTTCAAATATAATCCTATGTATGCACAAGTTTCATAACCTATTTTCTCTGGGTCGACTATAAACTCAGAGCCCTTCAATACACCGATGTTCACTAATTTTTGAATACGCTGATGAATGGCAGCTCCTGATACATTGCAAACGCGGGCTACCTCTAAAAATGGTATTCGAGCATTAGAAGCTATAAGTTTCAATATTTGCTCATCTAACGAATCGATTTGACGATGTCTCATTGTTTTTATTATTAATTTTCCACAAAGATAAAAAAAACCGTTGATAAATGATACCTTTGCCAATAAAATTATAATTATGATAAAGATAACTCGGGTAAATACTACTGATGAAACATTCCCATTCGTTGAGGAATTGTTGCAAAATGCTTTCCCCTTACAAGAACGCCGTGATAGTGACCAACAACGATGTTATACGGATTGTGAACCTCTTTTCCATTGTAATGTTATTAAGGATGATTGTGAGCCAGTAGGACTGCTCAATTATTGGGATTTTGGTGGATTCATTTATATTGAGCATTTTGCCATTTCCCCTACATGCCGAAATCGAGGATATGGGGCTATGGCTTTGGAAACTATCATTCAGCAAACCGCTAAGCCTTTAGTATTAGAAGTAGAAGAACCTACCGATGACTTGAGTAGACGACGGATTTCCTTTTACCAAAGAAATGGCTTTAGATTAGAAGAACAAACTTATCAGCAACCTCCTTATCGAGAAGGAGATGGATGGTTGCCAATGAAATTAATGACGTTAGGTATAGATAATATCGATTGTCGGTTTTATAAAATTAAGCGGTTCATTTATTGTAATGTATACAATGTTTGATGAAATACCAGACTTATTCAAACTTATCGTTTCTGATGGATAATCGAATCTTAAAGATTCGATTATTTTTGTGATATAAAAAGAGGGTGCATCATCGATACACCCTCTTAATTTATTGAATCAATAAATATTACTGTCTTTGAGTAGCAGAATAATTAATGTTCAAAGCGTAAGATTGACGAAGAGCTTGTTTTACATCGGTTACGATACCCATCTTTGTGTCTTGATCGACTTTCAATGATACAGTCATAAACGGCTGGTCCTCTTCTTTCATATTCTCACGTTCTTGGTAGATATAGTCCTGAACTTCTGAAACTTCAGAGAACTTATCATTCAACTGAATACGAGTTTCAGCACCCATTTTCTTTTGGAATTCTGGCATTGGCTTACCAATATAGATAAAAGTTACCAATGATTTCTTTTCCAATTTTTCCAATTCAGTAGCTTGAGGCACCTTGAACTGAACCTTCAACGTTACTTCACGCATAGATGTTACAATCATAAAGAAGAACAACATGGTAAAGATAAGGTCAGGCAAAGATGAGGTGTTCAACTCAGGCATACCCTTTTTACCGGATTTGTTAAATTTTCCCATGTTTATTTACCTCCATACTTTTTAGGTTCAGCTTCAGAAATCTTCTGCGGATAGAAGTCACGAATTGCTTTTTGTTCATCTTCGCTACATTCGTTGTAAAGCTTACCGAACTTTTCTTTAGCCAATTCATTTCTTAATTCATTATACGCAGCTACCAATTCATTCTGTACATCAATATAAGCTTGATAGCTTGTACCAACGTCATTCTGAACAGAAATTACGTGCTTTTCCGTAATCAAACAGTCACCGCCCAACAAAGGAATGTTTTTCAAGTGCTTTTCTGGGAGGTTGTCTTCATTATTAGGATTAGCTACAAATTCTTTTGCTTTTGCTCTCAATTGCTTTATATCCAAATATTCCGAACCAACCATCAATTGGTTATCTTTGTTCAGACGTACTTGGAGTACGTTTCGTTCCTTTACAATAATATCATCGTCTTGTTGTACATTAGGATCGGGAGGGTTTGGTAAACGTCTTGCCAAACCACGGTCTGTATCCATAGATGTAGTAGTAAGGAAGAAAATAAGCAACATGAAGGCAATATCCGCCGTAGAACTGGAATTGATTCCCGGCATTGATCTTTTCTTTCTTGCCATTTTACTTATTCCTTTTTAATTACAACGATAATATTATTTCTTAAAGATACCGCTCAAGTTTACCAATGTAGCAACACCTGCAACAGCAATCAACAGATAGATTGAATAAAGCATCATATCAGAAAGCTTCAACAAGGTACCATCTGTAAATTCTGTACCGTCAGCCATAACCAGTGCTTTATCAGAAGCGATAACCCAAGCTACAACCAAAACTGCTACAAATAATAGTACACCACCCAAAGACTTGATAGCGCCTTTCGGATTATCTTTCAAACTTGCACCGAATTGTGCAATAGCACCTACAATTGTCACCAATACACAAGCTGCAAACATGAAGTACATGAAGTAAATCAAAGTTTCAGTGTGTTCCGGTGCATTGTATTCGCCTACCGGATTTTCGTATCCTACACCGAAGAACATACCGAGTACTACCAAAGTAAGTACAATCAGTACATAAAAAATGTAGTAAGATACTTTGTATGATAATTTAGCCATTGTTCTAAATTTTATTATTTCTTATACTTCAAGTTATACTTCATGATGATATCCAACAAAGTGATAGAAGAATCTTCCATCTGGCTTGTGATAGCTTCAATCTTAGACAAAATATAGTTGTAGAATACTTGAAGAACCAATGCTACAATCAAACCGAAGATGGTAGTAATCAACGCAACCTTCATACCACCAGCAACAACTGTTGGAGAAATGTCACCAGCTTGTTGGATCTTGTCGAACGCCATTACCATACCTACTACAGTTCCGATAAATCCGAGTGATGGAGCCATAGCAATAAACAAAGTAATCCAAGAACAACCTTTTTCAAGGTAACCAGCTTGAACACCGCCGTAAGAAACTACAGAACGTTCTACTACATCGATACCTTCGTCGATTCTCATCAAACCTTGGTAGCAAATAGAAGCAACTGGACCACGAGTGTTGCGAGCAATGTTCTTTGCACCTTCTACATCACCTTTTTCCAAAGCGGCTTCGATGTTAGCCATCAATTTCTTAGTGTTTACTTCAGCCAAACTCAAGTAAACGATACGTTCAATACAGAAAGCCAAACCAATAACCAAAGCAATAGCAGGCAATGACATAAAGCCAGCGTCACCTTCGATAAATTTAGTCTTTAATTCTTTATGGATACCACCTTCTTCAACAGCAGCTGTTTCAGCCGGAGCTGCTTCCTGAGCCATTACAGGTACTGAACCGAGAGTCAAAACTCCCATCAATGCAAGCATTGCAAATAACTTTTTCATTGTGTGTAATTTTTTAAGATTAATTAATTAAATTATTTTATATATTATTTGTTTTTCATTTCTCAATCCTAATTTCATAGTATGCGGAGAGAGCGGGATTCGAACCCGCGAAACACTTTTGGCGTTTACACGCTTTCCAGGCGTGCCTCTTCAACCACTCGAGCATCTCTCCTTTTCGCGGCCTTTTTACGGCTTCTCTCCGAAATCGGCTGCAAATTACAAAGAAATTCGGGAATTGCAAGCGATTTCAGCTACAAATGTATCCTTTTTTTTCGTCTTACACCGTTTTCGGTGCTCGAAACTTGTTTTAACTTCTAAATTTTAATAAACTTTAAATACTTATTCCATCCTTTTGAACACTTTTAAAGCATTTTGGGTAGTTTGTTCTTTTATTTGCTCCAAAGGTATCTCATACACTTCTGCCAATTTTTCGGCTACCTTTATAATATAAGAGGATTCATTTCTTTTTCCTCGGAATGGTGTTGGTGCTAAATAGGGGGAGTCGGTTTCTAATACCAAACGTCCCAATGGTACTGTATGAAGTATTTGGGGTAAATTGCTTTTTTTGAAAGTAACCACTCCATTTATTCCTATCATGAAGTTTGCATATTCCAATACTTTATTCATCTCTTCTTGTGTGCCTGTAAAGCTATGGAATACTCCTGATAGGGGAGTGTTCCGGTAAGGACTCAAAACTTCGAATAGCGGATCGAAGGCCTCGCGGCAATGCAGAACCAGTGGAAGGTTCCACTCCAAAGCCCATTGTATTTGTTCGTCAAGTGCTATTTGTTGTTCCTTGAGGTATGTTTTGTCCCAATACAAATCCATTCCAACTTCACCTATCGCAACAAATGGATGTCCGTCGGTCAGGAGTTGTTTCATTCCAGCTATTTTCTCTTTGCTGCTATCGTTTACTGAAGTAGGATGGAAACCTAACATTGGGAAACAAAAGTTGGGGTACATGTTGCAAGCCCGAATCATATCGTCGACTGAGGTGTCGTCTATATTGGGCATTAGTAAATGGGTGATACCTGCTTCTTTTGCACGCTCTATGACCGAATGGAAATCGTCGGCAAACTCTTCTGTAAATAAATGGGTGTGCGTATCTATCATTATACTTTACGGTTCATCAAGCTACATACAAAGGCTTTTAAAGTCTCTTTCTTTTCGTTGGGTAATGAAAGGTCGTTCAGTATTTCCAATCCCTGTGCATAATAGGTGTCAATCATTCTTTGACATTGGTCCCCTATTTCCAGTTCGTCGTAAATGCGTGTAACTGCCGCTATCTTTTCTTCGGGAATATATTCATACATCGTTAACCATTTATTCAATTCTACGCGTTGCTTTTCGTTGGCTTGCGACAAGGCTGTAATCAGCATGTAGGTTTTTTTGTTGCATAAGATGTCTCCTCCAATATTCTTGCCAAATACTTTCGGGTCGCCGTACACATCTAGGTAGTCATCTTGTAATTGAAAAGCCAATCCCATTTTTTGTCCGAATTCATACAATTGGTTTGCATCCTCTTCGGGGGAATTCGCTAAATAAGCTCCAATTTTCAAGGCGGCGGCCAACAAAACGGATGTTTTCAGGCGTATCATTTCCACGTACTCGTTTACCGTTACGTCCGAACGTGTTTCGAATTCCATATCCCATTGTTGTCCTTCGCAGATTTCCATGGTTGTCCGAGTGAAGACTTCAAGAACTTCTTTTAACTTTTCATTCGGACAATCAGCCATTAATTGATAGGACAGAATTAACATGGCATCCCCCGAAAGAATAGCGGCATTTTCACTCCATACGTTATGGACAGTAGGTTTTCCTCTTCTCATGTCTGCCTTGTCCATTACATCATCGTGTAACAAAGTATGATTATGGTACGTTTCCAGACCTACGGCTTGTGGCAAGATGGAATCCACGTCTTCCTTATACATATTATATGCCATCAACATCAATACCGGTCGAATCCGTTTCCCTCCCAAAGACAATTCATATTCTATCGGGTCATATAATTTTCGGGGTTCATGAGAATAAGGCATATGCTTGATATAAGCATTTACCTTTTCCAACAATTGGGATGCAGAATACATCATAGTCATATAAATTAATTCTATAACAGAAAAAGAGGCTGCTTTTTAGGCAGCCTCCCCATTCTTTGCTTTAAATTTTACTGTAATCTAAACATAACAGGCAATGTGTACTTTACACGTACAGCTTTACCACGTTGCTTACCTGGTTTCCATTTTGGCATCATGGATACCACGCGAAGAGCTTCCTTATCCAAGTAAGGGTCAACACCACGGGCAACTACGGCATCTACGATAGAACCGTCACGGTTTACCACAAACTGAACGATTACACGACCTTGTACACCGTTTTCCTGAGAAATAGTAGGATACTTGATGTTTTTACCCAAGAACTTCATACATTCTGCCATACCACCAGGGAATTCTGGCATTTCTTCTACCACTTGGAAGATTTGTTGTTCTTCCACTTCTTCTTCTTCCACTTCTACTGGAACGTATTTCACTTCAACGGCTTTATCTGTTTCGTCAGATGCTTGAATGGTTGTTTCTTCCACTTCGGCATCATTTTCTACAATTTGGATAATTTCTTCAGCCTTTGGAGCTTCGGGAGGAGGAGGAGCTTGTTTCTGTTCCTGTTCTGTGATAGGAATAATTTCTTCTTCAAATACAACATCTACGATACCTGTATCAGTGGTTACTTGCTTGTCGCGTTCACTCCATTCGAACGCAATGAACAAAATAGCCAAGATCAGTACGTAACCGATAAGCAGACTGGTGGTCTTCTTGCCTTCCAAATCCGCCTTAGGCGATTTTTTAACTTCCATAAATGAAATTTTAAATGGTTAATAACAATTGTGCAATGCACATGGCAAATGTAATACTTTTATTTTGAATAAAAAGTGTTTCCTTTCTAAAAATATGCAAAATCCTTTTATTTTCTATATTTACTCTCGTAAAGCGAATAACTTTCTGTATCTTTGGCAGCAATATTCAAATGGAACATCATGAAAAAAATAACCATTGCTATTGACGGCTATTCATCGTGCGGGAAAAGTACGATGGCCAAAGATCTGGCTCGAGAAATAGGCTATATTTACATTGATAGTGGAGCGATGTATCGGGCGGTAACGCTTTATTGCTTGGACAACAACTTGTTTACGGAAGAAGGTATTGATACCGAATCTTTAAAGAAGGCAATGCCTGACATTCGTATTTCTTTTCTTTTGGATAAGGATACCCAACGGCCTATAACTTGCTTGAACGGCCAACCGGTGGAAGATCGTATCCGTAGCATGGAGGTTTCTTCGCGTGTCAGTCCGGTGGCTGCTTTGGATTTTGTACGCGAAGCTTTGGTCAAGCAACAACAGGAAATGGGAAAAGCCAAAGGTATTGTTATGGATGGACGTGATATTGGTACGGTCGTGTTTCCCGATGCTGAACTGAAGATTTTTGTGACCGCTTCGGCCGAGATTCGCGCCCAGCGCCGTTACGATGAACTGAAAGCCAAAGGGCAAGATGCTTCGTATGAAGACATTCTTAATAATGTGAAGGAACGTGATTATATTGATCAAAATCGTGCCGTCAGTCCGCTTCGTCAAGCGGAAGATGCGATTTTGCTTGACAATAGCCAACTGACTATCGAAGAACAAAAACGTTGGTTGGCTGAACAATTCCAACGGGTTGTACATGGTTAACGTAGAAATCGATAACGGATCCGGCTTCTGTTTTGGTGTAACAACTGCCATCAAGAAGGCTGAAGAGGAATTGGCCAAAGGGAATGTACTCTATTGTTTGGGCGACATCGTTCACAATGGACAAGAATGCGAACGCCTCAAAAAAATGGGACTCATTACCATCAATCATGATGAGTTTGCCCGTTTGCATCACGTTAAGGTATTGCTTCGTGCTCATGGTGAACCGCCCGCTACTTACGAATTGGCTAAAAGGAACAATATTGAAATCATTGATGCAACTTGTCCCGTAGTGCTTCGTCTTCAGAAACGTATCAAGCAAGAATACGACAATACGGAAGACAGTTGCAACAAACAGATTGTAATCTATGGGAAAAATGGCCATGCCGAAGTGTTGGGTCTTGTTGGCCAGACGAATGGAGAAGCTATTGTTATCGAGAATCTGTCGGAAGCCAATCGCCTTGATTTCTCGAAAGATATCCGGCTTTATTCGCAGACAACCAAGTCGGTGGATGAATTCTGGCAGATTGTAGGCTACATCAAGGAACGTCTTTCTTCCGATGCCACTTTTGCCTACTATGATACCATTTGTCGTCAGGTAGCCAATCGTATGCCCAATATCCGGACTTTTGCACAAAGCCATGACCTGATCCTTTTTGTCTGTGGCCGGAAAAGTTCCAATGGCAAGATATTATATCAGGAATGTCTGCAAGTGAATCCGAATACTCATCAGATAGACCAGCCCGATGAGATAGATCCTATATGGTTGAAGGATGCCCGTTCCATCGGTATCTGTGGTGCTACTTCCACTCCTAAATGGTTGATGGAAAAATGCAAGGAAGTAGTGCTCCAAGAAGAAAAGGATGAGAAAAAGGAAGTACAAACAAAAAATGAATAAAATATGTTATTAACTTTGCACCGTTAAATTAAGATTGTTATGGGAATCATCAAAAGCATTGGTATTTTGACATCCGGAGGCGATGCTCCCGGTATGAATGCAGCTATCCGTTCTGTTACCAGATCGGCTATTTACAACGGTTTGAAAGTATTTGGTATCTATCGTGGATACAAAGGTTTGGTAACCGATGAAATTGTAGAATTCAAATCACAGAACGTAAGTAATATCATCCAAATGGGAGGTACTATCCTGAAAACCGCCCGTTGCAAGGAATTCACTACTCCCGAAGGTCGTGCTCAAGCCTTTGAAAACATGAAACGGCACGGAATCGATGCATTGGTCGTGATTGGCGGGGATGGCTCGTTGACCGGTGCCCGTATTTTTGCGCAAGAATACGATATACCTTGTATCGGGTTGCCGGGAACCATCGATAATGACTTGTATGGTACCGATACGACGATAGGGTATGATACCGCTTTGAATACCATTCTTGACGCGGTGGACAAGATTCGTGATACAGCTACTTCGCATGAACGTTTGTTCTTTGTGGAAGTGATGGGACGTGATGCCGGTTTCCTGGCATTGAACGGTGCCATTGCTGCCGGAGCTGAAGCAGCTATTATACCGGAATTCAGTACGGAAGTGGACCAGTTGGAAGAGTTCATCGAACACGGATTCCGTAAGTCGAAGAGCAGTAGTATTGTATTGGTAGCCGAAAGTGAACTTACAGGTGGTGCTATGCACTATGCCGAACGTGTGAAGAATGAATATCCGCAATACGATGTGCGTGTAACCATTCTTGGACACTTGCAGCGTGGTGGACGCCCCACTGCACACGACCGTATCATTGCCAGTCGCATGGGGGTAGCCAGTATCCAGGCTTTGCTCGAAGGACAGCGCAATGTAATGATAGGTATCGAGAACAATAAAATAGTGTATGTGCCGTTTACAAAAGCTATCAAGAATGATAAGCCTATCGACAAAGAATTGGTGAGTGTTCTACACGAGTTGAGTATTTAAATGTGAAGTTACGGATTGTCGTTTATATACGATTGTATAACAAGAATATGGCGAGTATGTTCCAATGCATACCCGCCATATATTTTTAAATGGAATGGAAAGGCTAATGTCTCTTGCTTCCCGTATGGGTAAACACGGAACATTTTATTTTTTCCTTCCTATCCAAGGCAATGCGGCTCGGTGTCGGGTATTCCAACTTTTCCAGTTCGGCAATGGCATCACGCATATCGTTGAGCAGCATATCTGCCATATCACGGCTGAAACCCTGGCGTACCACAATACGCATCACCACACGGTCTTCGATGTCCTTTGGCATGGTGTAGGCAGGTACCATCCAACCGTTTTGTTTCAATTTATCCTGTAAATCGAACAAGGTCCACTTGGCGGTCTTCTCGTAAGTGGAGCACATCATCCAGATGAAGAGCGGATTCACCACTTCCTTACCATAGTTCACGAATGGTTTCATCTTGCCGATTTCTTCGTGCAAGTATCGGGCGATAGCCATGGAGTTTTCTTGTACTTGCTTGTAACCTTCAAAACCGAGGCGGATGAATTGGTAATATTGTCCCAATACCTGTGCCCCCGGACGCGAGAAGTTCAAACCCACTTGAGTAATGTCGGCGCCGAGGTAGTTTACGGAGAAAGACATCTTTCCCGGCAAGTATTTCTTGTCTTTCCATACGACCCAGCCCAAGCCTGGATAAACCAAGCCGTACTTATGGCCGGAGGTACTGATGGAGAGCACCCATTTCAAGCGAAAATCCCATTTCTTATCGGGATGAATGAATGGAAGGATGAAACCGCCCGAAGCAGCATCCACATGAATGGGGATGTCATAGCCGGTACGTTTGTTGTATTCATCAAGGGCAGCATCAAGGGCTTCCACATCATCGTTGAGGCCTGTCCACGTCACGCCTTGAATAGGTACCACGCAGATGGTATTTTCATCGCAAAGGTCGATGACGGCTTTCGGGTCGAGGGTAATCTTGTCGAGCGTAAGAGGAACGGTTCGCATTTCGATTTGCCACAAGTCGGCAAACTTTTCCCATACCACTTGATAACCGGTAGAGATGATGAAATTTGGCTTGTCAGTCGGTTTGCCTTGTGCTTCCCTGCGTTCCTTCCAGCGGAGCCAGGCCGCTACACCCCCAAGCATACACGCCTCGGACGAACCGATGGCTAAAGCACCGGTCTTCCACTTGTTCTGTTCGGGCGAGTTCCACAGATTGGCCATAATGTTGATACACTTGGCACACATCACCGCCACACGAGGGTATTCCGTTTCGTCGATGTAGTTCAAGGCGATGGCCTCGTTCATCAACTTGGTGGCAAACTTATCCATATACGTGGTGACGAAAGTTGCCATGTTGAGGCGAGGCTGGGTTTGGGCAAAGGTTTCGTCCTTCACCATCTGATAGGCGATGTCCGGTCGGGTACCATGTGCTGGAATCTTGTCAACAGGTGCCGGTTGCAACATTTCTTTGGAGCCGAACACATCGGCATTGAAGTCTGATTTTTCCATACTTGTTAAGTTTTAGTGATTAGAAATTATATTGTATCATCGCATTCAGTCGATGAGCGTTTCCGGAAGTATGATCATGATTATGTCGATTGCCATAGAGGAACTCAACTCCTACCTGACAGTTGCTGAATGGAGAATAAAAAGCATTCGCCACTACATAATCACCGTATTTATAGGCAGAACCATCCAAGGAAGCCTGGTCGTACAAACGGCATTGGCTATACGAAGCCGATACGAAGAAGTTCTTGCAGATATTGTATTGCAGACCTCCTACAATGCCCAAGGCATAGGGAGCCGTTAACTTGCCGCCATCGCCATCGGGTATCAGGTCGTAACCCGATCCTCCCAAATCGTTCAAATAGTCAGCATATCCCTTTCCATAGGCAGCCTGATAATAAAAAGTGATGCGGGGAGTAAAGGCAACCATTCCGCTGAGTTGGGCCGCCCAACCGATGGCGTATTTGTTTTCTGCCGTCACTAAATTGCGATACGACAAAGCTCGGAACAAGCCCGACAAGCGGATATGGCTTTTCCCCTCATCCCACTGATATTGCAAGTAAGCCGGAATATCGGGCATGCGTTGCTTGATGGCTTCGGATTGTTCTTTCTTGACCGTATAGCTTTCGGAAGGCGACTCGATAGAAGCTGCAAAACTCCAGTTCTTATCTATCTGTTGTTTGTACTGAATCATGGTATTCTTTTTGCTGACGCTGCCCGATGGACCTTCGAAGTCGATAGTAGGCGGACCGGCGGCACCATCGGCAAACGTGCTTCGTGCCCTACCGAAGAGAAGATTACCCAAACGGATGTAGGCTTGTCGGAGCCGCAAATCGTATTGATGTCCATTCTTGCTTCGAAAATCCGTCTCCACATACGCCGTGAAGTTACCGATAGCCCTATTAGCACCTACCAACTTCAGGAAGAGGCGTGACGTGGAAGCATCCATCAGGAACTGGTTCCGCATGTCGGGTTGTTTGGGGGCGGGAATGTCTGCCGTTACAAAGTCGAGGTTATCGGATATCCCATCCATATCGACCGACACGGTTCCTTTCACATATCCACCGATGCCCAACGCCACTTTCCCTTTCCGGTCCATAAAGAGGAAACGGGGAGCCCGCGGGTCCTGGAAATGCTTGCCGTTCGCTTCGTACATGGCTTTAATAACTTTCTTGTCGGTCGTCTGTGGCTTGTCCGTCACGATGACCGATGTCCAGACGGTATCTTCGAGGATAATTTGTGCTTGGCTTGCTCCGCATCCGATAGCGATTCCCAAGCCGATAAGAAGTTTTCTTTTCATATACTTTGGTTTATGATTTACAGCGAAACAATCCTCCGGCAAGGAATGTTCACATAAACATTTCGGGATATCAATTGTTATAGCCCTAAAACTTTTGAAATATGAAACAACTAAGTAAAACAGCTAAATTGAGTGTAGCTACACTCGCTATCATGAACGTAACGGCAGTAGTTTCCCTCCGTGGACTTCCTGCCGAAGCCGAATACGGATTAAGTTCGGCCTTCTATTATTTGTTTGCAGCCATAGTGTTCTTGATTCCTACCGCTTTGGTGGCTGCCGAACTTGCGGCCATGTTTGCCGACAAGCAAGGGGGTGTCTTCCGTTGGGTAGGAGAGGCTTTTGGTAAGCGGATGGGCTTCCTGGCCATCTGGTTGCAATGGGTGGAAAGTACCATTTGGTATCCCACGGTACTGACCTTTGGGGCGGTATCATTAGCCTTCATCGGCATGAACGATGCCCATGATATGTCGTTGGCTTCCAATCGTATCTATACCCTTGCGGTGGTGCTGGTCATCTATTGGCTGGCCACGTTCATTTCCTTGAAAGGGATGTCGTGGGTAGGCAAGGTGTCGAAGATTGGCGGTTTGGTAGGCACCATCATTCCGGCGGGCTTGTTGGTGGTGTTGGCGATTGTTTATCTCGCCAGTGGCGGACATTCGCAACTCGACTTCAAGGGCGATTTCTTCCCCGACTTCAGCAACTTCAACAACTTGGTCTTGGCATCGAGCATTTTCCTCTTCTATGCTGGTATGGAGATGGGCGGTATCCATGTGAAGGATGTCGATAATCCGTCTGTCAACTATCCCAAGGCCGTGTTTATCGGTTCGTTCATTACGGTCTTGATTTTCGTGTTGGGCACCTTCTCGCTCGGTATCATCATCCCGAAGAGCGAAATCAACCTGACGCAAAGTTTGTTGGTGGGCTTCGATAGATACTTCGATTACATCCGTGCTTCGTGGCTCTCGCCGATTATCGCCATCGCCTTGGCATTCGGAGTCTTAGCCGGTGTGCTGACGTGGGTAGCGGGTCCTTCGAAAGGTATCTTTGCCGTAGGGCGTGCCGGTTACTTGCCTCCGTTCTTCCAAAAGACCAATAGCATCGGTGTGCAACGCAATATCCTGTTTATCCAAGGAGGCATCGTCACCTTGTTGGGCTTGTTGTTTGTGGTGATGCCGTCGGTGCAAAGTTTCTATCAAATCCTTTCGCAGCTCACCGTGTTGCTTTACCTCATTATGTACCTGCTGATGTTTGCTGCAGCTATTTATTTAAGGTATAACATGAAGAAGGCAGAACGTCCGTTCCGCATCGGTAGCAAGGGCAACGGCCTGATGTGGCTGATAGCCGGAGTGGGCTTCTTGGGTTCTTTGTTGGCTTTTGTGCTCAGCTTCATCCCTCCCGGACAGATTGCGGTGGGCAGCAATGCCATGTGGTATTCCGTCCTGGTCATCGGGTGCATCGTGGTGGTAGCGGTTCCGCTTATCATCTATGCTCTGCGCAAACCATCGTGGAAGGACGAATCGGCCACTTTCGAGCCGTTCCATTGGGAGGAGAAATGATAAGTACCCTTAAAACAGGAACGGGAACTTGATGCTTTGTCTTTTCTTCTCGTCCATTTCCTGTTGCATCCGTTCCATGGCTGTTTGGAAGAAGAAAGCGATGAGATGTTCGTCGGTACGTTCCGTGCGGATGTAGCGAAGTGCGTTGATGTATTCTTCCTTTTTCTCTTTCGCGATAATGACAATAGGATGTCCGGCCTTGTGCAGGATAAAGTTGGAGAATAGGCGGCCTATACGGCCATTGCCGTCGCGGAACGGATGCAGATACTCGTAGAAGCCGTGGAAACGGGCTGCGAGTATCATGGGATGAATCTTTCCTTCTTCCAATGCCCGTTGGGTGGACAGCAAGAGCTGCGGCACTCTGCTTATCAGCTGTTCGTGTTCGCCGAAGACGGTATCGCCGGCGCACATGTCGGTATCGGTATAGGTCCCAGGTTTGGCATCGGGATAGCGGTAGGAAAGGGTATGTTCCATCAATATGCGATGCGTTTCTTTCAGCAAATTTTCCGTCAAGGGAGCTTCCGGTTGGTTGAAGAGGAACTCGTATGCACGGAAATGGTCGAGCATTTCGAAAGCTTCGAACAAAGTCTTTCCTTGGGGAATAATACCCAGTCCTTTTTCTTTCAGTTCGCGGGTGTCGTTTACGGAAAAAGAATTTCCTTCGATGGCGCAACTGTGGGCGGAGAACAATATTTCGTTGTATTCTCTCAAATCCTTTACGGCCATCCGGTCCGTCACTCTTTGGCGATAGACTTTCAGTAGAGTTTCGTATGCATTGATTTCTTTTTCGAACATAAACACCTCATTTATTGCTGCAAACATACACAATTAACTTCGAATAGCCAAGTGTGTGGATGTTTTTCCCCGTTGCCCGATAAAAAACAAGGCAAAATGCAATCCTGTTTCGGAAATTATTGTACATTTGCAAAATAATGAAAAAAATAGGATGCAGAATTTGGAAATTTCACATAAAATGTTAGCAAGCAAGCAAGCAAGCAAGCAAGCAAGCAAGCAAGCAAGCAAGCAAGCAAGCAAGCAAGCTTGACTCTATAATTTATAACGGACGGGCGGAACGCCCGGACGAGGAATGTCCCTGCGTGGCGAGTGCGATAGCGCTCGCCACGCAGGGACATTTTTTTCTTCCTTTTGAACAATTAGTATTAACCATTTAAATAATTACAAGTATGAACAAAAATGATTTTTTGAACTATGAAGCTCCACAGGTGGAAATCATAGAAGTGGAAGTTGAGAAGGGGTTTGCAGCAAGCGGTATTGATGACATGGGTTATAACAATTAAAACAGAAAGAATCATGAAAAGGATGATGTTTGTATTTGCTGCCGCCTTGATGATGGTAGCATGTAGCAACGAAGAAGTTGCTGTTAACGACGATGTACAATATGTATCGGAACTGAAACTGAATTTCGGTGGTAGCCGTGTGACTGCTGCACACAATCCTGCATCAGGCTTAAAGTTCAATTGGGAAAATGGTGATGAAATTTATGTCATTAAGAATATGGAAAACAATTCATCAATCGGTATTTATCTATATGATGATAATACAGGGTCTTTCACCCTGAAAAATGGTAATGCCATGGAAGTTGGTGAAGAATATTTTGCTGTAATGAAACCAAGTGATACTTGTAACGAGTCAAACACAGGGACTGCCGATGTACAGGTGGAGTTGAATTGGGATAATAATTCTACTATGAAGAAACCCGCTTTGATTTCCGATGTGTTTGAAGCCAAAACTGATGGTACCATTGCCACCATGCACCATTTGATGGGTATGGTGGAAATCCCAGTCAAGCTTCACGCTACCGCTACATATACAGATATAACTTCGTTTGATATTCTTGGTGGAGGAGTTAGCACTAAAATTATTGGTAATTTCATCGCTATTCCCAAATCACCTTATTTTAAGGAGATTAAAAGTGGTAGCCCTGTAGCATACTTAAATGATGGAAAAACTTATACCTTGAACAAGGAAACTACTACTTCTATCTTTATCCCTGTATTGCCGGGTACTTATAATGATGCAAGATTGAATTATTACTATGTAAAAGATGGTAAATCTACTAGTAAGCAAGTAATTTTAGGAAATATCACCGTTGTGCGCGGTAAGATTACTAAGGCTATCGATAAATCTATATATTCAAACTAAAACGATTGCATACCAAATAAAAGGCTGCCTCGTGCAGCCTTTTTCGAATGAAAAAGTAAAAAACAGCCTCGGCTACCCAGTATCTTATTCCAAAAAGTACTCAATGCCTTCGGCTACTCAGTATTCGGCACCATCAAGTGCTTTATACGTTGGAATACTCGGTTTCCGGCACCAAAAAGTGCTTGACGCTGCCGGAAACTCGGTTCCCAACATCGAAAAATGATTTTTCAACCTAAAAACTTATATCGTATGAAACAAATTGATTCTTTTAACATTGCTCGCCTGCATACGCAGGAAGATTACAACTTTCACACCCGTGTGCGCGACCTCGCACAAGAAACCCTGACCCTTGAGAGCGATAAAGCTATGATTGATTCCTACCAGGCCAACGTGGAGGGACTGGATGCCGCACTGAAACGGAGCGACAAGAACTCGTACACCGCTGCCTTGAATCAGGCCGACAGCGTGGCCGACCGCCGATGGAGCACATCGTATGCCTACGTCAAGGCCATGGCCGAACATCCCAATGCCGAGATGGCCGAAGCGGCTGCCAAGTTGGTGGCCATCTTCCAGAAGTACGGCATACTCACCACCATGGGATTCGACGAGGAGTACGGACGCTATGCCAACTTGTTGCAGGACCTTGCAGCCCTGCCGCAGGAAACGAAGGAAATGCTTCAGTTTGAACCTTGGCTGGATGCCATGGACTTTGCCGTGGCACAGTTTCAGGAACTCCGCAAGGAGAAGATTAAGGAAGATTCTACCCGCGTGGTGGGTCAGGTGAAGGATGCCCGCTTGGCTGCCGACAATGGTTTCAAGGCCTTGGTTCAGCGCGTGAATGCGCTCGTGATAGTGAACGGCGAGGCTCCATACACGGCCTTCATAGACCAACTGAATGTGATGATTGCCGATGCTCAGGCTATGATTGCCAGCCGCTCCACCAAGTCGGCCAAGGCAAAGGAAGAGGAAGAAACGGAATAAGGAGGTATGAGTGATATAAACATGAAAGGCTACCCTGTTTGATGGGGTAGCCTTTCGTGCTTTTTGATTCTTATTGGAAACTTATTCTTCCAACATAATTTCCATAATCTGACAAGCAGCCTTGGCAACTGAAGTACCCGGACCAAAGATGGCTACTACGCCAGCTTGGTACAAGAAGTCGTAGTCCTGTGCAGGGATTACACCACCGGCAAACACGAGGATGTCTTCGCGGCCGAGCTTCTTGAGTTCTTCCATCAACTGCGGAATCAAAGTCTTGTGACCGGCAGCGAGTGAAGATACACCTACTGCGTGAACGTCGTTTTCTACGGCATCGCGGGCAGCTTCTTCCGGAGTCTGGAACAACGGTCCCATATCCACGTCGAAACCACAGTCGGCATAACCTGTAGCTACAACCTTAGCACCACGGTCGTGTCCGTCCTGACCCATCTTGGCAATCATGATACGTGGACGACGGCCTTCCTTCTTCGCAAATTCTTCGGTGAGTTCGCATGCACGTGCGAAATCTGCATCCTTCTTACTTTCTGATGAGTACACGCCTGAAATAGTTCTGATTACTGCTTTATAACGACCTACAATCTTTTCGCAAGCGTCGGAGATTTCGCCGAGGGTAGCACGAACGTGTGCAGCTTCTACGGCCAATTCCAACAAGTTGCCTTCGCCTGTTTCCACGCAACGGGTGATGGCTTCGAGGGCCTTCTTCACTTCTTCTTCGTTGCGGCCTTCCTTCAGGCGCTTCAAGTTTTCTACCTGTTCCAAGCGAACGGCTGTGTTGTCCACTTCGAGGATGTCGATTGGGTCTTCCTTTTCGAGGCGGTACTTGTTGGTACCCACGATAGTCTGTGCACCCGAGTCGATACGAGCCTGAGTACGTGCAGCCGCTTCTTCGATACGCATCTTAGGCACACCTGTTTCGATAGCCTTCGCCATACCGCCGAGGCTTTCGATTTCCTGGATGTGTTCCCAAGCACGGTGAGCCAATTCGTTGGTCAACGCTTCCACGTAGTAAGAACCGCCCCATGGGTCCACGTTCTTGCAGACGTTGGTTTCTTCCTGGATGTAAATCTGAGTGTTACGGGCAATACGAGCCGAGAAGTCGGTAGGCAATGCAATCGCTTCGTCCAATGCGTTGGTGTGGAGCGACTGAGTGTGACCGAGGGCAGCTGCCATCGCTTCGATACAAGTACGGCCTACGTTGTTGAACGGATCCTGTTCAGTGAGTGACCAACCGGATGTCTGACAGTGTGTACGGAGAGCCAATGACTTCGGGTTCTTCGGATTGAACTGCTTCACGATCTTCGCCCACAACATACGTGCAGCACGCATCTTGGCAATTTCCATGAAGTGGTTCATACCAATCGCCCAGAAGAATGACAAGCGAGGAGCGAAGGCGTCGATGTCGATACCTGCTGCTACACCGGCACGGAGGTATTCGAGACCGTCGGCCAAGGTGTAAGCCAATTCGATGTCGGCAGTAGCACCGGCTTCCTGCATGTGGTAGCCCGAGATAGAAATCGAGTTGAACTTAGGCATCTTCTGTGAAGTATATTCGAAGATGTCAGAGATAATCTTCATAGAGAATGCAGGTGGGTAAATGTAGGTGTTACGCACCATGAATTCCTTCAAGATATCGTTCTGGATAGTACCTGCCATTTCTTCCAACTTCGCACCTTGTTCCAAACCGGCGTTGATGTAGAAGGCCATAATCGGGAGTACCGCACCGTTCATGGTCATGGAAACAGACATCTTGTTCAAAGGAATACCGTTGAACAATACCTTCATGTTTTCGAGTGAACTGATGGATACACCAGCCTTACCCACATCACCCACTACACGTTGGTGGTCAGGGTCGTAACCACGGTGAGTCGGAAGGTCGAATGCTACAGAAAGACCTTTCTGACCGGATGCCAGGTTACGGCGGTAGAATGCGTTACTTTCTTCGGCAGTAGAGAATCCGGCATACTGACGGATGGTCCAAGGACGGAAAGTGTACATCATGGAATAAGGGCCACGGAGATAAGGAGGAATACCGGCTACATAGTCGAGGTGTTCCATGCCTTCGAGGTCTTCCTTAGTATATACGGGCTTCACATTGATTTGCTCCGGTGTCTTCCAATCGGCGCTGATGCCGTTGGCCTGTTGCCATTCCATACCATTCTGCGGTTGGAATCCGGCATAAATATCGATATTTTTAAAATTCGGTTTCATGATTCTTCTTACTTAATGCCTAACTTAGCGTTGTATTCTTTCAAAGTTTCCAATACGTTGCAACGTACGTGGAT
>SUXW01000014.1 GCA_015060765.1 Bacteroides sp.
ATGCGGTTTTAAGTATATGTTCACGAAATGCAACGTGTCATCACAATTGGTTGGTGAGTTGCGGACGGAACACATTACTTGCCTAACAAAGATGGAATGGTTAACAAGTAAGTAAATTCGAATTTAATGAACGGTATGTAGAACATAGCGGAACATGCATATACTGACAAGGGAGATGACCAGCAAGCTTTAACGTTTCATTTGTCTACCTTACATATCCGTCAGAAAGTCTTGGGAGAAACCAACCCAAGTACATTGGACAGTTATAAGTATGTGGCATTGGCTTATGAAAATTTGGGTGATACCTCCCAGGCATATCACTATTTTAAAAAGGGTGCAGATTATGGTTGCAAAAATTGTGAAGAGTATTTATCCGAATATTATTGATCGTTCAGTATGTAAATGGAAAATTTACAAAATAATCAAACAAAACATTTGGAAACTTTAATAAAATAATGTATATTTGCAACCAAAGAGGAGCATAAGTAAAATATGATGGAACTATATAAAAAGACCTCACTCTCATTAAATTAGATTCCCCCCTTTTTACTTGGTTTTTCTTTAAAACACCTTATGACTAATAAGGCGCGAGATTATTATTTTTATTTTTTAATTTCTTAAAACACGTAATTTATGGTTTTGGAAAAACTAAAGTATCAGTCAAAATTGACTGTAACGGAATTGGACACATTCTTGTCCGAGTTTTTAACCTTGTATCGTCAACCCGTTGACGAACCTGTAACAGAAGTGGAGGCTTTAGAAGAAATCTATCTGTCCGGAAAGGAGAGTGTTTTCGAAAATGTGCTCAACGACTTCAAAAAGTGTATCAAGCGGGTGCGGAAAATGCCGCAAACCATGCCTCTTGGCGAGCTCGATACGAAGAGAATCATGCTCTTGTCGGGTATCACAATTTGGTGAATCTTGTGAACCTGGCGGTGAAGATGAATAAGGCTTACCTCTATGAGGAAAAGCGGAACGAACTGGCGGCATTGACCCAAAAGACGCAGGAACTTGTCAACCGCAGAATGAAAAAGAAAGAGGAAAAACCGGAAACGCCGGAAGGAACAACGGGTGAGGACGTTGCTCCGGATACGGTAAGCGCATAGCGTAAAATAAAAAGGGGGGGGCCGCATTTCGTAGGCCACCCCCTTTCTCATGAAGAAAAGTTTAGTTAAGGCTTGGTGTAGCTTTATTGGATTTCAATGATTTGTGTATTTTGAGGCTTGTTGTCGGGAGCAATTCTTGGCAGCAAGATACACAATACACCGTGGTGCATGGCGGCATTGATTCCTTTCTTGTCCACATCTTCCGGCAATATCAAGGTCTGTTGGAATTTGGAGTACGCGAATTCGCGGCGCAGATAGCGGCAGTTGCATTTCTTGTCGCATTCTTTTTCGTCTTTCTTTTCCTCCTTCTTCTCCATGGCAATAACCAGATTGCCTTCTTCGTCAACATGCACATTGAAATCTTCTTTGGTCATTCCCGGTGCTGCCACTTCTACGGTATATTCCTTGTCATTCTCCTTTACGTTGATGGCGGGTGCTGTGGCATTGGTCTTCTTCATCCAATCGTTGTCGAAGAAGTCGTCGAACATGGCAGGAAGCCAGTTCTGATGATGGTATCTTTTCATTGGCATCATAATAAAATCTCCTATGGTTTAAGTTAAACTTCAGAGATAATAACGAAGGAAGGGCTTGAAAGTTCTTAAAGAAAGGATAATGAAACGTAAAGACATAAAAAAAGGAGCAACGCCTTGCTCCAACCTTTTGTTAACCTTAAATCTAATACTATGAAAAACACAATGCAAAGGTACGGATTTTTGTGGGACTTGCAAATATTGGATGAAAAAAATGATGTTATTAAACATTGTTTAAGATTTGCTTTTGTAGAATATCCATTTCTTAAGATTTCTTTTACGTATCTTTGCAGCAATTAATGAAATGGACTTATGGCATTCGAAGCAACGAAAAGAGAATGGGGCGAACTGTACGCCTTTTTCCGTCTGCTGGCAGACGGTTATGTATATGCAGGTACACCGGAGGCAAAAAGGAATGAATCACTTCGGTATCCTGTTGCCATGGTGCAGCGTGAGGAGCACGATGGTACACGGCGCTATATCATAGAAGACGAAGAAATCCATATCTGTGGAGAGAATATGGACAAGCGGATTCCGCGCGAAGATTTCGATGCGGTGGCCCACTTGGTGCTCGAAGCGGTGAAGAACAGCCGGGAGAACGATGTAACTTCTCCCGATGGTGTGGAGGAGTTTCTGGACGAGGTAGCTATCTACGACTTGGAGTCGAAGACTGACGATAGGACCGATTTCCATGTAGCGTTCTATCATGTAGACACTCCGTTGGTAGGGTTCTGTGTACGTTCCAAAATGAGCCCGATGTTTCCGTTGCTGGATGGAGGACGTTCGGCCAACTTCAAGTTCGAGCAGACCGGCGTGAAATTTGCATCGCCTACGGTAAGCAAGATCAATGCTTTTGGAGAAGAAGACGATGTGCTGGGCCGTATGCTGATGATAGAACGTTTGGGTGGAGTACTGAAATTCAATGATGCAGCCGATAAGATTTTTCGGAGCAATTTGGGACTGATTGACCTCCATTTCCCGCGTGTATTGGGAGAAATGGCTCGTGCCATGCATCTGGAAGGAATTACCAAAGTCAGCGAACTGACCGAATACATCAAGGTACTCAATCCGTTGAAGATTAAGGATGAGATGATAACCAAACATCGGTTTTATGAATACAAGATGAAGCAGTTCCTCATGGCTTTGGCCTTGGGAATGCGCCCGGCCAAATTGTTCAACGGTACGGACTCGGCAGTAGCCGGCATGTTGATGGTGGACGGACAGGGAGAGATGATATGCTATCAGAAAGCGGATAGGGATACTTTTGCCGATTTCCTTTATCATAACACCCGTTTCGAAAAAGGTTCCACCAATAAGGATAAGTACGGTTATCTGGAACGTGAGAACGGGGTGTATTACTTTAAACTGAATGTGAAGATAGGATTGTTAAAACGCTAAATATGAAAATCAAATCAATAATGCTAATCGGGTTGATGGGGATGCTGTCGGCCTGTCAGCCGGAAAGTACATTGACTCTTTCGGGGCTGGACAAACAGAATTTCCAGCGTGTAGTGGATGGTGATACTACGGAGTTGGTGGTCTTGAAGAATAAACAAGGCATGGAGGCTTGTATCACGAATTACGGAGCCCGTTTGGTTTCCTTGATGGTTCCCGACCGGAATGGAAAAATGGAAGATGTGGTGACCGGTTTTCCAACCATCGACGAGTATATGTCACAGAATCAGAATTTCGGTGCTACGGTAGGCCGGTACATCGGCCGTATCATGGGACCGAGTTTCGTAATCGATTCAGTGGCTTATCAACTTCAGGGTTTCGGTAAGGCAAAGCACATTTCACATGGAGGGAAACCAGGTTTTGCCAATCGGATATGGAAGGTGGAAAAGGTGACGGACCGGTCTGTACTCCTCAGTTACTTGTCGCCCAACGGAGAAAACGGTTTTCCCGGTAATCTGCAGGTGTATCTCACTTATCTGTTGACGGATGAAAATGTTCTCGACCTTCGTTACGAGGCTACGACAGATGCTCCTACAGTGTTGAACTTGTCTCATCATTCTTTCTTCAATGTTTCCGGTGATTTCAATCGGACAGTGGAAGAACAGGTTATGTGGATAGATGCCGACCGCATCACTCCCTACGATGAAAAGAAGTGTGTAACCGGAGAGTATGCCGATGTAGAAGGTACACCTTTCGATTTCAGATTGCCACAACAGGTAGGGGCAAGGATAAATGAAGATTGCGACCAGCTGAAGGTAACTCGCGGATACGATCATACTTGGGCCTTGAATACCGAGGGGGATGACACTTGTGTAGCGGCTTGGATATACGATAAGGAAAGTGGACGTAAAATGGAAGTGTATACCACCGAACCGGGCATACAGATTTATGCAGGAAACGGATTGAGAGGAAATTTGATAGGGAAGGACAGCATTGCGTATGCATCGCGTACATCCATCTGTTTCGAAACCATGCATTTCCAGAACAGCCCGAATATACCTCATTTCCCAAGTACGGTGCTCCGTCCGGGAGAATGTTTCATCAGTCATACGGCTTATAAGTTTACAGTTGAGTAATTAAAAAGGGATTAAAATGAAAAATGAAATCAGTGGAATGAAGTTCAGGCTGATTGTGATGAACTTCTTGCAATTTGCGATATGGGGTGCTTATCTTACCTCTATGGGGACTTATCTGTTCAATATCGGTCTGGGCGAGAGAATCGGTCTTTTCTATGCCATGCAAGGAATCGTATCGCTGTTTATGCCGGCCATCATGGGTATTGTAGCCGACCGTTGGGTCCCTGCCCAAAAACTGTTGGGATTCTGTCATCTGATGGGGGCATTGTTTATGGCTTCGGCCGGTTATTATGGAATGACCGCCGGTAGTGAAGTGGAATTCGGTGTGCTGTATTCTCTTTATGCGGGAGGGGTAGGATTCTATATGCCTACGTTGGCACTTTCCAATTCGGTAGCCTATACGGCTCTGGATAAGGTGAAACTCGATCCCGTTGTGGCATTTCCGCCTATCCGTATATTCGGAACAATCGGTTTTATCTGCTCCATGCTGATGACAGACTTCTTGGGATTTCAGGCCAGTTATATGCAGTTCTTCTCGTGCGCATGTTTCAGCCTTATCGCTGCAGGATATGTCGTGACACTTCCTGCATGTCCGGTCAACAAGGGAGGCGAAAAGAAATCGCTTGTCGATGCTTTGGGTTTGCGTGCCTTCACTCTCTTCAAGCAGAAGAAGATGGCGGTATTCTTTATCTTTTCGATGTTGTTGGGGGTGTCGTTGCAAATAACCAATGGCTATGCCAATCCGTTTATCAGCAGTTTTGCCAGCATACCCGAATATGCCGATACATTTGGAGTGCAACATGCCAATGTGCTGATTTCGCTTTCACAGATGTCCGAAACTTTGTGTATCCTCCTTATTCCGTTTGCTTTGAAACGGTTTGGCATCAAGCGGGTAATGCTGATTGCCATGTTGGCCTGGGTACTTCGGTTCGGCTTGTTCGGTTTGGGTAATCCGGGCTCGGGAGTATGGATGTTTGTCCTTTCAATGATAGTCTATGGCATCGCTTTCGATTTCTTCAATATATCCGGTTCGTTGTTTGTCAACAAGGAGACCGATTTGTCTATCCGTTCCAGTGCACAAGGTTTGTTTGTCTTGATGACCAATGGTTTTGGAGCTACTGTAGGAACACTCTGTGCGCAAGAAGTGGTGAATCATTTTGTGGATATGAATAGCACGGCTCCCCAAGTGGAAGGATGGAGTACGGTCTGGTTTGTTTTTGCCGGATATGCTTTGGTGGTAGCGGTATTGTTTGCCGTAATCTTTCAATATAAACATCAACAGGAATAATATGCACGTATTTTATACTCCCGATATTGCAACCAGTTGTGAACTGCCTGAAGAAGAAGCGGGACATTGCCTGCGTGTGCTTCGTCTGACCATGGGCGACGAGGTGATGCTTACCGATGGTAAGGGCAGTTTCTATAAGGCAGTCATCAGTGCGGCAACCGGCAAGCGTTGCCAGGTGAAGGTTGTGGAAGAATTGCCACAAGAAAAAGGGTGGAACGGATGGTTGCATGTAGCTATGGCTCCTACCAAGAATATGGATCGTACTGAATGGTTTGTCGAAAAAGCGACCGAAATTGGTTTTGACGAACTGACTTTCCTTAACAGCCGTTATTCGGAGCGAAAGGTTATCAAGACCGAACGGGTGGAGAAGATTTTGGTGTCGGCAGTAAAGCAGTCGCTGAAGGCTTCCAAACCGGTGCTTCACGAAATGACGGATTTCAATAAGTTCATCGCACAGGATTTCAAGGGACAGAAATTTATTTGCCATTGCAACGAAGGCGAGAAGAAATTGTTGAAGGAAGTGATTGTTCCGGGCGAAGATGCGGTGATACTGATTGGACCGGAAGGTGATTTTAGCGAAGAAGAAGTGGCCAAGGCTCTATCATGCGGATTTCAGCCGGTTAGCTTGGGTAAATCGCGTTTGCGTACGGAAACGGCAGCTTTGGTGGCGGTACATACATTGAATTTATTTAATCAGAAATAGGGATAATGAAAAAACTATCAGGAATCATCATGGGGATTGCAGTCGCATTATTGACGGCTTGCACTCCGCATACTGAATATACGAATGCGCTTCCCAAGGATGCATCTGTCATTATGGCCTTCGATGTGGAATCAATGGCTGGGAAAGCCGGACTGCATGGAAAGGAAGGGGATGCCTTGACCGAAAAGATAATCGGTCTGGTAAGAAGCGGATTGGAAGGGGATGCTGGGAAACTGGCAGAAAAAGTAGTGAAAGATCCATCGGAATCGGGCTTGAGCCTGAAGGATAAAGTCTATTTTTTTGCTACTCCGCATGCCAATGCTTTCGGTCTGTTGTTGAAGGTGGACGATGAAGGAAGCTTGGAAGATATTTTTGAAGCTTTGCAGAAAGAACAACTTTGTACTTCTGTCCAGGAAGAAAGCGGATGTAGGTGGACACAGTTAGGCGGTGTATTGTGTACATTCAACAACGGTACTTTTCTGATGATGAAAAACCGGTTGGGTGATGTGGAAAACATCAAGGGTACTGCTTTCATGCTGATGCGTCAGAAAGAGGGTGAAGGATTTTCTGCAGGAACGGAGCTGACAGAATTGAAACAGCAGGGGAGCGATATCGTTTCTGTGGTCGATTTGAGTGTTTTGCCCGACCGGATTACCACTCCTTTGCGTATGGGACTTTCAGGGGATATCCGTCTGCAGGATGTCAAGTACTTGGTGGATGCCAATTTTGAACAGGGACGTGTGGTAGTCGAAGCCCGTTCGCTGACTACCAATTCCAAAATCAAAGGATTTTATAAAGAGATGGATCAGGTTACTTCCGTTGTTCAGGGAAAATATTTGGAATACTATCCGGCAAATACTTTCGCTTGGACAGGAGGACGGATTCAAGGCAAATCGTTCTACGACATGGTTTCCGGAAATCCTACACTCCGTCAGGAACTTCTGAATCCTGAATTGCCAATCGACATGGAGCGGATTTTTTCTTCCATCGAGGGGGATTATGCCATGGCTTATACTTCCTTGCTTACAGAAGATTTCCTGATTTATGCCGATGTCACTCATTCTTCTTTCTTGGAAACGTTTGAAGAATTGCGTCCGTTGTTGGCTCTGACCGGTGGACAGATACAACTTTTTGATACGGCCGAAAACCAATATGCACTGAAAACGATGGAGGGTATCTATTGGTTTGGTGTGAAGGGTAATCTGTTGTATATAACAAATCGTAGAAATCTGGCCGAAGAAGCCGGAAGAAGATATGGCGTTTCTTTGCAGAACCTTCCATGGGCGGGAGAGGTGTTGAAGAACCGTATGTATGCTTCGGTCAATTTCTCGAAATTGCAGAGCGATATCAAGATAGATCCTTATCTGTTGTCTCCGTTGGGAGACCAACAGGCCATAGCGGTGGTAAAGGCATTGATTGGAGCTTGTGAAACCATGAATGTGTGCATGCCCGACTGGAGTTGTGGAAAAATGGAACTTGTCTTGAAGGATAAGAAAAAGAATGCTTTGCAATTGGCTGTACAGATAATAGAACAAATATGAATATAATCACATTGCAACAAACCCTTCCGCAGGTCTTTGCGGATAGGGATACGATTGTATCTGATGTATGGCATCAGTCTCTGGAGTTGAAGAAAGGGGAAAAGGTGCTGATTGAAGCGGCATCGGGTACGGGTAAGTCCTCGTTTTGTAGCTATATCTACGGCTATCGCGATGATTATCAAGGTATCATTTGTTTTGATGGAAAGAACATCAAGGGTCTGAATGTATCCGAGTGGATGGAAATACGCAAGACATCTCTCAGCATGCTTTTTCAGGAATTGCGGTTGTTTACGGAACTTACTGCATGGGAGAATGTGCAGATCAAGAATTCGCTCACGGGGTTCAAGCAGAAAAAGGAAATCAAACAGTGGTTCGAGGCTTTGGGCATTGCCGACAAGTGGAATACCCCGTTGGGAAAACTGTCGTTCGGACAGCAACAGCGGGTGGCATTGGTGCGTGCACTTTGCCAGCCGTTCGACTTTATCTTCTTGGACGAACCGGTAAGCCATCTGGATGATGAGAACGGACGGATAATGGCAGCCATACTGACCGAAGAGGCCGAAAAGCAGGGAGCTGGTATAGTGGTGACTTCCATTGGGAAGCATCTGGAGTTGGATTATCATAAAACGTTGAAGCTATGAGATTGGTCTGGAAATTATTGCGACGGCACATCAGTGTAGCACAGTTGGCCGGTTTTTTCTTTGCCAATCTGTTTGGCATGATCATTGTGTTGCTCAGTGTACAGTTCTATCACGATGTACTGCCCATATTTACGGGGGGCGACAGTTTCATGAAAAAGGACTATGTCATTGTCAGCAAAAAGGTAAGCACATTGGGTACTTTTGTGGGTAAGAGCCGTACATTCTCCGAACAGGAAATACAGGAAATCCAGGAACAGCCTTTCAGTAAAGGGGTAGGGGCTTTCATCCCTTCGCAATTCAATGTGTCTGCCGGATTGGGTATGGAACAAGTGGGACTGCAGATGTCTACCGCTATGTTTTTCGAATCTGTGCCCGATACCTATATCGATGTGAATCTCGACAAATGGCATTTCACACCGGATGAAAAGGTTATTCCTATCATCATTCCCCGTAATTATTTGAATCTCTATAATTTCGGATTTGCACAGAGCCGCAGTCTTCCTCAATTGTCGGAAGGGGTCATGGGGCTGATTAACCTGGATATTCGTATCAGTGGCAATGGTCGACGGGATACTTATAAAGGAAACATAGTAGGCTTTTCCAACCGATTGAATACCATTCTGGTACCCGAAAGCTTCATGCAATGGGCCAATCGGGAATATACTTCTGGTACTACCAAGGAACCTTCTCGTCTGATTTTGGAAGTGGAGAATCCGGCCGACGACCGCATCGCCCGTTTCTTCAAGGAAAAGGGATACGAAACGGAAGACAATAAGTTGGATGCCGGAAAGACTACCTGGTTCTTGAAACTGATTGTGGGTATTGTACTGGTTGTAGGTTTGCTTATCAGTGCGCTTTCTTTCTACATCCTGATGCTGAGCATTTATTTGTTGTTACAGAAAAATACCACCAAATTGGAGAATCTGTTGTTGATCGGATACAGTCCGGCCAAGGTTGCTTTGCCTTATCAGGTACTTACCGTATCATTGAATTTGTGTGTATGGCTTCTGGCTATCGGTGGGGTGTGGATTGCCCGTGCCTATTATCATGGATTGATAGAAGATTTCTCTCCTCGGTTGGATGAAAGCAGTCTGTTGCCCATGCTGCTGGTAGGCTTCTTGTTGTTTGTTGCCGTGTCGGCCTTCAACGTGTTGGCTATCCGTAGAAAAGTGAATACGTTGACCAGAAAAAAATGATTCATGATGATACAGCAAGTACAGTTTTCTTTGCGTGGTCGCAGTCGTGGCTTTCATTTGGTAACCGAAGAAGTGATGCGTCAGCTTCCCCCGTTGCCGAAGGTAGGGCTACTCCATCTGTTTATCCAACATACCAGTGCGGCACTCAGTATCAACGAGAATGCCGATCCTGATGTACGGGTGGATATGGAATCCATCTTCAATCATTTGGTGAAGGAGCGAGAACCCTATTACGAACATGTGTTCGAAGGGGATGATGATATGCCTGCTCACGCCAAGTCATCGCTCGTTGGTGCCGGTTTGAGCATTCCCATCACCAACGGTCGCCTGAATTTGGGCACATGGCAAGGCATCTATCTGTGTGAGTTCCGCAATTATGGTGGTAGCCGTAGGATAGTAGCTACCATTATCGGTGAATAGTTTCAACACTTATTCATCTTTAATGTATCTAAAAAAATGAGCGTTTTTGTATTTGTCATTGTCTTTCCATAAGATATAAGGTTTATCTTCGGAATGAATGAATATACATTCAGAACTTAGATTGTTTATAATATCATATGGTGCTCCCATTGTCTCAATTTCAGATTGCGGATTGTCTATTATTTTTCTGCAACACACATATTCATTTAAATAATAAATGTATTTGTCTGCCATCATCAAATGATTTTTCGGCCATGTATATGGCATCATAACTTCCGGTTCTTTATCTTCTTGAGGGTTAATACGGAAAATAATATTGTCATAATGATAATATATGTATTCGTCTAGACTACCAATGATGGTTGACCAATGAGGTAATAATAATTTATTATTAACCCATGTGTCTGTTTCGGGATAATATTCCATCATTTTCTCCCCAGTCCATGCATAAACAATTCCGTTATTGGTTAATGCTGTTGTAAATTCATTGATACTATTGTCGATATCTTTTAAACGCTCCCATTGTGAAGTGTTCATGTCTATGCGATATAAATAATTCCATCGTGCATAGTCGTATTGCCTGTCTCCATTACGTGTAATTGCTATAAAAATATAGATATAGTTCTTGTAACCAAACATATTGAAACCTGTTACGTGAGTTGAGGGGAATTCTCTATTTGGAATGTCTGGTAATGGAAATTCTTCCCATGTTTCAGTTTGCGGGGCAAAAGATATTAATTTTTGAGCATCTAAATCAATTAAGTAAGTTTTTCCTTTATAGTAACATGCGTAATTACTAAATATATCCCATCTAAAAACATCACCCAATTGAATACCATTAATTCTTATATTTTCCCAAGATGGAGCTATTTTAATTGTAAATGGTTTAGAATAAATATCGTATTTATTGCTTATTCTCAATTCAAATTCTTTTATAGGTTTTCCTGGTATTTTTATTGTTAAATAATTGTCTTTAGCTTCTATGACTTCAATGTTTTGAAAAGCGAAAATATTATAATATTCATTTGCATGAAAATTCTCCAATTGTAAGGTCGCATTTTGGTAATGTTTAGGATTCTCTGGATTAATCGATAGAATTTTAATTCCATTCACTTCAATTTTTTCTTTTGGGAAAAAAGTATGGTCACCCATGTGAATTTTAATATTATATTCCCCTACAGTATTCCAATTACCACTTGAATAATGGGCTTTTATTTGAGTTGGTGTGACTTGTATGTTTTTGATTTTGCAATATTCATTAGGGTCGTATTGTTTTTGTATATATATATTAATCAGATTTGGTTGGGGAAAGTTCATTCCATCAATAATTAATGTACCACCGCCTTTGTATATTCCATCTTTTGAAGGAATGTTTGTGATGGAATGAATTTCTGGAGTAGGGGGGATGCCAGTTATCATATCAATGCCTTCGCTTCTGAAGTTTCCAATATTGGTTTTAATATATGCATACGCATGGCAACGTAACCCTTTTTCCCATTGGCCTTTAAGTGTTGTTTCAAATAATTTGTCATTTTTAATAATGATTGTATGTCTTTCCATTTCACTACCATAATCATACCACTTGTTGTTTGTATATTTAGGTAAATCAACGATAAATCCTTGTTCTAAAATTTTAAGCTCGGAAGATTTCTTTATGTCGGCAGATAAATGAAAAGAATGGTCTATCCAGTTCGATTCAATGGTCAGATATGCGCTATGTGGAAGTTCTTCTTTACAAGCAGAAAGAATAATAAATAAGGATATAATCCCAATATTCACAAAATATAGAGTTCGTTTCATGGTTATTATAAATTATAGGATAAGCTCAAATATAAACCATTAATATTTTCTTTTCCAGTATTCTGTCTATATCGTAGTTCAAAAAATAATGAGTGATTGGTTTGAAATTTGTATTCAACTCCACCACTTAATATAAAACCAAAGTCAGGGCTTGTTTTCAAATTGAAAGATTCATATCCTACTTGTGTAAAACCTTCATTGTCGATTATTTGAATTTGACTTTTCATATCTTTGGATAGTGGAAAACTGATTTGTGGACCTAATTGGATATAAGGTATCCATTTACTTTCATTTTTTCTAAATGAATGGCGTATGAGTAAATTAGATGTAATATCTGTTCTGTTATAAACAGTATGTGAGATGCTCTTTTCGAAATTATTTATACAAGAAAATCCATATGGAATAAATAGTCCTTCGGCATATAATGATAAGCCTTGTACTATAGGTATATCTGCAAAGACTCCGATATATCCATTCATCTTATTGCCAAAACTATATGTGTCGGTTTTTAAGTTTGAAAATCCTACTCCAGCTGTCAATCCCCATCTGAATTTTATAATATGGTTAGTATTTTCAGTTATACATACCATATGTCTACTGTAAAATGAATTGATATTGTTTTTCATCGTATTTAAATAGCTTTTGACCTCATTGTCTTGGGAAATTGGATACTTGTCTAAATATTTGCGTAAATAGCTAAAGTCTCTTTTATTTTTATCATTGACAAGTGGAATTAGTAATATACTGTCTTTAGGAGTTTCTGCATATAGTATTTTATTTTCATTATTATCAACATATTCATAAATATAAATACTATCTTCTGCATACACCCGATTGAGCAAGACGTGTATATTATTGCCATTCAATTTTATCTTTTTTGAATAATATAGTTTTTTCCCTTTCCGATAACCGGTAATTTGGTCCGCTCTAAATTCTTTGACAATCTTTCCGTTAAGGGTTATAGCTATTTTATATTGGGATAAATGGATGTTACTTTCTGCAAAAGTAACGTTGTGAATAATGGTATTACATCCAGTTATTGAATCCCGATAAAAGATTAAATTGGAATTCTGCGCATTTATGGTCGTAAAAGAAAATAAAGTTCCTATTAATGTTAAGATGTAATAATACAATTTGTTCATAATACCCTTTTTAAAGATACAAGATGTCTGTCTGGTCTAATCCTTAATTTAACGTGGCTTTATTATAGCTGAAACTGCTAAATTATTGGAAATTAAAAGAATAGCGGTTTTTAATTAAATTTATAGTACTTAATTATAATATTTAAACCATTATTGCTATGTTCTCAAAGGCTAAATTACTAATATTTATTATTTGATAGATGATTTTTGCAAAGAATTTGCGAAATTTTAAGAAACGCCATTGGGATGTAATTGTCAATGACGGGGCCGGTTGCTTTGTTCTGAATTATATCAAGCTTACGTTATTCAAAGAATTATATTGCTATTAAACTTTCTTTCTTCAAGATTGTTAGCATAGAGAAGTTCAAACTTTCTTTATGCCAAACCAAATACAAATTTTAGCCATCTTATGTTTCCCCCTCTCGCTCCGTGCGCAGACGGGGAAACTTTTGCTTACGTTGGAGGAAGCCTCGCTTCGCATGAACCGCAGTAATCCTACTTTGCAGATAGCCGACAAGGCCGTAGGTATTGCTCAAAGCGAACAGGAGAAGATGAATGCTTTCTGGTATCCCATGCTGAACGCATCGGGAATGTATGTGCATCTGTCGGATAGGGTGGAGGTTCGTCAGCCGCTCGATACCTACACTACACCGGCCAAGGAGTTTGTACAAACGATATTACCCAACGACCAACTGATAACTTCACTACTCGACCGGCTTGGCAGTCAGACTCTGACCGTTCCCATCTTGCAACGGAATCTTACCACCATGGATGTCAATCTGTCGTGGCCCATCTTTACAGGCGGCAAACGCATGTATGCCTCGCGCATAGGACGCCGGTTGGTGGACCTTGCTGAAACGGGCAGACAGGAAACAGCTGCAACCTTACAAACGGAACTGGTGCAGACTTACTATGCCTTGCGTCTTGCTGATAAGGTAGTGGAGGTGAGACGGAAGACCTATCTCGGTTTGCAGCGTCACTACGAAGATGCACAGAAACTGGAAGCCAACGGCATGATAACGAAAGCCGAACGACTCTTTGCTGAAGTGAACCGCCAGGAAGCCCAACGGGAATGGGAGGCCGCAAAGCAGGAAAGGGAAGTGGCGAGGGAAGCGCTTCATGCTTTGCTTCACATGAACGATGTACCTATAGAAGTAATACCTGTCTCTCCACTCTTTATCACCCGCCAATTGCCCGATAGCCTTTACTTCAAGAATCTGATTGCAGGAAACAACTATACCGTGGGAAAACTTCGTATCGAAGAGAGAATAGCCGACAGCCAACTCCGCATCAGTCGGAGTGCTTATCTGCCTACTATTGCCTTGATAGGGAAACAGACGCTTTATGCAAACCATCTTCCTCGCAACCTAATGCCAAGGACGATGATAGGAGTGGGATTTACATGGAACCTCTTCGACGGATTGAACCGTGAGGCGGATGTGCGTCGTGCCCGATTGGTCAAGGAGTCTTTGGCCTTGGGTAGAGAAAAGGCGGAAAATGCCATGGAAGTATTGGTGCAGAAACTTTATAGCGGTTTGTTGGAGGCACAACAGGAGGCGAATACGCTGCAAGTAACTTTGGGTATGAGTGAAGAACTGCTCCGCATCCGTCGGAAATCGTTTGATGAAGGCATGGCTACCAGTGCCGAAGTGGTTGATGCCGAAGTGATGCTTGCCAAGGTACAGATAGCGATGCTGCTGGCGTATTATGAGTTCGATGTGTCATTGGCTTCGCTCTGCTCGGTGTGTGGTGTGCCTGAAATGTTCTGGAAATTTTATTCTTCTGCAGAATCACATTGAGTTAGGAGGAAGTAGGTCATTAATAAGGAAGTATTATGAGAATAGAAAGCAAACTTTTGGCAAAAGCATTCATCATCGGCTTGGCGTTGGTGGTGCTTGTTTCCATCATCGGTATTATGACGATGAGCCGTCGTCCCGTAGTGTTGCAAGGTCAGATTGAAGCCACCGAAATCCGTATCTCCGGTAAATTGCCGGGGCGTATCGATACTTTTCTGGTTGCCGAGGGGCAATACGTGAAGGTGGGCGATACATTGGTGGTCATCCACAGTCCCGAGGCTTTGGCAAAACTGCAACAGGCTACCGCCATGGAGGATGTGGCAAAGTATCAGAACGAAAAGGTGGATCGCGGAACCCGTATGCAAATAGTCCGCACGGCTGAGGAATTGTGGAACAAGACTCAAAGTGATTTGCAATTGGCAAAGGCTACGTTCCAACGTATACAGGCTTTATATCGGGATAGTGTGGTAAGTGCCCAGCGTTATGATGAGGTGGAGGCACTTTACAAGGCTGCTATGGCTGCCGAACGGGCCGCGCATCAGCAGTATCTGTTGGCAAAGGACGGTGCGCAGCGGCAGGACAAGGAAAGTGCCCGTTCGTTGGTGGATGCTGCGCAGGGTACGGTCAACGAAGTACGGTCTGTCTTAATGGATGCCCGTCTTACGGCTCCTATGAACGGTGAGATTGCTACCATCTATGCCAAACAAGGTGAATTGGTGGGGACAGGTACTCCCATCATGAACTTGGTAGTACTCGACGATTGTCATTTGGTATTGAACGTACGCGAGGATTATCTGCCCAACTTCGAAATGGGACAGGCCTTTGTGGGTAGCGTTCCGGCTCTTGGTAACGAGGCTATCAGCTTTCGGGTGAATTACATCAGTCCGTTGGGCAGCTTTGCCACATGGAAAAGTTCGGCCAAGAGTGGGAGCTATGATATGCGTACTTTCGAGATTCATGCTCTTCCTATGGAGAAGATAAAGGGCTTGAGGCCGGGAATGAGTGTATTGGTTGAATTATGAAATGCCTGATAGCCGTTTCCCTCCGTGAAGTGCATCGCATGATTTCCCGTCGCATTTATGTGGTGTCGTGCATCGTCTTGCCGTTGTTCTCCTTGTTGTTCATGGCTACCATCTTTGGCAATGGAAGCATGGAGAACCTGCCGGTAGGAGTGGTGGATAATGACCATACTGCTGCATCGCGTAAGGTTATCCGCAGATTGGAGGCTTCACCCACTCTGCATGTACTCCGTCATTATGCCAATGAAGCGGAAGCACGGAAGGATGTGCAGCGGAAACGGATTTATGGATATCTGGTCATCCCTTTTGGTTTCGCGGGAAGGGCGGGCAACAACCAACCGGTAACATTGGCTTATTACTATCATAATGCCATGCTCAGTGTAGGAGGGGAACTTCATTCTGCTTTCGAACAGTTGTTAAAGCCCGTTTCTGTCCAACCCATTGCCACTGTAGCGGTAGGGTTGGGAGAGGAACCGTCTGCCATAACTTCCTTTTTGTTGCCCGTAGCCGAGGAAGAAGCGCAGCTCTATAACATGGATCGTAACTATGCCGTGTATCTGTCGCAACCGTTCTTTTTTGTCTTTCTTCAGATATTGTTGTTGCTTGTTACTCTCTACAGCTTGGGTAGTGAGATGAAAGGAGGGACGCAGAACGATTGGTTACAAGCGGCAGATGGAAATATGGGAGTGGCGGTAGCGGGTAAATTGTTGCCTTACACCTTTCTCTTCTCTGTCATGGGGATAGGAGCCAATGCTTTGTTTTACGGATGGATGCAACTTCCTTTGGCGGGTAGCCTGTGGACGATAAACGGATTGACGGTACTGTTCATTCTGGCCACGCAGGCATTGGCCTTGTTCCTATATGAGGTCTTCCCCGTTATGAGTTTGGTTATTAGTGTGGTTTCCATGGTGGGCTCGTTGGGCGCTACCTTGTCGGGAGTCACTTTCCCAGTCTCGTTCATGGATACTCCAGTCTATGCAGCTTCCTATTTGTTTCCCATCCGTCATTATGTGGAAGCGGTGCAAAAGCAACTCTATCTTGATGGTACCTTTGCCGATGATGGAATGAATGCAGTATGCTTGCTGTTGTTTCTATTCCTGCCGCTCTTTCTGTTGCCTCGTTTGAAGAATGCTTTAATTACCCGGAAATATGAAAAGTTTGTCTGATGTCTTCCGTGTGATGATGTACGAGTATCGGAGTATCCTTTACGATCTTTCCATCCTTGTAGTGATGGGTGGAGGAATCTTTCTTTATGGTTGGTTATACAATTACATGTACAGTCCGAATGTATTGCATGAGGTGCCCGTAGCCGTTGTCGACGAAAGTCATACTCCGTTGAGTCGCCGTTGTATCCGCTTGCTCGATGCTACGCCGCAAGTTGAAGTACATGTACAAACTGCCGGGATGATGGAAGCCCGACGACAGATGCAGCAAGGTGAGGTGCATGGCATTGTTTTCCTCCCTTCCGATTTCGATGCTCGGGTGGGCAGGGGAGAAGAAGCGGTCTTCATTGCTTATAATACCACGATGACTTTTTTGTACTATGCAGCCTTACAGGAGGCCGTCAGCGGTACCATGTTGACTTTGGACGATGAAATCCGTCCCCGACAAATAGTCTTTCTTCAGTCCGATGTGGTACAATCGGTTGTTCAGACCCGTAGTATCGGTGTACAGGGTATTGCGCTGTACAATGCAGACAGTGGTTATGCCGATTACTTGATTCCGGCCGTGCTGATGGTTATCCTCTTCCAGACGATGTTCATGGTTATCGGTATGCGGTGTGGAACCGAGTATGAGCAACGGATGACTTCCCTTTTGCAGGTGACAGGCAATTGCTTGTCGTGGAAAGGAACGGTAAGCATTGTGTTGGGTAAGGCGTTGGTCTATGTCAGTTTCTATGTTGTGTTTTCCATTTTTCTGTTGGGCTTGCTTCCTTCGGTGTATCATCTTCCTCATGGTGCCTCCACCTGGACGCTGATCCAACTGATGATACCTTATTTGTTTGCCACTGCGTTCTTTGGCTTGGCCTGTTCCCCCTTTTTCAAAGATGCCGAAGCCCCTTTGCTGCTTATCGCATTCTTTTCGGTAGGATTGTTGTTCCTTTCCGGCATTTCCTATCCGTTGGAACTAATGCCTTGGCCTTGGCGTGCACTTCATTATCTGATTCCTGCACCGGTAGGTGTCCTTGCCTTTATACAAACCAATTCCATGGGAGCTTCTTTGGCTGATGTTCAAGGCGAGTGGTTAACTCTATGGATTCAATGTATGGTATATTTCGGCTTGGCATGTTTGGCGTATCACAAGACTCTTCGTCTTAGTTCCATATAAATTGTTTTTTTTACTTTTTTGCCTACATCCCTACAGCGGAGCTGATAATCAACAACTTAACCATGTAGGTAAGCATGTAGGTAACTTTTTGCCTACAGGATTCATTTTTATGTACGCTTTATAAAGTAAAGAAGTTGATTTAAATTATTGATAAACAGTAGGATAAAATGATTTTTGTGTACACTTGAACTTTATTCGCAGTACGTGAATAATGGTTCAAAGTATTTCGTACGGTGGTTTGCAGTATATTGAACGATGATACGAGTACTTCGATTAATGTTTTCGACTGTAACTGAATGGTTTTTAATTAGGCTTTTTAAGATTTTCTAATGCTAGTTTACGGTTTATGTTGACTGTATTTAGCCTTATTTATATAGTAGGTTGACTTTCCTTAGTAATTCCAATAAAAAAGAGAGGCCATTAGACCTCTCTTCTTGTATCTGATTATCAGTGATTTGTTACTCCCATTCGATGGTCGCACTTGGTTTTGGCGACATATCGTAGCATACGCGGTTGATGTTGGGTACTTCCTTCAAGATACGGTCGGTAATCTTCATCAGGATAGCCCAGTCAATCTGTTCGATGGTAGCAGTCATGGCATCGATGGTATTCACCGCGCGGATGATAACCGGCCAATCGTATGAACGGGCGTTGTTGCGCACACCTACACTCTTGAAGTCGGGTACTATGGTGAAGTATTGCCATACTTTCTTGTCGAGTCCTGCGATGGCAAATTCTTCGCGGAGGATAGCGTCTGATTCACGAAGAGCTTCCAGACGGTCGCGAGTAATGGCTCCGAGACAACGTACACCCAAACCTGGACCGGGGAACGGTTGGCGGTAAACCATTTCGTAAGGCAAACCGAGTTCTACACCACAAGCACGTACTTCGTCCTTGAACAATTGCTTCAACGGTTCTACCAATTCAAACTGAAGGTCTTCGGGCAGACCACCTACATTGTGGTGGCTCTTTACCATCTTGGCAGTCTTGGTACCACTTTCTACAATGTCCGGATAGATAGTTCCTTGACCGAGGTAATCAATGCCATCGAGCTTACGTGCTTCTTCTTCGAATACACGGATAAATTCACCGCCGATAATCTTACGCTTCTGTTCGGGATCGGCCACACCTTCGAGTAAACCGAGGAAACGGTCGGTAGCATCTACATAAATCAGGTTGGCGCTGAGCTGGTTGCGGAATACTTCGATTACATTTTCGGATTCGCCTTTACGCATCAAACCGTGGTTTACATGCACACAAACCAAATTGTCGCCGATGGCTTTCAAGAGCAAAGCGGCTACAACCGAACTGTCCACGCCACCCGAAAGGGCCAGGAGAACTTTCTTGTCGCCTACCTGTTGGCGGATCAGTTCTACTTGATCGGCTACAAAGTTCTTCATGTTCCAATTGGCTTCAGCCTTGCATACATCGAACACAAATCCCTTGACAGCTTCCTTGATGGCTTCTTCGTCGTTTTCGAATTGGGCAAGCTTCACTTCGCAAAGCGCCTTTTCGTGACCGGCTGCCATTATTGGGAATCCGGCTTCGTATATTTCGGGAAGTACATCAATGGCTACTCCGTCGATTACGTTATTGGGACCTCCGTTGATGATGATACCTTTTACGTTGGGCAACGCTTTCAACTCTGCGGCTGTAATATCGTGCGGGTAGATTTCACTGTAAACACCCAATGCACGGATGGCTCTGGCAACCACGGTATTTTCGTGGCTTCCCAAGTCGAGGATAACAATCATGTCTTGCTTCATACTTCTTTTCTATATTTAAATTACGGTTCTTTGCATGAATATCAAAAAAACATGCGGCATCCCAATCCTGTTTTGGATGCCGCATGTTCCTTAAGTATCTTTATGCAACATGTCGTTCTTGCGGACACTTACCCTCGCAGTAAACCGGATGTTCTGCGCTCCTGATTTATGAGAAAGGATAATCTGTTGCATATATTATAATGTATAATCAGAATTCTGATTTATTTTGGCTGCAAAGATAATTATTTTTTTGATTGCTCCTTCAATAAATCGCGAATTTCTGTCAATAAAGTTTCTTCTTTGCTTGGTGCCGGTGGAGGAGCGGGTGCAGCAGGTTCTTCCGCTTTCTTCTTTTCGCTCATTTTCTTGATGAAGCTTACAAACAAGAAAATAGAGAAGGCAATGATGATGAAGTCGAAAGTCTGTTGTAGGAAGTTACCATAATTCAAAGTCACTTCCGGAACGGCGGCTTCAATCACTTCGCCGGCTTCATTCAGTTTTTCGGGTACAGCTTCCTGCATGACGTATTTCAGATCCTTGAAGTCCATACCACCGACAAGCAATCCGATAGGAGGCATGATGATGTCGTTCACTACCGAAGTGACAATTTTACCAAATGCACCACCGATGATTACACCGACAGCCATATCAACCACGTTACCCTTCATGGCGAATGCCTTGAAGTCTTGTAAAAGTGTACATTTTCCCATTTTTTTTTATTTTAATATGATTTTGTGTGCGAATATAAAAACAAATTCTTATTTTTGCACCGCATTTCACAAGAAATTGTCGAAAATGTATAGAATTATAGCAAAAAAGAGTATTAAAGCTTTATTATAAAACCTTTAAAATTAAACAAAATGATTAAAGTAGGTATTAATGGTTTCGGTCGTATCGGCCGTTTCGTATTCCGCGCAGCTCAGACTCGCGATGACATTCAGATTGTAGGTATCAACGACTTGTGTCCAGTAGATTACTTGGCATACATGTTGAAATATGACACTATGCACGGACAGTTCGAAGGTACTATCGAAGCTGACGTTGAAAATAGCAAGTTGATCGTTAACGGTCAAGCTATCCGCGTAACTGCTGAACGTAATCCGGCTGATTTGAAGTGGAACGAAATCGATGCTGAATATGTAGTTGAATCTACAGGTTTGTTCTTGTCTCAAGACAAGGCTCAAGCTCACATCGAAGCTGGTGCTAAGTATGTAGTTATGTCTGCTCCTTCAAAGGATGCTACTCCTATGTTCGTTTGCGGCGTAAACTTGGACAAGTATGTTAAGGGTACTCAATTCGTTTCTAACGCTTCTTGTACTACTAACTGTTTGGCTCCTATCGCTAAGGTATTGAACGACAAGTGGGGTATCACTGACGGTTTGATGACTACAGTTCACTCTACAACTGCTACTCAGAAGACAGTTGACGGTCCATCTTTGAAGGACTGGAGAGGTGGTCGTGCTGCTGCTGGTAACATTATCCCTTCTTCTACAGGTGCTGCTAAGGCTGTAGGTAAGGTTATTCCTGAATTGAACGGTAAGTTGACTGGTATGGCATTCCGCGTTCCTACTTTGGACGTTTCTGTAGTTGACTTGACAGTTAACTTGGCTAAGCCTGCTACATACGCTGAAATTTGCGCAGCTATGAAGGAAGCTTCTGAAGGCGAATTGAAGGGTGTTCTGGGTTACACTGAAGATCAAGTTGTATCTGCTGACTTCTTGGGTTGCACTTTGACTTCTATCTTCGATGCTAAGGCTGGTATCGCTTTGACTGATACATTTGTTAAGGTAGTTTCTTGGTATGACAATGAAATCGGTTACTCTAACAAGGTATTGGATTTGATCGCTCACATGAAGAAAGTAAACGGCTAATAAGTAATTATTAGATATAGGAGTGGATGTGTAGCAATACACATCCACTTTTTTTATGTTTTTATGTGGATAATTCTGTAAATTACTTATCTTTGTCCATTTGAAATCAGATGAATGGAGTATGAATTACGATTTGATAACCATCTTGGGACCTACCGCTTCGGGAAAGACTCCTTTGGCAGCTGCTTTGGCCGACCGGCTCGATACTGAGATTATCAGTGGAGACAGTCGTCAAGTGTATCGTCGTATGGATTTGGGAACGGGAAAGGACTTGGATGACTATGTGGTAAACGGTCGGACCATTCCTTATCATCTGATTGATATCGTAGAGCCGGGTACCAAATACAATGTATTTGAATACCAACATGATTTCTTGAAAGCCTATGACCTGATTGTATCCAAAGGCAAGCTGCCCATTCTTTGTGGAGGTACCGGGATGTATCTGGAATCGGTCCTGAAAGGATACCGCTTGCTTCCGGTCCCGGAAAACAAGGAGTTGAGAGCTGCTTTGGAAGGAAAGACCTTGGACGAGTTGACGCAGTTGTTGGCTACGTACAAGAAGTTGCATAATTCAACGGATGTCGATACGGTGAAACGTGCCATCAGAGCCATCGAAATAGAGGAGTACTATCAGACCCAGCCTCCCGAATATCGGGAATTCCCTTCGTTGAAGAGTCTGATTGTGGGTGTGGATATCGACCGCGATTTGCGGAGAGAAAAGATTACCCGCCGCTTGAAGCAGCGGCTTTCAGAAGGGATGGTCGATGAGGTGAAAGCCTTGCTTGCCGAAGGCATTCCTTCCGAGGACCTTATCTATTATGGCTTGGAATACAAGTTCCTGACTCTTTATGCCATTGGAGAACTTACGTACGATGAAATGTTCCTGCAACTGGAAACGGCTATCCATCAGTTTGCCAAGAGACAGATGACTTGGTTTAGAGGTATGGAGAGAAGAGGATTTACGATACATTGGTTGGATGCAACATGGCCGACTGATAAGAAAATAGAGAGAATAAAGGAATTATTGGACGCAAATAACTGAACCTATGGCTATAGAACCGAATAGATGGGGAGTGGTATATAACCCGAAGGCGGGAAGTTGGAAAACCCAAAAGAGATGGAACGAAATCCGCAAATATATGGAAGAACGCGGAGTGCTTTTTGATTATTTGCAGTCCGAAGGCTATGGTTCTGTAGAACGGTTGACACGTATCCTGGCCAATAATGGTTATCGGACCATTGTGGTGGTGGGCGGTGATGGAGCCATCAATGATGCAGTGAATGGTATCATGGGTTCCTCTGCAGAACAGAAGGAAGACATTGCATTAGGTATCATTCCCAATGGTATCGGTAATGATTTTGCCAAGTATTGGGGAATGGATGAAGACGATTATAAGCAGGCGGTGGATTGGATTATCAATCGTCGGTTGCGGAAGATTGATTTGGGAAGATGCAGATTCCAGCAGGGTGAACATTGCGTGGAGCGATACTTTGTCAATGCAATGTATATCGGATTGGGAGCTCGGATTGTTCGGATTACGAATGGAACCAGACGGTTTTGGGGAATGAGAAACTTGTCATTTCTGGCTTCGATGTTCCTGTTGTTGTTTGAACGTAAGTTGCATAAGGTACATCTTTGTGTCAACGGCGAGCATGTTCGCGATAATGTGATGACCGTATGCATAGGTAGTGCACGCGGTTATGGATTGACCCCCAGTGCGGTGCCTTATAACGGTTGGCTGGATGTATCCGTCATCTATCGGCCGGAACTGTTGCAGATGCTGTCTGGATTATGGATGCTTCTACGTGGCCGTTTGTTGAATCTGAAGAAAGTCGTCAAACCTTATCGTACACGGAAAGTGCAGATTTTGAAGGCGCAGAATGCCGCTATCAGTTTGGACGGCCGTATTTTGGAGCCATCTTTTCCTTTGAAAGTAAAAATATTGCCCGAAGCATTAACTTTAATTATTCCTCGTTGATTATGGATATGAAGAGATTTAAGAATACAGATAATTTCTTTTTGTTGGCTGGCCCTTGTGTGATTGAAGGTGAAGATATGGCTATGCGTATAGCCGACCGCATCGTACAGATAACCGATCGTTTGAATATCCCTTATGTGTTCAAGGGGTCTTATCGCAAGGCCAATCGTTCCCGCTTGGATTCCTTTACGGGTATAGGCGATGAAAAGGCTTTGAAAGTATTGTCTAAAGTCCGTGATACGTTTGGGATACCGGTCGTAACCGATATCCATACCGCTGATGAGGCAGCGATGGCAGCCGACTATGTAGACATCCTCCAGATACCCGCTTTCCTTTGCAGGCAAACGGATCTGTTGGTCGCTGCTGCGCGGACGGGGAAGATTGTAAACATCAAGAAAGGACAGTTCCTTTCTCCGGGTGCCATGCGTTTTGCGGCCCAAAAAGTGACGGAAGCAGGAAATGAGAACGTCATGCTGACGGAACGGGGTACCACATTCGGTTATCAGGATTTGTTGGTCGACTTCCGGGGAATCCCAGAAATGCAGTCCTTCGGATTTCCTGTTGTATTGGATGTAACCCATTCATTGCAGCAACCCAACCAGACGACAGGGGTAACAGGCGGAATGCCGCAACTTATTGAAACGATGGCAAAAGCCGGAGTAGCGGTAGGAGTGGACGGGTTGTTTATGGAAACGCACGAAAATCCGTCGGTAGCCAAAAGTGATGGAGCCAACATGTTGAAGTTAGACCTGTTGGAAGGTCTGTTGGAAAAATTAGTCCGTATACGTCAGGCTGTCAAGTGACCGGCCTGATTATCCTATCTTACTAATCTTCTTCAGTTTTTCTTCTTCGATAATCTTGATCTTTCTTCCGTCTATCGCAATCAGTTTTTCTGTTGCAAAATTGGATAAAGTACGGATAGCATTGGAAGTGGTCATGTTGGACAGGTTGGCCAAATCTTCGCGCGACAGATAGATACTGAGTGTCGATTCATCTTCTTCCAATCCATAAGTGTCCTTTAAGAAAAGTAAGGATTCTGCCAAACGGCCACGGATATGCTTCTGTGTTAAATTCACGGTTCTTTCATCCGAAATACCCAGGTCGATGGATAATTGGCGGATAAAGAACAGTGCCAGTTCACTGTTTTCTTTCAATAGCTTTATGATGGCTGGCATGGGAATCAGGCAGATAGTACAGGGTTCGAATGCAGCAGCGGCGGTAACAAAGTTTTCTTCTGCAAAATAGGCTCTGTATGCAAAATACTCTTTATCCTTGATTACACGTATAATCTGGCTTCTTCCACCTACACCTTCTTTGAAAATCTTTACTTTCCCACTGAGAAGACACATTAAGTGCATAGGTGTTTCACCTTCGCAATAGATAGTCTCATTTTTTTTATACTTCTGTATAATGAAATTCTGAACCAAAAACTCTCTTTGCTCAGTGGTTAAAGGTTGCCACAAATCGGGTATGCTGTTGGCAATTTCTACTTCTGATAGTTCCTTTTTAGCCATAGGTATGCTGTAAAATCATGTTATAGAGCACAAAGGTACAAATAAAAATGTAAAAAGGAAATAACAAGCTGACAAATAAAGAGAAAAGAGAGATAAATTCTCTCTTTTCCTATTTATTTAGTAAACAATAGTTCACGGTATTTGGGCAATGGCCATATCTCGTCGTCTATTTCCAGTTCCATCAAGTCGATGTGTTCCCGTATCTCTTCCAGATAGGGGCGTACATGATCGGCATAACTGAAAGCCTTTTCTATTTGACTTGGCAATTGGTTGGCTGTTTTTCTTGCTTCAATCATTTCCCGTACCAATTGTTTGATGGCGAGAATGCGCTGCTGTATGTTCTTGACCAGTTCCCTTCTATCGGCTCCCAACATTTCGTATTCTTCGGCAGAGAATGTTTCCCTTAATCCTTTGAGGTTTTCCAACAGACGATTTTGGTATATTACAGCGGTAGGAATGATGTGGTTGATGGCCAAATCACCCAATATGCGGCTTTCAATCTGTACCTTTTTGGTGAACTTTTCCAGTTCCACTTCGATGCGGCAGCTCAATTCATTTTCATTGAAGATCTTTTCGCCCAACAGTACTGCGCGCGATTGCGGATCGTTGAATTTCATGATTGCTTCGGGTACGTGGCAGATGTTGGTCAACCCTCTGCGGGCTGCTTCCTGTTTCCATTCTTCCGAGTATCCGTCTCCTTCAAAGCGGATGTTCTGTGAAGCGATGATGCTGTCTTTCAGTGTCTTGTACAAGGCTTCTTCCTGATCCATGCCGGAACGGACCAAGGCATCTATTTGTGCCTTGAACTCATTCAATTGGTGTGCCATCGCTGCGTTGATGACTATCATGGAAGCGGCACAGTTGGCCGACGAACCGGCGGCACGGAATTCAAATCGGTTGCCGGTAAAGGCAAAAGGTGAAGTACGGTTGCGGTCCGTATTATCCAGAAGAATGGCTGGTATACGACTGATTCCCAATTGCAATGCTTGTTTCTCGTCGGCAGTGAGTTTGGCATCTCCCAAGCGTTCCACTATCTCATCGAGCATGTGCGACAAGTGTCCTCCTAAGAAAATGGAAAGAATAGCCGGAGGAGCTTCCGCTGCTCCCAGTCGGTAACTGTTTCCGGCACTGACGATGGAAGCACGCAGCAAATCCTGGTTCTTGTAAACCATCATCAGTACGTTGACAACAAAGGTCAGGAAGAGCATGTTGCCGTTGGCTGTTTTGGTTGGTGCAAACAAGTTGATGCCCGTATCGGTACAGAGCGACCAGTTGTTGTGCTTACCCGAACCGTTTACTCCCTTGAAAGGCTTTTCGTGCAGCAGTACGGTAAAGTTATGTTTGGTGGCGGTTCGTTTCATCAAGTCCATCACCAACTGGTTGTGGTCATTGGCCAAGTTCACATCTTCAAAAATAGGAGCCAGTTCAAACTGGTTGGGCGCCGCTTCGTTATGTCTGGTCTTTACGGGGATACCTAACTTGTGGCATTCCAGTTCCAGTTCCTTCATGAAACTGGTCACGCGCGGAGGAATGGAACCGAAATAATGGTCGTCCAATTGTTGGTCTTTGGGAGAGGAGTGTCCCATCAATGTCCGTCCCGCAATGCATAAATCCGGTCGGGCATTGTACAAAGCCGTATCTACCAGAAAATATTCCTGTTCCCAGCCCAAGTTGGCAAATACCCGCTTTACGTTTGGCTCAAACATCCGGCATACTTCCGTTGCGGCTTTGTCCACGGCTGCCAATGCCTTGAGAAGCGGTGTCTTGTAATCCAATGCTTCACCGGTATACGAAATGAATATGGTAGGGATACACAGGGTGGTGTCTACGATAAAGGCAGGCGAAGATACATCCCATGCGGTATACCCTCGTGCTTCGAAGGTATTTCGGATACCTCCGTTAGGAAAACTCGATGCATCCGGTTCCTGTTGTACCAGTAGTTTCCCTGAGAAATGTTCTATGATGTCTCCGTCCTCACCGAATTCTATGAATCCGTCGTGCTTTTCGGCGGTACCATCGGTCAGCGGTTGGAACCAATGGGTATAATGAGTTACATGGAAAGTCTTGGCCCAATTCTTCATGCCGTTGGCTATCATATCGGCCATTTCGCGATTCAGTGGAATACCATTTTCGATGGCATTGATTACGGCTTTGTATGCTTCGCGTGGCAGATATTCCTGCATTTTCTTTCGGTCGAATACATGTTCACCATAATAATCGGATAATTTTTCCGATGGATAATCCACTTTGACGGGGCGTCTGTTCGCCAATTCCTGGAGAGCAAAGAATCTCATTTTAGACATCTTTTCTATCTTTTTACTGATTATTGGCTGCAAAAATACATCTTTTTGCTCAATAATCATCCATATTCGAGCGAAATAGTTTTTCAGTATGGATTGGTTTGCATTATTTTTATTCGAAAAAGGTCTATAAAAATTCTTCTATTTTTCTTGATTATTACAGAATTTATTTAATTTTGCGGTGTTCCTTCTGCCGGATAGCCCGAAAGGGTGGGTGGTTGTAACAGACATATATTTAGGAAAGACGTTTACTACGTTTTTGTTTTTGACGATTCGAAACTTCGCAACTTTTGAACAGTAGTCGAAACATAAGCAGCGGTAGATGTCCGTGGGATATGTTTATACTCCTCGGTATGCTCCTTTGGCAACAAAGGGCATACTGAGATGTTATACACATATAGCGTGGGCTATCTCGGAGTTGCTCGTTCATACTACTGTGGGCAATGCGAAGGCCTCGAATCGTGGGACGAGTAACTGGTACAGATTCCCGCGCTTTTTCTTTTTATATGCACCTTTATACTTTTCTTATATGAACCGTCCGGTTCGGGAATCTGCGGGCAACAAATATTTATAAGCGTATGAAAACAATGAGTTTCGCAGAGTTAAACAATTATCAAGCTCCTCAAGTGGAAGTTATTGAAGTAGAAGTGGAAAAAGGATTTTATGTAAGTGATCCAACTCAAGGTGATGATTTCTAAATATGATGATTATGAAGAAGTTTTTTTATTTAGCTTCTGCATTCGTTTTGGCAACATTCTGGAGTTGCCAAAACGAAGAAGATGTATTTGATAATACACCGAAGCAGACAGATATTGTTGTTACAGCATCTTTAGGAGAAAGTACGGATGCACGTACAGCTCTTACTGATGGTAAATTGTATTGGTCAGAAAATGATAATTTAAGTGTCTTTTTAGCTCTTAAAGAAGGAAAAAATCAAAAATTTATATTGATTGATGGTGCTGGTACAAAAGACGCTTCTTTTCAAGGCGAAAATGGACAAATTATAGTTGGTGGTACGGAAGCTGGAAACTATACATGGTCGAATGTAGCTTACTATCCTTATAATGAAAATATTACAATAACAAAAGGTGATACTTCATATAAATTGGATGTAACACTTCCTACCATTCAAAATTATGCACAAGATTCTTATGGACAAGATGCATATCCGATGGTAGCTGTAAGTGAAAATAAAAATGACTATGAATTTATATTTAAAAATTTCATGTCATTAGTTGGTTTCAATTTGAAAGGTGATGCAACTATTACTAAAATCTCTTTAAAGAGTGAAAATAAGTCATTAGCTGGTGCTGCGATTGTTGAAGCAACTTATGGAGGAGCATCCGTCGAATTTGATGAAGAAGGTGATGTTAGTTCTACTGTTGTATTAGATTGTGGTGATGGTATTATTATTAATAATGATTCACCAACAAAATTTGTATTCGTTATACCTTCTGGTACTTATCCAGCGAAAGATTTGACATTTACTGTATATGATAACCAAGGACGTTCTCAATCATATAATATTGCAGCTGAACTTACATTTAAACCAAATGAAATTAGAAATACAACTAAGTCATTTGACAATCCTCAAGAAGTAGTAAAAGTAAAACTGAATGGTGCAGGTAGCTATGCAGATATTGCAGCAGCAGTAAGCGCTATTACAGATAAGACAGTTCAAAATACCATTACATTGGCAGCTGGTACTTATACCTTGCCAACTTCATTGAGCGAATTGAACCTGGTTATTGAAGGTGAAAATGCTGACCTTCCGAGTGAAGTGATTGTTGATATGTCTAATCTTGGAGGAACTCCTCAATACAATGCAAAGAGTGTTACTTTCAAAAATTTGACAATGAAGCGTAATTCTGGTCCATATTATGGATTAAGTCATTCACAAGAAGAACATTTTGAAAATTGTATTGTAGAGGGTACTTTAGTAACTTATGCACCTGTTGTAACAGCTTCGAAGACTACTTTCAAGCAAGCATCCAATGAACTTTATAATGTACATATTTATGCCCCAGGTACAATGACATTTGAAGAATGTACATTTATTTGCGAAGGTAAGAGTATCTATATGCATCATGATGGCAATCATTCCAAATACGATGTTACTATCAAGAACAGTACATTTACTGCTAACCAAGTGGTAACTGGTAAGACTGCTATTCAAATGCATACAGAAGATAAGAGTTCAGGAGATAATGGTGTTTATGGTTCACTTACTGTTGAAGGAACTACTGCTACAGGATTCGACTCTTCTATCAACGGTGGTTTGTGGTATGAATTGAATAATTCTACAAAGAATATCACTTATAACTTTACAAAGAATATTAATGGTGCAAACCCGGACGGCTTTGAAAAAGTAGCTGAAAATGAATACAACATTTTCAATGCCAACGGTCTTGTTTATGCGGCTAAAAACTTGTTCCTGAACGGTGGTACATTTAATATCATATCAGATATTAATATGACTGATGTGGAATATCCTTCAGTTGACTATAATAAAGACGAAGAATTTATTATTAAAGGTAATAAAAATACCATTAAGGGAATGAGTATGCCTTTAATCAATTCTACTTGGTCAGCAGAAAAATTGGTTAAGATACAAGATTTGACACTCGAAAATCCGGCTGTTGCTCTTGATGTAGAAGATACCAATGAAACAACTGCTGTAGGTGCATTTATTGCTAGTCCTAATGCTTCTGCTAAGATTGAGTTGAATAATTGTCACGTTCTTGGAGGTTCTGTAAAGGGCGGTCATTGGACTGGTGGTCTTGTAGGATGGGCCGGTGGTTACAATGGAACAGATGGTCCTGTATTCGAAACACTTACTATCGTTGATTGTTCTGTTAAGAATTGTACAATTGAAGGTAAGGGTTCTGTAGGTGGTATTATTGGTCATGCTGCAAATGGTGCATGGACATTGGTTGATATGGATGATATTACCGTTTCTGGCAATACCATTACATCAACAGGTGATAGCGCTGTTAAGGCAGGTTCTGTAATGGGTACTGTTGGTGCTGCACAGACTTATACCGTAAATGGAATTACTAATGATGGTTATGTTAGTGTAGACAATGCAATCATTGAAAACAATACAGTTACTTCTAATGGTACTACTATAGATCGAATTTATGGTCGCCAAGGTTCAACTGGTGGCGTATTGTATATTGACGGTGTACAAGTTATCTTTGAATCAATTCAGTTGGAAACTGCTTTGCATAAAGATGTTGCAGAAATCAAAGTCCAATTGGCTGCTGATGTCGCTGTTGATATTACTGCTTGGGAAACGCTTGCATTTGGTGGTGCTACCACAAGTTTGATTACTATTGATGGTAACAATCATACACTCACTTTCAATAAACTTAATGGTGATTGGAATAATGTTTCTACAATCGATGCCAAACTTGTACTGAAGAACATGACTATAACCGACAGTGGAAAGAATAATGGTCCATGGAATCGCTATGATATCAATTTTGAGTGTGATGTTGAATTGGAAAATGTTGTTTCAAAGAAGGCTATCGCTACTAAAGCTAATGCTTCGTTGAAGAATGTAACTGTTGAAGAAACAGGTGATGTCTATGGTTTGTGGATTCAACCTCATGGACAGACTGTATCTATAGAAGGTTGTACATTCAATGTTGAAAATGGTCGTGGTATCAAGATTGACGATCAATATGTAGATTCTCCAGCTAAAGTAACTTTGAAGGTTTCTAATGCAAACTTTACAACAGCTAAGAAGGCTGCCATTCTGGTGAAGTCTGCAGCAGGTGCTGATATCACTTTGAGTAATGTAAACATCAATAATGTAGCTGCCGATAAAGTTAATGCTGTATGGGTTGATGAAGCTGTAACTAAACCTCAAATTGATGGAAAGGTTAATCCTTGTTATGGTTCATATGGTCTTGTAACCGTTACTGGTGGAAATTTGGTATTGGAAGGAACTACTAAGTTGACTGAAGGTGTTCTTTCAAATGAAGATGCAAAGGAATATTACATTGTCAATGCAGCTGGTTTGAACTGGTTGACCAGTGAAGTGAATACGAATAACAATAATTTCAAGGGTAAAACTGTGAACTTGTTGGTAGACATCGATTTGGCTGGTGCTGCACAGACTCGTATCGGTCAGTATAATGCAACCAGCTTCGAAGGTACATTCGATGGTATGTCGCATACTGTTTCTAACTTTACAATTACAGCATCGGATGCTGAAAAGAACGGTAACTATGCTACAGCGTTCTTTGGTCGTGCCACTACAGCTACAGTCATTAAGGGTCTGACATTGGATAAAGCAACAATCGAAGGTCATCACTGGACTGCTGCTTTGGTTGGTTACAACCATGGTAAGGTTGAAAATTGCCATGTCACTAATTCTGTCATTAATTGCTCTCATGTGAGTGATGATGCTTGTGGTGATAAGGCTGGTGCTATTGCCGGTATCTGTGCTGATAGTGCAGGTAAACTTATCGGCTGTTCTGCTACCGATTGTACAGTGAAAGGTGTACGCGATGTAGGCCAGTTGGTTGGTGCAGCTGCTACCTCTTGTGTAGATTCTGCTTGTAAAGCTACTAATGTAAAGGTAGGCGTTCATAAGTCATTTGTAGATTGTACAGATGGTAGTGCAGGTATGAATATTTCTTCTAATACACTTATTGGTAGAATTTTGTAATAATTAACTGACACTCGTTGGCGGAGTAGGGAATACCTACTTCGTCAATGGGTGTTTTTTTTACATAAAAATATCATTTTATTTGACAGTGTAGTTTGAGTGAGTAATCTGTAGAAGGTTTATGTAAGATGAAACATCTGTATATACTGGCTCTGTTGTTAGGGTTGTCTATAAGTATGTTTTCAAAGAACATGCCGGATTCTTTGGATGTCTTGACGGAACAAGTTTTGTTGCGTCGCGATACCATTACTCAAATTATGCACTTCAAAATATTCTATCCTGTCGGTCAGACAGGTATTTCCCCCGATTATATGACCAATGCGAAAAGCCTGCAGAAGATTCGTGATTATCTGCGCTTTTATCCTCGCATAGACAGCATGGTCATCTATTCCTATGCATCTCCCGAAGGTTCGTTTGAACTGAATAGACAATTGGCCGAGAAACGTGGACGCAGTGCTAAAGAGTACATTCTTCAGCATGTCTTGGAACGTAAGTTCATGGATGAATCGCTTATCTTCTTGAAACCGGATGCCGAAAATTGGGCCGGGTTGCGCGAAATGGTGGATAGCTGTTATCGCCGCAAGGACCGTGAAGAAGTTCTTCGGATTTTAGATGGTGACGAGACAAATGAACGGAAGAAGGTTTTATTGAAAAGATTGGATAGAGGTCGCTCCTGGCAATATATCATCAAGAATATCATGCCTGAATTGCGATATGCCACTTGGATATCCGTATGGCAGTATGTACCTGTAGAAAAACGGAAAATGAATTTGAGTGTGGAACTTCCCAAGCAGCATGTTGTAATTCCATCTATCCCGTTGCCTCCTCCTGTGATGGAGGAGACGGATACCAAAACCGTTCTGGCTTTGAAGACCAATCTGCTCTACGATGCAGTGTCCTGGCTTAACTTCTCGATCGAAGCTCCGTTGGGCGACCGCTTCTCTGTACTTTATTATCACCAGTTTCCGTGGTGGCGCTGGGGAAAGGGGAACAATGAATTCTGCATGCGGTTCCTGAGTATCGGTGCCGAAGGACGTTGGTGGTTCAAGCGCGACCGGCTAACAGGTTGGTTCGCCGGTCTCTATGTGGAATCGGGCAAGTGGGATTTTGAACGCAAACAGGATATCTGCTACCAAGGGGAACATTGGAGCACAGGAGTGAGTATCGGTTATGCCATGCCTATCGGCAAACGGCTTAACCTGGAATTTTCGTTGTCGGCTGGATATGCTTCTATTCCTTATCGGGGCTATCAACCTTCCGAAGACTACGAAATGTTGATACGCGATCCCGAAAAAGAAGGGCGATGGAACTATTTCGGCCCTACCAAAGCGCAAGTATCGTTGGTGCTGCCTTTCACGGTAAAATACAAGAAAGGAGGTCGCCCATGATGAAACGCTTTACATTATATAATATAGGTATAGTCATTCTGCTGGTGATGACGGGATGTGAACACCGACCATTGGTGGATTTGAACTCTAACCATTACATCCGTGTGTACATAGACGAACAGATAAAGAATGTGACTTATGGTTTCTATGATGAAAGCCGTGAGAAACCTGAATATAACCAACCAAACGTAATCCGCGTGGCATTGCACCACCCGGAAACCGATCAGGTGGTGGCCGAACGGTACTTGCAGAATAGCGGAACCGACGAAAGGGGATACTATCTGGATGGATACATTCAGGCCAATCCGGGAAAATACAATGTGATGGTCTATAATTTTGGAACGGAATCGACTCAGATAAAAGAGGAACAAAGTTATTGGGGAATGACGGCGTATACCAATACCATTGCCAACCATTTGTATGGATTCTTACCCAAAGCCCGTCAGGAATATGCCGACAGTAAGATTGTATATGAACCCGATCATCTGTTCATTGACAACATAGGCCAACTGGAAATCAAGCAGGGAGCACGGACGGATACGCTATACAATAGTCAGGGATCGCATTTTCATGGACAATCCATGGTGGAAACCTATTACTTGCAAGTGAGGGTAAAAGGAATTCAATGGGCTACTTCAGGAGTGTCGCTGATGAGTAATCTGGCAGGGTCCAAACGGATGCACAACCGACAAATGGTAGAAGAAGATTCTGTTCTGTTGTTTATGGACCTAAAAGTGGCCGAACGGGATAAGGAGAAGGATGAAGCCATTCTCTACACCACGTTCAATACCTTTGGCAAACTGCCCGGCAAGCAGACTCTTTTCGAGGTGAACTTTGAATTCATTACCGTGGACGGCCGTTCGCAACTCTTCACTTTCGACATCACACCCAAGTTTGAAACCGAACAGGTGAAGAAGGAACGTTGGATTTTACTCGATGAGGTTATCGAGATAGAACCGCCACCCTCGGTAGGCGATGGTGGATTCCAACCGGGCGTTGACGACTGGAAGGACATTTGGACGGATATCATTATTTAAGATATAGATGGATATTATTTTTTTTGAACTATAATAATTATAATTATGAAGAAGTTTTATTTTTTGGCAGCCATGGCAAGTGTAGCACTGGCCAGCTGTGTGAACGAAGAATCAGTAGATTACGGATTGCAAGAGAGTAACAAGGCAATTGTTTTCAATTCGCCGGTAGTAAGTGGTATGTCGAGAGCTGTACCTGGGGAACAGCCTGTAGAGGGAAAGTATAGTATAAACGAAAATTTCCGTGTGTATGCTTGTTGGTCGAACGGTGATTACGATGCAGTCAATTCAAAATGGACAGTAGCTGGTGGAGACCTTTACATGGATAATGTAGAAGTAACATATGATGCGACTGTAGGCGGTTGGTCGTCAGATGCAGTAAACGGTGGTCAGATTTATTATTGGCCTAAAACAGGTAAGTTGACTTTCGCAGCTTATTCGCCTGCTGATGTAAATAGCTTTATTCCCACTTACGACAAGACAGGGTTGAAGGTAAACGCGTTTACTGTAGCCGAAGATGTAGCAAATCAATATGACTTTATGTTCAGCGACCGTTCATATAACAGAACAGAAAGCAAAAATGAATTGACTCCAGATGCAAATCATACAGGTGGTTCGTACAAGGGTGTAGACATCCTGTTTCACCATGCTTTGTCATCCATCCAATTTGTAGCCAAAACAGATGAAGCTTATGGAAACACCAAAATCAATATTACAGGTATTGAAATCCAGAATGCTTATGAAAAGGCAAACTTTGCTGAAGGTATGACAGATGCTGCCAGTGTACAACCCAAGAGTACAGCTGCATGGTCAGGATGGTCAAGCGAAAAGAACTATACCATCTATAATGATGCTATTGGTCAGAATTTGGTAGACAATGCGGATTATGCCAAGGTGGGTACAACCGCTCTCTTGATTCCTCAGGATTTGAATCATAGTGATGCAAAAAATATTACTGTAAAAATTGATTATACCATTCAAAATGGTAGTGGCCCTGTATTGCCTCAAACTGCCAGCTTTGTTGTTGGTAATGGCAATTATACAGAAAGTGGTGCACTTACAGGTACTCACCAAAAATGGCAAATGGGCTACCGTTATACTTACAGAATCATCATCGGTTTGAACAAGATTTATTTCTCACCTGAAGTTGATCTTTGGAAAGAAGTAGCTATTACTCCCGATCTTACAATCTAATTCTGATAAAATAAAACAAATATATCAATGCTTGTCGGGGCATAGGACCCGACAAGCTTCATAACTTACTCAAATAACGAAGATGAACAGACTCCATCGACTTCTTTGGATTCCGACACTTCTGGTGGTTGGTGCATGTAGCCACGACGAGAGTTCCTTTCCCCTTGCTCCGCAAGAGGAAAGGATTCCTATTACACTAAATGTGCAGTCGGTGAACGGCATGCAAAACGCTTCGAGAACCATGATAGACAATCTCGACGATCTAAAGACTGCTTGTACTCCAACGGACGAAGGGGGAGAAGGGAAAGGTATCGGTATTTGGGCAGACTATGACATCGATGAATCGGGAAATACAGTAACTTATAATATCTTCAAAAACATTACACTGGTCTATTCGGATTATGAAGGTGACAATCCACACTCCAATTGGAACTACAGGGGAGATGAAGCCTTTTGGGTGCCGGGAGGAAAGTATACTTTCACAGCCTATTATCCACAGGAAGAGACCAAGGACTACATTGTGTCGAGCTCGAACGCTACGACTTTCATTATAGACTATAATACCAACAGCTTGCAATGCGACCTGATGGTGGCCAGTAATGAAGTGAATACCTTAGAACAGGGATGGAATCAGAATGATCCGGTGCAACTGAAGTTCTATCATACCATGGCGGCTGTCAAGATTCAATGCAAATTCGTAGAAGGATATGATTATGAAGATAAACTGACTTCATGCTGGTTACAGAACACCGAAAAGAAAGATTTCACTACCGTGGGAATGATGGTTTATGGTGATAAGGAAAACCTTGACAATATCCAATGGTTTGAAAATTTCCAACCATCTGCTACTCAAAAAATATACTATTGGAAAAATTCGGGTGTTGCATTTAAAGACCAAATCCCAGCAAAAGCCTATACGAGTGAAGGAACGACTCAAGGAAATGCTTTTGCACAAAACGATGGATGGGTGTATATTGTTCCACAGAAGAGTGACGGAACTACCCGCATCTGTTTTACTACCGAAAACGGAGGTAATACCGTGTATAGCATTGCTATTCCTAAAACAACCGGTACAGGAACCAATGAGGATGAGTTCTTGCCGGGTTACCGATATACCTACACCATCTCTATCAGCAAGACTAATTTGGATCTCACGCTCAGTATTGCCGATTGGAACATGCGTGAATCGTCATTCGATATTACCTTTTAAATCCGACTGACTCATGAACAAGAATGTATTCATTGTCCTACTGATGCTATTAGTCATTGCTTGCCAAAACGAGCAGGACGAGCAACTGTTGAAAGATAGTCCGGCCAGCCTTTGTTTCAAATTGTCTCTTCCTGAACTGTCTGTTAATGGCCGAAGCATAACATCGGATCCGACCAATAAAACCAATCAGTGGACTGACTGGGAAAAGGCGGTGGACGGAAGATTCTTTTATCGGCTCACTCTCTTTCTGATAGACAAGGAAGACCGACTGGTGGGGTATAGAGACCTCAGTCCCAACAATCAACCGACAACACTTGCCGTGGAATTCAAGTATGATGAACCGCAAAATGGGAGCATCGAAAAATTGAATAGTGGAGAATATACTTTGATGGCCGTAGCCAACTATTCTGCTTACTCGGCCAATGATAAGACATATGACGGATTGGGAGGAAGTAATGGATTTTCATCTACTGTCCAAACTATTTTCAATGATTTTAATAAGGAAGAAGGGATAGTCAATTTCACTACAACCTATAAAGATGATATTATGGACTACACCATCGATGCTGGAGATGACTATGTATGTCCACAGACACCGCAAGCCCTAACGTTGGTGAAACATATCCAACTACAGCCGGGTGACAATACGATGGTGGGCGAAATGATAAGAACTTATTCGCGTGTACGCATTGAAATAGAAAACAACAGTGCCACTGATCCATTGGCTGTCAATAATTTTAAGTTTGTGAACTTCAAGGCACAGAAACAGGCATACTTGTTCAGTTTGCCCGATGATGAAGAAAGAAACTATAATTTTGAATCAGGTGTTCCTTCATTGACTAGCGACGACGCATTGGCCAAGTTTCAGACATACATTGAAACAAACCGTATTCCCGTGATGGATGCCACTAATACCACTCAGACTGACAATAAGAAGGTATTGTATGATGCCTATATCTTAGAAAGTAAATCGGATGATACATATACTTATAAATTGGATGTGGAATACGTGGGCCGAAAATATACTTCTCCCATACCCAATCTTTCGGAGGAAGCTTATACAGAGCCGACGGAAATTGATAGTAATTATGAAAACAGTTATTACGTGATACAGAATACACGAAGTAACAAATACATTTATAATACTTTGGAAGGTAAATTGGAGCAAACTAAACTGGAAAACACCTCTTGTAACCGATACATGTGGAAACTGGAGAAGAGGGAAGAAGGAGGATATTACATTAAAAACAAATATTCAGAAAATTTCATAGGATATCCTAATGGTAGCATTACCAGTATTGTTGGCGATAAAGATACTTATTTTTTATTTACCACTCTTAACCATACTAACGGAGGATTCAAAATGCAGGCAATAAAAGGGGATACTAAAACTTATTTGAATGATTATGGAGGTGCTGGCAATGTAATTGGTGGATATTCCTCAGAGACAGATGGAGGTAGTGGATTTAAATTTTACGAAGCTACCTTGGAAACCAAAGAGGCAACATTCAAAGATAATGTCATTCTGGAAACCATAGCTTCGACGGGACATTCCAATCCTGTGACGAGCATCAAACGAAACGATTTCATCAGTGCTATCGTAACGGTGACATACAACGAAAAGAAAGATGAAGGGTATTTTGACTTCGTTGTGGTACCTTGGCAGACTGGTGGAGGAGACATTGAATTCAACTAAATTGGGAATTTGTATGAAAAGACTGATATATTGCTTGCTGATTTTAGCCGTTATATGGAACGGATGCACAGATGAGGAAATTGTTTCAAATAAATCGTCTGTAGGCAAGGAGGTATGGATGAACATTCCTTTCGGTGCACAGGATAATGGTGAGGTAAAAGTGACTACCCGTGCTACTATCGGTGTGGTGCCCGAATCGCGTGTCTACAATTTGTTTGTCTATTTGTTTGTGGACGGTAAGCGCGTATATGCCCATTACTTTGATAATGAAAACATGATGGTGACGAAGGAAGATGCGATTGGTGCTGAAGTAAACTGCTGGTATGTGGAAAATCAGACGGATGCCAATGGACAAACCCAAGGAACTATCCGGGCCAAGGCGCCTTCGTTTACCAATGGTACCATGTATATCATTGCCAATATTGATGCTGACATGGTGAATATCTCGCCGGAAAAACTGAACTACCTTCACGAAGAAAGCGAAATAGAATCATTGGCTGCTACCTTGAATCAGGAAATTACTTCACGGAACGGTTATTTTCCTATGTCGGCAAAATTAGAAGGTATATCGGTAAGTGAAGAAAATGGTACCTTTACACCTGCCAATCAATTCCCTATCCAGTTGGAACGCCTTGATGCAAAAGTGGAAGTGAAAGTACGTGTCGCTTCGGGCAATGAAATCTCGGATACGGAAAACGGTATTACCACCAAGCAAGCCTTACGCGAATTTGTGCCCGAATCGTGGCGGGTGGTCAACCTGCCCAAAGGGACCTATGCCATCGGCCGAGAGGATGCCGACTATGAGGTTGCCGGATACTTCGATACCGAACCGGTGGCTTTTGAAACCACCGGAAGTGAAGAATTTACTTATACGGATGCGAATGGAGATGACAAGACCGTAACCGGTGATGTAGATGGATTCTCGTTTTATATGTTAGAAAACCGGGAGGCCATGAAAAAAACGGTAGATGGTAACTATCATTTACGTGACATGCGTACAAAAGATCCGACTACAGGGAAATACATGGAAGAAGGAGACAAGTGGGAATATGCACCCGAAAAGGGTACTTATTTGGAAATAAAGGGAGATATCCTGATGGATGTGGATGTGACCAACGAAAAGAAACAACAACTGACTGCCCAGGTAACTTACTATATCCATTTGGGAAACATCAATAAGTCTAAAGATGATTATTCTATCCAACGGAACACACACTACACTTACACCATCACTATCAAGGGAGTGAATAAAATTGAATTGGAAGTTACCAGTTCGGCAGAGAACGATCCTACTAAAGTAAAAGAAGAAGAGTCGGGCGCTACCGGTATGGTATATGTTGCCAAGGAGGCGACTTATACATTTGATGCCCACTATAGCCAGCGTGTATTCTGTTTTGATGCGGCATTTGTCAATCCGGAGACCGTAACTTGGTATGTGAAGACTCCTTTTGGAAAGGAAGGGTCACCCAACAAGGTGGATGATACGGAAGTACCTTCGGGTATGGACTATAAATGGGTGGAATTTATGGTAAACGAAATAGATGAAACGACGGGGGCATATTCAAGAAATAATCAGGCTTATCCGGGATACAAGAACAATCCCAACAATGAGAAAAGCAAAAATTTGATGGACGTGGTGGAATTTACCAAATACATCAAAGACCAGAAAAGAAATTTGGAAAGAGGATTACCTCATGATTTTAAAGAGGAAACAGATACAGCATATCCAGAGGGGAAACAGGAAAGAAAGAGAATTTGGATAACGGTATTTGTCAACGAATACTATTACGAGAAAGATCCCATTACCGGTGAAGCCCGTGAAGGATTGTGGAAGGAATTTGTGAACCAACCCAACCGTTTGATGCATATCCTCAGTGACAGCCGTGAAAGTTTGGACGGTGAAAGCTCATCTACAGGGAGTGTCATCACCATCCGACAACGTTCCATCCAGACACCCTATAATATCAATAAAGCTTCATTAACAAATGGATGGGGATGTGAAGTTGTTGACGAAACGGCAGGTAGAGGTCTTTTCTTCTATAGTTCTAAAGAAAAAATGGGAACAGAAAATGATAATGATAATTATACAAATTCTGTGATATCTAACAATTCCGAATTTAATGGAAGGTATAATACAGCTATTTTATGGGGGGTGTTGACTAATAGCAGTTCCCCTTCATTTGAAGGAGTTGAGTGGAAAGACTTTTTGGATTATTCACGTCCCAATGATTATATAAATGAAGATGGTTTGCAAACGGATTTTTTGCTTGATGATTATGCAGTATTACGTTATGCTCCTATCATGAGAAATCGTGATAATAATGGAAACGGTAAAATAGATGCAGATGAAATAAGATGGTATATCGCTTCAATAGACCAACTTTATGGACTTTATTTTGGACAGTTGGGATTATCCAGTGACGCTATACTCTATTCTGCAGAAAATGCATCACAAACAGGAAATTATGATTCATCCCATCCTTTTGCTGGTGCCCATAAGTGGAGAAATCATATAGTTAGCAGTACTAGTACAGGAGGACCTCCTGTCACTTTGTGGGGTGAAGAAGGTATTTCTGTCAGCAATTATGGAAACAGATACAAAAAACCAGCTCCCTATTCCGTTCGCTGTGTACGTAATTTAGGAATGGACTATGCAAGTGAAGAGGAAGCTAGAGATGCATTGCTGGACAAGGAAGCTATATCCACTAAACTAGTAAATGTTATAGCACCGGAATCTATAACTACGAATGCTACCTATAAGTTTGATTTGACGAACATTAATGATAAGTCACTGCGATTCTATACCACTCGTGAACTGGAACCTGGCAACGAACATAGTGAAATGAGTAGACTGTATTATGGTTTTCAGACGGGAGCGATGACGGAAACCGGACTTTATCAAAGTAATGGTAGTGGACTGTATTACGATTTGATTGCAGGTAAATCACCCTGTACCGAAGAATGGCGTGTACCTAATGTACGCGAAGGTGCCTTAATGTCACTTTATTGTTCTGGTAGTTGGTGGGATGGAAATATTACAGTCAGCAGTTTCTATTCAAATGGGACTTCACCTTGGGGGAATGGAAATGATACACAAAGTCCAAGTTGGCAATTTAATTATAAATATGAATCTATTGGTACGTCGGGAGTGAATCGGACACGTATGGTTCAAGACTGGTATCCGGAATAGTTAAGATTTTTTTTGCGAGGTTTGCTATAATAGGAGAAGATTGGACGCTATGTAACCATCTTCCGAGGAGAGGCTGCTCCGGACGGAGCGGCCCTTCTTGTATTCTCAGGCATTTCGCAAAATCTCTTGCAACCTTGCAACAAGGTCTTTCAATCCATTGATAATCAGTTGGAATACGGTGGCAAGAACCTATAAATCTCTTGCAACACTTGCCACAGGCATAGGGGACGGTTTGTTAACGAGGGTATGGAATGTTTCATCGAGGTTGGAATCGGAGCGAAAAAGACACATTTTTTTGGTGGCAAGAGTGGCAAGACGTTACAAGTCTGTTGCCACTGTAACTCCGGTGACTGTCAGTGTGTTACACGGCCGTTGCAAGAGTGGCATGAGAATGGGAAATCCTCTGACGGAGAGGAAATTTGGGGCAAGAAATAAATGTGATTACCCCTCCCATAAAAAACGTTCCTAATGATTTGTACAAAAGATACGTATCTTTTGAGTAAACCATACGTATCTTTTGAATAAATCATACGTATGTTTTTGAACATCTATTCTGACGGTTGTAAATTTGTATGTATTTGGAATGGAATGAGAAGCTTTTTATTTATATTTGCCCGAAGAATATAAATGTTGAAATCATAGGAATGAAGCGATATTGGGCGATGCTGTGGGTATTTCTGTTGTTCCCTTTCTGTATTCATGCAGAGGGAAACAAGGACAAGTATGTGTATCGTCCTACGCTTTCGGATACCGTTCTGCAAAGTATTTTTCAGTTTTCTTCCTTCTATTCTCAGGTGGTCGATGAATATAAGGCCGATTTATACATGAAAGGAAGGCTGAAAGTGCATAAAAGCAATAAGCTGGTCCGTTACATACCGTCCATGTTCCGGTTGGAGGATGGAGTGAACGATTATGTCATTGAATCGGTCAGCGAAATGCATTATACGGCACCGGATATCTATAACCGGAAGGTCAAGGCGGTGTCTTCCACTCTCCGTAGGAACCGCGGCCAACTGACGGACCTGACGGATTTTCTGAACATGAATGTTTATTCTTCATCCATCATGGGTGACAAATTGCTTTCTCCGTTGAATAAGGGGGCCAGCAAGTACTATACTTATCAGCTCGACTCGGTGGCAGGACCTTCTGATAGTCTATGCTATCGGATTCGGATTGTTCCCAAATACGAAGGGACTCAGTTGGTGAGCGGTTATGTGTGGGTAAGCGACCAGATCTGGAGTATCCGTGAAATCTACATGGAGGGCAAGTTTGATATGATAGAATTCAAGATGCGCTCGGTGATGGGAGAGGAAGGGGATGAAGAATTCCTGCCGGTACAGTCGGATTTGAATTTGGTGTTCAAGTTTATGGGCAATCATTTGGAAATGAATTCGATTGCCCGGATGAAATATAAGAAAGTTTTATTCTATACGGGAAAAGAACGTAGAAGGTCGCAGAAGAAACATCATCATGATTTGACGGAATTTTATGAACTGACCTGTGATACCTCCCAATTGATTACGGACAAGGAACTGTTTGCATCGATGAGGCCAATTCCTCTGTCTGCAGAGGAAGATTCTTTGTACGGCGGTTATAAACAACGCGAACAAGCGGCAAAGATACGGAAGGAAGAATCGCAGAAGAAGGAAAAGTCGGCCGTATTCTGGGGGCAATTGGGCGATATGCTGGTCAGTAATTACAATGTGAACTTGGCTGGTTTGGGTAGTGTGCGTTGTTCGCCCCTGATCAATCCTGTGATGTTGAGTTATAGCCACAGTCGGGGAGTGTCCTACAAGCAACGGTTTAAATATAATAAATTGTTCCCGAATGACAGGCTGCTTAAAATCACTCCTCAAATCGGTTATAACTTTACAAGGAAGGAACTGTATGTCAAGGCCGATTTGGAATATCAGTACTGGCCGCAGAAATTAGGGGCTTTTGCAGTTAGTGTAGGTAACGGTAACCGGATATATAGCAGCATTGTTTTGGACAAGCTGAAGGAACAACCGGACAGTACCTTCCGTTTCAATGATTTGGAATTGGATTATTTCAAGGATGTGTACTTGAATGTTTTTCATACCTTGGAACCGGTCAATTGCCTGTTCATCAAGGCGGGGGTTTCCATGCATTGGAGGTATTTGGGAATAGACTTGAGTCCCAAGGTTGACGGGACCTTGTCGTATGAAAATGTTCTGAAGGCCAAAGGTATCAGTTCGGAATACAATAGCTTTGCTCCCCGTATCCGCATAGAATGGACACCGGGAATGTATTATTACATGAATGGCAAACGTAAGATGAATGTAGGTTCCAATATGCCGACTTTTATATTCGATTATGAAAGAGGTCTGAAGGGTGTCTTCGGAAGTACAGACGAACATGAACGTTTCGAGTTTGATATACAGCAAAAGATAGAGTTGAGCCGTATTCGTACATTGGCTTATCGGGTAGGGGGAGGGATGTTTACCCGGATGGATAATGTCTATTTTGTGGATTTCGTGAATTTCTCGCGCAGTAATCTTCCGGAAGGATGGAACGATGAAATAGGGGGAACCTTTCAGCTGCTCGACCGGAGATGGTACAACTCATCCCGACAATATTGGAGGGCAAATGTATCCTATGAATCGCCTTTCATCTTGTTGCGTCCGCTGAACCGTTGGTTGGGGATGATCCAACAAGAGCGGCTTTATGGAGGGGTGTTGGTAATGCCTCATTTAAATCCTTATGTAGAATTGGGGTATGGCATCGGGACTCATGTTTTTGACGTTGGGGCTTTTGTCAGTTTCGTTAAGGGGAAATACGATACGGTTGGTTTCAAGTTTACATTTGAACTTTTTAATGACTAACCGGCTTTTTTTTATCATATTTGGAAAATATTTATAGAATAAATTTTGCTTTCCATTTAATTTCGTTAATTTTGAGGGGTCGCATAATGGTATGTGACGTTAATCGAGTTTTATAACCTTAAAATAAGAGCTATGAGCTATTTACGATTTGACAAGACTCTGTTGACGAATCTGGAAGAATCGCTTCCGAAGGAAGTGCTTCGTACCAATCGTTCCGGAGCTTACCACTGTACTACAATCGTTGATTGCAATACGCGCAAATACCATGGTCTGCTTGTCATCCCCATTCCGGAATTGGATGATGAAAACCACGTAATGCTGTCGTCTTTGGATGAAACGGTTATCCAGCATGGTGCTGAATTTAATTTGGGCCTTCATAAATATCAGGGCAATAACTATAGCCCCAAAGGCCATAAGTATGTAAGAGAATTCGAGTGTGAAAAGGTGCCTACTACCATTTATCGTGTGGGAGGGGTGATACTGAAGAAAGAAAAGGTATTCGTGCATCACGAAAACCGAATTCTGATTCGTTATACTTTGGTAGATGCCCATTCGGCTACCACGTTGCGTTTGCGTCCGTTCCTTGCATTCCGTAGTGTCCGTCAGTATACGCACGAAAATGCACAGGCGAGTCGGGATTATCAGTTGGTCGACAATGGTATCAAGACTTGCATGTATCCGGGTTATCCTGAACTTTTCATGCAGTTGAACAAAAAGAACGAATTCCATTTCCATCCCGATTGGTATCGCGGTATCGAGTATCCAAAGGAACAGGAAAGAGGTTACGATTTCAATGAGGACCTTTACGTTCCCGGATATTTTGAAGTGAGCATCAAGAAGGGTGAAACCATTGTGTTCTCGGCCGGTATATCCGAAGTCAGCACCCGTACGTTGAAGAATACCTTCGAAGTGGAAAAGGAAAAGCGTATTCCTCGTGATAACTTCCAACATTGTCTGATCAATGCCGCTCATCAGTTCTTGAATGTTCAGGGCGGAGAATCTTATATTCTGGCTGGTTATCCTTGGTTCAAGTGCCGTGCACGCGATTTGTTTATCTCACTTCCAGGATTGACATTGGCTGTGGATGAAGTGGAAAAGTTTGAAACGGTGATGGAAACGGCTCAAAAGGCTGTCATGCGATTCATCAAGGACGAACCGGATGATTTGAAGATATACGAAATGGAACATCCGGATGTGTTGTTGTGGGCTGTATGGTGTATCCAGCAATATGCAAAGATGGTTTCCCGCGAAAAATGCCGTGAAAAATATGGACAGTTGCTGGAAGATATCATGGAATATTTGCGCCGTGAAAATCATCCAAACTTGTTTGTACATTCCAATGGCTTGATTTATTCCAATGGATCGGACAAGGCGGTAACCTGGATGAATTCTACAGCCAACGGTCGTCCGGTAATCAACCGTACCGGCTATATCGTTGAATTTAATGCATTATGGTATAACGCTTTGCGGTTTACTGCTGATTTGTTGGGTGAAAAAGGACAGACCGTGCTGACTGAAGATTTGACCGAATTGGCCGATAAGACTGGAAAATCGTTTGTGGATGTCTTTTTGAATGAATACGGTTATCTGTTGGATTATGTCGACGGCAATATGATGGATTGGAGTGTACGCCCCAACATGATCTTTGCTGCTGCATTCGATTATTCTCCACTCGATGCCCGTCAGAAAAAGGGTGTAGTGGACATCTGTACAAAAGAATTGCTGACACCGAAAGGTCTCCGTTCCTTAAGTCCGAAGAGTGGCGGTTACAATCCGAATTATGTAGGTCCTCAAAATCAGCGCGACTATGCTTACCATCAGGGTACTGCATGGCCTTGGTTGGCTGGTTTCTATTTTGAAGCCTATCTCCGTATTTACAAGATGAGTGCTTTGGGCTTTGTTGAACGTCAGCTTATCGGTTACGAAGATGAATTGACTTCCCATTGCATCGGCTCCATCCCAGAATTGTTTGATGGTAATCCTCCGTTCAAAGGACGCGGTGCCATTTCGTTTGCCATGAACGTGGCCGAAATATTGAGAACATTGTATCTGTTAAGTAAGTATAACTATTAATAAGGAGGAACCTGTATGAAAGTATTAATGTTTGGATGGGAATTTCCTCCCAAAATCTTAGGTGGTCTTGCAGTAGCATCTTATGGTATTACCAAAGGTTTGAGTCTGCAGGGTGATGTGGAAACTACTTTCTGCTTGCCGAAACCTACCGGTGAAGAAGAAAAGTTCCTGAACATTTTAGGCATGAACCAAGTGCCTATCGTATGGCGCGATGTAGATTATGATTACCTCAAGTCGCGCTTACCCAACTATACAAGTCCGGAGCAGTATTATGCGCTGCGCGACCATATCTATGCCGATTTCTCGTACATGCATGTCAACGATTTGGGTTGTATGGAGTTTGCCGGTGGTTATCCGAAGAACTTGCACGAAGAAATCAATAACTATTCCATTATAGCCGGTGTAGTGGCACGCCAACAGGAATTCGACATTATTCATGCACACGACTGGTTGACTTATCCAGCGGGTGTACATGCCAAGATGGTGAGTGGAAAACCGTTGTGTATCCACGTACATGCAACCGACTTTGACCGTTCCCGTGGTCAGGTGAATCCTACCGTTTATTCCATTGAAAAGAATGGTATGGACCATGCGGACTGCATCATGTGTGTATCCGAACTGACTCGTCAGACGGTTATCAATCAGTATCATCAGGACCCGCGCAAGTGTGTGGCCATGCATAATGCGGTATATCCGTTGTCGCAAGAATTGCAGGATATTCCTCGCGTGGAACATCCGAAGGAAAAGATCGTGACTTTCTTGGGACGTATCACCATGCAGAAGGGACCGGAATATTTCGTTGAAGCTGCCGCTTTGGTTTTGAAACGTACTCGTAACATCCGCTTTGTGATGGCTGGTTCGGGTGACAAACTGGAAGAAATGATTCATTTGGCTGCGGCTCGTGGCATTGCCGACCGTTTCCACTTCCCTGGATTCCAACGAGGCAAGCAAGTGTACGAAGCCTATAAGAACAGTGATGTGTTCGTGATGCCTTCGGTTTCCGAACCATTCGGTATCGCACCGCTCGAAGCTATGCAATGCGGTACACCTTCCATCATCTCCAAGCAGTCGGGTTGTGGTGAAATCCTTACCAATGTCATCAAGGTGGACTATTGGGATATCAATGCCATGGCCGACGCCATTTATTCTATCTGTACCAATCCTTCGCTCTTCAAATACTTGCAGGAAGAAGGCATTAAGGAAGTGGATGGAATCACTTGGGAAAAGGTGGGCTTGAAACACCGTGCCATTTACGATGAATTAATTAGAAACAACCGGTAAACAATAAAATTAAATAGATATGAAAACAATTTGTTTATATTTCGAGATACATCAAATCATCCATTTGAAACGCTATCGTTGCTTTGACATCGGTCGCGACCATTATTACTACGATGATTATGAAAACGAACGCAGTATCACTGATATTGCCGAACGTTCCTATATTCCTTCTTTGAACACACTTATTGATATGGCCAAGAGTAACAACGGTGCTTTCAAAGTGGCTGTATCCTTGTCGGGCGTAGGTTTGGAACAATTGGAAATTTATGCTCCGCAAGTCATCGAACTGCTTCATCAGTTGAATGATACCGGTTGCTGTGAATTCCTTTGCGAACCTTATTCACATGGTTTGTCGGCTTTGGCCAACGAAGAATGTTTCCGCGAAGATGTAGAACGTATGCGCGTAAAAATCAAACAGATGTTTGGTAAGACTCCGAAAGTGTTCCGTAACTCCAGTTTGATCTATTCGAACGAAATCGGTGCCATGGTAGCCGATATGGGCTTCAAGGGTATGCTTACCGAAGGTGCCAAGCATGTGTTGGGATGGAAGAGTCCTCACTATTTGTATCATTGTGCCTACAACCAGAATTTGAAGCTTCTGCTTCGTGACTTCAAGTTGTCGGATGATATCAGCTTGCGTTTCTCTAATTCTGAATGGCCGGAATATCCGCTGTTTGCCGACAAGTACATCGGTTGGATTGCCGACCTTCCGGAAGAAGAACAAGTCATCAACATTTTCATGGAATTGTCTGCTTTGGGTATTTCACAACCGTTGTCATCCAACATCCTTGAATTCCTGAAGGCTTTGCCGGCTTGCGCCAAGGAAAAGGGAATCACATTCTCTACACCGAGCGAAGTGATCAGCAAGTTGAAATCGGTGGATCAGGTGGATGTACCTTATCCGATGTCATGGGTGGATGAAGAAAGAGACATCAGCTGCTGGTTGGGTAACGTGATGCAACGCGAAGCATTCGACAAACTGTATAGCGTAGCCGAACGTGTACATCTGTGTACCGACCGTCGTATCAAGCAAGACTGGAGCTATATGCAGGCAAGCAACAACTTCCGTTTCATGACTACCAAGGAAACAGGTATCTGGTTGAATCGTGGTATCTATGACGGACCGTTCGATGCCTTTACCAACTACATGAATATTCTGGGTGACTTCATCAGTCGTGTGAATTCGTTGTATCCGGTGGATATGGATAATGAAGAATTGAACTCGTTGTTGACTACCATTAAGAACCAAGGTGAGGAAATTGTGGTATTGAATAAGGAAGTGGAAAAACTTCAGGGCAAGCTGGCCAAGTTGCAGCCTAAGGAAGAAAAGAAGGCTCCGGCAAAGAAAGCTGCTGCTCCTAAAAAGGAAACTGCTGAAAAGAAGCCTGCAGCCAAGAAACCTGCTGCTAAGAAAACAACCAAGAAAGCAGAATAAGTTTTAAAGCTATAATAAGTGTCATTCTGGGCAGAACGAAGAGTCTTGATTCTTCATTCCGTTCAGAATGATACGTTTATAGAGATTTGAAGTCGATAAATGACAACTAAAGATGAATCAAGAATATTTAAGAAGATTTGAAAATCGTTTGCGGTACCAATTGCTTCGCATATGTACTTCAGAAAAATTGTTGGAAGGAACATTGCTTTCTACAGAGGATATTGATTTGTATTGGAACAAATTGGCTCCGGAATACATGGCGGATGCCGTTCCTCAGATTCCGGATTATCCTACAGTATCGGTAGCTTGGGCTGCTTACCTCGGTTTGGCGATTGCTTATGGATGGGATAAGGATTGGGAGGCGTGTTCCAAAACTCCTTATGCATCGTATTATGGAGAGCAGGGATTCGATGATATGGATGAGCATATCATTCAGAAAATATTAGGTTTGCCGATTGACGGACACGAATCTCGTACATTGGAAAATGTTATTCGCCGATGCGGTGAAGAGGCGGTATCGCTTATTCGTCACGAACAGGTGGAGCCACAGAGTCCGTTGGCTTTTTATGTATATGCCTGTGCCTGTAAGATGATGTTCCGTATAGGGGCAGCGATAGAACTGAAACGGTTGGGCTACAAATTCGAAAAAGTGGATATGGCTCATTGATGCCTTTTGCGTAATTCCCAGAAAGCGACAGCAGAAGCAGCTGCAACGTTCAGCGAATCCACTTCGTGCGACATGGGAATACGCACCACATAATCGGCTTCGCAAATCGTTTTCGGAGATAATCCGTCTCCTTCGGTTCCCATGATGAGGGCGAGTCTTTCTTCTTTTTTCAATGCAGGATGGTCCAAAGGAATGGAATGGTTTGATAAGGCCATTGCTGCAGTTTGGAATCCCCATTGGTGAATGGAGGGGATAGGTTCTTCCAACCAGGTCCAAGGGACTAAGAATACTGATCCCATGGATACACGGACTGCCCGTCGGTTAAGTGGATCGCACGAAGAAGGAGTGAGCAATACGGCATCCATTCCCAAGGCGGCTGCCGAACGGAATATGGCTCCGATGTTGGTAGTGTCCACTACACCGTCGATGATGACAATGCGTTGTGCATCTTGACACACTTCTTCTACGCTTGGAAATGGTTTTCTCTGCATGGCACAAAGTACTCCACGCGTAAGTGTATAGCCCGTGAGCGAAGTCAGCAGTTCCCGATTACCTGTATAAATAGGAATATCTCCACATTGTTCGATAATACAGGCTGCATCGCCGGTGATATGTTTCTCCTCACAGAGTAAGGCAAGGGGAGTATATCCGGCATTTAATGCAACTTGGATGACTTTGGGACTCTCGGCAATGAAGATGCCTTTGGATGGTTCCAAACGGTTGCGCAACTGGGCTTCGGTAAGGGTGGAAAATACTTCAATCCCCGGATATTCTAAAGAATCTATCTGGATAATGGGCATGATTATTTCCTTTGTTTCTCAACAATCTGTTTTCCGAAAGGGGTCAATGCAATGGCTGCCAACTTGAAATGCTGGCGACCAAAAGGTATACCGATGATGGTTATGCAAAGGAATAGACCACATAGCAAATGGACTATGCAGGTTTCGATTCCTCCGAACAATAACCAAAGGATGTTCATGATGATATTCAGACAACCGCCTGCTTGAGGGGTGGTTCGTACTTCCTTGCCGAATGGACAGAGTGCCAATAGAGTGAGTTTCAATGTCTGCAATCCGAAAGGTATGCCGATAATGGTAATCATCAGTCCCAAACTGGCTATCAGATAACCGATTGCTGTGAGGATACCTCCAAAAAGCATCCATAAAAGATTCAATATTATATTCATGGCATTTCTGTTTATAATTACGGCCTAAAGGTAAACAAAAAAGACGGGTTTTGCTGCAAAACCCGTCTTTCTTTTTATAAGGAATTATGATTATTCGTGAACATAAAGATCCCAACCCAAGTAGTTTTCGATAGCTTCGCGGAGGATTTCCACTACATCGGTACGGACCATAGCTACGTGGTGCTCGAAACCGTTCTTGCAGATGAACTTCATCAGACCTTGCAGATTGTCTACCTTGGTTACGGCGATACAACCATCCATACCGTAAGGATCGTTGGTCATTTCACCCTTACCCAAATAGGCTTTGATACGGCCTAATGTATCGTCTGTAGAGATACGGAAGTAGGTAAATTCTCCTTCAGTACACTTGCCGTATACGGCGCCGAAGGTATTTACCTTGCCCAAAGTACGTCCCAAAACGCCCAAAGGACCAAGTTTCAAGTCGTTCTTTACGAAGCTCTTCGGGAAGTTACCGCAGTGGGTACATACACACTTGTTACGGTCTTCGGCAAAGTTGTTGTTCCAGTCGAGCAATGCCGAAGCCTGCTTGGCGGCCAAAGTCAAGGCATACATGGATACGGCACCGGCCAAATCGGTTTCGCAAGCGGCAGGGATGAGCTTTTCTCCCAACATACTCATGGTTACACAGGCAGCACAACCGTAGTTTTGTTCCAAGGAGTCCCAACACTGGATGGCTACGGCATCCACTTCGTTGGCTTCAATCCATTCTTCTACGGCTACTCCGAATTTAGCCTGCAACATCAATTTTTCGCGGTAAGTTTCGGGAACGGTTGCATAGTGGCAGATGGCTTCTATCTTGGCCTTCAATGCCGGTGAATTGTCGTCCACCTTACGGGCATTACCCAATATTTCGCTCAAGTCGACCGGTACAACAGTGATACCACTGGCCTGCAACAGTTTTTCACTTGCGCGGCAAGTATTGAAACCAAGCGGACGGGTACCAATCTGACCAATGCGACAATGGGTGAGTTTCTTTACCACCCGGCAAATGGCGGCAAATTGATGTACATCCTTCATCATCAGTTCGCTATGGATGGAATAAGTGTGAAGGGTAGTATCTGTGAAAGGAATACCGTATTGATAAAGATTGTTGCAAACGGAAATTTTACCGCAGAATGCATCGCGGCGGTGATCAAGGTCCACCTTATCGTTTTCATCATCGCAGGCTTGTACCAAAACGGGTACATTCAGTTCGGCGCGGCTGATGGCATTGATGATACCTACTTCGAATCCGAAATTAGGCAATGAAACAATGATACCGTCTATCTCATCCCGATATTGGCGGAAGAGAGTAGCACACTTCTTTCCGTCTTCCACGGTTTCCATGGAGCCTCCGGTAGGAGTATCGCATTCGTCGAGGATAACATAACCGTATCCGGCTTTTTCCAATTCTTCGAGTAAGGTCTTGCGTACATCAATGGCCAAATCGGAATTGAAGTATGCACGGGTTCCAATAATCAAGCCGAAAGTTTCTTTTCCGGCAGCTGCTTGTTGTCTCATGATATTTAAAGTTATTGGTTAATTATTTTTATTGACAGTGCGGATGGCATCCATCCATCCGGCATATAGTTTCTCTCTATCGGCAGGAGCCATGCCTGGCATAATCCGGTTGTCGGATGTACGGAGTTTGGCCACTTCATCCATATCTTTCCAAATCTTGCGTGCCAATCCGTTCATGATGACAGCCCCCATGGCCGATGCTTCTTCGATATCGCTTCGGTTGATGCAGGCATTCAGCATATCGGCTTGGAACTGCATGAGGTAATTGTTGCGGGTAGGGCCGCCATCCACGCGAAGTTCCTTCAGGACGATGTTGGCCTGTCCGGTCATCAAATCGATCAAGTCCTTTACCTGATAGGCGATGGCTTCCAAAGCGGCCCGGCATACGTGTCCGGTTTCGGTAGCCAGTGTCATACCACAAATCATGGCTTTGGCTTGGGGATTCCACCAGGGTGCTCCCAAACCGGCAAAGGCAGGAACCAGATAAACGCCTCCATTGTCGGGCACACTCAAGGCAATCTGTTCGATGACGGCCGGACTTTCTATCAGTTTCAGTTTGTCGGTCATCCATTTGATGGTAGCACCGGTGCAATGGATGTTTCCTTCGAATGCATAGAATACTTTGCTTCCGGCAGCAAATCCTACGGAAGTGACCAGTCCTTCGGGAGCCTTGACGGCCGTTTCACCGATGTTTACCATAACGGAAGAACCTGTACCATAGGTTGCTTTTCCCATACCGCTTTCAAAACACATCTGTCCGGTCAGTGCTCCGTGGGAATCGCCCAGCACACCGGCAATGGTGACGGGACTTTCGAATATACCTTCTACAGTCGTTTCTCCATAAACGGCATCGCAAGGAAGTGGCCGGGCCATCATGTTGCGTGGAATGGTGAACAGTTCCAACAGCTCGTCATCCCAGTCCAATGTGTGGATATTGAACAACAAGGTACGTGAAGCATTGGTATAGTCGGTTGCATGTACTTTCCCTTCCGTCAGTTTCCAGATCAACCAAGAGTCGATGGTACCCATCAGCAGTTCACCTTTTTCGACAGATTCGCGGGCGCCTTCCACGTTGTCGAGTATCCATCTGGCTCCGCTGGCCGCAAAATACGGGTCGATAAGCAGACCGGTCTTTTCCTGAAAGAGGGGAGTGTATCCTTCTTCTTTCAGTCGGTTGCAGATGGCTGCACCCCGCTGGCATTGCCATACGATGGCATGATAGACCGGTTTCCCGGTGAACTTGTTCCATACCACTACCGTTTCCCGTTGGTTGGTGATGGCAAGCGAATAGGAAACATTTTCGTTTTTGTTGAGTTCCACCACTTTGCGGATAACATCCACCGTATTCTGATATATTTCTTCCGCATCGTGCTCTACCCAACCGGGTTGCGGATAATACTGCTTGTGGGCAAGGTTGACACGATTTACCAGTTGGCAATGTTCATTGAACAATACCGCCTTGGTTGCCGAAGTGCTTTGGTCGACAGAAATAATGTAATTCATTCTTCAAGTCTTTATTTGATGAATTCCTTGGCTGTTTCGTAAATGCCTTCAGCATCCAATTTATAATAGTGGAAGATTTCCAACGGCTTTCCGTGGATGGCATTTTCATCGGGAATACCCAATACCTTGACTGGTACGGGGCAGGATTGGCAGACCGTTTCGGTCACGATACCACCCAAACCGCCATACATACTGTGTTCTTCTACCGTAAAGATACGTCTTGTTTCCTTGGCAGCACGGATAATGGCATCCGTATCTGCGGGCTTCAGCGTATGCATATCGATGACACGGGTACTGATGCCTTCGGCTGCCAGACGTTTGCCGGCTTCGTAAGCATGGTAAACCGTTTCACCACAGGCGATGATGGTCAGATCCTTACCGTCCTGCAGTTGGATGGACTTGCCTATTTCGTAGGTAAAGTTGTCATTTTCGTAAACATCGGGTACGGCATTGCGTCCCACACGTACATAAACCGGATGAGGATAATCCACCAATTGGTGAACCAACTTCCTGGTCTGGCGTGCATCGCATGGCAATACCACTTGCATGCCGGGGAAAGTACGGAGTGCGGCAATATCGTGAAGACTGTGGTGGGTTGCTCCTAATGCGCCATAGGCTACACCGCCACTTACACCCAATATCTTGACCGGGTTTTCACTGTAGGCCAAATCCACTTTCACCTGTTCCAAACTGCGGGCTACATAGAAGCAGGCGGGACCGCATACGAACACTTTCTTTCCACAAGCGGCCAGACCGGCCGAAATGCCCACTGCATCCTGTTCGGCTATACCACATTCCACAAATTGGTCGGGCAGTTCGTTCGCAAATTTGGTCAGGGTAACAGAACCTCTGGCGTCGCTGGTAACAGCTACAATATTCTTGTCTTGTTTGCCAAGTTCCACCAAGGTATCGGTAAAACTCTGTCGGCAAGGTACACTTTTAATTTCCATATCAGCAGTTCTTTTCAAGTTCAACAATACGGTTGGATATTTCGGCTATGGCCTTTTCGAATTCTTCCGCGTTGGGTACACCATGATGCCACTTCAGAATATTTTCCATCAAAGAAACGTTATATCCCTTGGTGGTACGGAGTACGATGAGGTGCGGTTTTCCGCATTGGTAGTCCAAACCTTCGATGGTCTCTACAATGGCGCCCATATCGTTTCCGTCAATTTCCTTTACGTCCCAGCCGAAAGCTTCCCAACGTTGGCGGATAGGTTCAAGAGCCATCACGTTTTCGGTCGTGTCGCTGATCTGCAAGCCGTTCCGGTCAATCATGGCTACCAGATTGTCGAGCTTGTAGAAACTTCCGGCCATGGCCGCTTCGTAAATGGAGCCTTCACCTTGTTCACCGTCGCCCATCAGCACGAAGGTACGATAATCCTTCTTGTCCATCTTGGCGGCAATGGCACATCCCACACCAATGGGAAGCCCGTGTCCCAAGGCACCGGTATTGAATTCCACGCCGGGTATTTCAATGGTAGGGTGTCCGGCCATCGGAGAAAGATATTCGCCATAAGTATCAAAGAGTTCCTTGGGGAAGAAACCACGTGCTTTGAGTACGCTGTATAATGCTTCCACACAATGTCCTTTACTCATGATGAAGCGGTCGCGACTTTCCATCTTGGAATCTTCGGGGTTGACATTCATGATGCGGAAGTAAAGTGCTGTCAAGGCATTCAAAGAGGACAATCCTCCACCTATGTGTCCGGCTTTCGCTTTGTAGACTACTTCTACCAAACGTTTTCTGATCCGTTCGCAGGTCAGCGTTAATTCAGGGATAGAAATCTGATGATTCATGTGATATCTATTAGAGTTATTATTTATAATTAGACGCAGATGAAGTTTTTTTGTACTCATGACGATTTTGTGAAAAAATAGTCGGCCGAAATGAATCTTTTTGTACATTTGCTGCGTTTTCTAATGATAACATAAGTTAGTGTAACTATGAGGACAACAGATAGACAACATGTTTTTCATGAGATGAAGGATTATTTGATGATAGCCATTGGAATCTTGTTCTATTGTATCGGATGGACGGTATTTCTTCTTCCCAACGATATAACGACAGGTGGGGTTCCGGGTATTGCTTCTATCGTATATTGGGCGACAGGAATCAATGTGCAATATACCTATTTTGCTATCAATGGCATTTTGTTGGTGGCTGCATTGGTCATTTTGGGATGGAGGTTTTGTGTAAAGACGGTTTATGCAGTGATGCTGATGACCTTTTTATTACCTTTGGTCCAGGGGCTGACGGAAGGCATGAACTTGTTGCACAATCAACCCTTTATGGCTTGCGTTATCGGAGCCTCCTTTTGTGGAGGAGGAATCGGAGTCGCCTTCTCGGCCAATGGCAGTCTGGGCGGAACGGATATCATAGCGGCCATAGTCAACAAATACAGGGACATTACGTTGGGACGTGTCATGCTGATGACCGATTTGATTATCATTTCGTCCAGTTATTTGGTGCTGAACGATTGGGAAAAAGTGGTGTATGGTTTTGCTACTTTGTATATCTGTAGTTTTGTGCTCGATCAGGTGGTGAATAGTGCACGTCAGTCGGTACAGTTCTTTATCATATCCAAAAAGCACGAAGAGATAGGACGTCGCATCAATACAGAATTGCATCGGGGAGTGACCTATATGGATGGAGTGGGCGGTTATACGGGAGCTGAAGTCAAGATGATTTTTGTTTTGGCCAAGAAACGGGAGTCGACCAGTATTTTCCGTTTGATAAAGGAGGTAGACCCTCATGCATTTGTTTCCCAAAGTGCTGTCATTGGTGTGTTTGGAGAAGGTTTTGATCGGATAAAAGTGAAATGAGATGACGGAACGTATAGATATTGCCAGAAAAATAGCTGAATTGTATTATCCTTTGTCCAAGGAGAGTCTTCATGCATTTGCCGATATTCTTGTGATGTGCAAATTCAAGAAAGGGGAACGGGTATTGGATGCCGGTGCTGTTTGCGATTCGATGTTGTTTGTGGAAAAAGGTATGACCCGTCAATTTTATTTCAAATACGAAAAGGATTTGACGGAACACATTGCTTATGAGACAGGCTTGGTTATCTGTCTGGAAAGTTATTTCAAGCAGGAACCGACCAAATTGATGATTGAGACATTGGAACCGACTGTATTGTGGAAAATTCCGAAGAAGTCGTTGGAGGAATTGGCTGAGATGCATCATGACATAGGAATTATGTATCGCAAGTTTTTGGAAAACTCTTTGATTGTTTCCCAGGAGAAAGCGGACAGCCTTCGTTTTGAACCGGCGCATGAACGTTATGCCCGATTGTTACGGAAACATCCGGAGATATTGAAACGTGCTCCATTGGTTTATATCGCTTCTTATTTGCAGATGACTCCCGAGACATTGAGTCGGGTGAGGGCATCGATGACTTGATTAGAATTGATAAGTTAGTCCGATACGTGTTTCTGTTATAATATATATGCCAACAAAATTAGGGATAATCTTGTTGGCATATGATATGATAACTTCTGATGAAGTGTCTTTTTTTATCTTACTTCCTGATAGAGGAACCGCTTGATACTCTTTTTCGGAGTCTTTTCGAATTCTTCGTGGTAAATTTTATAACGGGCTATTTGTGAATAAGCAGGAAGTTCGGTGTTGAGTTGCACGCGGTTTTCTTCCATTGCTTTCTCTATTCCCTTTTCGTCCAGTCCGTGTGCAAAAGCATCGTCGAAATCCGGATAAATCAAAGCTGCTAATTTACCGTCGGCTTGCTGAATGATGATGCTTTCGGATACGTAGGGCATGTTGTTCAGTTTGTCTTCTATTTCTTCCGGATAGATGTTCTGTCCGGATGGTCCTAAGAGCATGTTCTTGCTACGTCCCTTGATAGTGATGTTTCCTTCGGCATCCATGACACCCAGGTCGCCGGTGTGCAACCATCCGTCTTTATCCAATACTTCGGCTGTTGCTTCCGGATTCTTGTAGTAACCTAACATGACATTGTCTCCCTTGCACACGATTTCGCCAACAATGTTTTGTGGGTCGGGACTCAAAATCTTCACTTCCATGCGTGGTACAGGTTTTCCGCATGAGGCTTGTTTGAATCGTTTCCAATCTTCGTAACAGATGATTGGAGCACATTCTGTCATACCATAACCTACGGTATAAGGGAAATTGATGCTGCGGAGGAATTGTTCCACTTCCTGATTGAATGCGGCACCGCCTACTACGATTTCGTAGAAATTGCCCCCGAAAGCATTCATGATTTGTTCGCGTACGGTAGCTTTGATCTTATCGCTCACAATAGGTACTTTCAGCAGGAGTTTCATGGTCGGTGTTTCCAGTTTCGGAAGTACGTTCTTCTTGATAATCTTTTCGATGATGAGAGGAACGGCGATGACCAGTTGCGGTTTCACTTCGGCAAAGGCCTGAAGGATAATCTTCGGACTTGGCATACGGGTCAAGAAATAAATGTGACAACCTGCACTGAATTCATAGAGGAATTCGAAAGCCAAACCATACATGTGTGCCATGGGCAACATGGATACGAGTTTGTCTCCCGGGTTCAGTTTCAGAACATCGAATGCAAATTGGATGTTCGACCACAAGGCACGATAGGGAAGCATTACTCCCTTGGAATAGCTGGTAGTACCTGATGTATAGTTTAGTACAGCCAATTCATCGGGACTTTCCTTGAAGTATGAAACGTGCTCGCGACGGAAATTGCGTGGGAACTTTTTACCGAAAAGTTCGTTCAGATGTTCGCGTGCATAGTTCAATTTTTCACTGCGAGATACCAGAAGGGTAAAGTCGTTCATCAGGATGATGCCTTCCAGATTGGGCATGGCGTTTTCATTCAGATTTTCCCATACGATATCGCCGACGAAAAGCAACTTGGCTTCAGAGTGGTTTACAATGTTGTGTACATTGTCGGCCTTGAATTCATGAAGGATGGGAACAATTACGGCACCATAGGTAACGGTTGCCAGAAAGGTAACTCCCCAATGGGAACTGTTGCGTCCGCATACGGCTATCTTGTCTCCCTTTTGGATACCGCTTTCTTCGAATATAATGTGAAGTTTCTCTATCTTGCGGGCTACGTCCTTGTATTGCAGGGTAGCTCCTTTATAATCGGTCAGGGCATCCAGATCCCAATTCTTTTTGATGCTTTCTTCAATGAAAGCAATAAAGCTTTTATCCATTATCACTCTTAATTAAATTGCACAATTTTATTTGCAGTGTGCAAATATAGAGTTTTATTATTAGTGTGCAAAGAAAAACAAGAGAAAAATACAAATGGATTGGTCAATATATCCGTTCTCCGAAGATACGGCTACCCACTCTGACCAGTGTGCTTCCGTTTTTTACAGCTATGGGATAATCGTCGGACATGCCCATGGATACTTCGGTAAAGTAAGGGTCTTGAGTAAAGTGTATTTCTTTAATTTCTTGGAATAAAGCGGCTAATGTCTGGAACTCTTGGTCTATGTCCGCTTCGTTGTCGGTATTGGTAGCCATACCCATTACTCCGCAGATACGGATATGTTGTAAGTCCTTCCATCCTTCTTGGCGGAGCATGTCACGACATTCGTCCGGACTGAAACCAAACTTGGTCTCTTCCCGAGCGATATGTATCTGAAGCAGGCAGGGGATGATACGCCCCGCCTTGGCTGCTTGTTTGTTTATCTCACAAAGTAATTTGAAGGAATCCACTCCATGAATCATGGATACGAAAGGAGCCATGTACTTGATCTTGTTGGTCTGCAGGTGACCGATAAAGTGCCACTCTATGTCCTTGGGTAGAAGCTCGTACTTCAGTGTCATTTCCTGTACCTTGCTTTCGCCGAAGATGCGTTGACCGGCTTCGTAGGCTTCTTGAAGAGCTTCTACAGGGTGATACTTCGATACGGCTACCAGACGTACATGCGATGGAAGGGTAGCGAGTACTTCTTTCAGGTTACTTTGGATACTCATAGGCATGAATTATGCTTGCGGAAATTCTGGCTTTACATCCGGTTCCGCACTATACTTATATACATCCATAATGGCAGTTTCGGCCATAGACGAAATGATGTAGTCGGCCATAGATCCTTTCATGCCTTCGTCCAACTTCTTTACAGCATCACGAAGGTCGGAAGCTTGTACCAGTACATTGGTCGAAGTCTTCTTCTCGGCACCGCTCTTTTCGTCCAATGTGATGAAGGTGAGTTTGCACTTGAACCAACGGTCGGCTGCTTCTTCTTCGCAGAAGAACAGTTCGCTATAGTTGGCACGTTTGATATCGGATACGGTAAATTCACCGCTGATGAAAGGAGTCATTTCTTCGATGATGCGTGCTTCGGCTTCGGTAAAGCTGAGGGCATCCACCAAGTAAGGTTCTGTCACTTTCTTGTTCATTCCGTTCTCCATGGTCTTTTCGTAACGGATCTTGCATTCAAACCAGGTATGCATCATATCTAATGTTTATTTTAATGATTTATAAAAAAGTTCCGCAAAGGTAATAAAAAGAATTGCAGACGAAAGAGAATGACTATAATTTCTTTCGTCTGCAATTCGTAAATAATCGTTTTTATAGATAATTATTTATCTGCACCCCATGTTCTTATTTTTTCTCTAACCGCTTCATGCTTTCGGCGGTAAGTTCAGAAATCACTTCGGATGAAAGGCGCATGCTCAATGCAGGATCCAGTTTGTACTGCTCGGCCAGTTCGCGCTGAATCTTGTCCAGTTGGCCGAATCCGGTCAGGCTTCGTTGTTGGAATGCAGCATCGTCCAGTTCCATGTTCTGCGACGTGTAGATTCCTGTAATCACTTTTTCAGCCCGTTTCCGGAATTCCTTCTTGAAGATACGTTCCGCTGTTTGCTGATATTCTGCAGCGCGGGCATCCGCTTCATTAGGTATGTTGCGGTTACGCAGAATGGAATCCGATGGGGTAGGGATAACATAATAACTCTCGTGTTCCGTAAGCTCAGCTTTATTGCTGGGCGGCAATTCCCTGCGTTGCAGTTCTACCTCCTCTGCAAAGTGGATGCTCTCTTCGGTGGTGGCATCGTTCTTCAGTCCGTAATACAACAGTCCCAATATAGCCAATGCTGCCATCCCTTTCAGTGCAGTTACAGCACCGTTGATGTAGACCGATTGCTTCAAGTCCTTTTTCATTTGGTCGATAGAGGCATAACGATGGGCCGGATTCTCATTGGTGGCCTTGCGGATGATGCGTTGTACACCCATCGAGAGATTGGAGAAACTATACAAGTATTCCATTACTTTTCCTAAAGCGTAGATGTCGCACCGTTTGTAGTCGGTCACTTCCTGTTCGCTGAAAAGTTCGGGAGCCGTGTATTTCTCTTTGATAATGAAAAACGAAGGTTGGCAGTGTATATAAGTTGCCGCTCTTCCGGTAAGCTTCACATCGTGTGCACGTCGGGTAATAAGAATATTTTCCGGTCGTATGTCTAGATGGAACATCTCTTTCCCGTGTAGATATTCTACCGCATCGAGAAGTTGCGTCATGATTCGGCGTGCTTCCTTTTCAGTATGCAGTCCCATTGATTCTTCCACTACCGCACGATTAAGGGATTGGGCCGGCAAATATTCCATGGCAATGAATTCACCTTGTTCATCCTTTTCCATTCCGATGTATCGAAGCAGGTTGGGATGCGTGCATCCGATACCTTCTTCCGCTTCGCTGGCAAATGCTTTCCGGTATGCGGCTATTCCGACGAATTCCTTCCTGGGACGTTTGATGTATATCTTTTGCTTGTCCCGGTTGGTTCCTATGGTAATGGGTTCTGTAATTTTCATGCGACAAACTTACGGCATTTTTCTCAATTAAACAAGGATTTGTTTGCTTGGTTGCCCGTTAAACTTTATCTTTGCACCTCAAATTAATATTTATATTACAATATGCCAACAATATCCATACGAGGAAACGAAATGCCGGCGTCGCCTATCCGTAAACTGGCGCCACTGGCCGATGCTGCCAAGCGGAAAGGAATTCATGTGTATCACCTGAATATCGGTCAGCCCGACCTTCCTACTCCACGAGCGGCCCTCGATGCGATTCGTAATATTGACCGTACCGTATTGGAATATAGTCCCAGCCAAGGTTACCGTAGCTATCGGGAAAAGTTGGTGGGCTATTATAAGAAGTACGATATCAACCTTACTGCCGATGACATCATCATTACCACCGGTGGTTCCGAGGCTGTACTCTTCGCTTTCCTGAGCTGTCTTAATCCGGGCGATGAAATCATTGTACCCGAACCGGCATACGCCAATTACATGGCCTTTGCCATTTCGGCCGGAGCGGTTATCCGTACGGTGACTACCACCATTGAAGAGGGATTCTCGCTTCCGAAAGTAGAAAAGTTTGAAGAACTCATCAACGAGCGTACCAAGGCCATTCTGATCTGTAATCCGAACAATCCTACCGGATATCTGTATACCCGTCGGGAGATGAACCAGATACGCGACATGGTGAAGAAATACGACCTCTATCTGTTCTCCGATGAAGTGTACCGTGAGTTTATCTATACCGGTTCACCTTATATCTCGGCCTGCCATTTGGAAGGTATCGAACAGAATGTGGTGCTCATTGACTCCGTTTCAAAGCGTTATTCGGAATGTGGTATCCGTGTGGGTGCCCTCATCACCAAGAACGAAGAAGTTCGTAAGGCGGTGATGAAGTTCTGTCAGGCTCGTTTGAGTCCTCCGTTGATTGGCCAGATTGCCGCCGAGGCTTCGCTCGATGCTCCCGAGGAATATGCCCGCGAGACCTACGACGAATATGTGGAACGCCGTAAGTGCTTGATTGACGGACTGAACCGTATCCCCGGTGTATATTCGCCTATCCCTATGGGAGCCTTCTACACCGTTGCCAAACTTCCTGTAGACGATTGCGAGAAGTTCTGCGCCTGGTGCTTGTCCGATTTCAATTACGAAGGCGAGACTGTGATGATGGCTCCTGCAACCGGTTTCTATACCACTCCAGGTGCCGGCAAGAACGAAGTCCGCATTGCTTACGTATTGAAGAAAGAGGATTTGGTACGCGCCTTGTTCGTACTCCGTAAAGCACTCGAAGCTTATCCGGGCAGAGTAGAGGAATAGTCATGGACTGGAAGCTATTCGTAGCCCAACGCATGTATCGTAGCCGGGAGGCAGGGAAGGAAATATCCAAGCCTGCCGTCCGTATAGCTACAGCCGGTATTGCCATTGGTCTGGCTGTGATGATTGTAGCGGTGGCGGTGGTCATCGGTTTCAAGCATCAGGTACGCGATAAGGTGGTGGGCTTGAGCTCGGACGTGATTGTGACCAACTTTGATCAACAAAAATCCTACGAAACCGTTCCCGTAGTGGCAGGCGACAGTCTGCTTCACGAACTTCGTTCCGTAACGGGAGTGAAGCATGTGCAGCGTTATTCTACCAAGCCGGGCATGATTATGACCGACGATAATTTCTTAGGCATGGTGCTCAAGGGAGTAGGCGGTGAATACGATTGGGATTATCTGAAGAAGCATCTGGTAGAAGGGGAGATTCCTGCCTTCTCGGATACGGCTTCGACCAACCGGGTATTGGTGTCGAAGACCATTGCCGACAAACTGAATCTGCATCCTGCCGACAAAATCTATACATATTACATCGAAAATGAGAAGGTACGCGCCCGTCGGTTGGAAATAGCAGGAGTGTATCAGACCAATTTCACGATGTACGACGACATGTTTCTGCTGACCGACCTCTATACCGTGAACCGCTTGAACAGTTGGACTGCCGACCAGGTTAGTGGAGTAGAGATGGAGATAGAGGATGCAGCGGATGTGGAAACGGTCAAGGAAATCATCCGTGCCAAAGTAGATATGACCACCGACCGCTTCGGGCGTGTGTATTACGTCCGTATGGTAGAGGAAGCATATCCTCAAATCTTTGCCTGGCTCGATCTGCTCGATTTGAATGTATGGGTCATTCTGATTCTGATGACGGGTGTGGCAGGCTTTACCATGATATCTGGCCTGCTTATCATTATCCTTGAACGTACAAACATGATTGGGGTATTGAAAGCCTTAGGTGCCGACAATACGGCTATCCGCAAGGTGTTCCTCAGTCTTTCGGTATTCTTGATCGGACGCGGCATGTTGTGGGGCAATGTGATAGGCCTGTTGTTCATCATTGTACAGTCGCAGTTTCACCTCTTTAAGCTCGATCCAACCACCTACTACATCGATAGCGTACCCGTAGAGTTCAATCTTTGGCTTTACTTGCTGCTCAATGTGTGTACGTTGATTGTCTCCGTGCTGATGTTGGTAGGACCATCCTATCTCATTGCACACATCCATCCGGCCAAATCCATCCGTTTTGAATAACTATTGTTGCAGTCGTTTGATAGCCAGGTGATGTCCTTCTTCGGCGGCCTGACGATACCACTTCATGGCCAATTCCATATCAGGCTCACCGATCCAACCTTCTTCGTAGGCTTGTCCCAGGCGATAATGGGCATACGGATCGGTAGATAGCATATAGGCTTCGAATGCTTCTACCAAGTTGGGCTTTATTGTGCCGCATCCTTTGCGGTACAAGTCACCCAGATTGGTGGGGGCATAGAGGGTATCGCCTGCATGATAAGCCTCTATGAACCAATAGGAGGCCTCTTCACCGTCGATGGGTGTTCCGATGCCTTCCTGATGAAGGGTGCCGATGTCATTGAGCACCACGCCCGGCAATTGCATACCGTCATCGTATTCATCTGCCAGTTCGAGCAGATGGTCCACATCTTCCTGCGAGTAGGTCTCGTAAGTTTCCGAACCGTCCAGTTGCCACGACTTTACCTTACCGATGGGGGTGTGCTGCGGTATGTCCACTTCCACTTCTTCGTCAGGGTAGTTGGCAGGTAGCTCGTCCCAATCATTGAACCGGGGCAGCAGTTCGTTCTTCAGCATGTATTGGATGTATCCATATATACGTGGCGTGGACGAATGGAGGTTCACGCCAAACGGATACAATGCCTCTTCGGATACATAACAGAAATCATCGAAGGCCTGGGCAAAGAAATAATGAGGCACCACGGTCAGTGTTCCTTTCAGTCGGGCAATTTCATCGGCAATGGTTTCTTCTATCCAGTTCTCGTCCATCTGTTCATAGATATTCTCCCTGTCCATTTTCCCTTTCAGGAATTGGGTGAGCGAATCGGCCAGATACGGAAAGAACTTCAAGTCATCGTATGCGGCCAGATTGTCCACACTGACGGTATAGGTGCCCTGCAGGTTGTAACCGATAGCAAAGAGGGTGGTGGACTTCCCTTTCCGATGGAAGAGCCAGTTGATGCTTTCTCCTGGTATTTCGTAGTGATGGTCGAGTACCATGCCGGGAATATCCAGGTATTCTATGAATGCCTGAAAATTGAACGCTGCCTGTGAACGGATGTTGATTGTGGTATTCATGCCACAAAGGTAATGTTTTTTCACCACAGAGTAATTCCGTGGTGAAAAAATCAAGTTGTAGCCGTGATGCTTAACCGTTTCTCTTCGCTGAGAGAAGCCAGATGCTCTACCCATACCAGGTCCAGATGCATGGCTTCGGCCAGGCGGGTACCATATTCCTTGTCGGCCAGGTAGCAGTGTGCCGCATGCCGGAACTTGATGTTGTCGGTCACCGGCTTCATATCGGCAGCGGTGTTGGCTATCAGCAGTCGGCGCTTGTCTTCCGTCATCAGGCGGTAGAGGTTGCCCGGCTGGTAGAAGCAGTTGTCCCAGCGGTCCTCGTAGGGACTGTGACGGGTGGTCATGCCGTCGGTAGGCGAGTAGGCATAAGCGGCGGGACTTGTCTTCCATTCGCCGATGCTGTTGGGCGAGTAGCCCTTGGTGGCACCGTTGTTGCCGTCCACGCGCATCTGTCCGTCGCGGTGATAGCTGTGCATGGGGCAGCGTGCGCGGTTCACCGGTATCTGGTCGTGGTTCACGCCCAAGCGGTAGCGTTGTGCGTCGCCGTAGGAGAAGAGCCGTCCCTGCAGCAGCTTGTCGGGCGAGAGTCCCACTCCCGGTACGATGTGCGTAGGGTTGAAGGCCGCCTGTTCCACATCGGCGAAGTAATTGTCGGGATTGCGGTTCAGTTCCATTACCCCCACTTCGATGAGCGGATATTCCTTGTGGCTCCATACTTTGGTGATGTCGAATGGATTCTCGTTGTGGAAGGCCGCCTGCTCTTCGGTCATGATTTGGAAGCAGAGCGTCCATCGCGGATAGTCGCCCCGGGCGATGGCATCGAACAGGTCGCGCTGATGGCTCTCGCGGTCGTGTGCCACGATGGCAGCCGCCTCCTCGTTGCTCAGGTTCTTGATGCCTTGTTGCGTACGCCAGTGATACTTCACCCACACCCGTTGCCCTTTGTCGTTGATGAGGCTGTAGGTATGCGAGCCGAATCCGTGCATGTGGCGGTAGCTGGCAGGGATTCCGCGGTCGGACATGACGATGGTCACTTGGTGCAGCGCCTCGGGCAGCATGGTCCAGAAGTCCCAGTTGGCCTGTGGTGAGCGGAGGTTGGTCTGCGGGTCGCGCTTGATGGCATGGTTCAGGTCGGGAAACTGCAGCGGGTCGCGTATGAAGAATACAGGCGTGTTGTTGCCCACCAAGTCCCAGTTGCCTTCTTCGGTATAGAACTTCACGGCAAATCCGCGTATGTCGCGTTCGGCATCGGCGGCTCCCCGTTCACCGGCTACGGTAGAGAACCGCACGAACACATCCGTCTGCTTGCCTACCTGCGAGAAGAGTTTGGCGCAGGTGTACTTCGTTACGTCGTGCGTCACGGTAAAGGTCCCGAAGGCCCCGCTTCCCTTGGCGTGCATCCGTCGTTCGGGTATGACCTCGCGGTCGAAGTGAGCCAGTTTCTCGATGAGCCAATTGTCTTCCAGTAAGATGGGTCCGTACTTTCCGGCGGTGAGCGAATGGGTATTGTTCTCTACGGGTGCGCCGTTCTCGTGGGTCAGTCTTTTTTCTTCCATAATCAAGTCAGTCTATCGGTTGTTTTCCACGTTAACAAAAATTGTGGCCGTTTGGTTTAGAAATAGTCCCATTTGTCCTTTGTATTCCGATGATTTGTTTATCTTTGTAGTCGGTATTTAACTAAAAACCGATTGAAAGATGAAAAGAAGAGAACAAACAATGGAGGCTTACGAAGCCCCTGTAGTAGAAGTGATTGAAGTGGAGGTGGAGCGCGGATTTGCCGGCTCCATTAGTGGATGGGGCCATGACAGCGACGATTCTGAATTCGGAAACAATTACTAATCACCGTCTATTGCTATGAACAGAAGATTATTCAATATACTGATGACAGGTGCAGTTGCAGTGTTTTCTCTTTCCTGCAATCAGGAGAACATTGCACCTGATACACCTGATGTGCCCGACACACCCGATGCTCCTACCGAGGGCTATCACCTGACCTTTGACGGAGGTGTGGGCATTGAGACTGGTACCCGTGCTGTATGGAATGACGATAATGGTTCGGGCAACCTGATTTTCCAGTGGGACTATACTCCTGAGGGTACAGAGGATTATGAGATGGTGATGGCAATTGTGGGAGGTGAACTTGTCAAGAGCATTGAAGGGAACTACCACACCTACGCCAGCATCCATAGGCTCAGTGAACACTCCGACGATGCTCACTGGGCAACATTCAAGACCATAGAGACGTACCCATATGATATAACTGGCGGTAAGTATGAGGGCTTTGATGTCCTTGCTGTCGCTCCTATCTGCGAAGCGAACGGTGCTTCAATTGTGAGTAATGACATTATCTTCGATGCCACAATGCTAATGCCTGCTACATTTACACAGGTTGCCGACCAAGAGCCCGACTTCCTGCGCAACTATATGTATGCCTACGAAATGATTGACGACAATAGGGCAACGCTCCGGTTCAAGCATATCCCAGCCACCTTCCGCTTCATCATTACCAACAAGCGGCCAACGGAGGCAACCATCAATAGTGTTCAGGTGTCGCAGACAGATGCTGCATTGCCTGTAGCCTCCATGTGGGTAAGTATCGATTTTCAAGGAAATCTTTCTTTCAGTCGAAACACTCATGCCGCGATTTCAACGCAGTTGGGTGAAAATGGTACCACTGTGCAGAAAGATGCCAAGTACACAGCGTATGCACTTGCCTTGCCACTTGCCGACAATAATGCCTTCAAGGACAAGAAAATCCAATTCACTATCGAGGCATCGGGTCCGGACAACGAACACCTTTCTTTCGAACTGGATGCAGACAAATTGGCCGCTGCCAATCCGGGCAATGTGTACAACTGGGTAGGCGGCAAGTCCTACACCATCCATATGTGCCTGGATGATGGACTCTTGGTACAGGATATCACCGTGGACGACTGGAACGAGCAGGACATATCAGGCGGCGAGGCTGTCGAGTGGGTGAACGGCTTCAGCGAGACAGGCGTTTATGAGCCTGCACAACTGAACGACAGCAGCTACTACGAGATAAAGAACGGCGGCAACCTCTTCTGGTTTGCCAACCACGTTAATACCGCTGACAGGACCGCCAATGCAGTCCTCACGGCAGACATCGACCTTGAAGGCAGACCGTGGACCCCTATCGGCTCCACAGGCGAGGCGAACAATAACTTCCGCGGAGTCTTTGACGGACAGCACTACACCATCCGAGGGCTGCATGTGGAAGGTGGCAGAGCCGGCCTCGGCTTCTTCGGTGAGGTCAGGACAGGAATTGTCAGGAACTTCACCATCTACGGTGAGGTGGTTGTAAATACCGAAGTCGATTACGTCGGCGGTGTCATCGGTTCAATTTGCGGTCTGGACGGTGAAAACGACCTTGAACGCAACGGCGCCATCATTCAGAACATCACCTCATACGTCAACCTTACCGCAAAGGTACACGGTCCCGACATGATAGGCGGCTTCGTAGGCTATGCCAACCACCAGAGCCTTATTGAAAAATGCGCTTGGTACGGCACCTTTGATGCCGGAGAGTACCGTGTTGATTCGGGTGCCGGTGGATTTATCGGCAAGATTCAGGAGAACTCAAGTGAAGTGACCATCCGCAACTGCGCGGCATACGGAACCATCAAGACGAACTACGCAAAGGACAGTTTCAATAACACTCCAACCATTTATATGGGCGGATTCCTGAGTCTCTCCAACACGGGTGCAAAGACCACCCTTGAAAACTGCCTGTTCGCAGGTAAGTTTGAGCGCGGTGCAAATCTGACCGACGAGGCAGAGCTTACGGCATTTGGCACGCTTCGGTCTGTCAATGCAATCAAGAAGTGCTACTACCTCGCCGATGACGATCTTGAGGCAGTACACAGCAATTCGGATCTGAAACCCGGTAGTGACAACGTCGAAATCGAAGGGGTTACCGAGGACGACCTCAGGAACAACACAATCGCCACCCAACTTGGTGAGTATTGGACGCAGGGAGAGAATTATCCGGTAATCAAGAAATAACATTTGAAGAATATGAAAACATATCAATATATAGCCCTCGCAGCGCTGGCACTATCCTTTGCCGCCTGCACGCAGGAGGACGACTTCACTCCGCAGGGCAATCAGAAGGACACGCCCCTTGCCATTGCTTCGGCTGGCGTGGCGGAACTGACCACACGCGCCACCATCAACAATGACCGCCTCGAAGAAGGCAGCATCGGTGTGTATGTGTACTCTACAACCGGTGATAGCTATAAGGGCGACAACATCAAGTGGACCTACCGCAATGGTTTTTGGGAGCTGGATGCTGAAACCGTGGTGCTCTTCGAGAACAATGGCAATAAGCAGCAGATAGCAGCTTACTATCCGTATGCAGAGCCGACCGAGGGCAAAGTTCAAATCACCCTTCCTGAAGCATACGGTGATGATTACGACAACTACGACTACCTCTATGGCGAGTATGCGCCTCTGACCAGAAACCCAGCCGCCATTAAGATGAAGCACTTGATGGCAAAGGTGACGGTAAATGTTACCACGGGCACAGACATTGACGCGGGCGACGGCGTAAAGAGTGTCGAACTCGTTGGAGTTCCACGCACGGCCGACTGGACTCTTCCGGATGTTAGGCTCAGCAATTACGGCACAAATGCTGACATCGCCTTGTATAGCAAAGGCTCCGCATACTGTGGTTATGCTTTGCCGAACGAGGCAGAGTCTCTTGCTCTACGCATCACGACAGACAGCGGTCGCCTCTTCACCCTTACCGTCTTATTGGATAATGCCGAGACTACTGACGATACCGAGGTGCTGTCCAGCGGCATCCACTATACTATCAGCG
>SUXW01000015.1 GCA_015060765.1 Bacteroides sp.
AGGTTTGACGGAGTAAAGTAAGCACTTTTATCCCATTCAGTAGAGCAAGGGAGGGAATTTTCCTCTCTGCTTACTGAAATTATCTCAAACCGATAATTCCGTTGCATTTATTAGTTGAATTTGCAATTTCTTTGTTGTATATTTGCAAAAAATATACAGAAGACAGACCTCATGAAGATAAGAACGCTTTTCATTTTTCTTGCCTTGTTGATGGGCATTACTGCGGTAGCTCAATCTCCTAAACGTGAATTCCGTGGCGCGTGGATTCAATGTGTAAATGGGCAATTCCAAGGTATGAGCGCCGATGCTATGAAGAATATGCTTGTGAGTCAACTTGATGTGTTGGAACAAACAGGTATCAATGCGATTATTTTTCAAATACGGGCAGAAGCGGACGCTCTCTATCAGTCGAATTATGAACCATGGAGCCGTTTCTTGACAGGTGTACAGGGGAAAAATCCAGGATGGGATCCTTTGCAATGGATGATTGATGAATGTCATAAACGGAATATGGAACTTCATGCATGGATTAATCCGTATCGTGCAAAAACCAAAGGGACAGCGGTTCTTTCGCCTCTTCATCCATACAATAAGAATCCGGAACGGTTTGTTACATATGCCGATCAGTTGTATTTCAATCCAGGAATGCCTGAAAATCGTAAATATATTTGTCAGATTGTTCGAGACATTGTAAACCGTTACGATATTGATGCACTGCATATGGATGACTATTTTTATCCGTATCCTAATCCGGGAGAAGAATTCCCAGACGGTCCCGCTTTTGCCCAATATGGTCGTGGCTATGCAGATAGAGGTGATTGGCGGAGGGATAATGTAAATATTCTGATTAAGGAAATACATGAAACCGTAAGAGAGTGTAAACCATGGGTGAAATTTGGTGTAAGTCCTTTTGGCATTTATCGGAATCAGAAAAATGATGCGAATGGAAGTGCTACTAATGGATTGCAGAATTATGATGATTTGTATGCGGATGTGCTGATGTGGGTAAACAATGGTTGGGTAGATTACAATATTCCACAAATATATTGGGAAATAGGTCATAAAGCAGCCGATTACGATACACTCATTCGTTGGTGGGCAAAACATTCGTCCAATCGTCCGTTATTTATAGGACAGGATGTGATGCGTACGGTTAAGAATGCAGACCTGAAGAATCCTAATGTGCATCAATTGGCAGCCAAGATGCAATTGCAACGTAGTTTGCCTGGAGTACAAGGTAGTTGCCAGTGGTATGCAGCTGCCGTAGTGGATAATCCGGGTAACTATCGTGTAATGTTGGAAAAAAACTATCATTCCTATCCGGCTCTTCAACCTATTATGCCCTTTATAGACAGTAAAGCACCGGGTAAAGTTCGTAAACTGAAACCGGTATGGACTGCTGATGGATATATTTTGTTTTGGACAGCACCCAAGGCTAAAAAAGAAATGGACAAGGCTGTACAGTATGTGGTCTATCGTTTTGCAAAGGGAGAAAAAGTGAATTTGGACGATGCATCGAAGATTATAGCAATCACTCGTGATACTTTTTATAAGTTGCCTTATGAAGACGGTAAAACCAAGTATCGCTATGTTGTGACTGCACTTGACCGTTTGCATAATGAGTCGAAGGCGGTAAAGAAAAATGTGAAATTATAAACGACTGAATGATGCAAAAAAAAATATCTACCCAATTGTTTTGCTATGAAGTACCCAATGGGGTGTCTGAATATCATGGCATATTGCGGGTAACAGATGTAAAACTGACTTATAAAGAACAGGTCGACGCATTGTTGGCCGCTTATAATGAATTGATGGAGGATAAACTGAAGGGAGCGATAGCTGTATGTAAGCGTTTCTTTTTGAGTGATTCCGCCAATCAGGCTGATTATTTATTGGCATTGCAGACTGAAAATTCAGATTGTGCTCTTTCGGTGGTGGAGCAAGCTCCTCTCGATGGAACGAAGATTGCTTTGTGGGTGTATTGGCAGAAAGGAGTACAGACACGGGCACTTTCTCACGGAATGTTTGAAGTGAGTCATGGAGGGTATCGTCATTTGTGGAGTGCGTTGAATTGTAATCGTGCAACCAATTCCGAATACCAGACCCGACTTTTGTTGAACGATTATGTGATGCAATTGGCAGAACAAGGATGTCGATTGGCCGATCATTGTATCCGTACTTGGTTCTTTGTGCAAAATGTGGATGTGAACTATGCAGGTATGGTTAAAGCACGTAATGAAGTATTTGTAACTCAAGGGTTGACTGATAAAACTCATTTTATAGCCAGTACCGGTATTGCCGGTCGGCATGCCGATCCTAAAGTGCTGGTGTTGATGGATACCTATGCGGTGGACGGACTGCAGGAAGGACAAATTCATTATCTATATGCACCTTCTCATCTGAATCCTACGTATGAATATGGCGTTAGTTTTGAACGCGGCACATACGTAGACTATGGTGATCGTCGTCAGGTGTTTATTTCGGGTACAGCAAGCATAAACAACAAGGGGGAAGTTATGTTTCCCGGTGATGTGCGCAAACAGACGGAACGTATGTGGGAGAATGTGGAGACTTTATTAAAGGAAGCGGATTGTACATACGAACATGTTGCTCATTTGATAGTTTATTTGCGTGATATTGCAGATTATACAGTAGTGAAGGAAATGTTTGATACACGTTTCCCTGATAAACCGAAAGTGTTTTTACTGGCACCGGTTTGTCGCCCAGGATGGCTTGTGGAGATGGAGTGTATGGCAGTAAAAACAATCTGTGACAAGCGTTATGCAGCTTATTAAGCGCATTATTCTGTTTGTATATGTGGTGATGTTGTTGGTGTTGGCAGCCGCTACATTCATCGAATATTTTCATGGTACGAGTGCCGCAGCTTGTATTTATCATCATGTCTTCTTTATAGCCGGATGGGGTATATTGGCTTTATTGACTTTGTGGATACTCTACAGATTACGAATGTGGAAACGAATGTCGGTTTTTCTGCTTCATTCTTCCTTTGTAGTTATTTTAGCTGGTGCCCTGATTACGTTTCTTACAGGTACGACGGGGGATATTCATTTGCGTATAGGAACATCAACCTTCCAATTTGTGGAGCATGAGACCAATTTGGTCCAAACTTTGCCCTTTAGGGTGGAACTTGATACATTCCGAGTAGAACATTATCTGGATACAGAGATACCTTCAGATTATGTTAGCAGTGTACGTTGTACTTCTTTTGCAGATTCTTCCTCTATTCAGACTGATATATCTATGAATAATGTGCTGGATTGGCAGGGTTATCGATTTTATCAATCTTCATACGATGATGATTGGGGTGGAAGTTGGTTAGGAGTAAACTATGATCCGTGGGGTACAACTGTTACTTATTTGGGTTATCTGATATTAGGAATATCCATGATGGCATTCATGTTCAAAAAACGGAATGTCGTATACATATTGTTATTAGGGATAACATTGTTGATTGCCTATCTGTATCAAATGGATGCTCAAAAAAGTCCTTTGTTACCCGTATTGTCATCCCCTTTATTGGGAGTGCATGTTTCGTTTATTATGGTGGCATATACTCTTTTAGGCATAATCAGTTTGAATGGTGTCATAGGATTGTTCCTTTCCCGTAAAGAGGAGAAGTTGATGACAATCAGCCGTTTCCTGCTATACCCTGCAGTTGTTTTTTTAGGAATTGGTATTTTTGTAGGAGCAGTGTGGGCAAGCATTTCTTGGGGACGCTATTGGGCATGGGATCCTAAGGAAGTGTGGGCACTTATTACTTTCATGGTATATGGACTGACCTTTCATTCAAAAAGTTTTCCTCCTTTTAGCCGTCCTCGTTTTTTTCATATTTATATGATTGCAGCTATTCTTACAGTTGTGATGACTTATTTGGGAGTCAATCACTTGTTGGGAGGTATGCACAGTTATGGCTAATATAGCACATATCCTGCTGCTCCACAGAGTGAAATCATGACTATCGGACTAATTTTGTATTTTCGTGTACCGATGAAAGCAATTAGGAATAATACGATACTGACGATAAATTGGTATAAATCTGTCTTATAATTTCCAAAGTTTTCAGTTGTCATCAGCACCAAGGCTGCTGCCGCCAAGAGACCTACTACAGCAGGGCGAAGACCTTTGAATACGGATTCCACTAAAGGATGTTTTTGGTATTTTAAAAAGAATTTGCTGATGGCTATCATTAATATGAAGGAGGGAAGTACTACCGCTAATGTGGATGTAACGGAGCCTAATATGGCCCATGTTTGACTATATCCTGCATTTATCGCAGCTGTATATCCTACGTATGTGGCTGAATTGATGCCGATAGGTCCGGGAGTCATCTGGCTGATAGCTACTATATCGGTAAACTCGCTGGCTGAAATCCATCCATATCGAGTAACCACTTCACCTTGAATCATGGATAGCATGGCATAACCACCTCCGAAACCGAAGAGGCCTATTTGAAAAAAAGTGAGAAAGAGTTCTATAAAGAGCATATATAATTTGTTTAATGGATACGATTATTTTTATTTTTTATTTTCCCATAAATGAATCCACCAATACCTGCTATAGCAATGATGTATACAGGTGATACCCCCATTAACCAAATCAATAATGCGGATATGATGGGAATCCATACATTGTATTTGTTTATTTTGGCCGATTTAGCTAAAGTGAATGTTGGGGCGGCAATCAAAGCGACAACAGCTGGACGGATTCCTTTGAATATATTTTCTACCGCTTCGTATTCTTTGAAACGTTGAAAGAACAAAGCTATACCCAAAATGATGAGAAAAGAGGGGAGGATAGCTCCTAATGCCAAAGCCAAAGCTCCTGGAAACTTTTTCAGTTTGTATCCTATGAAGATGGAGATGTTGACGGCAAATACCCCGGGTACGGATTGTGATACAGCCAAAAGATCAATAAAATCTTCTTGTATAAGCCATTTTTTCTTATTGACCACTTCTTCTTCAATGAGAGGAACCATGGCATATCCTCCTCCGATGGTGAATAATCCTATTTTGAAGAAGGTGCAGAATGCTTCTATATAAAAATTCATTTCTTTTCTTGTTTCATGTAGGCACTGGGCGTTATACCATAGTGCTTCTTGAATATGTCTGTAAAATATTTAGGATCGCCAAAACCTAACATGTCTGATATTTCGGCAATGGTGTATTTTTTGCTTTTCAATAGTAAAGTAGCTTCGGTCAATCGTACCTGACGTATAAATTCACTGGGTGAATGGCCGGTCAATGCTTTGATTTTGTTGTATAAGCTACTTCTACTCATGTGTAATTTTCCACATAGGGTATCTACATTGAATTCATTATCGAGGTGACTCTTGATTAATTCCGTCACTTTGATGAGGAATTCTTGGTCAAGGTCGATCCCAGGAATTTCTTTTTGTATAGTTTCATCCATGTGGTAGTTTAGTTGCGCAAACTGTTGGCGGACTAATTCTTTGTTGGCAAGCACATTGTCGATACTTGCTTTTAAAATCTCGATGTCGAATGGTTTGGCAATATAGTTGTCGGCTTGGATTTTCAACCCGTGGATGATACTGTCCTTGTCGTTTAGTGCAGTTAGTAGAATGATAGGTATATGACTGGTTTCTACGTTGCTTTTCAGTACACGACATAGCTCATCTCCTCGCATAACGGGCATCATGATGTCTGATAAAATCAGGTCTGGATGTTTCTCACGAACAAGGTCGATGGCTTCTTGTCCATTGCTTGCTTCCGTTATGTTATAATATTGTGAAAGACTTTGGTATAGAAATTGACGCAAATCACTGTTGTCTTCCACTATCAGTAAATTGATGTTGTTTGGATTGTCTGTATGTCGGCGAATACTAGAAGCCGATTGTTTGAATGAACTCTCCTGAATAACTGGAAGTTCTTGCGTGTTTCCTTCAAAAATATTCTCTTGGTGTCTGTATCTTTTGTGATCGATTGGGAAACGCAATCTGAAGGTGGTTCCTACATTTTCTTTACTGGAAACATTGATTTTTCCTAAATGACGTTTGACTAATTTGTATGTTTGTAGCATACCGATACCAGTACCGGTTATTTGGAGGTTTACTGCGTTGTCGCCGCGGAATAGATGCTTGAACATCTTTTTTTGGTCGGCAGAGGAAATACCAATGCCTGTATCACTTATTTTTAGGAACCAATGAGTTCTGTTATGGTTGATTCTGATCTTGATTTCCCCTCCATTGGGAGTATACTTCAAAGCATTGCTAATCAAATTGTGGATAATGGAGTCAAGTTTGTTATGGTCTATCCATACTTCTAGTTTATCAATGTTCCTTTCCAATGTCATACAAATTTCTTTCTTTTCTGCATAAGGCTTGAACTGTTCCAAAAGCCCTTCGATGTATGAATTGATATTGTAGCGGCTGACGTTAATTTCAAAAGTATATAGTTCTTCTTTTTGGAAGTCAATCAGTCGGGTAGCAAGTTCAGACATTTTATCCGTACTCCGTATGGCCATTTGTAAATTGGCTTCACCTTGTTCACTCAATTTTTCGTTTCTGCTGATATCACTCAACGGAGCTTTGATAAGCGTCAACGGAGTGCGGATGTCGTGTGCTGTAGCAATAAAGAACTGAATCTTTTCTTTGGATAGATTGCTATCTCTTCTCATCCAAATGAAACGTATGATAGCAAAGATGATGAGGCAAACTATTGTAATGTAAAGCATGAGGGCCCAAATACTTTTACTGAATGGAGGATTAATAGTGATTTGGATAGCTCGTTCTTCAAGCGTATGCCCATCATCCAAAAGAATGGCCCGTATTCGTAAAGTGTAGTTGCCGGGATTGATATTAGTATATCTGATTAGATTGTTCTTGCTAGGTTTGGTCCATTCGTCGTAAAAGCCTTCTAATTTCCATGAATATAATATGCGGGATGGACAATCGTAGTTTATGGAAGAAACATTCAAAGAAAATATATTCTGATCATGGGAAAGAGTAATTTTTTCTGTCTCATCTATGATTTTCTTTAATGGCGAATTGTCTTGGTTAGGCAGAACTTTCTGGTAATGAATATTGAAATCTGTAAAAACCATTTTAGAATCGAAAATGCGTGGAAGTTCGATGGAGTCTCTTAAGATAACTGCCCCGCTTCCACTACCGAAAATGGTGACTCCATTTTTAGTTCGGATTCCGGATGCAGTATTGAACTTGGTGGCAAATAACCCTTGTTCTTCTGTCCAGTTTAAAAAGATCTCTTCTTTTAAATTGAAGCAGACCAGTTCGTTTTCTGTACTAATTATTAATTCGTCTTTGTTATTGCCTGGAAGTATACAATATATGTTGTTGCATATGAGTGCTGAATTGGAGGTTTGGAAATTTTTCAGTTCTTGGGTCTGGTTATTGTAAATCCACAATCCGTTGCCACTGGTTCCGATGTAGGTTGTATTGTTCCCTTCTTGATAAATGGTATTGATGTTGCTGATTTCGGGAGAAAGATTGGAATGTAATATTTTTTTTTGTTTCTTGTCGAATGTATATAGTCCGTTAGTTGTACCTATCCACAACTCGTCCTTATTCTTGGATGTGATATATGTGATAGGGTATTCCATGGGGTAATGCTCTAAAGCATAGGTAATAGGGTGTAGACGCTTCAAGTTGTAATATCCACCGGCCCAGATATAGTTTTCTTCATCCCGGTAGATGCTACGAATGTATTTGTCAGGTCGAATATGCGTATAACCTAAAGTTTGTGGAGAGATGTAATGGGGAATCATGTCTTTTTTGTCTATGCGGTACAACCCCGATGAATAACCACCCACAAGAATCGTACCAGGTGTAGCTTCGCATAAGGATATATATACATAATTTTGTCTTTTAGTATCATTCTGGTAGCTTGAAAGTAGGCTACTCCATTTTTTTGTTTTCGAGTGATAACAACATACTCCGTTGCTTGTTGCAAACCAAATATCTCCGTCGGAATCTTCAAGGACGTATGTAATTTGGTTGTTGACTAATGAATTGGGATTTTCTTGGGAATGCTTCAAAAATTCGTAGCTGGGATATTTGTTGGAACATACCGTGATACTGATGGGATATATTGCCATCCAAAGTCTGTTTTCTTCATCCTCATAAATATCTTTGATGATGTCTCCATTCATTTTGTTGGAATAATGATGGTTGGTAGAAAGCAGTTGGGTCAGTTCTTTGGTGACTATGTTTAGTTTGTAGACACCATTACCATCTGTAGCCAGCAGAAGTTCCTTTTCTGACTTATGGTATGGGATGACGGCGTTGATATTTACGTCATCCATATTCCCAATGTTTTCTATCGTTTGCTTTTGGGGATTGTATAGGTAGAATCCATCCATTAATGTTCCGATAAGCAGTGTTTGGGTTGGCGAATGGAAATATAAATGATGTACTACATGAAAATTCTCAAGCAAGGAATCGCGTCGTGCTTCTAAAATGTTCCCTTTTAATGTTGCTTTGTAGATGTTACGAGTCGTTCCTATATAATAATGTATATCGTCAATCTGTGATATGCAGGTTATTTCTTCTTTGATGGAACTGTCTAAATGGTAGAATTTTTTGCTCTTTGTTTCATAAATATATTGGACAGTTTTGGTACAGAGCCATATTTTGTCATTTTTATCCAGCTTGGTAAAAGTTAGTGGAAGTCGTTTGTCACTTGGTACCGCTTCAGAAAATTTAAATGCCAAATCATATTGGTCTTTTAGAGAATTATAATGGAAAATGCGTCCGTCTTTACCTAATACCCACATATCTCCTTTGTTGTCGGTCGCCAAAACGTTTAAATTGGGAAATTGTTGGATAATCTTGTCTCCATCCTGTAACTTATAGTGTACATATTGTTTGCCGTTGTATTTATCCACTCCTTCGTGAGTAAGGAACCACATGTATCCTTTTTTATCTTTTTCTATAGATAGGACACGCCGGCTGCTCAATCCGTTTTGAGTATCCAAATATTTGAACATTTGGGCGGGGCCGTGGATGGTCACTAATAGCGTGGCACATAATAGGACGAGAATTCTTCTCATGGTCTATTGAATCATTTAGTTGCAAAAATGAAAAAAAAACATAAGAGTTCCAAACATATAACAAATAAAATAGCGGCATATCTTTCAATATGCCGCTATTTTTAGTTTTTTATAACAAAAATGAACTTCATTTTTTATTTTTCTCTACCCATTTTCTTGCATTAACGAATGCTTCTATCCATGGAGTAACTTGGTCACTATTTTTTCTATCTGTTGGATAGTAACCGCATTGCCATGGGAAAATAGTACGTTCCGGATGTGGCATAATAGCTAAGTGACGTCCGTCCTTGCTGGCTACAGCCGCTACGCTATACGATGAACCATTGGGGTTGCCAGGATATTCGTCGTAAGAGAATTTGGCTACCACATTGTATTCATCTTCTGGTAATGGCAAGTGGAACTTACCTTCACCGTGTGCTACCCAAGTACCAATCTTGAATCCACTCAATGAACCGAACATCACGCTACGGTTGGTTGGGATAGTCAATGATACAAAACTGCTTTCGAACTTATGCGAATCGTTGTGCAGCATCTTGGCCTTTTTGTCTGCTGTGTGTTCTGGATTGATGAGCCCGAGCTCAATCATCAACTGGCACCCGTTGCATACACCGAGTGACAAGGTATCTTCACGGGCGTAGAAGTTGTCGAGGGCTGCTTTGGCCTTTGGATTGAAGAGGAAAGCGCCTGCCCATCCCTTGGCTGAACCAAGTACGTCGGAGTTGGAGAAACCACCACAGAAAGCAATTACATTTACATCCTCCAATGTTTCACGACCGCTGATCAGATCGGTCATGGTAACATCCTTTACATCGAAACCGGCCAACCAGAAGGAATAAGCCATTTCACGTTCAGAATTGGTACCCTTTTCACGGATGACAGCAGCCTTGATTCCACTAGGTTCCCGACGGTCTGGATTCAATCCATATTGGCTCAATTTACCAGTAAACTCTGGGCCAAAGGCCAGTTCCAAAGGCTGTTGTTTGTAATTTTCGAAACGTTTCTTGGCACAACCGTTGAAACTTTGCTTGCGATCGAGTAGGTATGAAGTGGAGTACCAAACATCACGTAAATGGTCGATACCGAATTGGTAAGTTACGCTGTCTTTATTAACTAAAATATGACGTTCTTCACTAGGTACACCAATCTTAAGATAGCCCACACCTGCATCATCCAAAATCTTTTTCACTCTCGGAGCGTTTGCATCGGATACTTGTACGATTACTCCAGGATTTTCTGCAAAAAGACATTTTACGATATCTGTTCCTTGGAATTTGTCAAGGGTAATTTCCATACCTCCTTCGGTGTTGGCGAAGCACATTTCAAGCAAAGCGGTAATCATACCACCGGCAGAAATATCATGACCTGCCATAATCAATCCTTCGTTAACCAATTGTTGGATAGCCAAGAATGCATCGCGGAAATATTCCGGGTTCTTTACGGTAGGTACGTCGCTACCTACTTTATTCAAAGATTGAGCAAAGGCTGAACCACCCAATTGCAACTTGTCGAATGAGAAGTCGATGTGATAGAAACGGCTCTTCGGATTGTTCTGCATGACTGGAGAAACGATCTTCTTGATGTCTGACACTTCACCACCAGCCGAAACAATGACAGTTCCTGGGCTGATGATTTTTTCTCCGTTCGGATATTTTTGTGTCATAGACAAAGAATCTTTTCCTGTCGGAACATTGATTTGCAATGAACAGCAGAAATCGGACAAAGCTTTCACCGCTTTGTACAAACGAGCGTCTTCCCCTTCTTGAGCGCGGCATGGCCACATCCAGTTAGCTGAAAGTGATACACTATCCAATCCTTCAGCCAACGGTGCCCAAACCAGGTTGGTCAATGCTTCGCTGACTGCCAATACTGAACCAGCTTCAGGATCAGCCAATGCAGCTTGAGGAGCGTGACCGATAGAAGTCGCTATCCCTTTTTCTCCGCGGTAATCCAATGTAACGGCACCACAGTCACTCAATGGCAATTGTAATTCACCTTGACATTGTTGGCGACCGATACGGCCGGTTACACAACGGTCTACTTTGTTGGTTAACCAGTCTTTACAAGCAACAGCTTCCAATTGAAGCACACGTTGGATGTATTCATCGAGTTGGGTGATGTCGTAAGTTACCACATCGTATTTACGTTCAACGGTCTTGTCTACCATGTAAGTCTTGGGTGAAGAACCAAACATTTGGTCAACTGCCAAATCAAACGGACGTACCCCGTCGGCTTGTTCAAAAGCAAAGCGATGGTCACCGGTTGTTTCACCTACAGTGTACATCGGTGCACGTTCACGTTCTGCAATTTTGCGTACATGTTCAATTGCTTTTTCATCGATGAGCAATCCCATTCGTTCCTGACTTTCGTTGGCGATGATTTCCTTGGCACTCAACGTCTCATCGCCGATAGGAAGCTTGTCCATGTGGATCAAACCACCACATTCTTCCACCAGTTCTGACAGACAGTTTACGTGACCGGCTGAACCGTGGTCGTGGATGGAAACAATTGGGTTTTCATCTTCTTCGCAAAGGGCACGAACTACGTTGTAAGCACGTTTCTGCATTTCAGCATTAGCACGCTGAACAGCGTTCAATTCGATACCCGATGAATAACGTCCTGTTTCTACGGAAGAAACCGAACCGCCACCGAGACCAATACGATAATTGTCACCACCTAATACAACTACTTTGTTGCCTGTTTCGGGCGCACCTTTTAAACAGTCACGTTGGGTACCGTATCCTACACCACCGGCCAACATGATTACTTTATCATAAGCATATTTTTCGTTGTTTTCTTGATGCTCAAAAGTAAGTACGGAACCGCAAATCAATGGTTGTCCAAACTTGTTGCCAAAATCAGAAGCACCGTTGGATGCCTTGATAAGGATTTGTTCCGGAGTTTGGTACAGCCATTGACGAACCGGAAGAATGTCTTCCCATTCGCGACCTTCTTCGCTACGTGGATAAGAAGTCATGTATACGGCAGTACCGGCAATTGGCCAGGATCCTTTACCACCACCCATACGGTCGCGGATTTCACCACCAGTACCAGTCGAAGCACCGTTAAACGGTTCTACAGTGGTCGGGAAATTATGTGTTTCCGCCTTTAGGGATATGACGGACTTTACATTCTTGATGATAAAGTAGTCGGCTGTAGAATGGTCTTTTGGAGCGAATTGTTCAATTTCCGGACCTTCTGCAAAAGCAACATTATCCTTGTATGCAGAGATTATCTTGTTCGGATTTTCTTGGGTGGTCTTTTTGATCATTTGGAAGAGTGAAGATTCCATTTCCACTCCATCAATAATGAATGTACCACCAAAGATTTTGTGACGGCAATGTTCTGAGTTGATCTGGGCAAAACCAAATACTTCCGAATCTGTCAATTTACGTCCCAAATCCTTTTCTACTTTCTTCAAATAGTCCATTTCTTCTTGTGAAAGAGCCAACCCTTCTTGTTCGTTGTATTCTTCCAGATTTTCAATGTAGATGATGGGCTGCGGTTTGATGTTGATAGTAAAGATATTTTGGTCCAATCCTTTGTACATGCGTTGGAGCATAGGATCGTATTCGGCGTTTTCATCTTTAACCGGGAAATACTCTTCGATACGTAGAATGCCTTCCAATCCCATGTTCTGGGTGATTTCTACGGCATTGGTACTCCATGGCGTAATCATTTCTCGGCGTGGTCCGACGAAACAGCCTTGCAAGTTTTCTTCCTTTTCAACGGTGGCTTCCCCATAAAGCCAACATAATTTCTGGATGTCTTCTGCACTAAGTTCCTTATTGGCTTCTGTGGCGATGACATTCAGGTTCGGTGTTCTGAAAAATAAAATCATAGCACTTTATAGTTGTTTTGTTAATTGTTATCTCAAAAGGATTCTATTTAATAAGGTGCAAAGTTATATAAAAGACACATTCTATAAAAGAAAAATGAGTTTAAATATAGGTACTTTCGTAAAAAAATCTCATCTTTGCAGTCATGAATTGGATTGAACAAGTAACCATACTCGATATATTGGTGAAAGGGTTTATTATAGGCGTGGTAGTTTCCGCGCCATTAGGCCCTGTGGGTGTACTTTGTATACAACGCACACTGAATAAAGGTCGTTGGTATGGATTCGTTACAGGGTTAGGTGCTTGCTTGAGTGATATCATATATGCGTTGATAACCGGATATGGTATGAGTTTTATGGATGAGTTTCTGATGAAGCACCAGATTCTTCTACAGATTATAGGAAGCATTATGTTGTTTGTTTTTGGGGTATATACTTTCCGGAGCAATCCGGTGCAATCCATCCGACCGGTTTCATCTACACCGGGAACTTATCTGCATAATTTTGTAACAGCTTTCTTTGTTACTCTTTCCAATCCCTTGATTATCTTTCTGTTTATCGGACTTTTTGCCCGTTTTTCGTTTGTGATGCCCGATAGTGCATTGGAACTTCAACTGACCGGTTATATGGCAATTGTATTAGGAGCGTGGACGTGGTGGTTCGGTATCACTTATTTTGTGAATAAGGTTCGCACCCAATTTAATGTCAGAGGAATCTGGATATTAAACCGTATTATCGGTACGGTAGTGATGTTGGCATCGGTTGTCAGCATCGTCTATACTATATTGGGTAAAACAATTTACTAAATACTATCAGCATGTTTGTTTCGCAACAACTTAAGCAACGGAATATTGCCGAATACCTCATTTATATGTGGCAGGTGGAAGACCTGATTCGTGCCAATCATTGTGATATGGAACAGATTCAATGCAATATTGTAGACCATTATCCCTCTTTGTCGGATGAACAACGTACCGAATTGTCCCAATGGTATGAAGACTTGATAGAAATGATGCGTCGTGAGGAAGTGATGCAACGGGGACATCTACAGATTAACAAGAATGTCATTGTATGGCTTACTGATTTGCATTTGCAGTTGATGGCATCGCCCAAATTCCCTTATTACAATGCTGCATACTACAAGGCATTGCCGTTTATTGTCGAACTTCGTGCGAAGGGGGCTGATAAGGATAAACCCGAATTGGAAACATGTTTCGATGCTTTATACGGTATTTTGTTACTGAAACTTCAAAAGAAGGAGATTAGTGAGGAAACGCAAAAGGCACAGGAAGCCATTACCGGTTTGCTTTCCATGCTTTCCACTTACTATATCGTGGATAAGAAAGGAGGACTTGAATTATGAAAAATATATTGATTACAGGTGCCAATGGTCAATTGGGTAATGAAATGCGTATTCTGTCGGTCGAAAATCAAGAGTATAACTATTTCTTTACAGATGTGGCGGAGCTTGATATTTGTGATGAACGGGCTGTCATGGAATTTGTCATGATGAATGATATACAGATCATAGTGAATTGCGCTGCATATACGGCTGTCGATAAAGCGGAGGAGAATCTCGAATTTTGTACCCGATTGAATGCAGATGCGGTGGGGTATTTGGCCAAAGCCGCTGAAGTCAATAAAGCTGAATTTATTCAGATTTCCACGGATTATGTGTTTGATGGTACAGCTCATGTCCCTTATCTGGAAACGGAACCTACATGCCCCAATTCTGTATATGGTGCCACGAAACTGGCCGGTGAACAGAATGCGCTGACCTTGTGTAGCCGTTCCATGGTTATTCGTACCGCTTGGTTGTATTCTACTTTCGGAAACAACTTCGTGAAGACGATGATTCGTTTGGGTAAAGAACGGGAATCCCTTGGGGTTATTTTTGATCAGATAGGTACACCGACATATGCTCGCGATTTGGCCCTTGCTATCTTTGCGGCTATCCGTCAAGGCGTAGTTCCGGGTATTTATCATTTCAGTAACGAAGGCGTATGTTCGTGGTATGATTTTACCAAGGCTATTCATCGTTTGGCAGGTATCACCTCCTGTCATGTAAAGCCACTTCACACCGAAGAGTATCCTACACCTGCCAAGCGCCCGCATTACTCGGTGCTGGACAAAACGAAAATTAAAAATACTTATCATATAGAAATACCTTATTGGATGGACTCTTTGCAGAGTTGCATCGCAGAATTAGAAGCATAAGATTGAGAGAGATGAATCCAGAAATTGAAAGAAGACGAACGTTTGCAATCATTGCGCATCCGGATGCCGGTAAGACCTCGCTGACCGAAAAACTTTTGCTTTTCGGAGGACAGATTCAGGTGGCAGGTGCCGTCAAGAGCAATAAAATCAAGAAAACAGCTACATCCGACTGGATGGATATTGAAAAACAACGTGGTATTTCGGTAACGACCTCCGTGATGGAATTTGATTACCACGATTATAAAATCAATATCCTCGATACTCCTGGTCACCAAGACTTTGCGGAAGACACCTATCGTACACTGACCGCTGTCGATTCGGTTATCATTGTGGTCGATGGTGCGAAAGGGGTGGAAACTCAAACCCGTAAGTTGATGGAAGTATGCCGTATGCGTAATACTCCAGTTATTATTTTCGTCAACAAGATGGACCGCGAAGCGAAAGACCCGTTCGATTTGCTCGATGAGTTGGAAGAAGAATTGGTGATTGGTGTGCGTCCATTGACTTGGCCGATTGAAAGCGGTCCGCGTTTCAAAGGGGTGTACAATATATACGAACAGAATTTGAACCTTTTCCAACCTTCCAAGCAGGTGGTAACCGAAAAGGTGGAAGTAGATATTCATTCAGAAGAATTGGATAACCAGATTGGTATGGCTTTGGCTGATAAACTCCGTAGCGAATTGGAACTCATTGAAGGGGTTTATCCGGAATTCAAAGTGGAAGAGTATTTGCGTGGCGAATTGGCACCTGTATTCTTTGGATCTGCCTTGAATAATTTTGGGGTAGAGGAGCTCTTGAATACGTTCGTGGAAATCGCTCCAAGTCCACGTCCGGTCAAAGCGGAAGAACGGGATGTACAACCCGACGAACAGAAGTTCACCGGTTTTATTTTTAAGATAACCGCGAATATCGATCCCAATCACCGTTCATGTATTGCTTTCTGTAAGGTGTGCTCGGGCAAGTTCTCGCGCAATACTCCTTATCTGCACGTGCGTCACGACAAAACCATGCGTTTCTCGTCGCCTACCCAATTCATGGCTCAACGAAAGACTACGGTCGATGAGGCATGGGCGGGTGATATTATTGGTTTGCCTGACAACGGAACGTTCAAGATTGGTGATACGTTGACCGAAGGCGAAAAGCTTCACTTCAAGGGATTGCCGAGTTTTTCACCAGAAATGTTCAAGTACATCGAGAATGCCGACCCGATGAAGCAAAAGCAATTGGCCAAGGGTATCGACCAGTTGATGGACGAAGGAGTAGCGCAATTGTTCGTCAACCAGTTCAATGGTCGTAAGATTATTGGTACGGTAGGTCAGCTCCAGTTTGAAGTTATCCAATATCGTTTGGAAAACGAATACAACGCCAAGTGCCGTTGGGAACCTGTCAGCCTTTATAAAGCTTGTTGGATAGAGAGCGACGATGCCGCCGAACTCGAAGCTTTCAAGAAACGCAAGTATCAATACATGGCGAAGGACCGCGAAGGTCGCGATGTATTCCTGGCTGATAGCGGTTATGTGCTTCAAATGGCCCAAATGGACTTCAAGCACATCAAATTCCATTTCACTTCGGAATTTTAAATCATATAAGTGGATGCATCAAAATATGCATCCATTTTTTTAAGCACACTTCAAAAATAGAAAATTATCTCTTTAAACTTCTTTAACTTCATAATATTTGCATCATTACGAAAACTTCGTAGATTTGCGAAGAAATCGTAAGCAACTCATTATTATATGGAAAAACTAACAATACAAGAAGAAGAAGTGATGCTTTACATTTGGAAACTGAACGAATGTGTAGTGAAAGATATTGTCACTCGTTTCCCCGAGCCTCAACCCCCTTATACAACCGTAGCCTCTATCGTAAACAATTTGAAGCGGAAAGGCTATGTACACGCCAAGCGCTATGGCAATACCTATTTATATAGTCCGGCCGTCAAGCAAAGCGAATACAAACGGAACTTCATGGGAGGTGTGGTGCGCAACTATTTTGCCAACTCCTACAAAGAAATGGTTTCGTTCTTCGCCAAAGAACAGAAACTTTCTGCCGACGATTTGAAAGACATCATCAGTTTGATTGAAAAAGGAAAAGAAGAATAACCTTAAACTCCCCTCACCATGGCTCCCGAATGGATTTATCTGTTGAAAGTAAATGTAGGCATCGCCCTATTTTATGCCTTTTATAAACTATTCTGTTGTCGCGATACGTTCTTCCATTGGCGACGCGTGGCTCTATTGAGTTTTTTGGGTATCTCTTTTCTCTACCCTTTCCTCAACATCCAGCATTGGGTACAAGAACAGCCTTCCATGAACGAACTGGCCGATTACTATGCCACCTTCATCGATATGGAAGAAATCACCGTTACCGAAACGGCTTCTACCTATCCAATTCCCGATGCATTGACATTGCTAACCTATCTTTATATAATTGGTGTAGTAGTACTCGGTATACGTTTCCTGATACAATTGGCCAGCATCTTCCGATTGGTAAGGAAAGGGCAATCGGTCACCGTCAACGGAGTACGTGTCGTCAGTCTATCCGATGAGGCCAATCCGTTCTCTTTCTTCCATTGGATATTCGCCTATCTGCCCGATTTGCAAGGCGAAGGAGGAAAAGAAATCCTTACGCACGAGCTTACCCATGTGCGCCAACGCCATTCTATCGATGTAGTGTTCAGCGAGCTCGTTAACATTGTTTGTTGGATGAATCCGTTCATGTGGCTCATGAAAGCCGAAATCCGCCTTAACCTGGAATACTTGGCCGACAACAAGGTGGCCGAAAGCCTTTGTAACACCAAGCAATACCAGTACCATTTATTGGGCCTTGCCAACCAGAACAGACAAACCGGTTTATACAATCATTTTAATGTCTCACATTTAAAAAACAGAATTGTTATGATGAACAAGAAAAGAACCCGTACAACAGGCCGCATCAAGTATGCCTTGTTTGCACCGCTGACCGCCGCTCTACTTTTGGTCAGCAACATCGAAGCTGTGGCACGCACCACAGAGCGCATTGCCGAAAAGGTAAGCACCACACTTACCGAGGAAATCCAAGCCACTCCAACCATCGACCAAGACGATCCCGTCTTCCAAGTGGTTGAACAAATGCCGGAATTCCCGGGAGGTATGGGTGAGTGCATGAAGTGGCTTCAAACCAACATGAAGTACCCCATGGAGGCCAAAGAAAAGGGAGAACATGGCCGAGTAATTGTACAGTTTATTGTGGAAAAAGACGGTAGCATCACCGACGTAAAAGTAGTACGTAGCGTTTCTCCTGATTTGGATGCTGAAGCCATCCGTGTAGTTAGCGGCATGCCTAAATGGAAACCGGGTATGCAAAGAGGTAAAGTGGTCAAAGTGAAATACACGTTACCTATCATGTTCAGCTTGGAAAAGAAAGAAACTGTTACCTCTTCATCGGTTAGTGCCGTACCCGTTGATTCAAAGAAAGAAGTGAAGACGGATGTAGTCTTCCAAGTAGTAGAACAAATGCCGGAATTTCCCGGTGGTATGGGAGAATGCATGAAGTGGTTGCAAGCCAACATGAAGTATCCCAAGGAAGCACAGGACAAAGGAGAACAAGGCCGGGTAATTGTGCAATTCGTTGTGGAAAAAGACGGTAGCATCACCGAAGTAAAAGTGGCACGCAGTGTTTCTCCTATCTTGGATGCCGAAGCTCTCCGTGTAATTAGTTCCATGCCAAAATGGAAGCCGGGTATGCAGAGAGGTAAAGTAGTCAAAGTGAAATACACTATGCCGGTGATGTTTAATTTAAACAAGGACAAAGAACAACCGAAAACCAACCAGCAATAAATTACCTGTTCTATAAGGCTATTTTAAAATAGGAATCCTTTATCAATGTGTCATTCTGAACATCGCGAGGCATCTAAAACCATCCACTTTATGTCGCCAGATCCTTCACTTCGTTCAGGATGACACAATAATAATATTTAATCCTTCCAAGCAACTACCATGAAAATGATGAAAAAAGTAATGAAAACTATTGCGGCACTTTGTTTATGCATTCTTCCTATGGGAATGTATGCCCAGACCTTGGCCGACTTTCTGAAAGCAATGGAGCAATACGATTACGAAACGGTTATCAATGGTATTGCACCAGCTTCGGGAGATTCTCTGCTTACCCCCTTACGGGCGCAAGCTTTGAAAAGCATGAACCGTTTGCCCGAGACCATTAGCGAATGGAATTCCTTGCTTCCCGAAGACAGCACCCATCTGAGAGCAGTCGTTGAGTTGGCAGAATGTTACCGGCAGATGGGGGCAACACTGAAAGCGGTTGCTTGTTACCGCAAGGCTACAGCGTTGAAGCCGGATAACCGTTATTTCCGTTTGCAATATATCCGTACCCTACTCGGTGCTGAGGAATACGAAGGGGCAAAGGCCGCTTGTCACGAATGGTTGGCGATGGATAGTCTTTCGGCCACAGGATACAAGTATTTGGGACAAGCATACGAAGGCTTGGCTCCGGTCGATTCCAATGCCGTAATGTATGCTTTTACCAGTTACAATGCAGCTTATCGCCGTGATTCGCTCGATGCACAGACGGTAGCCCGCATAGCCAATATCTTCAACAACAACCAGCAATACGCTGATGCTATCAGTGTAACGGAGACCTATCGGCAGACCGATACCTTGAATATGGATGTGAACCGTCAGAATGCCAAAGCCTATTGCCTGTCGAAGAATTACAAACAGGCGGTTACACGCTACGAAGCATTAAAGGCTATGGGCGACCATAGTTTCACGACCTTGTATTATTTGGGAGTAAGCCATTTGCAGAACAATTGGCCGTATGGAGGGTATGACAATCTGAAACTCGCCCATCAAAAGGCTCCGACGGATATCAATATCCTATATTATTTGGCAAAATCGTGTGCCTATTCATCCTATAAGCAAGAGGGGGTGGATTATATGCAAAAGGCTATCGACACCGCTATCCCGACCGATAGCCTGATGGCACGACTTTATGAAGGACTGGCCGAATGCCATGATTATGCTGCCCAACCATACAAACGCATCGATGCGTTGAAGGAATTGTATAAATGGAACAAGCATCGGGTAGTGTACTATCGGATAGCTCAAATATACGACCATCAGGAAGACTATGCCAACGCCGTACACTATTATGAAAAATACATGTCGATGGTACCCAAACAGGAACAAATGGCCGTAGATGAAGATGGAAAGATGCTGAAAGATGTACAAACCTATTATCAGTTGGCACAAAAACGGATAGAGAAAATCAAAGCCGAAGACTTCTTCCGAAACGGTAAGAAAGAGAATCCCGCTGATGGTTTGCCGGTTAGGGCGGTAAGAATAGAATAATAATCATTACTTTTTTTGTAGAAGATCAAGGAAAACATATTATCATGAAAAACATTTTAAAAACAATGCTGTTAGGTATCACCTTGGCATCCTGTCAACCTACAGATACAAAGAGTTATTTAAAGGAAGTGATAGCCAATCTGGAAAACATTGAAACTGCAAGTTACCAGATAGAAGAACACCATTGGTTTCCGGGCCCTTGTCAAATCTTTGGATATAACGAGAACAACAAGAATAAAATCAAAGATGCGATTGATGATATGTTAAAATGAATAACGAAAATCGAAAACCTTTGGCATATTACGGAGGATTATCTATATTTGCATATTAGTGTAATAAACAAATACCCGAATGAAAACCAAAGCCGAATATATCCAACTAATAACAACTCATGCAAATGAATTGAAACAAGTGTTTGGAGTTCGTTCACTTCGTTTGTTCGGTTCCGTTTCGCGTGACGAACATCGAGAAGACAGCGATATAGATATATGCGTTGAAATGGAACCAAGTGCATATCTATTGGTTCGGCTAAAACGTTTCCTTGAGAATTTGTTGGGATGTTCTGTTGATGTCATTCGCATGCATAAATATATGAATCCCTATCTTTTACAGGAAATTAATCATGATGGAATCTATATCATACGGTAATCGGCAACGTATTCTTTCTATTTTCAAACAGATAGAAACAGCTATTGGACAATTACAAGAATGGAATTCGTCGGTTAAATCTACTGACGATTATTATCTTTCACCCGAAGGTATGCAAAAATTAGCAGCCAATTGCATGCTCATTGAAGCTATAGGTGAAGGTATTCATCAGATAGATAGGATAACCAATAAGAAATTGCTTCTCGAACGTCCAGAGATTCCCTGGGAAGATGTTATTGGTATTCGTAATCATATAGCTCACGGCTATTTTGATATAGATGCAGAAATTGTTTTCTCTGTAATCAAAAATGATTTACCACCTTTGTTAGTTGCAGTAAAGTATTTCATAAATCATTGTTGATATTGAATTAAAACATACTATCATGAAGAAATATTCACTATCTGTGAATAAGCCACTGTAAACATTCGAAAAAGACTCCCTCCAGTCCATTTTCAAAAAAAGTTTTTTTTGATTTTACTTGCATCTTACACTCACCGCTGAATATCAGCAAGTTAAAGTGTGTAGGTAAAGTGTGTAGGGAATTTCCTTACACACTTTACTTACACACAAAGAATGGTATTTGTCCCAACATTTCGGAAATAATGCAGGCTTTGATTTCCTTTTGCTTGTTCTTTAATGAGAGGAAAGTCAACTCAGATCATGACTAAGCTAAAACGTAGTCAACGTAAAATAAAAATAAAGTTTAACTAAGTCAACCTACTATATAAATAAGGCTAAATACAGTCAACATAAAGCGTTAACTGACAACCTACAGAATCCTTTGCAACCTCCGTCGCTCCGTTCGCAGTACATTGTCGCTACCTTCATAGCACTTCGTCGCTCCGTTCAAAGTACTTTGTATGAATTTATCTCTATGATTATCAATTATTTACATACTAATGGCGCGGATTATTCTTCGTCATGTAGGGAAAAGTCGTTCCCTACATGCTCCCTACATGCCTCCCTACATGGATAACATTCTGATTATAATAACAATAAGCCAAATCATGTAAGGATGTAGGTAAAATGGCAAATAAAACTTTTAATGGCTCTTGGATATTCTTTTTCATTTTTTTATCATCCAAAGGAAAATTGTTACATTTGCAATTCATTGCAAAAAAGAAAAGAATGATGGACGAACTAATGAAGGAAGATATCCGGAAGGCTTGTGAAGTGATGAACAAGGGAGGGGTGATTCTTTATCCTACGGATACCATTTGGGGAATTGGGTGCGATGCCACGAACGAAGAAGCGGTGAAGCGGGTCTACGAAATAAAGAAACGGGCCGACAATAAGGCCATGTTGGTATTGGTAGACAATGCCGTGAAAGTGGATTTCTATGTGGACGATGCACCCGAAGTGGCTTTTGATTTGATTGAACTGACCACCAAACCACTTACCATTATTTATGAGGGTGCAAAGAATTTGGCTCCTAATTTGGTGGGAGAAGACGGAAGTATAGGCATTCGGGTGACTTCCGAACCGTTCTCCAATCAGTTGTGCTACCGTTTCCGCAAAGCTATTGTTTCTACTTCTGCCAATGTGAGCGGAGAACCTTCGCCCGCTACGTTTGCCGATATCAGTGAAGAAATCAAGCAGGCGGTGGATTATATCGTACAAAGTCGGAGAAAGGAAAAATCGTCTTCCAAACCATCGGGCATCATCAGATTGGGAAAAGGGGGACAGGTAAAAGTAATCAGAGAATAACCTGAATGAAATGGACGGTTTGAACGAGGATAAGAAAAGTCTTTTGCAACGCTTCATCCTTTGGCGTGAGAGGAAAATCAAGGATAAGCATTTCGTCTTGATACTTAGTTTTATGGTAGGTATCCTGACGGCTTTGGCGGCTTGCCTGTTGAAGTTCCTGATAGAATACATCAAACATTTTCTGACAGAAAACTTCGATTCTACGGGTGTGAACTGGTTGTATCTGGTGTATCCGGCCATCGGTATCCTGCTTACCGGATTGTTTATACGCAATGTGGTAAGGGATGATATCAGTCACGGGGTAACCAAGATACTTTATGCCATTTCCCGGAGGCAGAGTCGCATCAAGCGGCATAACACCTGGTCGTCGTTGTTGGCCAGTTCCATTACCATCGGTTTCGGTGGATCGGTTGGAGCGGAAGCACCGATTGTGCTGACCGGTTCGGCCATCGGTTCCAATTTGGGAAGTACATTCAAGATGGAACACCGCACATTGATGTTGTTGGTGGGATGTGGAGCGGCCGGAGCTGTTTCGGGTATCTTCAAGGCGCCTATTGCGGGACTGGTATTTACTCTTGAAGTGTTGATGATAGACCTGACCATGGGTTCGCTGCTTCCTTTGCTGGTGTCGTGTGTGACGGCTGCTACGGTATCGTATATCCTGACGGGAACGGAAGCAATGTTTGAATTCCACATGGATGAACCTTTCCTTATGGAACGTATTCCGGCGGTCATTCTTTTGGGGATATTGTGTGGATTGGTGTCCTTGTACTTTACCCGTACCATGAACTGGATAGAAGGGATTTTCCGTAAATACAATAATCCGTATATCAAACTATTGATTGGCGGAAGCATGTTGAGTGTACTCATCTTCTTGTTCCCGTCGCTTTATGGGGAAGGGTATGATACCATCCATATGTTGCTGAATGGAATCAGTAGTGCCGATTGGGACAAGGTAATGGATAATTCTATCTTTTATGGCTACGGAAATCTTCTGTTGGTCTATCTGGCATTGGTAGTCTTGTTCAAAGTATTTGCATCGAGCGCAACCAATGGCGGTGGCGGATGTGGCGGTATCTTTGCTCCCAGTTTGTTCTTGGGATGTATCACCGGCTTCATCTTTGCCAACTTTTGTAATGGGTACGAATTGGCACCCGTTGTTTCGGATGACTTGCCGGAAAAGAACTTTGCCCTTCTGGGTATGGCAGGAGTAATGTCGGGAGTGATGCATGCACCGTTGACCGGGGTGTTCCTGATTGCCGAACTGACGGGGGGATACGACCTTTTCCTTCCGTTGATGATGGTGGCGGTCAGCGCCTATCTGACCATCATCGTATTCGAGCCTCATAGTATCTACTCCATGCGATTGGCGCAGAAAGGTGAACTGCTCACTCACCATAAGGATAAGGCGATGCTTACCTTGATGAATATTGAGAGTGTGGTAGAAACGGATTTTGAGAAAGTGTCTCCCGATATGGACTTAGGGGCCATGGTGAAGGTCATCTCCAAAGCTCGGCGTAACATGTTCCCTGTAGTCGATGCCCGTGGAGTATTGCTGGGTGTCGTGATATTGGACGATATACGCAACATCATGTTCCGGCAGGAATTGTATCATCGCTTTTATGTGAATCGTTTCATGACCTCCCCGCCGGCTCGTATCCTTATTGAAGATTCGATGGAAGAGGTGATGAGAAAGTTCGATGATACCAAAGCATGGAATTTGCCTGTAGTAGATAAAAATGGGGTATATAAAGGATTCCTTTCCAAATCGAGGATATTGAATTCGTATCGACAAATGTTGGTGGATTTTTCAGAAGACTAAACGTAATAATCAATGGAAAAGAAAGATTTGAAAATCGTATATATGGGTACTCCCGAATTTGCGGTAGAAAGCTTGAAGCGCTTGGTAGAGGGGGGATACAATGTAGTGGGAGTAATTACCATGCCCGATAAGCCGATGGGACGACATGGAAGTGTGTTGCAACCCAGTCCGGTGAAGGAATATGCCTTGTCGCAAGGTTTGAAAATATTGCAACCCGAACGCCTGAAAGATGAGGCTTTCTTGGAAGAACTGCGTGCCTTGAAGGCCGATTTGCAGATTGTAGTGGCTTTCCGTATGCTGCCCGAAGTGGTATGGAACATGCCTCCCATGGGAACTTTCAACCTTCATGCGGCTCTGTTGCCTCAATATAGAGGAGCGGCTCCCATTAACTGGGCGGTTATCAATGGAGATACGGAAACGGGTATTACGACTTTCTTCCTCAAGCATGAGATTGATACGGGAGACATAATCCAGCAAGTGCGTGTACCGATAGAAGATACCGATAACGTAGGTATTGTATATGACAAGTTGATGATGCTGGGAGGTGACTTGGTCTTGGAAACGGTGGATGCTATTCTTGCAGGTACCATCAAGCCTATTCCTCAAGACGAACTGATACAACCTGAAACCGAACTTCGTCCGGCTCCGAAGATTTTTAAGGAGACTTGTCGGATTGATTGGAATACGGGAGTCAAACGGGTTTACGACTTTGTAAGGGGACTTTCGCCTTATCCGGCGGCATGGACGGAGTTGGTGATGCCCGATGGAACACGCCAAGTGGTAAAGATATACGAAACGGAAAAGAAGATTGTTTCGCATTCCTTGCCTGTAGGCCAGATAGATACCGATGGCAAAACCTGTTTCCGTATAGCTGTACCTGATGGATTTGTTCATTTGTTATCCTTACAATTAGCCGGAAAGAAACGAATGGGGGTAGGCGATTTCCTTCGCGGTTATCGGCATGTGGAAGGAAGCAAGATGGAATAATCTATCCTTTGTTTGGTTGTAATTGAAAAACATTGTCTATCTTTGTACATACCTAATGAATAACAGATGAAAACTCCGATTATATCTCCGTCGTTGTTGTCGGCTAATTTCGCAAATTTGCAAGCCGATTTGGATGTCATAAACCGTAGTGAAGCCGATTGGTTGCATATCGATATCATGGACGGTGTGTTTGTACCCAATATTTCTTTTGGCTTTCCTGTTTTGAAATATGTAGCCCAATTGTCTCAAAAGCCGTTGGATGTACATCTGATGATTGTACAACCGGAGAAGTTCATTCCCGAGGTGAAAGCATTGGGCGCCATGATGATGAATGTGCATTATGAAGCTTGTCCGCATTTGCATCGGGTTATCCAACAGATAAAGGATGCGGGTATGAAAGCAGGAGTAACCTTGAATCCGGCTACTCCGGTGTCTTTGTTGGCCGATATCATTACCGATGTGGATATGATACTCTTGATGAGTGTGAATCCGGGTTTTGGCGGACAAGAATTTATACCTCATACGCTTGATAAGATCAGGGAACTCCGTTCCTTGATCGAACGCACAGGCTCTCATGCTTTGATTGAAGTGGATGGAGGTGTGAATCTGGAAACGGGTAAAGCATTGGTGGATGCTGGTGCCGATGTGTTGGTGGCAGGTAGTTTTGTGTTTGGAGCTCCTGATATGATAGAAAGAGTCGGACAATTGAAACGCTTGTAATGACGAAACAGCCTTTGACTGCTTATCCTATACTCCGGCTGTCCATACCTTTGGCGGCCGGAATTTTTTTTATGGAAAGTTGTTCCTTTCCTATTCCTTATTGGGGGTGGGCAGGTATGATGTTGGCAACTTGCATAGCGCTAGGCATATGCATCAGAGGAAGGAATTTTCGTTATCGATGGTGGTTCGGAGTAGGAACCTTTCTGCTCTTTTTCTTGATAGGTGCTTTCCGGATGCAATGCCGATGGCAACATGTGCATGTGGATTGGCCTAATGAGTCTCGGACCTATCGGGGAGTAGTGATGGAACCTCCAATAGAGAAGCCTAAAAGTATTCAGTGTAAAATGGCGCTTTACGACCGACAAAACATAGTTTTATACTTGGCAAAAGATAGTTTTGCGCAAACGGTGGAGATGGGTGATCCGTTGGTGTTTCATGCGCAAGTCAAAGCGCCTTCTAATGAAGGGGTGACATTTGATTATGCTTCCTATTTATTACATAAAGGAATTAGTGGAACAGCTTATGTCCCAGCCGGATATAGTAAAAAGGGAAATGGCCCGAAGGAGTGGACCATCAAGCGAAAGGCTTTGGCTATCCGTGAAAGGATTGTGGAATTGTATCGAAGTTGGGGTGTTGGTGAGAAACAACTGCCTGTATTGTCGGCGTTAACGGTGGGGTATAAAGCAGATTTAAGTGAAGAAGTCAGAGAAGCCTATTCTGTAGCTGGTATCTCTCATGTGTTGGCTTTATCGGGTATGCATATCGGCTTTTTGTGGTTGCTGTTGAGTGTATTGTTGAAACCTTTGGAGAAAGGGAAAGTTTTGCGGATTCTCCGATGGTTGTTATCTGTTGGCTTGTTGTGGGCATTCGCTTTTATTGCGGGTTTGGAAGCTTCTGTAGTCAGGGCGGTGATAATGTGTATGCTCATGGAATTGGGCAAATTTTCAGGAAGTAAACCGTTGAGCCTGAACACACTGGCCATAGCCGCTTTCTTTATGTTGCTCTATAACCCTTCTTATTTGTATGATGTAGGATTCCAGTTGTCGTTTCTGGCGGTTCTTGCCATTTTAATCTTTTATGATCCATTGAATTCCCTTTGCCCGTTTCGTATACGTGCTTTGCGGGGGGTATGGAGTGTCATGTCGGTTTCTATGGCAGCTCAAATAGGTACGGCTCCTTTGGTGATGTATTATTTTTCCAACTTTTCCGTTTATTTTTTGTTGGCCAATTTGGGAGTCGCCTGGTTGGTTCCTTGCATCATTTATACTGCTTTCGCTTCTATGCTTTTAGGAGTGCTCCCCGAAGTGAGACAGTGGATTGTATGTATGTTGGATAAAATGGTGATGGCCTTGAATGAATTGGCCGAGTGGGTCAGCGGGTTGCCTTATGCTTCATTGTCTTCCATCAAGCTTCATCAGATGGAGGTATGGGGACTATATGTGCTTTTAGGTGGAATTGTCTGGTATGTAAAGGTGCGAAGTAGGAAGGCTTTTATCGTTTTGTTGGCGATGGTTGCCTTATGGTTAGGAGGACATTGTGTTTTACTTGTGTTCTAAAAAAATATTTGTAAATTTGCCGTTCATTAAATGAAATATCTATGTTGACAAAAGTAATTGCACAAACGAATGTGGATCATGTGGAAAAATGGTTCGAACGTGCAGAAAAGATAGTGATAGTAAGTCATGTGTCGCCGGATGGAGATGCCATTGGTTCTTCTTTGGGCTTGTATCATTTCTTGAATACACAGGAGAAAAACGTGAATGTGATTGTCCCTAATCATTTCCCGGATTTCTTGAAGTGGATGCCGGGGGCCAAGGAAATAATCATATATGACAGATATAAGGAATTTGCCGACCGGTTGTTGATGGAAGCGGATGTTATTTGTTGTCTGGATTTCAATGTATTGTCTCGTATTGATACCATGGAAGAAACGGTAGCCAATTCACCGGCACGCAAAATGATGGTCGATCATCATTTGTATCCGGGCGACTTCTGCGGCATTACTATTTCTCATCCGGAGATTTCCTCTACCTCGGAATTGGTGTTCCGCTTGATTTGTCGTTTGGGTAACTTCAATGATATTACGCGCGAAGGCGCAGAATGTATCTATACCGGTATGATGACGGATACAGGTGGCTTTACCTATAATTCTAACAATAAGGAGATTTATTACATTATCAGCGAATTGCTTTCGAAAGGAATTGATAAGGATGAAATCTATCGCAATGTATTCAATACCCACACCGAAGGACGTTTGCGGATGATGGGATTTGTATTGTATAATAAGATGGAAGTGTTCAGGAACTTTAATGCAGCCTTAATCTGGCTCACTAAATTTGAACAACGCAAATTCCATTACAGAAAAGGAGATACGGAAGGTTTTGTCAATATTCCTTTGACGATGGAGGGAATACGCTTCTCCTGTTTCTTGCGGGAAGATACGGAAAAAAATATGATAAAGGTTTCGCTACGCTCTACTGGTTCTTTCCCTTGTAATCAAGTGGCGGCGGAATTCTTTAATGGAGGTGGTCACTTGAATGCTTCGGGAGGAGAATATTATGGTACGATGGATGAAGCCATCGAACTCTTCAAACGTGCTTTGGTCAAGTTTGAAGACCAATTATTGGCTAAAAAATAGTTATTTTACTATAATACGCTGGAAACAATGGTAATAATTGCGGATGATTTATTACTTTTGTCGCGTTTTTAAAGATAATGAGATGAAAAAAATAAGTATATTGTTGGCGGTAGTGTTTGGATTGGGATTGGCATTTCAAGCGTGTGACAATCATAAGACGTACGCTGAAATGAAAGAAGAGGAACGCGATGCCATCAAACGTTTTATTGAATTGCAGGACATTAAGGTTATTAGTGAAGACCAATTTGCTGAACAGGATTCTACTACTGATGTGAGTTTGAATGAATATGTCTTGTTCAAGGAAAGTGGCGTATACATGCAAGTGATAAAAAGGGGGAATGGTGAATTGTTGAGTGATGGCCGCCATGATATCTTGGTCCGTTATGTAGAAGAACAGATTGTAGAAGATGGTACTACCGATACCTTGTCGTTGAATACGATAACCAACTGGTATCCTCACCCGGATGAATTCGTATTGACTAAATCGGGCTCTTCTTATTCTGGCTCTTTCTCTTCCGGAGCAATGTCGGGCGTTTATGGCAATTCTGTACCTTCTGCATGGATGTTGCCTTTCAATTATCTTAAACCGGGACGTACTACGGCCGATCGTTCGAAAGTCCGTTTGATAGCTCCTCATAGTGAAGGTACTTCAACGGCATCGGCTCAGGTTTATCCCGCATATTATGAAATTACATATCAATTAGCAAGATGACTTTAATCAAATCTATATCTGGTATTCGTGGTACTATCGGTGGTGGTGCAGGCCAAGGACTGAATCCATTGGATATCGTTAAGTTTACATCAGCGTATGCTACACTGATTCGTAAGACAACTACTGTAAAGAGTAATAAAATCGTTGTAGGCCGTGATGCTCGTATTTCGGGAGAAATGGTGAAGAATGTGGTTTGTGGTACCTTGATGGGAATGGGCTTTGATGTGGTGAACATCGGTCTGGCTTCTACACCTACAACCGAATTGGCCGTAACCATGGAAGGAGCGTGTGGAGGTATTATTCTTACAGCCAGTCATAATCCCAAGCAATGGAATGCATTGAAGTTACTGAACGAAAAGGGAGAATTCCTGAATGCGGAGGAAGGTAATGAAGTACTTCGTATTGCAGAAGCCGAAGCGTTCGAATATGCTGATATTGATCATTTGGGTGAATACCGTGAAGATCTTACCTATAACCAGAAACACATTGATAGTGTATTGAACTTGAAACTGGTGGATGTGGAAGCAATTCGCAAAGCTCATTTTAAGGTGGCCATTGATTGTGTGAATTCTGTTGGAGGTGTCATCTTGCCTGAATTGCTGGAACGGTTGGGCGTAGAAAAAGTGGAGAAACTTTATTGTGAACCTACTGGACATTTCCAGCATAATCCCGAACCGTTGGAAAAGAATTTGGGTGATATAATGGGATTGATGTCAAAAGGTGGATATGATGTTGCTTTTGTAGTAGATCCGGATGTAGACCGTTTGGCCATGATCTGTGAGGACGGAAGTATGTATGGTGAGGAATATACGTTGGTAACAGTAGCCGATTATGTGTTGAAGCATACACCGGGTAATACCGTGTCTAACTTGAGCTCTACTCGTGCACTCCGTGATGTAACCCGTCAATACGGATGTGATTACAATGCTGCTGCAGTAGGGGAAGTCAATGTGGTTACCAAGATGAAAGAAACCGGTGCTGTGATCGGTGGTGAAGGTAATGGTGGAGTTATCTATCCCGAAAGTCATTACGGTCGCGATGCATTGGTCGGAATTGCTTTGTTCCTGAGTCACTTGGCTCATGAAGGGAAAAAGGTGAGCGAACTTAGAGCTTCTTATCCTCCGTACTTCATTGCAAAGAATCGTATCGACTTGACTCCGGAAACCGATGTGGATGCCATCCTTGCCAAAGTGAAGGAACTCTATAAGGAAGAAGAAATCAATGACATTGACGGTGTGAAGATTGATTTTCCTGACAAATGGGTTCATTTGCGCAAAAGTAATACCGAACCTATCATCCGTGTTTACTCGGAAGCTTCGACCATGGAGGCGGCCGATGAAATAGGACAGAAGGTTATGGATGTAGTCTATAGCTTGGCGAAATGATGACTTTATTTCCTATATACGCTACATAGGGAGATAACTGATTGATAATATAAACGGGTGTAGGGAATTTTATACCTTGCACCCGTTACATTTTTTAGGTATAGGGAATTTCGAGTTACCTTACATTGGACCTGATTTTAGAATCAAACGGTTGGAAGAGGTGTGTAGAAATGTAGGTGATATAGAAAAATCAAATGCTATGAAGTTTTTTTAATTATTACTTGTTTTTTTAAAAATCTTTATGTTCTTTTGTATTGCTATCCATGCCGATACTTCTGTATGAAGTAAAGGGTGGGTGGGCAGACATATTGGAAAAGGCGTTTACTACGTTTTTAGTTCTTGACTTATCAGAACCTTGCAACTTTTGAATACCCGTCAAGACGGAATAGAGGTAGATGCTTACGTGGTATGTTTATACCGCTCTGTACACTTCTTCGGAGGTGTGCAGGGTTGTTATATACCAATCGGCGTGGGCTTCTGTGTTGTTCATTTACGGGTATGGGTTTTGCAAGGACCTTGATAGGTGGATGGACGACGGGTACAGATTCCCACCCTTTTTTATATGCCGTTACGTAAGGTTAGGTTTTTTTATTTTCTGTAGGGGAACGCAGAATACATGAAAAACATAGTGATGGCAACATTCTTTTCGTTATTGGAGACAGGCGTCTCATGTGTCTTCTATGGGATTATTGTTACAGCGGTAATCATGTCTATCCTTTATTTTATTCTTAAATCATTAAGTAAGGGTATCGTGAAGTCCATACCTTTTTATATAACAGGTGTTATTCTTGCTATTTTGCTCGTATGCAAATTCTCGGTTGTAATTGGTGCTTTTTGGGTTAAGGATTCAACGAGTTCAATGGAATTGTCATTAAAGCAATTGACCGAAAATGCTTATGGAGTGGTCAATGTCAATGAAAGTCAAGCGATTTTTGATATGTTGATAGATGACTATCCCATGTTGGGGAATTATCTACAATTGGCGGATTTCAGTGGAAACCATGTAGCCGATCTTGCTTTGGCGATGCCAAAAGTCGTACGTGAAGAAATGAATAGTGTGATATGGACTAATTTATTATGGATATTAATCTATATCGTGGTGGCTTGTGTTGTAGTGATGATATTTGATAAAGGAATGTATTCTCAAAAAACAGAGTATAAAAATAGTAGAAGACCTGTGTCATCAGGAGGATATCATCGCAGAAGATATAGATAAATTCAATCAGAAATATTAATTTGAAAATATAAAAATTATGGCAAATCATCTTGTTATTGGATTAGGTGGCACAGGAGGTAAAATCTTGTGCGGATTACGAAAGCGTATTTATGCTGAAACAAAGAAAAAAGATATTACGGGTGAAACAAACTTGGAGTATCTTTATGTGGATTCTTCAATGGAAGATTTGAACAATAAGGAAGACTGGAAATACATGGGCGAACCATTGCATCTCGGCCCAGCGCAAAAAGTGTGCATTAACGGAATCAGCTCAACCGTAATGCAAAATCCACATGCTTTTCCAGGGATTGAAGCATTCTTGCCCGACCATGATTTGGAATTACTAAAAAACGACCAAGTACAATCAATCATCAGTACGGGTATCGGTGGACAACGTCGTCGATTCGGGCGTATGTTAGTGGCAAACAATATCAGCATGCGAGATAGAGATAACAGTTTTGACTCTCGTTTAAAAAAGTTGATTGAGAAAATGACAAATCAAGGAAATGCAGCAGTTGATTTCCATGTATGTGCCGGGTTAGCCGGGGGGACAGGTTCTGGCTCTATCGTTGACGTTATCGCTCAAATTAAAAAAGTTATAGCACCATTAGGACCCAATTTCCGTCTATTCCTCTATCTATATATACCAGAAGTATTAGTACCGGAAAACCACAATGCTGGTTTCTATCATGCCAATGGTTTTGCGGCATTAATGGAATTGAATGCCTTGTCAATCAATCAATATCACCCAACAGATGTGTCAGGAAATCTGGATTACCAGACACAAAAGGTCGCACGCTTATTGAAAGATAGTGACGCTTTCAATAAAGCTTATCTTTTCAGCAATTTCAATGAAGAGAACAAAGTACTTCCCAAATCGGGTAAATTGACAGATGCAGTTGCAGACTTCATCTATCAACGTACCATTGTTCCTGGACAATTAGGTGCAAGTGGTGTAATGGCACGTTTGATGAATGCGGAAAATAGTGGTAATGCTCCAGAAAAAGATGAAGCAGGTGTAAATGTTCATTCACGTGAATTCGTTACATTTGGAACGAAAAGAATTGAATATCCCGAAGAAGAAATCATCGAATATGTTTCACTTGAATATACAGCACAGGTAACGAAACAATTGGCCTTCAACAATTGGGTAGACAGCAAAGGATTCGATACGTGTAGCATTGAAGAAGTGGGATTAGGCTATCGTGCTTCATTTACAACGACAGATCAAAGAGAACTCGAAACGTTGAAGATTTCTGACCGTCATGTAACTCTCCAAACAGCCATTAAAGACATCAAAGGTGTGACTGATAACTGGCAAGAATATTACAGTTATTGGGAAAATATCACCAAATTCTTTGGTACAGATGCAATGGAAAACAAACAAAAGTACTGGTTAGATACATTCAATGAAAGTTGTGAAATAGAATGGAATAAAAACTTCCGTAATGGAGGTGTAGTTCATTTCTTCGAACAGCAACAGGCTGAAAACAAGGGATATGCGGCTTTCATCAGAAGACATATCGAAACAAAGTTGTTCAATGAATGGCTTTCTGGCAATAAATCACTACTCGAAGTAATCAAATATGTACAATTGTTGATTTCTGTCAACGAGGAACGTATTCAGCAATTCGACAACCGCATTGCCGACACCAATAATTATATCAATACAACCACACTGGTTGATATTGAAGCAATCAACAATGAATGGAACAATCAAGGCATTTTTGCAAGTGCTAGAAAAATATTCAATAAATACCAATCGGCAAAATGTGAACTTTACACGGCAAGAACAGAGATTGAGAGCTTCACGTATGCCAAAACGTTGCTTATGAAAATCAACGAACAGCTCGGAATGATGTTGAAAGGTATGACAGATTTCAACACTTCACTCAACGAAGTACTGAAAGGAGTTGTTCTGTCAGCACAAAGTAAATGCAAAATCAAGTCTGATACAGTTCTAGGTGAAGCAGAGGTGCTCGACAAGAAGTATAATCCAGAAGAAATCCGTCAAATAGCCAAAAGTTTTGTAATCGACAAGGATAAGCAGAAAGCTTGCGCAAAAGATGTTCGCGAAACATTGGTGAAACCATTAGGTGAAGACATGCGTACTTTTGCTTCTCTAAACGATAGTTTGGGTAGCTATGATGAAATGACAAGAAGCATTTTGAATGTTTGTGAAAATCATGCCAAAACAGACCTTACAGATTTAGGTAACAAGGACGAAAGTCTGAAAATACTAGATGTAAATATCCTAGACAAGATTCAAAAAGAATATCCTACTGACGAAGCTTTGGAAAACTACGTTAGAACGTTGATTGAGCAGGCGACTTGCTTTATGCAATTCGATTCCGCAGAAATGGGTAAAGTTATTGCAGGTCAACCTGCACTTGGTATGAATCGCATGGTTCAATTGTGTTTACCTGCAAACAGCAAGAACTCCAAGTTCCGAGAAAAATTTATTGGAATCTTTGCACAACAAAGTCCAGGTTTCAATCCAGAAACCGATGTGGCACTTAATGACAAGAGCCATCAGATGGTCATTGTATCCGCTTCATTCTCGATGCCACTCCGATATATCAATAACTTGAAGTATATGGAGCAAAAATATCAAGAGTTGACACATGGTCCGCAAGCTGAATTGAATAAGGTTTTGCTTCATACAGAATCGTTCTCCAATTCATTACCAGAACTTTTCGAAGCAAGCAATGCAGACAAACGTGCAAGGCTACTACCTTATTCAATCATTCTTCACAGTTTAGGTATCTTGGAAGACAAGACTGATCCTGATACGGGGGCAACGTTCAAGGCATTTAGTACAGGTAGTGGATTTAGCCGGAAGTGGGTACGTGTTGGAAAACAGATGGAAGAAACAACAAAACTGTTGGTAAAAGATGCTGTACTTGCTAAATCGATTACCGATTTTGTGGATAATCTGTTGGCCACTGAATACAAATTGAACAGTAAAAAAGCAGAATTGAGAACAGCAATAGAAAATACGGTATGCGATACAATCTTACCACTTTGTGGCAATAATGACATTGACCCATTGTTTGTAGAATATCGTACAGCTGCAGAAAAGTTGTTCGCTGATAAATTAGCTGATAAATAATAAAAATAAAAACATTAGAAGATATGCCGAAGAAAACAGGAATATGTATTAATGTAGGCGGAAGATGTCCGAAAGCATTAAGCAGAGAGAAACAAGAAGCAGATGTTACTAACTTCAAGTGTGAACATTGTGGTGGTGAATTGAGAGAATTTAAAGGTTCAACTGGACCGGATTGGAAGAAGATAGCAATAATAGGTACTGCTGTTGCCGCCCTTTTGGGCGGTGGCGCATACTTTGCATTTAGTGGTAGTGGAGAAAAGGAAAGTATTACTCTCAACAAAACCACAGCTTCAGTATTTGAAGGAGATGTGGATACATTGAAAGCTATTGTAAAACCTGAAGATGCTGGATATACTCTTAAATGGGCATCCAATAATCCGAATGTGGCTACAGTGGATAATGGTGTTGTAAGTTTTCATTCAAAAGGTGAAGTGAAAATCGGTGTTCAAGTGAATGAAAACAAGGAATTGAAGGCTTTTTGTGATTATATTGTTGATGGGCCAGATACCCCCGATACTATAATTGCCGAATGGATTAAAATTATGGATGGCAATCAAACGTTGAAAGTAGGAGAAACAAAACAATTGAGTTTGGATTGTGACCCAGGTAATGCCAACGAACCGGTAGAATGGACTAGTAGTAATCCAGATGTCGTAACTGTTGAATATGGTAAGTTGACTGCAGTTGCTCCGGGTACAGCGAAAATTACTGCTACGACAAAGATTGGAAAGATAATGGATAATATCAAGGTAGCTGTGAAAAATGGTGAAGGTCCTGGGCCTGTTAATTTGGGTTATGCAAAATATGAAGGTGATACAAAAAATGGAAAACCTCATGGTAACGGGACCATGACATTTAAGGAAACTCATGTTGTGCCAGGTGCTAAGGGCGACATCGAAGCGAAGGCTGGAGAGTATGCTATCGGCAGTTGGAGAAACGGAGAGGTGAATTTGGTTACCTTATATCAAAAAAATGGTAATCAAGTAAAGATTATGCATAAATAAATAAGATATGAGAAGAAGCTGTTTCTTGATTGGATTGTTGATGTTGTCTTGTTCCTTGGTTTGGGGGACAAGCGGATTTTCTACGCTCAAATTGAAAGCAATAGCTTCTTCTTTATCTTTACCAGGATTGGACACTTTGTCGACAGGAGAATATTTTCATTTTTCTTATAAGAAACGTCCTTTGTCTGTTCGCATCAATCGTTGGAATGAAGTGGAACATATTGGATTGAAATTGTTTCATTCGTCTGTTAAGGATAATAAACCATTGTCTGTATATGATTTTATAGAGCGTTATTTGTTGGACTTGGATTTAAATAAAGGAACGGAACAAGCCATTCGTCTGGGATTTAATCATGTTTCTTTTTTAGTCGGTGATGGTGACACCGTTTTTGATTTTGATGGTACAGAAGAATTTGAATGTTCAATGGAAGCGTTTCGAACGTGTCATGTTGAATGGAAAAGAATGGGGCAAACAATTTTGGCTATGTCATTTGATTTGGATTATCAAATGTTGTCTGGATGTAATATTGTAGAATTAGAGCGGAATTATTTGCAAAAGTTGAAGCATTATGAGGCTTTACTCCCAAATGATTTTTATGAATACGATTTTCCTCAAAAGGAAAAATATCACGTTGTCCGGGGAACAACTTTCATGTTGGATGCAATTAGGAATGATTTGTATTTCAAGAAAGGAGAAGCATGGTCTCTTTTATCGGATACTTTAAAACCTGTTCAAAGTATTTCAAACGCAATGATTTCCAGAAATGTAATCGGTGATTATGACTTGTTGGTTACTCTTGATCTCTATGGTTATAGAACAGAACAAGTGAAGGTAAAGTTGGATGATTGGTTAGGATTGTGTGAAGAAGAAGGGTGTGTTGCTTATTTTGGCTTAAAAGAGAAATTAGTTGATGGTTATACAGGTACGGTATTTATGACTAATGAAAAATGTGGATATATTCATATTTTGAGTGTAAAATTCCCTATGGAGAATTTGCATAAGAAGAGAGGAGACATTGAAGGAAGAATGTTCGTATATGTCCCCTTGCATAATGTAAGTGAGCATTTTTTTTATCAAACAGGTTATAAAAGGATTGGCAATGAAAAGGAATAGATATGTAATGATAATTGTTTTGGCGCTTGCCTGTATGGTACAAGTTTTTGCCCAACAGTTAGATGACAAAAAAAATGAAATTGTAAGAATAAAAAAGAGTTCGTTTTATCTTTATGCTGAAACCACAATGGCAGATAAAGAAGAAGCGATGGAAACAGCTTTACAATCGTTGCAGTCAGAAGTGCAGAACTGGGTAGCAGAAAAGAAAAAAAGGAAGGAACTTGCTTCTGATTTAATTATTACTAATATCGAGCAATTTTCAGAGGCTTTGGAACTACCACGAGGAAATATGTACAGGGCTTTCGTCTATGTAAAGAAGTCAGATGTTTTGGTCTCTAATAATACGTTAGTAACGAATATGCCTTCTAAGGTTGAAGAATCTGATGGCTTAAATAGTTCATATGTTATGATTCCTTCAACAAAAGTGGAACAACCGGAACATATTCAACGTTTATTGGCATTGAAAAAGTATGACGAGGTGAAACCTTTTTTGGATGCGATGAAAAGTGAAGGAAAAGTTTTGGAATATGCTCGATATGCCAAATTGTCTCAACCGGAAGATTATATTCTCATTATCTATAATCAACAGGCTGAAGTGGAAGCCATTTTATCTGATGGTGAAGAGAGAATCAACTTGAGAACGAATTTGCCGGATGGAGTTGCTAATTATAGAGGTAGAGGAGCTATTGGTGTGAAATTTAATGAGTAATTGATATGATGAAGAAGTATATGTTATTCGTCCTCTTTTTAATAAGTGGATTGTTGAATGGGAAAACTCAAGAAGTGTCTGTAACTATAACAACGGATGAGTGGTATACAAAAGGACGTTCTGTTATTGACAAGATGGAATATAATCTGTCGAAAGTATTGAGTGAGATAAATCGGGCACAAAGAGAGAATCGTCCGTTAAATATTGTGGGGCTTGATTTGGATGCCTTTGCGCGAGATGCATTGACCATGCTTTGGGCAAATGTCCATTTCTATTGTGATGATACAGAGGTGGTAGAACGTTGTTGGGTTTTTGATGACGGAAAAGAATATATGGTTAGTCATATTCCTTTAATCATAGAAGTAGAAGGAGAAAGTTTTGGTAATGGTGTGTATCAGGAAGCTGTTGTTGATTTTGATGCTTCTGGACGAATTACGGATTTCCGTTTTTCATTGGATGCTCAATTATCAGAAAGTATGAAAAATTGTGGTAGTGTGGTAGATGCGGAAAGACGTATTAGGATTTTAGCATATTGTGAACGTTTTCGAACAGCTTATAATACGAAGGATATGCCTTTCCTGGAACAGGTCTTTAGTGACGATGCATTGATTATTACAGGAAAAGTAGGGATGGTAAAAGCTCCTGATAGTCCTTATAGTACCATGAAAGTTACTTATAAAAAACAGACTAAACAGGAATATTTGACAAATTTGAAACGTGCTTTCATGAGAAACAAATGGATAGATGTGAAATTCAGTGAAATCGGCGAACATGGTGAAGAGGGGGGATGCGCTGGCATTACACGTTCTAAAGTAAATCCAAATATGTATGGCGTTCGTCTGTTCCAAGAATGGAAATCATCTAATTATAGTGATACAGGCTATTTATTCTTGTTGTGGGATTTTGCCGATGAAAATCAACCGGTTATCCATGTTCGTACTTGGCAGCCAGATTGGGTCGGTGGAGTACGTCAACAACCGGATGATGATATATCCACATTAGGAGCATTTGATTTGTAATAAAAAGGTTGAAATTAGTTATGAGAAAAATATTATTTGTATTGTTTATTGCATTAATATCTTTAACTACATATGCTCAATCGGAGTATATTTCGAGTAGTAGAGTAGTAGATGCAGATCGATTTGAAAATTTGGAAAATGATGGTGGTCTTCTTCTTTTGTCAGTTCATAATGATTTGGTAATTAATGTAACCAATGCGAACAAAAAGGTAAAAATAGAGAATAGAGGGAAAAATGTGGAAGGTATGTATGAATACTACATTATTGTTGATTCAGAAGATACCCGTACACCTAAAGTGGAGGTTTCTCGTAGAGGAAGTGTGTATAAAACAGAATTTGTTCAGGCTGTAAAACCAGACTTCTTGATTGCATATCGGTTGGAAGAGGTGATGAACCCTATCCGTTTGGATAATCAAACGAGGCCGAATGATGCTCGTTTGAATGCGGAAGAAGCAGAGTTGGAATTTACGACAACGATTAAAAATCTGCAAGTCCTTGTAAATCCTGAATTAGGTGCTAAAATAGAAACCAAAATAAGTCCTTCGGACAATAATATTACAATAACAACTGTTATAATACAGGTCTCAGTCATTCGGGATGCGGAGAAAAACATGAATGTCGCACAAAAAGATTTTGAAAGCCATGAAAAATGGTTAGAGGATGCTAAAGATAAAGCTACAGATGCAGATTGGGATAAATTAGATGAATTGGAGAAGCGAAGTGAAGAAAGTGCAGCCTTTTATCGGAATTTGATGAGTGTGGAAATTTTCGGTGAAGGAACTAATCAATTATCTATCGACATTAGTGATTTGGGACCACGATCCAAAAAATGCTATGCAGTTTTGCCTTTGACCATTGAAAAGGAAATATTTAGAACAGAGTGTAGTGTTCGGGTGAATGAAGGTGGAAAACTTTTTGGTATGCGTAAATATAAAGAAGCTAAAGAGGCTTATATGAGTGCTTTGAAAGCAGAAGGCGCTACTGCAGAAATAAAGCCAACCATACAAACTTCTGTTTCTTTATGTGATTCTTGTATGATGTATGAGAATCTAGCGGCAAAATCTATAAAAAAAATAGGTGAATTAAGAAAAGTTGGTTTAGCAACGCAAGAAGAGGTGGCAAGATATGCTTCTGCTGCGATTGAATTTATGCAGGTTTTGAACATGTATAATCCTTGTGACTTTTATCAAGAACGAATCGAAAAACTGGATAATATGATAGCAGGAATGCCTTTGAAGGTTTTGTTTACTATTGTTGAATGGAAAACTTTACGAGAGGGGCTTAGTATTTCGGATGTGGAAATTTGGGCATATAATGGTAAGGAGCAAATTACATCCTCGGTATTTTCTTCCAGTAGAAAATTTAAAAAGATTGTAGAGAAACAAGGATTAGATTATAGACAAGTAGGAATATCCGATTCTCAAGGGAAAGTGGAAGTAGAACTGGATAGGAAAAATCTCCCTAAAGGTTTTGTGTTTCGTCCCAAAGAAAGAAAGGATGTCAAAGTCAATTATATAGATATGAAAGACTTGATGAGACAAGCTGTTGGTACGTTTATGGAAAAACGTTTTCGCTTAAAGATGTATACAAAATAATTGATGTTTAATATAAAAATGTAATGAAATGAAAAGTTTAATTCTAAAAGCATTTGTGTTGATGGCAGTTTTGTCATTGAGCTCAGAAGGAGTGATGGCTCAGGGATTTTTGAAAAAATTGAAGAAAAGTGTTGAGTCAGTGACATCAACAAGTACTTCTGAAGAACAATCAAAGCAAGAGCAACCAGCAGATAGTGTAGATGTGAAAGATTTGTTAGCGAATCCACCGGCCTATTCTATTAAAAAGGTTGTGCTGACTGATGAAAACGGAGAAAAGATAATGAATGAAGATGGTACTGTGAAATATCATTATTTAGTGATAGATGATAATACAGGTAAAGCTTGTACGGCAGAACATTCAAAGAAAATAGTAAATGCACGTTTAAAATCTTATGGAAAAATATTGGCAAAAGTTGGCTCTGGTGCTGCTATCGGTGCATTGGGAGGATTGTTACAGAAAGATAAAAAAGCAGCCATAAAAGGAGCAGCAATTGGTGCTGCAACTGGGATATTGGCTTCAGGAGATGATATCAAACAAATTAAAAAGCTGAATAAATCATTAAAGGCATACAAAAAACAGTTGGAAATTTATCAGAAGACTTTTACGGAAGAGGGTACTCCAATTGATGCAAGTATAAATTTGGCAGATGTAGAGGGCATTGATTTTACTGAGGCTGAAGTGTTGACAAAGAGTGCGGCTGATGTTAGGGCAGAACTAGCAGAATCAAATACAGAGTCTGAATCATTGGAAGATGTGGATTTGGATGAAGCAATTGGTTAATATCTATTCATTCTTATCTCCTTGGGCATGAATGTTTTATCATATTTGAAGAAAATACCAGAATTTTCAGATTCAAATTTTATAAAAGCAAGTTATGTTTGTGGTGGTATCTTGTTTGCTATAGTTCTATTTTTTATATACGAAATTTTTACAGCTGCAGATTTTGGAATTAGTATAGAATGGAACATTTTTGAATCGGCATGGTTTGGTATCCTTTTCCCAATCGGCCTTGTTCTTGCAATCGTTAATTGGGGCAAGTTCGGTCATTGGGGTGGGCAACCTTATAATGTATACCAAGATGGTTATGGCAAAAAATATGTGGAGAAAAACAATGATTTAATTGACAACTTGTTTTCTCATATATTATTACCATTGTTAGGACATTTTATGATAGAACCAGCGTTATATGCTTGCATTATATATTATCCATTAATGTGTGTGTTTGCCTTGCTTGATGTTATATTGCCTTATGCTATATCTTTATTGTTGTTAGTATTGTCTGTTGGTGTACTTATGAGTAGCCGTTATTTTATGCAAATGCGTTATCGCTCTTTGGTAATTGTCTGTATAACAGTTTTTGTTGGTGGTGGGTTGTTATGGGCTTCTATTAATATGAAGCAAACGAAAGTCTCTCAAACGATAGCTACGGAACAGGTAAATATCCATGAGGAGGATGATATGTTTAATGATCAAGATTCCAAACCAGTAGAAATAGATGATATGTTTAATGATTAACCTATTAGCTGAAATAATTGTATTGATTGCATTTACGTGTAGGTGTAAAATTATTGGGGAGTGGAAAATGATATTATAACAGGAAATATATTTGAAGAATAGATAATGTAAGAAGAGTAGAAAGAGGATTAATTGTTTTTCTGCTCTTCTTAATTTGTATGGATTTTTACGACTCGTTTGTTGTTATTCTATCCATAACAGATCACTCATGATTCCATCGGAAACAAAGATACCTTTGGAAGTAAGTCTTAAAGTGTTGTCTTTGATTTCCAATAAGCCTTGTTCCATATGCGATTTGGCCATGCGTAGACAATAATGATATAGCTTGTCTCCGTAATTGGATTTTAAAAAGGAGAGAGGCATTCCCCAACAGGTTCGAATGCTTGTTATTACAAAATCGTTGTAACGGGTATATAAGTCCAATTCTTCTATTTCAAAAATGGGTGCCCCTTTGCTGATACCATTCATATATTCGTCTAACGAAGCAATGTTCCATTGACGGGAAGTGCCATTGAAGGAATGGGCAGAGGGACCACAACCTACATAGTTCTTGCCTGTCCAATAACTGGAATTGTGTCGTGAATGAAATCCAGGCAGAGAGAAATTGGAGATTTCGTAATGCTCGTATCCCGCTTCGTTTAAAGTGTTGATTAGCGTATGGAAGAAATGAAGGCTTAGGTCTTCGTTTGTTTCTTCTACTCGGTGCTGTTCCTTTAATTTCCACAAAGTAGTACCTTCTTCGTATATCAAATGATAGGCAGAAATGTGTTCGGGATGCAGTTCTATGGCTTGCTTCAAGTCTTGCTCCCATCGCTCGGATGTTTCTCCCGGCAGACCATACATCAGATCGATACTGATGTTATGAAAACCCGCTTCGCGACAACGATGATAGGCTTCGATGGCTTGTCGACCGGTATGCCGACGATGTAGTAGTTGTAGCGTATCCTCGTGGAAGGTTTGTATCCCTATACTCAACCTGTTGATAGGGAGCTGGCGAAGTTGGTTGATGTAATCAGATGTCAAATCATCAGGATTGGCTTCAAGGGTTATTTCGGCCTCTTCCTTTACATTATATATATTATATATCTGGGTGAAAAGAATCTTCAGTTCTTCTTGTGATAATTGGGAGGGGGTTCCACCTCCCAAATAGATGGTTTCAATGTCCTCTCCTTCCAGGTAATCTTTCCGCATTTTCAGTTCTTGACAGAGTGCTTGTACATATTCCGATGTCTTCTCGCTACAGGTGGTGGAGAAGAAGTCGCAATAAACACATCTGCGCTTGCAGAAGGGGATATGTAGATAAATGCCGGCCATGAATTAGGAATTGCCAAATTTCAAAAGAACGTCTGTTATTTCTTCGATGGAATCGGAGAGAGTCAACAATAAATTCTTGTATTTCCCTTTGTCAATCAGATGTTGCATCAACGGCCATACTGGCATTTCCTTGCTCCAATATTCGATACCCATGAATATCATGGGACTGGCGTAACCGAAACTGAGGTAATGATTCTGTACGGCTTCTTGGAAAATTTCCTGCATGGTGCCTGCACTACCGGGAGAATAGATGATTCCTCCCATGGCAATGGTTAGGATACTATCCTCGCGAATACTGTTGTCGAAGTATTTGGCAATGTGTGTAGCGAAGGGAGTCGAAGGTTCATGTCCATATAACCAGGTAGGGACGCCTAAACTCATGTAGTCTCCGTGTGGATACTTCTTCATGACTTGAAATGCACTTTCCAACCATAAACGGTCTTTGAATGATGGCGCTTCTTGTAGTATGACAATGGCATCGTTGACTTCGGCTTCGGTTCTCCCGGCCATCCATGCTCCTAAATGAGTGGCTTCCATGGCACCTGGTCCTCCTCCACTAACCATGAGACAACCTTTTTCTGTTAATGTCTTGCTGACCATTACAATTTGCCAATACGATTTTTCAGTGCGTAATAATCCATGTCCTCCCATGATGCCAATTACTCGTTTCTCGTCAAAGTTGGATAGGAAATCGTACATGGCATCTGTCATGGAATGGTCATGAAGCGTGCGCCCCAATGTCTCCTTTATGTCAGTGGCACGTTTTCCTTTTTTCAAATAATGTTGGTATACAATACTGTCGTAAGAATCTTTATAAGATTCAGGTTTCCCTAATTGATATCCTGCATATAAATCATCTGCTGAATAAAGTTTGTTGCGGAATAAATTGAACGGCACTTGTAGCTCCGGTGCTTCAATCAGCTCCTTCAAAGTCTCGATTGCATCCGTTTGAATGATTTGGGGTGATGTTGCCTGTTTTTTTCTCTTTTTGATGTTTCCCATGGCTGCTTTTCGAGCATGGTAAGCTTCATATTGTTTTTCAAGGTAATTGTCTGCCATAATTGATATTTTTAATTTGCGAATATACGTAAAAAGCAGAAAAGAATTGTAGTGTCTCTCTAATAAATGTATTTGTAATATCTTAGTTTTTGATTTCTGCTGAAAAACATAGTTTAGTAACACACGCAGTTTCGTTGCTTTTTCGGGCTTTATTTTCTAATTTGCGCTCCGTTATTTTTAAGAGATATGAAAAGCATATCCAATTGTTAATAATTAAACCTTAGATATCATGAAAGTATATCAGACTAACGAAATCAAGAACATTGCCCTTTTAGGTAATGATGGAGCAGGTAAAACCACCCTCACAGAAGCATTGCTCTATGAGAGTGGTATTATAAAACGCCGTGGTAGAATTACCGCTAAAAATACAGTCAGTGACTATTTCCCGGTAGAACAAGAATATGGTTATTCTGTATTTTCTACAGTTTATCATGTGGAATGGAATAATAAGAAGTTGAATATTATTGACTGTCCGGGTAGTGATGACTTTGTGGGTGCTGCTATGACTGCATTGAATGTAACTGATACGGCAATTTTATTGCTGAATGGTCAATATGGTCCTGAAGTAGGTACTCAAAACCATTTCCGTTATACTGAAAAATTAGGTAAACCGGTTATTTTCCTTGTAAATCAATTGGATCATGAAAAGTGTGATTACGATAATATATTGGAACAATTGATAGCCATTTATGGATCAAAGGTTGTTCCTGTACAATATCCACTTGAAACTGGACCGAATTTCAATGCGTTGATTGACGTGTTGTTGATGAAGAAGTATTCATGGGGTCCTGAAGGCGGTGCACCTACAATTGAAGAAATTCCAGCTTCCGAAATGGATAAGGCGATGGAAATGCATAAAGCTTTGGTTGAAGCAGCAGCAGAACATGATGAGACCTTGATGGAAAAATTCTTTGAAACAGAATCGTTGACTGAAGATGAAATGCGTGAAGGTATCCGTAAGGGATTGGCTGCACGTGGTATGTTCCCGGTATTCTGCGTTTGTGCAGGTAAGGATATGGGTGTTCGTCGTTTGATGGAATTCTTGGGTAACGTTGTTCCTTTCGTTGATGAAATGCCTCCTGTACACAATACTCGTGGTGAAGTGGTGGAACCTAAAGCTGATGGACCTACATCATTGTTCTTCTTCAAGACAGCTGTTGAACCTCATATTGGTGGTGTACAGTATTTCAAGGTGATGAGCGGAAAGGTACACGAAGGTGATGACCTTACGAATGCGGATAGAGGTTCGAAGGAGCGTATGGCCCAATTGTTTGTATGTGCCGGTGCCAACCGTATTCCAGTAGAAGAACTTCGTGCCGGTGATATTGGTTGTACTGTGAAGTTGAAAGATGTAAAGACCGGTAATACGCTGAATGGTAAAGATGCTGAAAATCGATTCAATTTCATCAAATACCCGAATCCAAAATATTCACGTGCTGTGAAACCTGTGAATGAAGCGGATGTGGAAAAGATGATGGCTATATTGAATCGTATGCGTGAAGAAGATCCTACTTGGGTTGTTGAACAATCGAAGGAATTGAAACAAACTATCGTTTACGGTCAGGGTGAGTTCCATTTACGTACATTGAAATGGCGTTTGGAAAACAATGAAAAATTGATGATTAAGTACGAAGAACCCAAAATTCCGTATCGTGAAACCATAACTAAGGCGGCTCGTGCTGACTATCGTCACAAAAAACAATCGGGTGGTGCAGGTCAGTTTGGTGAAGTGCATCTGATTGTAGAACCTTATTACGAAGGAATGCCTATGCCTGATACTTATCGTTTCAATGGACAGGAGTTCAAGATGAATGTAAAAGGTCAAGAAGAAATTCCATTGGAATGGGGCGGTAAATTAGTCTTTATCAACAGTGTGGTTGGTGGTGCTATCGATACACGCTTTATGCCTGCTATCCTTAAAGGTATTATGAGCCGTATGGAACAAGGTCCGCTTACTGGTTCGTATGCACGCGATGTACGTGTAATTGTATATGATGGTAAGATGCACCCAGTTGATTCAAATGAAATATCGTTCATGTTGGCTGGTCGTAATGCATTCAGTGAAGCTTTCAAGAATGCTGGACCGAAGATTTTGGAACCGATTTATGATGTGGAAGTATTTGTTCCAAGTGATAAGATGGGTGACGTGATGAGTGATCTTCAAGGCCGTCGTGGTATGATTATGGGTATGAGCAGTGAAAGTGGATATGAAAAATTGGTTGCTAAGGTTCCATTGAAGGAAATGTCCAATTATTCAACTTCTTTGAGCTCGTTGACTGGTGGCCGTGCTTCGTTTATTATGAAGTTTGCAAGTTATGAACTTGTACCAGGTGATGTTCAAGATAAGTTGATGAAGGAATTTGAAGCATCTCAGGATAAAGATGAATAAATTCTTAAAATATTAATTTAAAAGGCGCATTTTTGTTAAAATGCGCCTTTTTTAATTTAAGTAATGCTAAAGTTTTTACTTTTCTGATGGTCATTGTATCTAAAATTTATTATTTTTGCAAAACCAAATAAGATTTCTTTTGTTATAGTTATAAAATAAGGAGATTTGAATGTATTTGGTTAACGATAGGAAAAAACCTTTGAATTTGGTTATTCCGTTAGGAAAGATAAAAATATTGGCTTTATATTTGTTCGCATGAAGAAGTCTACTATTTGGATATTGGGAATAATCATGGGACTCTCGTTTCTCAGTTTGCTGTACTTGCAAGTAAGCTATATTGATGAGATGGTTACCATACGTCGTGAACAATTCAATGAATCTGTTCAACGAAGTCTTGAGCAAGTGTGTCGCAATGTGGAATTGACGGAAACGAAGAAGTATCTGGAGGCGGATGTTGCTGCCATGGAACGGGCAGCCCAGCAAGCTGAAGAAACAATTAAAGGTGCCCATGCAACAGATGAGGAAGTGGTGGAATATACCCGACACTATTATATTCCGTCATCGAATGGGATAAGTAGTTTTGAATGGAAAATGGAAGTTCGGACCCATGTACCTAAAATTTCCACATCGGCAGGAAAAAACATTCCACAGATAGCCAATACGTTGAAGGATATACAAAAAGGAAGGTATATGCATCAGCGGGCGTTGTTGGATGAAGTGGTCTATAACATGTTGCAGACAACCAGTGACAAGCCTTTGAATGAACGCGTGAATTTCAAGCAATTGGATGTGTTCTTGAAGACTGAATTGTGGAAGAATGGAATAGATATCCCTTATCATTATTCGGTTACAGACCGCATGGGAAAGTTGATTTATCATTGTCCGGATTATGTTCCGGATGGGAATGAAATTCTTTATTCCAGTGTATTGTTCAAGAACGATCCTCCGGCACGGGTTGGATTGGTAAATATACATTTTCCAACAATGGATGATTATGTATTTAGTTCGGTTCGTTTTATGATACCGTCGGTTATCTTTACTTTTGTGTTGTTGGTTACGTTTGTGTTTACGATTTACATCATTTTCCGACAAAAGAAATTGACGGAAATAAAGAATGACTTTATCAATAACATGACGCATGAATTCAAGACACCTATATCTACGATATCGTTGGCGGCTCAAATGTTGCAAGATCCTTCGGTCGGTAAGTCTCCTGCCATGTTCCAGCATATTTCTGGTGTGATAAATGATGAAACCAAACGGTTGCGTTTCCAGGTTGAAAAAGTACTCCAGATGTCGATGTTTGAACGACAGAAGGCTACGCTCAAGATGAAGGATGTTAATGCCAATGAGTTGATTCAAGGTGTAATGAATACGTTCGCACTTAAAGTGGAAAAGTACAATGGGCGGATAACATCGGATTTAGGGGCAGAAAACCCGTGGATATTTGTAGATGAAATGCATTTCACCAATGTCGTTTTCAATTTGTTGGATAATGCCGTGAAATATAAGAAAGAGGATGGTGAATTGCAATTGCACATCTGTACATGGAGTGAATCGGGCAAACTTTATATATCTATCCAAGATAATGGTATTGGAATTAAGAAAGAAAATTTGAAGAAGATCTTTGATAAATTCTATCGTGTCCATACTGGAAATCGCCATGATGTCAAGGGTTTTGGATTGGGGTTGGCTTATGTTAAAAAGATTATTCAAGATCATAAAGGTACGATTCGTGCTGAAAGTGAATTGAATGTCGGAACAAAATTTATAATTGTATTACCTTTACTAAAAAATGAATAATATGGACGAAAAATTGCGTATCTTGTTGTGCGAAGATGATGAAAATCTTGGCATGCTTTTAAGAGAGTATTTACAGGCAAAGGGGTATTCAGCCGAACTTTGTCCGGATGGAGAAGCCGGTTATAAAGCTTTTCTGAAGAACAAGTATGACTTGTGTGTATTGGATGTGATGATGCCTAAAAAAGATGGCTTTACATTGGCACAAGAAATCCGTCAGGCAAATGCTCAAATTCCTATTATCTTCTTGACGGCGAAAACACTGAAGGAAGATATATTGGAAGGTTTTAAAATAGGAGCGGATGATTATATCACCAAACCTTTCAGTATGGAAGAACTGACGTTCCGTATCGAAGCAATTTTGCGTCGCGTTCGTGGTAAGCGCAATAAGGAAACGAACTTGTATAAGATCGGTCGTTTTACTTTCGATACTCAGAAACAAATTCTAACTATTGGTGAAAAACAAACTAAATTGACTACCAAGGAATCTGAATTGTTGGGACTGTTGTGTGCTCATGCTAATGAGATTCTGCAGCGTGATTTTGCTTTGAAGACCATTTGGATTGATGATAACTATTTCAATGCAAGAAGTATGGATGTATATATAACCAAACTTCGTAAGCATTTAAAGGATGACGAGTCGATTGAAATCATTAATATTCATGGTAAAGGTTATAAGCTGATCACTCCTGAAACTGAATAATTGAATAAATAAAAAAGCCCGGTAAATCCGGGCTTTTTTATAACATGTAACGCTTTCTTTAATCAGCATACTTTTTGTTAAGGACGATGTGAAGAATCAAACCGATAACAATAAGGGCTACAGAACCACCTAAAACGGCGTTATCGTTAATTGCAGCACTGCCAGTAAAGAATACGGCAATCAAGATGATAGCTCCGATGATTACTAATATCACACCTAAATTTTTCAATAAGTTTTTCATGTGCTATGGTATTTAATTGTTTATTTATATTCTTGTGTACAAATTAAAGCATAATTCTGTAATCACGAAAATTATTTGATGAAAAAAAACTTGAATTTTCGGAAAAACTTTAATCTTTAGTGTTTAAAAAGACTTTTCTTAAGACTTCTTGTCCAATTTTCAAGTCGTCCATATCAATGCCGTGAAGAGCTTGCTCCAACGTTTCATTGGCTATTTTGAAAGCTTTGTTCTCAAGCTCCCGACCGGTTTTAGTTAGGTGAATCAAATTGCTTCGCCTGTCATTCTTGTCGGATATGCGTACTACCAAATGTTGACGTTCCATGTTGTCTATCAAACGTGTCATGCTAGGTTTATCCTTGAAGGTCGCATTGCAAAGTTCCTGTTGGGTAACACCATCTTTTTCCCATAAAGATAATAAAATGGTCCATTGCTCGGGACTGATGTCTATCCCTTCTTGACGGAAATTGCGGCTGAGTTTTCGGTTGATAGCCATTGAGACTTTTCCGTTAAGAATAGCAAAGACTAATTGTAAATCGACTCTAAACTGTTCACTCATTGATAATTGTTTAAACAACTTTGCAAAGGTACAATTCTTATTGGATTTTGGTACTTTTTTAGTGATAAAAATGAAAATATAGAGTCTGGTAATTTTTTTAGAATAAATAAATATGTAAAAAATAAGCGGAAGTCTTTGCTGTTTAAGGGGAAATGACTAACTTTGCATCCGCATTTGAAAAATTATTAATCAATTTAATTAACGAAAGTATGAATCAGTACGAAACCGTTTTCATTTTAACTCCCGTTTTGTCTGACGTTCAGATGAAGGAAGCGGTAGAAAAATTCAAAGGTATTCTTACTGCCGAAGGTGCAGAGATTATCAATGAAGAAAATTGGGGCTTGAAGAAATTGGCTTACCCCATCGAAAAGAAGTCAACTGGTTTTTATCAGTTGATAGAGTTTAATGCAGCTCCTGAAGTTATCAAGAAGCTGGAACTTAACTATCGTCGTGATGAACGAGTTATTCGTTATATCACTATCAAGATGGATAAGTATGCTGCTGAATATGCTGCAAAAAGAAGAAATGTTAAATCAGCTAAGAAGGAGGACTAATTATGGCACAGCAACAATCGGAAATCAGATATTTAACACCTCCATCAGTAGATGTTAAGAAGAAGAAATACTGTCGTTTTAAGAAGAACGGTATTAAGTATATCGATTACAAGGATCCTGAATTCTTGAAGAAGTTCTTGAATGAACAAGGAAAGATTCTTCCTCGTCGTATTACAGGTACTTCTTTGAAGTTCCAACGTCGTATTGCACAGGCTGTTAAGAGAGCACGTCATTTGGCGTTACTCCCATTTGTAACTGACATGATGAAATAATAAGGAGGAATAAGTATGGAAATTATATTGAAAGAAGACGTAGTAAACTTAGGCTACAAGAATGACATTGTAACTGTTAAGTCTGGTTACGGACGTAACTATCTTATTCCTACTGGTAAAGCTGTAATTGCTTCTCCTGCAGCCAAGAAAATGTTGGCAGAAGAGTTGAAGCAACGTGCGCACAAGTTGGAAAAGATCAAGAAGGATGCTGAAGCTTTGGCAGAACAATTGAAAGAAGTTTCTTTGACTATTGCAACTAAGGTTAGTGCTACAGGTACAATCTTTGGTTCTGTTAGCAATATCCAAATTGCTGAAGAACTTGAAAAGTTGGGTCATAAGATTGATCGTAAGATTATCACTGTAAAAGGTGTAAAAGAAGTTGGTAGTTACAGCGCAACAGTAAAATTGCATAAGGAAGTTTCTGTGGAAATACCTTTTGTAGTTGTTGCAGAAGCTGAATAATTAGTAGCTTAATAAAAATAGAAGGAGGTTGATTTTTAGGGTCAACCTCCTTTTTTATGTCGTAATGTTGATGATGTCGCAAAAAAAAAGTCTGTTATGCTTGGCATAATACAGACTTTTAGTTTTCTCTTTTAAAAAATCTTATTCAGCAACATGAGTGCAAGAATCACCTTGACAAGCTGTTGAATCACCGCAGCAAGCCTTAGTAGAATCAGCGCACATTGAGTCACAAGCTTCTACTACTTCAACTACTTCTACAGCAACTGAATCAGCGTTTTCTGCTTGGTTGTTTGCAGCTTTGTTACCGCAAGAAGCGAAAGATACAGCTACAAATGCAGCGAATACAAATACTAATTTTTTCATTTCCTTTGTTTTTAAAGTCTATAATACGTTATTTTTTATAAATCGGCGCAAAGTTATATACTTTTTTGATAAGTTGTATATAATTTATTCTGTTTTTTATGTTGTACAACCTATTTTACTGTATATTTTCGTCCGCTATGCTGTTATATAAGAAACGTTTTATACTCTTTTTGGGTGTTTTTTCAAACTCGGTAGGGTATAGCTGTATTTTGCTAACTCGCTCGTAATTGCCAACAAGTTTGTTCAGATTGTTAAGATTTTCATTCATGACAGCTTTAATGTTTTCGGGGGTATTCAGTCCCAATGAATCTAATCCCTGGAAATCAGGGTATACTAAAGCCACCAATTTTTTATTTCGTTCTATAATCAGACTTTCAATGACAAATGGCATATTGTTGAGTTTAGCCTCAATTTCTTCTGGGAATATATTTTGCCCATTGGAACTGAGTATCATGGTTTTGCTTCTTCCTCTGATATAAATGAAACCATCTTTGTCGATTGTTCCTAAGTCTCCGGTTTTCAGCCAACCATCTTCGGTAAATACATCACGGGTTGCTTCTTCGTTTTTAAAGTATCCTTTCATGACGTTTTCACCTCTGACTTGAATCTCGCCTGTTTGGTTGTATGGATCATTGGAATCGATTCGTACTTCCATGGTGTCAAGGATTTTTCCGGATGAACCCAATTTGAATTTATCCCAATCTTCATAGCTGATGAGTGGAGCACATTCCGTCATTCCATAGCCGATGGTAAAAGGAAATTTGATTTTATAAAAGAATTCTGTAACCTCCGGATTCATGGCAGCTCCTCCGATGATAACTTCTCTGAACCGTCCTCCTAATGCGTCTATTAATCTCTTGCGAATTTGTGCATATATTTGATTGTCCAACAATGGGATGTTCAATGCCCATTTCATGGTTCGTTTGGTAATCATCGGTTGGATGACATTCTTGTATATTTTCTCAATAACCAATGGTACTGTTATAATTAGATTAGGCTTTATTTCTTCAAAAGCTTTCATCAATATTTTAGGAGAAGGTGTTTTCCCTAAGAGCGTAACATGTGTACCCACAGCCGTTGCGGTCAGGAAATCGAATGCGCATCCGTAAGCATGAGCAAGTGGTAGGAAGGATAATACTCTTTCTCCTCTCAACAGTAATTTGGATTTGATACCAAAGGTTACATTACCGGCCAAATTGTTTCCTGTCAACATAACACCTTTGCTGAAACCTGTGGTTCCGGAGGTGTAGTTCAAAAGCATTACTTTGTCATTAGACAATTCGGTATACAATACATTCTCTTTTTGGAATCCATTGGGGTAGGCCTTGTTCATGGCTACTTGAATGTTGCGCATGAATTGTTGTATATTTTCGCCGTCTCTCTGATGCAGGCATCGGAAATCACTCAATGAAAATACGGCGCGAAGATTGTTGACGGCTTCTTCTTCTAAAGTGTCCCAAATGATGTCGCTGGTAAACAGGAATGTAGATTCTGAATGGTTGATGATGTGGTGTACATCGTTGGGCTTGAAGTCTTGTAAGATGGGGACTACAATGGCTCCATAGGTTACTGTTGCCATATATGCGATACACCAGCGGGAGGTGTTTTTCCCGATAATGGAGATTTTATCACCTCGGCGCAAACTACAATGATGAAATAAAAGATGTAACTTGGCTATTTCTTCTGCGACTTCTCCATAGGTAAAAGTGCTTTCTTCCCCATAGTCTGTATAGCATGGTAAATCCCAATTTTCTTTGAAACTATTTTCGTATAATTTAATAAAGTTTTCTGTAATCATTGCACACTATTTTAAATAATGTGCAAAAGTAAGGATTATTATTGGTATTCTAAAAGAATTAAGAATAATTATATATAACTTTGCGCAATAAATTCTTTGTTATGATTGATACTTCTGTATTTCAAGATAAGACGGCCGTATATTATACTTTGGGTTGTAAGTTGAATTTTTCAGAAACTTCAACGATTGGTGAATTGTTGAAGAGTGTAGGGGTACGTTCGGCTCGGAGAGGGGAGATAGCTGACATTTGTGTGATTAATACTTGTTCTGTTACAGAGGTGGCCGACAAAAAATGTCGTCAAGCAATTCATCGATTGGTTAAAAATCATCCAGGAGCTTTTGTTGTAGTTACAGGCTGCTATGCCCAACTCAAGCCCGAACAAGTTGCTTCTATTGAAGGGGTTGATCTTGTGTTGGGAGCTGAACAAAAAGGAAGGTTGTTGGATTACCTGAATGGTTTGTCAAAAAATGAAAAGGGGTTGGCTGTTACGAGTGCATTGAAGGATATATCTACTTTTGCTCCATCGTGTTCTCGGGGTGACCGCACCCGTTATTTCTTGAAAGTGCAGGATGGTTGTGATTATTTCTGTTCATATTGTACCATACCGTTTGCGCGTGGCAGAAGTCGAAATGGGAAGATTGCCGATTTGGTAGCACAAGCTCAACGGGCAGCCGATCAAGGAGGTAAGGAAATTGTACTTACGGGAGTGAACATTGGTGATTTCGGTAAATCGACAGGTGAAAGTTTCCTGGATCTTATCAAGGAATTGGATAAAGTGAAAGGTATTGAACGTTATCGAATATCATCTATTGAACCTAATTTGTTGACTGATGAAGTCATTGCATTTGTAGCGTCTTCTCGAGCTTTTATGCCTCATTTTCATATTCCTTTGCAGAGTGGTTGTGATGAAGTATTGAAATTGATGCGTCGTAGATATGATACGGAGCTATTTGCATCCAAAGTCAGGAGAATAAAGGAAATAATGCCCCATGCTTTCATTGGAGTAGACGTGATAGTGGGCGCAAGAGGGGAAACAGAAGAATTTTTTGAAAAGGCTTATCGTTTTTTGGAAGGGCTTGATGTAACTCAGCTTCATGTTTTCAGCTATTCAGAGCGTCCCGGAACTCAGGCATTGAAAATTGATTATGTTGTTTCGCAAGAGGAAAAACATCGTAGGAGCCAGTTGTTGTTAGAACTTTCAGAAAAGAAAACTCATAATTTTTATGCTTCCTATATAGGTAAGGAGGCTGTAGCTTTGATGGAAAAATCCAAGGCTGGTACTCCAATGCATGGTTTTACAAATAACTATTTACGGGTTGAATTGCCTTATGATGAATCATTGGACAATTGCTTGGTGCGTGTTCGTCTTGAAGGGTTCAATGAAGATTGTACTTCTTTGATTGCAATGATAATATAGGAATGATGAAAAAAGTTTCCGTTGTTATATTGAATTGGAATGGAATGGAAATGCTACGTAATTTCCTTCCGTCTGTCGTAGAGTATTCCAAAAAAGAGGGTGTTGAAGTTTGTGTAGCCGACAATGCCTCTACGGATTCTTCCGTTGAAATGTTGCGCAATGATTTTTCTGAAGTGCGTTTGATTCTTTTGGATAAGAATTATGGCTTTGCAGAAGGGTATAATAGAGCCTTGGAATATATTGACTCCGAATATGTAGTTCTTCTGAATAGTGATGTGGAAGTGACTCCCAATTGGCTCCTTCCTTTGATCGATTATATGGATGCACATCCGGAAACGGCGGCTTGCCAGCCCAAATTGCGTAGTCAACGCAGTAAAAGGTTTTTCGAATATGCGGGGGCTTCCGGTGGATATTTGGATCGTTATGGATATCCTTTTTGTAGGGGACGTGTTTTTGATGTGGTAGAAGAAGACAAAGGTCAGTATGATACGATTGCTGATGTGTTCTGGACTACGGGAGCTGCTATGTTTGTTCGTTTGAAAGATTATCGCGAAGCGGGTGGGTTGGATGCAAATTTTTTCGCTCATATGGAAGAGGTGGATTTATGTTGGCGCTTGAAGAATAGAGGAAGAAACTTGGTCTGTATCCCTCAAAGTGTGGTTTACCATGTGGGAGGGGCTACTTTGAATAAGGAAAATCCTCGGAAGACTTTTTTGAATTTCCGTAATAATCTGCTTATGTTGTATAAGAATCTTCCGGATGCGGAATTGAAGCAAGTGTTGCGCGTTCGTGCTTGTTTGGATGTGTTGGCGGCATTGGCGTTTCTGTTGAAAGGCGAGTGGCGAAATGCAAAAACTGTTTTTGAAGCGCGAAGAGAATACAAAAAGATGCTTCCACTTTATGCAGCATTGCGTAATGATGTTCAGCAGAATATAATGGATGGACACTTGATGAAAGGTCGGATGTCTTATAGTATTCTATGGAAATTTCATATTGTGAGAAAGAGGACTTTCTCGCAATTGTAGGTTATTTGGAGTAATGAACGGATACGCCTATCTTATCTGCGCAAGCGTTCATGGGCGGATTTTCCTTATATAGCTCAATGCCCAATTCCTCAATGGAAGGAAAGTCGTTGAATAATCGCAAAGCAATTCGTTCACATACATGTTCCAAAAGCTTGGATGGTATTTTCATTTCTTCTTGGACTTTTGTATATATGTCAGCGTAGCTTATTGTGTCTTTGAGGTTGTCGGTTTGTGCTGCCGTTTCAAAATTGGTTTTTAGTTTTAGATTGATGTAATAGTAGCTCCCGACAGTATTTTCCTGAGGGAGAACACCGTGGTATGCGTAAATCTTTACTCCTTCGAGTAGGAGATACATTTGTGTGGCCTTCATATTGTATAGTTATAAAAGCTCCTTCATCATCCGAAAATGAATGAAGGAGCTTGGAACAATTATATAAAGATTAATAAGTGGGCATTAATTAACCGCATCTGGATGTTCCGCAATTCTTGCAAATCAAGCAACCTTCTTGGTAGATTAATGTTTCTTGACCGCAATTCGGACATTTTTGTCCTTCAGCTTTCGTTCCATCCGTTACATATTTCTTAAGAGCCCGTTCTACACCATTTTTCCAAGTATTGATGTTTTCGCTATCCAATTGCAAAGAGTCGACTAGTTTGATGACGCGGTCGATTGGCATGCGCCAACGGAGCACTCCTGAAATCAATTTTGCGTAGTTCCAATATTCCTTATTGAACTTTTCAGACAAACCTTCGATGGTTGTTTTATAACCGCGCTTGTTTTCGAATTGGAAGTCGTAATGCTTATATCCGTCTTCATCGATATTCTTGATGATTTTACCACATGTGACGGATTTAGGTAACAAGATACCTTCCTCATCATCTTGCAGACCGGTGAAGATTTCATAAGGATGTCCGTCGAGTAGTCCTACGAAGGCAACCCATTTTTCCTTGTTGTTTTGGAATCGCAAAACGTCGGCATCCAATACTTTTGGACGTACTTCCACAACATCCGGTTGTTTACAGATTGGAATTTCGTCTTTTTTCTTTTCGCTCTTCGCTGAAATAAGTACACCGGAACGTGATCCGTCTCTATATACGGTACATCCTTTACAACCGGATTTCCATGCTTCTACATATAGACGGTTTACAAGTTCTTCATCTACGTCGTTAGGAAGGTTGATGGTTACACTGATAGAATGGTCTACCCATTTCTGGATTCTACCTTGCATCTTGACTTTCATTAACCAATCCACATCGTTTGATGTTGCTTTGTAGTAAGGAGACTTTTCAACCAATGCGTCAATTTCTTCTTGACTGTACCGCTTTTCGGTGTCGTATCCATTGATTTGCATCCAAGTCAAGAACTTGTGATGGTATACAATGTATTCTTCAAAGGCATCGCCTGTTTCATCGATAAAGTCAACATGCACTTCCGGGTCGTTGGGATTAACTTTTCTTCTACGCTTGTATACGGGCATGAAGACTGGTTCGATACCGGATGTAGTCTGTGTCATCAAACTGGTAGTTCCTGTGGGTGCGATTGTCAGACAAGCAATGTTTCGGCGACCATGTTGTTTCATTTCTTCGTACAATGCGGGGTCTGCATCTTTAATACGGTTGATGAAAGGATTATCCTTTTCTCTTTCCCAATCGTAAATTTCGAATGCTCCTCTTTCCTTGGCCATGTTGACAGAAGAACGGTAGGCTTCCAAAGCAATGGTTTGGTGGACTTTTTCAGAGAAAGCTGTTGCTTCTTCTGTTCCATAACGTAATCCCATTGCGGCAATCATATCACCTTCAGCGGTAATGCCTACACCGGTACGACGTCCTTGTCCACTCTTCTTGTAGATCTTTTCCCAAAGATGTCTTTCTGCTCCCTTCACTTCTTCACCTTCAGGGTCGGAATTGATCTTGTCTATGATCTTTTCAATCTTTTCCAATTCCAGATCGATGATATCGTCCATGATACGTTGGGCAAGAGCAATGTGTTTTTTGAACAAGTCAAAATCGAAATATGCATCCTTGGTAAATGGATTTACTACATAGGAATAAAGGTTGATGGCCAACAAGCGGCAAGAGTCGTATGGGCAAAGTGGAATTTCACCGCATGGATTGGTGGAAACGGTACGGTATCCTAAATCGGCATAACAATCGGGTACGGACTCACGGATAATGGTATCCCAGAACAAAACCCCTGGTTCGGCTGATTTCCAAGCGTTGTGTACTATCTTTTCCCATAATGCTTTTGCGTTAATCTCTTTTTGCACTTTGGGATTGCTGGAATAGATAGGATATTGCTGTATGTAGGGAGTTCCTTCAGTGGCTGCTTTCATGAAGTCATCGTCCAGTTTGACTGAAACGTTGGCGCCTGTAACTTTGCCTTCTGCCATTTTGGCGTCAATGAACGATTCTGAATCCGGATGTTTGATGGATACACTCAACATCAATGCGCCACGACGTCCGTCTTGTGCTACTTCTCGTGTGGAGTTGGAGTAACGCTCCATGAAAGGTACCAAACCGGTTGAGGTCAGAGCCGAGTTCTTGACGGGAGAACCTTTGGGGCGAATGTGTGACAAGTCATGACCGACACCTCCACGTCGTTTCATCAATTGTACTTGTTCTTCATCAATACGGATGATTGCACCGTATGAGTCGGCTTCACCGTCCATACCGATTACAAAACAGTTGGACAAAGAGGCAATTTGAAAATCGTTACCTATACCGGTCATCGGACTTCCTTGTGGAACGATGTATTTAAAATGGTCGAACAACTCGAACAGTTGTTGTGCGCTTAGTCCGTTTTGGTATTTTGCTTCCACGCGGGCTATTTCATTGGCCAATCGCCAATGCATGTCTTCCGGAGATTGTTCATAAATATTTCCGAAAGAATCTTTAACTGCATACTTGTTTACCCAAACTCTTGCAGCCAATTCATCACCTTTGAAATATTCTAATGATTTCTCAAAGGCTTCGTCGTAGGAGTACGTTTGTTTTTCCACTTTTTTGAAAGATTAAATATTAAACTCGTCTGTTTGTAGAAGTGACGTAGTTTGATGAATGAATGTTTTTGCAAAGCTATATATGTTTTATGAATAAACAAAATTTTTTATTGAAAAGTTTTCAACAGATTGAAAGTTTTCCGATATGATTCTTTAATATGTTTATTATCAGTTATTTGGTGTTTTTTGAGTTCGTTAAAAGTTTCTCGTTTTGAAAAACTATATTGTTTCCTTTTACTTTTAAGGTATCTTTAAATAGTAAACATGATGTGAATTTCAAAAATATAATGATGGCTATTTTGTGATATTTTGTATCTTTGCATAATCAAATCAATTATAGTAAAAATGGATTGTATAAAGAATAGAAGAACTATCCGTAAATATAAAGAAACGGAAGTGGAGGCGTCTCTTTTGAATGAATTATTGGAAGAAGCGTTTCGTGCATCGACCATGGGGAATATGCAATTGTATAGTGTTGTTGTAACCCGTAGTACAGAAATGAAAAAGAAGTTGGCGCCTGCGCACTTCAATCAACCAATGGTAATGAATGCACCTATTATCCTGACTTTCTGTGCAGATTTTAATCGTTTCAGTAAATGGTGCCGTTCCCGAAAAGCAGAACCTGGATATGATAATTTCCTTTCTTTTATGAATGCAGTTTCGGATACGTTATTAGTTACGCAGAATTTCTGTACGCTTGCAGAAGATAGAGGTTTGGGTATTTGTTATTTGGGTACAACAATTTATAACTCAGAACAAATAATAGACGTACTTCATTTGCCTGAATTGGTTGTACCTATTGCTACTATAACGGTGGGGTATCCGGATGAATGTCCCGTGCAACCAGACAGACTTCCTCTTGAAGGAATTTTGCACGAGGAAAGTTATCATGATTATTCGGAAGAAGATATAGACCGTATTTATACTTTTAAGGAATCCTTGCCTGAGAATCAGAATTTTATCAAAATCAACCAAAAAGAAACGTTAGCTCAAATCTTTACAGATATACGATATAAGAAGGAAGATAATGAAAATATTTCTGAATGTTTGATGATGGTGCTGAAGCGTCAAGGATTTGATAAAAAAGGATGAGCCAAGGCTCATCCTTTTTTATCTATGTTTTATAGAAGCTTCTATTTCGGCGACTTCATTCTTGAAGTTCTTGTCAACTTCCACCAAGTCTTTCATAATTTTGCAAGCATGAAGAACGGTTGCGTGATCGCGGTTCCCTATTAATTGACCAATTTTGGAAGAAGAATGGTCAGTATGCTTCTTTGCCAAATACATGGCAATTTGTCTGGCTTGCACAATTTCTCTTTTGCGTGTCTTGGTATGTATAGTCGATTCATCCAGTCCGTAGTGGGTACAAACCTTTTCAATGATTTCTTCAATGGTGATGGGCTTGTTTTCATAACGTATGGCTTTCCGTACAATACGTTGTGTCAGTTCCATGTCAATTTCGCGCTTGAACAGAATAGACTGTGCCAGTAATGAGTTAATGATACCCTCAAGCTCACGGATACTTTCACTGACATTTTCTGCGATATAATTAATTACACAGTCGGGAATGTTCAAACCGTCACGATGGATTTTGTTGCGCAAAATATTTTTTCTCAATTCCAAATCAGGCTTTTCCAATTCGGCGACCAGTCCCCATTTGAAGCGGGTCAACAATCGGTCCTCCATGCCTGTTAGCATAACAGGCGCACGGTCGGAAGTCAAAATCAATTGCTTGCCATTTTGGTGTAAGTGATTGAATATATGGAAAAAAGTGTTTTGCGTTTTGGTAACTCCCGCAAATTCTTGGATGTCATCAATTATCAGGACATCGATTGTTTGGTAGAAGCTGATGAAGTCGTTGAAATGATTGGTTCTGATGGAATCGGTATATTGTACCATGAACAAATGTGCAGATACATACAATACACGCTTTTCCGGATATATTTCCTTGATGCGAGTACCAATGGCATTGGCCAGATGGGTCTTTCCAACACCCGATGGGCCGTGTAGGAACAAGGGATTGAATGTCTTCGCGGGATGTTGGGCTACGGTTTCTCCTACCGTGCGTGACAATTCATTGCTGATTCCCTTGATGAAGTTCTCGAAATTGTAATTTGGATTCAGGTGTGGATCCAAATCTTGGGCAACTGGAGCCTGCATCGGATCCGGCGCCTTGTTACCGTCCCGAATGGGAGTTTTAGGGGGAAGTGCCGGTGAACGTCCGGAGCTACCCCAATTGGTCGTATCTTGCGGAGTCGGACCAATTTGTACTTGATACATCAATTGTGTACCCTCTCCAATTTCTTTGTTAAGGGCAGCACGCAACAAGTCCAAGAACCGTTCTTCCAGCATTTCATAGAAGAAAGGATTAGGGACCCCTAAAGTTAAGGTCTTGTTCTCATACTTTAAAGGTATGATAGGGTCAAACCAAGTTTTGAATTTCGTTTCATCGACGTTGTCCCGAATCATTTTCAAGCAACGGCTCCATAAAACGATATGCTCATTCTCAATCATATCAAACATTCATTAATCTTGCGAATACTTCTACAAATGCAAATATCTAAATGAAATTTTAGAAAAACAAATGTCTTTTTTCTTGCTTTTTTAATTGAGATATTAAGTGTCTTTGTTTCAGTGTATTATAAAATAGGGTATTGAATGCGTAATGAAAATAAATTTGCATAATTGTAAGTGCTTGATAATTAAAAAAGTGTACTCGAAAAATGTGCGTTTGTGGTAGGAGTTGAAAGGTGAAATAAAAATCCTTTTTCAATACTCCTGCGATTGGATTGCGAGTACTTTTGAAAAAGGATTTGAAGTTTTCTTATTTAGAATGTTTCTATTTTACTTATTCTTTGGTCTTTTCTTTTCTACCAAATAGGGAGAAGTGAACATACCTTTTGGGATGTATTTTTAAGTCCTCAAGAAGAGAGGCGGCATTAGCAGTTGTTGCGTTTAAATTTTGGTATAATGAGGGGTCATTGAACAACAAGCCTATGGTATTGTCGCGACTATTGAGTTTGTCGGTCAACAATCGGATGTTGTATAGAGTTGAATCAATCCGACTGATGGTAGTAGCATAATCTATATCCTTTAAATTGTTGCTGATGGATGCTACATTATCACTTATCGTCACTAAATTGTGAGTGATTTGTGGTAAATCACCGTTCATTAGTTTGTTGAGTTCATTGGTGGTTGTCTTTAAATTGGATGTAACAGCTTCGGCATTGTGCAATGTAGCTGTCAAGGCGGGATCTGCCAATAAAGTATTTAATGAATGTAGAATGGAATCCATCTTGGGCAACAGTTGTTCCACTTTAGGAATCATAGTTTCTGCGGTTCCCATCAATCCATTGTTGGCGTATCCTTCTAATGTGTCTCCTGGTTGCAAATAAGTTTGACTTTCCAAATTCAATATCAGATTCATTTTGACGGTACCCAGCATTTCTGTAACCAATTCTCCGCGGCTTCCTGTTGGAATACGCATTTCTTTATCCAATTGTACTTCTACGATGACACTGCCTAATTTCTCGTAATTGTATTGAATGTCTCGCACCAAGCCAATCTTGTATCCGTTTGCAAAGACTGGGCTCGATGTGGGTAGACCATTAATGTTGTTGAATTCTACATAAAAGGAACGTGATGATTTGAACATGCTGACTCCTCTTAAATAATTCAGTCCGAAGATGAGTAAGCCTAATGCTATAATTCCGATAATTCCTATTTTAACTTCTTTTCTCATTGTATGCTAATTTAATTGATGGTTGTTATCTGTTTTTCTTGAATTCATTTATCGCTTCATTGACGTTTATTTTTTTTCCGTTCTTAAAAGCGATGATAAAGGCGTCTTTAAATTTTGTTGCTATCTGTCTTTTGGTTCTGAGTACTTTGTTGTAATCGGTACTTTCTCCATAAGTATATTTATAAGTGCCATTTTCTTGATAATATCCAACGGGGGCCAAACCTTTGAACTGTTTGCTGCCTGCAGGTAATTTTTTGCTTGAGGTCAAAAATTGGATCTTGAAGATTGGCTTGCTTTCTTTGGAGGCGGAGGTACTTTGGGAAGTGCCTTTATTCTGCTTTTCTTGATTTTGTTTGGACGGTTGGGACATCGGTTTGTTGTCCGATTCCATCTTTTGAGGAGTAGCGGAGGGTTGCACAGCAGAGCCGTGATGCTGTTTCCTGTAAGTCAAGAATGCTTGGTAAATGCTTTGTGCCAAAGCGCTGGTTCCGTTTTCTGATAAAAGATACCGTTCTTCATCGGGAGTAGAAATGTATCCCAATTCAATCAGAACACCCGGCATGGTCGTTTCCCTTAAAACCAAGAATCCGGCTTGGTGTACTCCTTTGTCTATCCGTTTGGCCTTGTTCTTGAACTGTCTTTGTATCTGGGTAGCAAGTTGCACACTTTTTTCCATATTCTTGTCCTGAAGAAATTCAAAGATAATGTAGCTTTCCGAAGAATTTGGATTGAATCCGGCATATCTTTGTTCATAGTCATTCTCTATCAGGATAACGGAGTTTTCCTTTTTGGCTACTTCCAGATTGTCGTCAGTACGATGCAATCCCAATGTATAAGTTTCCGTTCCTCTTACACTACGGCTCTTGGCTACGGAATTGGTATGGATGGAGATGAAGAGGTCGGCCTTGGCGTTATTGGCTATTTGTGCTCGTTTGTCCAATGCCACGAATACATCTTTTTGACGGGTGTAGACTATTTTAACATCTTTGCAGTTATTCTTGATGAGTTGGCCTAACTTCAGGGCTACGTTCAGATTGATGTTTTTTTCTTTTCCTTTTCGTCCGATGGCGCCGGGGTCCCGTCCACCATGGCCGGGGTCGATGACTACTGTGAAGTTCTGCGCTTCTGCCTGCAGGCAGAAGAAAGGTAGGGCAGACCATAGACAGCACAAAAAAGCTACTATGTGCAGTTTTTTCAATTTCATACGTATGCTTTTGCAAAAATAATGAATAATAATGAAAACAAAGCAAAGGTTGGACTGGTTTTCTGCATTCGGAGAAGAAAGTTGCCATAAAACCCGAGAAACAGATGAGTTTTAAAAGAATGTTTCCTAATTTTGTCCCCTCGTTAGAAATCATGTGATATGTGGAAGTTTATCAAGAACTGGACGCTCCCCTTGGCTATGCTGGTTGGGACTTTGGTGTATCTGATGTTTTCTCGGTTGTCATTCTTGCAGCCGTTGAAGCCTTTTGTGAATGAATTTGCCTCCTTTATAACTCCTTGGCTTATTTTTGCCCAATTACTGCTAACTTTCTGTAAGATGGAGATGAAAAATCTGCTCCCTCAACGTTGGCATTTATGGTTGTTGATGATACAGGCTTTTTCATGCATGATGGTGGTAGGAGTTCTCTTGCTCATGCCCATGGATGGTTTGTCTATCGGTTTTTGGGAGGGAATGATGGTTTGTTTGATTTGTCCCACAGCCACGGCGGCAGCGGTCATTACCGGGAAATTGGGCGGGAATGCGGCAACACTTACCACTTACACTTTGTTGTCCAATTTGTTGGGAGCGGTAATGGTACCGTTGGTATTCCCTTTGGTGGAACCGCATGAAGGACTGACTTTTTGGACTGCATTCTGGAAGATTCTCAGTAAGGTGTTCCCTTTGTTGTTGTCTCCTTTTTTGGTGGCATTGTTTTTGAAGCGTTATTGGACAGGTGCTCATGCCTGGCTGATGAATCATAGTGGCATGGCATTTTATATTTGGGCTTTTGCTCTGGCGTTGGTTATGGGACAAACTGCCCGTTCCTTATTTAATAGCGATGCTTCGGCATGGTTGGTAGCTTCGGGGGGACTAATAGCTTGTATTGTACAGTTCTTTTTGGGGAAGCGCATTGGGGGTGTATATGGCGACCGCATCAGTGCCGGTCAGGCTTTGGGACAAAAAAATACCGTATTGGCTATTTGGATGGCTTCCACTTATCTGTATCCTACGGCAGTAGTGGCTCCGGGTTCCTATGTGCTTTGGCAGAATCTGTTCAATAGCTGGCAGCTTTGGAAGAAACGCAATCGGTAAGGGATGGTGATGTCCTTAATGAAAAGTCAAATCGTAAACCTCCATTGGGCCGATTCGTTACGGTGATTGAACCTCCATGAAACTGAACGGCGTGTTTCACGATAGCAAGCCCCAGACCTGTGCCACCCTTTTGTCGGGAACGGCCTTTATCTACTCGGTAAAACCGTTCAAAAAGACGAGGCAGTTGCTCTTGCTCAACTCCCTTTCCGTCATCTTCGAATCGGATACGACACATTTCACCATTATTCTCGAGTAAAGATATATAGATGTTTTTGCCTTCAGAATAGGCAATGGCATTCTCTGTAAGGTTACGAAAGATGGAACCAATCAAGGACAGGTTTCCTTCGACAACGACCTTATCACTGAAATGAGTATGCAATGTCAAGCGTTCATCATCGGGCATAACTTCCAGCTCCTTGGCCACTTCATTGATTATATCGTTGATGACAACAGGTTCTTTACTGATTAGAGCACTTCCATCCTCCATTCGTGTGATGAGTGAGACATCATTCAACAAGCGGCGAAGGCGTTCATTGTGCATGTAACATCGTTCAATTAACTCTTGTCGTTTCTCGTCGCTCAGGCTGATGCCCGACAGTAGGGTTTCGAGACACACTTGTATCGAGGCGACAGGAGTTTTCAGTTCATGATTGATATTGTTGGTGAGTTGCCGTTTGAGGCGACTTTTCTCTTGCTCGGCTTCATAATGATTGACCCGTTCGATGTATTTACCGAGTTTTCGAGTGGTGAAATAGGCCAGGATGCTCATTGCAAGAGTAATGGAAATCATTATAATTAGGAATGTCCAGTCGGCTTCAAGCAGGTCGTTCAGTGTACTTGAATATGGGATAGCCGTACGTACAATGGCCCTTTCTCCTCGTGTTGCAGAATAGAAGTACTCCCGCCCGTCGCTTGTAGATTGTCGTCCGATATGATATCCGGTGCCTTTACGTAATGCTTCTGCAATCTCCGGTCGGTTACGATGATTGTCCAGCGAATCCAATGAAACGGTATTGTCATAGACAACTGCTCCCGAAAGGGTGATGAGTGTTACTCTCAAGTCATCAAACGGCTTATCGTGCGATTCAATGCATTCCTCATAGGATTCTCCATCTTCAACAGCTGTAAGCAGATGACGATTGTATTGTTGCAGCTGGGCACTCAAAAACTCCGATTTGTATTCTTTCTCCCGTACATATTGAAAACCAATAAAACAAAATACGATAGCCCATGAAAAAGCGATGAGCTGTAAGAAAAGTTGCTTATGAAAGGATAGTTTAATCACGGAAGCCATAACCAAAACCTGAACGAGTCACTATGTACGAACCATATGAACCTATTTTTGAACGCAAGCGGGTGATGTTTACATCAATGGTTCGATCCAGAACGACCACTTCGTCGCTCCACACGCGATTCAAGATTTGTTCACGTGAACATATCTTTCCTCTATGTTGTATCAAGTATGCCAATATTTCGAATTCCTTCCTTGTGAGTTTAACCTCTGTACCGTCTATCGTGCAATGTTTGAATTCTAAATCAAGACATAATCCATCCACTTTTAATGTATTGGATTTTTCGATTGGAGTATTGCTGCTGTTCTTGTGGAATGAAGTACGGCGTAATACACTTTTGACTCGTGCAATAACATTTCTTATGGTGTAAGGTTTCATGATGTAGTCGTCGGCACCCATATTCAATCCCATAATCATATCATCTTCTGTGTCACGTGCTGTACAGAAGATAATTGGTATGTTGGCGGTTGCCACGTTTGCCTTCAACATTTTTGCCATCTTAATGCCGCTGATTTCGCCCATCATTATATCAAGCAAAATCAATGAATAGATTGGCAGATTATAGGTCAATGCCTGTTCTGCGCTTAAGGCTATATCCACATCGTATCCTTCGTTCTCGAGATTGAGTTTCAAGACTTCACATAAAGTCTCTTCATCATCCACTATCAATATACGCTTTGTTGCCATATCCTTTAATATATAATTGCCATGCAAATTTATAGCGTTTTTTCTATCCGTCTAACTTCCTTGACAAGATTTAATAAAAATGTAATAATTACTTTATTTCGGGATTTAATCAAATTCTAATTGTTTTGAAACATTTATGAAACAATTTCATAATATCTTTGTAACCGAAAAGTTTTATTATTATGAGTATATTGCAATTATTTACATTGTTGGGAGCATTGGGTATGTTCCTTTACGGAATGAATCTAATGAGTTCTGGACTGCAAAAGGCTGCAGGAGAAAGATTGAGAAGTTTCTTGTCGGCTATGACATCCAATCCTTTTAAAGGAGTTATGACAGGATTGGGAATAACGACAGTCATACAATCTTCATCGGCAACCACTGTAATGGTTGTCAGCTTTGTCAATGCTGGTCTTTTGACTCTTGCCCAAGCTATTGGGGTTATCATGGGGGCTAATATTGGAACAACTGTTACAGCATGGATGGTTTCATGGCTGGGTTTTAAAGCAGACATTTCAATTTTGGCAGTGCCGCTGATGTTGTTTGGTTTTCTATTTTCCAACTCCAAGATAGACCAACGTAAGAACATTGGCGAATTGATAGTCGGTTTTTCTTTGTTGTTCCTTGGACTCTCTTTTATGAAAGAGTCGGTACCCGATTTAAGAGAAACACCGCAAGTCTTGGAATTTGTTAGCACATGGTCGTCACATGGTTTCGGTTCAGTTCTATTATTCCTTGCTTTCGGCACCATACTGACTCTTGTGTTGCAATCCTCCTCTGCAACCATGGCCATTACACTTATCATGCTGAGCATGGGTTGGATACCGTTCAATATGGCTTGCGCAATGGTACTTGGTGAAAACATTGGAACGACCATTACCGCAAACATTGCAGCATCTGTTGGAAATACGCTGGCAAAACGTGCTGCTCTGTCACATACCATATTTAATGTGTTCGGTGTTATGTGGGCATTGATTTTCTATAATCCATTCTTGCAACTGGTTGGTACTATCACCGAAAACTTGTTTGGTTTGCCCAACCCGGCAGCAGAAGGTTTTGTGGTAACAGATTCCGCTTCAACAGAGGGAACTGCTGCCTTGTATGGTTTGTCCATGTTGCATACCCTCTTTAACCTGACCAATACCTTGTTGTTGGTGTGGTTTACCAAGTGGATTGCCCAGGCTGTCAGTTGGATAATACGCACTCCAAAGAACCAGGAAAAAGAAGTGTTCAGACTCCAATATATTTCAGCAGGTCCTCTTGCTACTCCGGAACTCTCCGTAGGACAGGCTTTCGATGAGATCATCCATTTTGCAAAAATTTCAAAGAATGGAGCCATGTATGCACAGAGTGCAATCAACGAAGCCGATACCGATAAGTTTGAGGAATACAGAGAGAAACTCGTGAAATATGAAGAGATTTCAGACCGCATAGAGTACGAAATTGCTACATTCCTGAATGGAGTGTCAACAGAAGAAATCAGCGAAAGTACATCTATAAAGATAAAGGCTATGTATAAGATTATTGGTGAATTGGAATCATTGGGCGATTCAGGCGAAACCATCAGCCGTATTCTGTCAAGAAAGAATATACACAAGAAACAATTCGATTCGGACACCATCAAGAATCTCAATATGATGGCAGATGCCGTAGGTGATGCGTATGATGTCATGATTGCTAATTTGACAGCTGCCGGTAAGGGTGAATTGGCCGACATCTCGAATGCCTATAATGCCGAAGACCGTCTGAATACGTTAAGAAACAATCTTCGGGATGCAGTCATTGAAGACATAGAAAACGACAGTAAGAATTACCAGACAAGTGTCTATTATATGGACATTGTCAATACTTACGAGCACATGGGTGACTTTATGATTAATGTGTCTCAAGACCTTGAAAGAGGATTTGTCCATAAATAAATCCCACATACTCTTATATTTTCAGACATCGTGCCGTTCTTACAATTAAGGACGGCACTTTTTTTATATAATAATTCTTTAATGAATCTCTAATCTTTTTGAAATCATTATGAAATGTACACCCGGTACTTTTGCAGTGTCAAATT
>SUXW01000002.1 GCA_015060765.1 Bacteroides sp.
GGTTTGACGGAGTAAAGTAAGCACTTTTATCCCATTCAGTAGAGCAAGGGAGGGAATTTTCCTCTCTGCTTACTGAAATTATCTCAAACCGATAATTCCGTTGCATTTATTAGTTGAATTTGCAAAACAATTTGCAATCCTATGAGATATTTAGAACAGATTTATTATAAAATTTTATTTATCATGAAAAATACATTTACACTATTAGCTTTACTGGCAACTATGCTTATTGCATGTACATCAGAACCCAAGCCCTCCTATTGGATTCATGTAGAAGGGAACAAATTCATTGATGCAGATGGAAAAGAAATAATCTTCCGAGGCCTCTGCTATTCAGACCCCGTCAAATTGATAAACGACAACCAATGGAACGAACAGTATTTCGCTGAAGCAGCCCAATGGGGAGCTAACATCGTACGTTTTGCCGTACACCCTACCCATCTGAATACATACGGATGGGAAGAGACTTTCAAAGCCATGGATGAAGGGATAGAATGGGCTAAAAAGAACAAGCTGTATGTAATCATGGATTGGCACTCCATAGGCAACCTAAAAGATGCCAAATACACTAATCCTATGTATAACACAACCAAGGAAGAGACATTCAAATTTTGGAAGACCGTCGCACAACGTTATAAAAACGAACCGACTGTTGCCATGTATGAACTGTTCAACGAACCAACCGTTACAGGTGAAGACACCGGTGAATGTACATGGGAAGAATGGAAAGCCATTCAAGAGGAATTGATTGACACCATCCGTACATACAACCCCAATGCATTGTGTCTCTGTGCCGGATTCAATTGGGCATACGATCTTACTCCTGTAGCTACCGCTCCTATCGAACGGACAAACATAGCCTATGTATCGCATCCATATCCTATGAAGCGAAGCCAACCTTGGGAAGAACAATGGGAAACCGATTTCGGATTTGTAGCCGATACTTATCCCGTGATTTGTACTGAAATGGGATTTTGCCTTGAAAATGAACTTGGAGCACACATTCCAGTCATATCAACCGAAGTATATGCAGAACATATCACTCAATATTTCGAAAAGAAAGGTATATCATTTACTGTATGGTGCTTTGACAAGGACTGGTCGCCAACCTTAATAAAGGACTGGGACTTCACTCCTACCACACAAGGACGTTTCTTTAAAGCCTATCTACAATCCATGAAAGATAAATAATAATGCACCCTCTTTTTTAATTTTAAGAACAGCCAATTCTATCCCCTTAGCTTTATTACTATCAAATTTTTATATCAAAGATATAACAAGCAAGTGTACAAAAATAATATCAAATTTATTTTGCAGTTCTAAAAATATCATCTACATTTGCCGTGCACAAGGAGCCATAAAGCCACAAGCTGGCCGAAAGGTGAAAAGGGAATCCGGTGTGAATCCGGAACAATACCTGTTGCTGTGTATCTCTACTCCATCTGGAGTTTGGTTTGTTGCATTCTTTGCCACTGGCGAAAGCTGGGAAGGCGCAACAAGCAGGATAAGTCAGAAGACCTACCTTGGTGCATTGAAAGGATTATACCTGCAGGATACGGGTAAGAATCAAAACTGTTATTTAATCAACATTTTACGATTAGAGGCATAATAATGCAAGGAAAGGTCTGCCATAGCCATCTATTAATGTATCCTCACATTATTCCTACTGCCCTTTAAAACAAGTTTTGAATCAGAACTGTATCCTGCTCCAAGTGGGATATTTATTGTTTAACTGTTTAAAATAAACTTGTTATGAAAAAGAATTATGGAATGATGGCATTGCTGGCTTTAACGTTGACAATGTCTGCATGTTACAACGATGACGATTTATGGAACAAAGTAGATGAACTTGAGACAAAAGTGGAAGCCAATGCGGCAGATATAGCCACGCTTTCGGCTTTAGTAGATGCTTTGAATCAAGGAAAGATCATCGTAAAAACCGAACAGACAGAAAATGGTTATGTACTTACTTTCAATGACGGTTCTAAAGTGGAAGTGATGAATGGAAAAGATGGTGCGCCGGGAAAAGATGGTGAATCTGGTAAAAACGGTGATTCGTTCTTTACTTCTGTAGAAGAAAAAGGAGACTTGGTTATCATTACTTTAGCAGACGGGCGTGTTATAGAATTGCCTAAAGTCACTTACCGTGTTCTTACCTTTGAAGATGAAGATTCTAAATTTGGTACATTTCAGATTACTGGATATGACAGTAGTAGCAGTTCCTACTATGCGAAAGAGGTGAATTCCTGGAACGACTTGATAGATACACCCGAATATGGCGGACCATTGATTTATGGCGATATGGGCTTCTACGGTGATATGAGAGGTTGTGATTATTATTGGTACGACGAAAATAATACGTTCCTTGCTTCGGAACTTCCTATAAATTATGGAACAACCGTTTATTGGAGTGGTGGACATGTCGTATCAAATTATGCATCAAAAGATTACACAAGCTACGGTACATATATGAACCAACAAACAGTATATGGTGCCGGACAAGAATATGCCGTAACCAAAACCGGTGGTTATAATGGTTCAGCCAACTTTGCTATGCATTATGGCTACAAAGACAATTCGCCTTATAACATGACCGAAAACCTTCCCTATATCTACTTCAAGGACAATGTATGCCGCGTAATCGATCACATGTATGTAAACAACTCATGCTATGCCATCGCATGCTACATGGATGGCAATGGTCTGACAGCTAAAATTGGTGAAGAAGATTGGGTGAAAGCCGTAGCCACAGGATATGACCTCAACGGTAACATAACAGGTACATCTGAATTCTACTTGTGCAATGGACCTTCAAAAATAATCACCGAATGGACCAAATGGGATTTATCGGGTTTAGGAAAGGTATGGAAAGTTGAGTTCAACATTACCGGCTCGAGCGATAATGGTTATGGTTTTAGCCAGCCAGCTTATTTTGCTTATGACAATGTAACAGTTCGCTTTCAATGAATGCAATTAAAATAAAAGATATAATATTGCTCTTGGTAATCATAATCACATCGTCCTGTAATACAGACGATGTGATTACCGAAGAACTGGAAGATTACTATCGCGCCAAGACTGAAACGTCCGTAGCCGAGCAAACCATTGTGTTTGAATACACTCCTGCCCCTGGACAATTCATCAATGAAACTAAAACCGGAGGTTTCACTGGCAATGAAACAACTCCTGAATCTGCTGCCCAATATGCCACTCATCGCATGAATAAGGGCACTTTCGTGTCACTCGGTGGATTCGGGGGTTATATTGTGGTAGGTTTCGACCATAGCATTGACAATACCGGTAGTTACGACTTTGGCGTTTTGGGCAACTCCTTCAAAGGCTCATCCGAACCAGGCATCGTTTGGGTAATGCAAGATAAGAATGGTGATGGAATGCCTAATGAAACTTGGTATGAGCTACAAGGGAGCGAAAGTGGAAAAGAAACCACGGTACAGAATTATTCTGTAACCTACTATCGTCCTTCTGCTCCCCAACAACCCGTGAAATGGACAGACAGTGAAGGAAACAGCGGAGAAATAGATTACTTAAAATCTTTCCATAACCAAGATTACTACTATCCTGCATGGATAGAAGCCGACAATTATACATTAAAAGGCACATGTGTAGAAGCCCGTAACTACGACCAGTCAAGTAACGGAACCTACTGGGTACAAGCTGAATATGATTGGGGCTATGTGGACAATTTCAGCGAAATCGATCGCTTGACCGATGATGCTAATAGTGGAGCAACCGCTAATGCCAACTACTTCAAGATATCAAATGCCATCGATAGTGAGGGAAAGCCAGTAGATTTAAAGTATGTAGACTTCATCAAGGTACAGACTGCCTGCAACACCAAAAGCGGATGGTTAGGCGAAAACTCTACCGAAGTCTTCGGCTTTTTTGATTATTCCATGATACAAGTAAAATAATGAAACTTCCTTTTTGTAGATATAAATATGTTTTTATGGTGCTGGTGGCGGTTCTCTTGGGAGGTCCGCTCACCGGTTGCATGAAATGGGATTATGGTTTGGAAGAAGAGTTTCATGTAGCGGATGAAGGACTTTTCATCACCAACGAGGGGAATTTCCAATATGGGAATGCCACTCTTTCGTTTTATAATCCCGTTACCAAAGAAATAGAAAACGAAGTGTTTTATCGGGCCAACGGCATGAAGTTGGGCGATGTGGCACAATCGATGGTTATCCGTGACGGCATCGGATGGATTGTTGTCAACAATTCGCACGTGGTCTTCGCTATCGACATCAACACCTTCAAGGAAGTAGGACGAATCACGAACCTCACTTCGCCCCGTTACATTCATTTCCTCTCGGACGAAAAGGCATACGTTACTCAAATTTGGGATAACCGAATCTTCATCGTCAACCCCAAGAAGTACGAAATTACGGGGTATATTGAATGTCCGAATATGACGATGGAAAGCGGTTCGACCGAACAGATGGTACAATACGGCAAGTATGTGTATGTAAATTGTTGGTCGTACCAAAACCGTATCTTGAAGATTGATACGGAAACCGACCAAGTGGTGGATGAACTGGTGGTAGGCATTCAGCCCACTTCGCTGGTGATGGATTGCAACAATAAACTATGGACAGTGACTGATGGAGGCTATGAAGGTTCCCCGTATGGACACGAAGCGCCTTCGCTTTACCGCATTGACGCTGAAACGTTCACCATCGAAAAGCAATTCAAGTTCAAGTATGGCGACCGCCCTTCGGAAGTACAACTTAATGGCGATAAGGACAAATTGTACTGGATAAACGATGACATTTGGGAAATGGATGTGACTGCCGAACAGATACCATTCGAACCATTCTTACCTTACGACAACACCCTGTATTACGGACTTAACGTCTGCCCACGCACGGGCGATGTCTATATAGCTGATGCTATCGACTATGTACAACAAGGTATGATATATAGATACTCAAAGAACCGAGAATTGATTGACAAATTTTATGTAGGGATTATACCCGGAGCATTTTGTTGGAAATAAAGGAACGATGATGAAAAAACTGATAATAGGGTTGCTGCTTTTGATTCCCCATATACTTATGGCACAACGGTTGAACAGAGGACTACACCTCCCTGAAGTAATCGTTTATGGGAAACGCCCCATAAAGGACATCGGTGTACAAAAAACAAAGATGGATTCGACTATGCTGAAAGAAAACATCGCACTTTCCATGGCAGATGTGTTGACTTTCAATTCTTCCATATTTGTAAAGAGTTACGGAAGAGCAACCTTATCGACTGTTGCATTTCGAGGTACATCTCCCTCACATACTCAAGTTACTTGGAATGGTATGCGTATCAATAATCCGATGTTAGGAATGACAGACTTTTCTATGATCCCTTCTTACTTTATTGATGACGCATCGTTATTGCATGGCACATCATCTGTCAACGATACTGGTGGAGGGTTAGGCGGCTCGGTAAAACTTTCTACCCAACCGGCAGATGCTGATGGAATAGGCTTGCAATACATACAAGGTATTGGTTCCTTCAAAACCTTCGACGAGTTTCTTCGGATTACTTATGGTGATGATCATTGGCAAACTTCTTCAAGAATTGTTTTTTCATCATCGCCCAATAACTATACATATCGCAATCACGACAAGAAGGAAAATGTCTATGATGAGGATATGAATATCATCGGTCAGTACTATCCCAAGGAAAAGAACAAAAGCGGTGCTTTTAAAGATATGCATGTTTTGCAGGAGGTGTATTACAATACCAGGAAAGGGGATCGCTTTGGATTGAATGCTTGGTATATCAATTCCAATCGTGAGCTCCCAATGCTGACTACCGACTATGGTAATGAAAATGATTTCGAAAACCGCCAACGAGAAACTACCTTCCGAGGTATTCTTTCCTGGGATCATATGCGTGAAAACTGGAAGATAGCCGCCAAAGGTGGATACGTTCATACGCAAATGAAGTATGATTACAAGCGCGATGCAGGAAATGGAATTATGACTTCCATGACTCGCTCCAGAAGTAAAGTAAATACATTCTATGGACAAGCAGAAGGTGAATATTATATAGGTAAAAAATGGCTGTTTACAGCCAATGCTTCTGTGCACCAACATTTTGTGGAAAGCCGAGACAAAAATATTATCCGTCAGGATGGAAACCAGGCTATTGTCGGTTACAAAAAAGGACGAGTAGAAGTATCCGGTTCAACCTCTGCCAAATGGCAACCTAATGAACGTTATGGATTGTCTATCGTGCTGCGCGAAGAACTATATGGTCAAAATTGGACACCGCTTATTCCTGCATTCTTTATGGACGGAGTATTATCGGAAAAAGGAAATATCGTGGCCAAGGCATCCGTTTCACGCAACTTCCGCTTCCCCACACTCAACGACCTTTATTTCCTACCAGGAGGAAATCCGGATTTGAAACGAGAAAGTGGTTGGACTTATGATGTGGGAGTTTCATTTGCTGTAGGTAAGGAGGACATTTACTCTCTCTCTGGTTCCGTTAATTGGTTTGATTCACATATCAAAGATTGGATTCTTTGGCTTCCTACAACTAAAGGATTCTTCTCACCCCGCAATATAAAAGATGTACATGCATATGGAATAGAGGCTCAAAGTGATTTCAAACTTATTTTGAAAAAAGATTGGCAGTTGGCTTTAAATGGTACCTTTTCATGGACTCCTTCTATCAACGAAGGAGAACCGATGTCACCTGCTGACCAATCTGTCGGGAAACAACTTCCATATGTTCCTGAATGGTCTTCAAATCTTACAGGACGTATTACATGGAAAAGCTGGTCATTATTATATAAATGGTGCTATTACAGCAAACGGCATACAATGTCATCCAATGATACATCATTAACAGGAAAACTTCCTTCTTACTTCATGAGTAACCTAACTATTGAGAAAGGTATCACTACCAAATGGGCAGATTTATCATTAAAAGGTGCAATCAATAATCTATTTAATGAGGAATATCTGTCTGTACTATCCCGACCAATGCCAGGTATTAATTTTGAGTTGTTCATCAGTATAACTCCTCATCTTTATTAACAAAAGATTGAAGTGCCCTCCAAAGTATTTATTGTCCAAACTTTGGGGCACTTCATTAAAACATCCTCTTTTCTTTTTTTTATTTAAAAAGTTTAGGAACAATTGTCGACAAGAACAATCGGCAATTCATCCATGTATGTCCTCCAGATGTATACATAGCCTCACAAGGGACTTGTTTCTTTTTAAGGGTCTTTTCCAAAGACTTGGAACCCGGACACAAACTATCATCCTTTCCGCAACCCAACCACAAGAGTTTCAAAGTACGAAGTTTTTCCGCTTCAGCATAATCATTCTTGAAACTTTCCTCCATGCCTTGAGGGAAGACGGCCGGTGCCATGGGACAAACATAAGCAAACAATTCCGGATGTTTCAAGCCACACCCTAAAGTCTGTCGTCCGCCCAAAGAGAATCCAGCGATAGCACGGCTTTCACGTTCACTCCTTACCCGGTAATTCTTTTCAATGAAAGGAATAATTTCTTTCAACATTTCATTGGTAAACATATCTGTACCCATGATATTCCTCATATCAATACGCATACCTGGATTCTTTTTCATCAATGCAGGCATAGCATTGGCATACGGCATCACCACAATCATGGGTTCTGCTTTACCTTGAGCTATCAGGTTATCAAGGATGTAATTCATACGGCCTACTTTATACCAGGTTTCATGAGTATCTGTCATACCGTGAATCAGATAAAGTACCGGATATTTCTTGGTTGGATTTTCATAATATTCGGCTGGTGTATATATCAGCAAAGGACGTTCCAAATCCAATGTATTCGAATGATAAAACGAATAAATCACCTTTCCATGAGGAACCGGTTGCAAATCTTGCAACGATGGATTCTTTCCCTTTACATCCAGCAAACTGCCTTTAAAGTTTTCATTCGGGAAAATGTCCACATTGTTAGGATCGGCCACACGGACTCCATCCACAATGAATTCATATGGATAAATGTCCGGCTTAATCTTTCCGGTAGTCACCGTCCATATACCATTCTCATCTTTCACCATCTGTAAATTCTTCTTCAAGAACTGTCCATTCAGTTCCACCTTCTGAGCATTAGGAGCCAAATAACGGAAAGTTACGGTTTGATTGGCATGAACTTCAGGTGAAAGTACACGGGGTGCAAAATAAGTCTTCATTATTTTGCGCATATCAACAGGTTCCTTATCCTGCGCCAAAGAAGGCAGAACAATTGCTGAAGACAATGCCGCCATCAATATAGTGGTTTTAATTATTCTAATCATAGTTCACGTTTTTAATTGATTAATAGTTGGTTGTTTTGAACAAACGTTGGAAAGTCTCAAGCAAATACAGTTTGGCATTCATCCAAGTATGTCCTCCCGACGATACATGAAAGATATGATTGATGCGATGCTTGGTCAGCACATCATCAAAATCCGTTGCCAAATTATACAAGAAATCGGAATTACCAACGCCCAGCCAAAGCAATTTCATGTCTTTGTTGGTCTTGTCCGGATTTTCATAAAAAGCCTTATAATTCTTTTCAAAATCATTTGCACTTATTCCTGAACTGTACGAACAAATCCAAGCAAAACGATCCGTATTCATCAAACCATTGCGTAAAGCTTGGGCACCGCCTCTGGAAAATCCTCCAATACCACGTCCGAGACGGTCATTAATTGTACGATAATTCTTGTCGACATAAGGAATGATATCCTTCATGAGCATTTCACTAAACAAATCAATTTTAGGCAATTCTGTACCAGGTGCAAAATAAGCGGCCGGATTACCATACGGCATTACTACAATCATAGGTTCGGCCTTACCCGATGCAATCAGATTGTCAAGGATAAAATTGGCACGTCCCACCTTAAAGTAGACTTCTTCCGTATCGGTCGTTCCACTGATACAATAGAATACCGGATACTTTTTATCGCTATTTGCATCATAACCGGGAGGAGTATATACAAGCATCCTACCAGTTGCACCAATAGAAGAGGAATCATACATTACATAATCCACATTACCATGAGGTACATTCTGAATGGAGTATGCCATCGGTTGTATATCTTTTACTTCGAGCATACTTCCCTTGAAATTTTCATTAGGGAAATAATCGGCATTACCAGGGTCCATAACACGTACGCCGTCCACTACAAATTCATAAGGATACATATCCGGTGCAACGGGGCCTACCGTTACTTCCCATACACCCATGTCATTTTTGACCATATCAACAGGTTGGTCCATAAACTGTCCGCTCAACTTCACTTCTTTAGCATTAGGAGCCATGTAGCGGAATGTTACTTTGTTATCAGCATGTATCTGAGGAGATGTAGTATTGGCCCATCTACGATTGTTTCCTCGTGGTTGAGCCATTATACATGATGCTGAAAGCAACATAAAAGCAATTAAACATAGATTCTTTCTCATAAATTTATTTAATGAATTAATTAATTGAATATATATTAGACACAAACATACAACATAAATTTAATTCCAAAATCATTTTTTTTGAAAAAAACACAACTGTTACAGTATCAATTAAATATATATTACTAAATTTGTTGTAGAATAGAAAATTTTTACAAAAGCAATATATCATGAAAAAGACATCATCCATTTCTTTATTAATCATTCTTGTATTAATATGTACACTATGTTCATGTAACCAGCAAACTTCAACTCCTTATCATATTACTCCTATACCCGACAATTCTTCTCCTAAGTTCATGCCAACCGCCCTATTCGCTCAGGCAACAGATAGCATGTTACAATCATTAGGAGTTGAAAATGGTATTCCATCATCCGTGTGTGCCATTTTGGTCGAAACGGATGGTAAACAGATTCTATTTGATACCGGCAATGGTGTAGAAGATTCACAATTAATGCCCACTTTAAAGGCTAAAGGGATTGAAGCAAATGATATCGATTACATATTCATAACCCATCTACATGGGGACCATATTGAGGGACTAACCCAAAATGAAAGTGCAGTCTTCCCAAATGCCCAATTATACATTCCTCAAGCCGAATATGACGGTTGGATGAAAATGGAAGAAACCAAGACTACGAAAATACGGAATCTCATTCATATTTATTCAAATAAGATTACTCTATTCGATGATAAGACTCCATTACCTCACGGAATATCTTCCATAGCTACATACGGACATACACCCGGGCATACGATTTATCAATTGGGGCAAAACCTGATTGTTGGAGATATCATGCATGGAGTTGCATTACAAATTGCCAACCCGGAAATTTGTGCTCGTTACGACATGGATATAGAAAAAGCCATCGAGTCACGTAAAGCAGTAATCAAACTTGCTAAAGACAAAGGTTTAGTTTTATATGGAATGCATTTTCCAGAACCATACCAATTGAACTTTGCCAAATAACCTTCTAAATTGAAATATCATGGGAAGAAAGTTGTTGCACACACTTGGATACAACGATCAAGGAATTATCGTCCATGTAAATGATGCAGTAAAAAGTAAAAGTTATTCATGCCCCCTATGCGGAGAAAGAATCATAGCCCGTAATGGCGGTAAGTCGCAACGACCACACTTCGCACATTTCAAAAAATCAGAAGTAAAATGCAACGGAGAATCGGTATTATCACATTATTTCAAGATGAAGACACTAGACATTCTCCAAGAACATCTGAACAACCATTCACCTTTCCATATCAAATGGAATTGTCCATATTGTAGTAAACTTTATAATAAAGATGTATTGCAAAAAATTGTATCCATCAAGGATCAATGTATCATGAATGGACAACCTTCTGTCATTACATTATTAGGAGATAACGGCCAACCACTTATCGTCATTGAAATTACCATTCGGAGGAAGCTAACCAAAAAAATATTGGAATTTTATGAGTCCAACCATATCATTCTAATCCATTATCAGCTTCATGAAAACGATTGGATAAACATAACTCAAAAATTAAGTCAACCCAATTATGTTACCTTTTGTGGAAATCCCGAGTGCTATAACTTTCAATTTTATCAGAATTGTATACAAAGAGAGATATTCCTTCAGAAATTCAAATGCAAGAAATGCAATAAGATTGTAGATGGATATATGGTAAGAAACACATCTGCTTTTGGTGTCATTGGATTGGACAATTTAACCACATTAGAAAAGAACCAGATTATTTCTACATACTTCCGCGGAAAAAGAGCGACAACTGCTGACATCGTTGTTTATGGCAAATGCCGATGCACTCCTCATAGTAAAGGATTAGTTTGCCTGACAAAATCTGAATTGATTAAAGAAACTCAAAAGAGTAAAATAGCAAAAAAGGAATAACTTCGGTTATTCCTTTTTCATTTGTATCATTTTACCAGGTCCTTAAAGGCAGAACCAAAAATCAAATAGCTGGTATTACCCGCTATGGTACCTTCATTCTGTCCCCACAGGAATGGCCAATCATCATAATTTTCAAAATGATCTGGCTTTCTGAAAAGAAGTCCTGGTGCTACATTACCCGGAATAAACGAGAAATCGGCACGATTATTTCCATAGAATACGGCCTTAGGACGAGCGGCACCAACAGCTGCCACAAAAGAATAGTTATGATAAGGATGGCATCCGAACAACCAATCGGCTACTTTGAAAGCATAATTCTTGTCTATAATATCAGGATAATACTTGCTTGCAAAACAAAGAGTAGTACCATAACCGGTTACAGCACCTCCACCAGCCCAGTTACCTAAACCGATAGGCAATCCATAAGGATTCTCTTTACCTAAACTTTCTACGTATTCTTTATATTTCACTACATAGGGACGTAATTTTTCCTTAAATTCTTCATTCATGTAGGGTATAGCATCCAAAGCAGTCTTTATATTCCGTTCCACATTACGATCAAGAGCATCCCAAATTTTATCATCGAACACCTTCAAATACTGCGATTCACCTGTTGCAACAAACAATTGTAAATTACTTCCAATATTTCCTATAGCTGCATCCTGATTACGGCTCTTCGTTTCAGTTTCTTTGGATAATAATTCCATAGCTTCCTTCAACAGCCGTTTGGATTGTTTTAATGCACGATTGGACAGGTCATCATTATATCCTTTCAGCGCACGACTTGCAGCTGCAAACATAGTAGCAGCCCTCAAGTCAAGACTCGGGTTACGACTGGTAAAAGCCCACATATCATCTTTTACACCACTAAATTTGCCATCGGCCGACTTTTCATAGGGTCCTAAATTGGGATTGTAGCGAAGTCCATCGGTTATGGAAGCGGCATCCCCCAAATGATGATAGTTATCAAGTACCGAATTAGACAGCGTTTGGGACATGTGTCCTATGTTTTCTGCTTGAGCAACCAAATTCAATGTGCCATGTTCGATAAACTGCAATATATCGGGGATTCCATCAGGACGATGAAGCTCTACATAGCGTTGGTCTTCATCTACAAAGGTCATATCACGCAATGGCTTGAACAATTCCCATATGGATACAAAATTCTGTACTACATTAATATTGGAACCGGTTTCAATGTCAAAGTCACCTGCATCAAAATAACCTCCTACATTCAATCCTGGAATCAATTCCAATGGTTTGTATTTTGTATCGGTAGTCGGTCCTTGTCCATGTAAATCAAAATGATCCGTATTTACAGGCGCCTGCAGATAACCTTCTTTAAACGGTTCTCCATGCCATACACGATAAGCTTCACTTACATACATATGATTCATATGAATAGGTATCCATACATCACTGGTAGCATCTGTAATCTTATCGTAAACATTTTTGTTGATGATGAAATTATTGGTTTTGTAGTCTCCATATTGAATGTAGTAGATTCCAGGTTCCTGAACAGACGAGAAATCAAACTTCACGTAATGGTATTTGAAATAATCGCCCCATGAGACAATACCGCCTTCGTATACTTTTTGAGAGCTTCCATCCTCTTTAATCTGATAAATAGAAGCTTTTGACAAAGGATGATCTTTTTTATCCAATTCAATGACAGCCACTTTGGGTTGTGCAGGCAAATATCCCATCTGTGAAAATCCAATGTTAGGCTCACGAATCCATCCGTCGATTGCATTCGGTTCTACCGTCCATGTCAATACCTTACCTGTTTTACCGGAAGGGAGCAAACTACGTACTACATACCATCCGTTTTGAGCAAGCATACGACCATCGAACAACATCAAATCTGCATCTTGTGAAGTAATTTTAACCATCCGTTCCGGAGTATCTGGAGCCAAGAGTAAAGTACGTCCCGACTCTAATGGAAGCGGATCAATGAAACTATTGGTACCTCTATCGTCATAAGTCTTGTAACCTTTGAACTGCTTTACTTTCTCCGAATTAGGACGAGTTACAGTATTGCTTACGGCATAACGAGGGAACCGATTATATCGGCCATCCATCAAATAAGTCTTATTCCAATATTGGGAAGGAAGAAATTCAAGATTGAACCCCGCATCACCTTCCAATTCTGTTGGTAATGGTTTATCCAAGTAGACAGCTATCTCAACAGCTTTTCCTTTTGAAGAAACAACGACACGAGAATCAAAATCATAATCCTCATACCGCAAGGCCACTTCAATGCTACCTTCTTCTTTATTGACTTTACGGGTTGGAGAGGCAGGAACTAAATCCCATTGTTCAGGAGTGTTGGAAAGACGAACTGCACCTCCTTGTGCTGTTCTTACACCGTGATGAATCAATTCAATTCCTGAATTCTTTTCATCATTAAAACCTCCTGAAAAGTCGTTACTATAAACCAATACATTCACGCCTTGCGTTTCAAAATATTCCAAGTCGTTTAGTACTAATCCATCATTACCTCCAGATGTGCATGCTCCCATTAAAAAAGGAAGCAAAAATACAATAGATCGTTTCATAGTTTATATAAATTGAAATGAAATTTACATACACAAATGTAAACAATCTTTTTCATATTCAACTTATATTTATGAAAAAAATATCACATAAAGTAAAAATAATTAGATAATCACACATTCTTAAGATAAACCGACCTTTTATTATTAGTCAGGAAGTTTCACCTTTTCAGGTTCTTCAGATTGAAAGGTGTAGAAATCTGGAATCACATTTCCTTCAAGATCTTCAATAAAATCAAGGTTACATCCCAATCTACGTGCTTCTTCTGCATATGCTCGCAAAGCCGCCAATGCACATTGGTCTGTTCCGGTCAATACAAATACCGGAATTTCATTCATCACACATCGGTTCAATAATTTTCGTTGGTCTTTTGTTGCAGCCATATCTTTGTATTAAATCATAGCAAAGGTAAACAAAAAGTGGAAATCTACTGGAAATTTCCACTTTAATTTATGAAGATTATGCTACCAATCTAGTTAACCATATCCAGAACGGAGCAGCAACAACAAACAGCAAGATACTGAATGCCAAAGACGATGTACCCGTCCGTTCATATAACTGATTCTGATTACCTATAATAATACCCGAAAAAGCAGGAGGTAAAGCGCCAGCCAAAACCATCATTTGTAGTTTATCGGCTTCCATATGGAAAAGCAATCCCACAATGAGAAGTACAGCAGGCATCAAAATCAATTTCAATAAGGTATTATACACTACTTCACCATCCAATTGGAATTTCATATTACTTAAAGTGAGTCCGGCAGCGAAAACTGCTACTCCTGAGTTTGCTTTAGCTATCAATTCAAAATTCGGATCAAGAATGGTAGGGAAACGAATACCTAACAAAACAAGTATTACAGCCAATATAGGTGCCCAACATACCGGTTCTTTCAAAGCATCAAGTACCGGATTGGTTCTCTTGGTTAGTTGACTATTATCCACTCCCCCTTTACCTTTGTTCATCAAAGCTAAACCAATAGGAATATTGACGGCATTCACCACGATAGATACAATAGCTACTACCAACCCTGTCGTAGCAGTTGCACCATAAATGGGTTCCAAGACAGCAAATCCCAAAAAACCGATAGTGGGAGAACCAGATATCAAAGCACAAACAGCCGCTTCACTCTTGGTATGTTTGAAAAATTTGTAACAAGAGAAATACGACCAAAGAAACAATGCCGTAATGATAACAAGACTCACAATGGTAAGTTTCAAGTCATCGAACAACATAGCTCTGTCTGCTTTCACTATAGAGACAAATAAAGCAGCCGGCAGTGCATAAGTCAGCACCAATTTGTTCAATATTTTAGAATCTGAAGCATTAAATACCTTCCGTTTTCCAGCCATATATCCTAAGAACATAATAACAAAAATGGGAAGGATATCTTTAATCAATATATCAATCATAAGTCTATCATTTTATAGATGAATGAGGATTAAGATTACCTATATGACCACTTTCCACGCCTGCAGATGGGTCAATTACACAATTGATGAGTGAGGGCTTTCCTGAAGCCAATGCTGCACAAAGAGCTTCTTCCAATTCAATCGGTTTGGTTACATGATAAGCCATTCCACCAAATGCTTCAATAATACGATCATAACGGGCACTTGGGGTAAGCGAAGTAGGTGATGGATCGGCCCCACCAGCCAAATTCACACCATCGCCCCGATAGATGCCATCGTTATTAAGCACAATCACCGTCACCGGAAGTTTATATCTGCAAATGGTCTCTATATCCGTTCCACTGAAACCGAAAGCACTGTCACCTTCAATGGCCACCACCGGTTTACCACTTGTAACGGCTGCTCCAATACTGTAACCCATACCAATGCCCATTACTCCCCAAGTACCTGTATCGAGACGTAGTCGAGGATGATACATATTAATGATGTTACGCGTATTGTCCAATGCATTGGCCCCTTCATTCACGATGTAAATATCCTTATGATCCTTCAATACATCACTGACAATTTTTAATGAATTGAAATAATTCATCGGTTGGGTAGGCTTATTAAGTTTAGCCCGCATTTTTCCCGCATTGGCATTTTTCACTTCATCAATTTGTTTTCTCCATTCTATGCAACAAGAAATTTCAAAAGGCTCCATCTTACAAATGAGTTTGTCAATAGAAACGCCGATATCGCCTACCAACGGGGCATCAATCGGACGATTACTATCCATTTCTTCAGCACAGATATCAAGTTGGATAAATTTAGCGTCAGGATTCCATTTCTTCCCTTTACCATGATTCAACAACCAATTTAAACGAGCACCAATAAGCATCACGACATCAGCCTGTCCTAAGACCAAACTCCGTGCAGAAGCTGCACATTGCGGATGATCATCTGGTAATAGTCCTTTAGCCATAGACATAGGTAAAAATGGAATACCTGATTTCTCAATAAATTCCCTAATAGCTTCATCTGCTTGTGCATAAGCCGCTCCTTTTCCCAAAATAACTAATGGTTTCTTAGCAACTGAAAGCAGTTTCAACGCTCTGTTCACAGATGTGGACGAAGGCGAAAGTACAGGTGACGGATCGACCGGAGTGAAAAGAGATGCTTGTGCATCAGCCGCATCCATAGTGGTACTCAACATTTCTGTGGTAATATCGAGATACACACCTCCGGGACGACCCGAAAGAGCGGTTCGAATAGCACGAGCCACTCCTATCGATATATCTTGTGGACGATTAATACGATAAGCTGCCTTGCAAAATGGTTTGGCAATATTCATTTGATCAAGCCCTTCATAGTCACCTTGCTGTAAGTCAATAATATTGCGGTCGCTCGATCCACTAATCTGTATCATCGGGAAACCATTCACTGTCGCTTCCGCCAAGGCTACCAAGCCGTTCAGGAAACCTGGAGCAGATACGGTGAGGCAAATACCCGGTTTTTTGGTAAGATATCCTGTAATAGCTGCGGCATGACCAGCCGATTGTTCATGTCGAAAACCGATGTAACGTATACCGACCGCTTGCGCATGACGCGCAAGGTCGGTTACAGGAATACCTACCACTCCATAGATAGTCTGTACTCCATTGACTTTCAAAGCATCTACCATGAGATGCATACCATCGGTTAATCCGGCATTATGATTATCTGTTATTGATTCCATAATTATTCCTTTACATTTTACTTATTTACAAACTACATGTTTACTTCGAAGAGTAGCGATTTCTTCATCAGAATATCCAACTTCTTTCAACACTTCCTCGGTATGTTCACCTAAAAGCGGAGCCGACTTGATTTGTGGAGTATAGCTCGAGAATTTCGGAGGGCATCCCACCGTAAGGAATTTACCACGCTTTGGTTGATCTACTTCCACGATGGTTCCACACTTACGTAAGGACTCGTCATTTTCTATTTCCTTCATACTCAATACAGGCCCACAAGGAACACCTATTTTACCCAAAGTTTCCACGATTTCCATTTTATCGTACTTCATGGTATAGGCTTCTACGGCACTGTAGATTTCTTCCTTAATTTCATATCGTGCTTCGGGTGTATTATACTTGGAATCATCCACCCACTCGGGATGACCAATAGCACGGGCTGCTGCAGCAAAAGGTTTAGTCTCATTCTGTAGAACAATGTATACAAATGCATTAGGATCCTTTTCCCATCCTTTACAACGATAACACCATCCCATCACCTGTCCACCTTCCACATTACCGGCACGAGGTATTGTATCTCCAAATTTTTCTTTCGGATATTGCGGTAGATGTTTCAATACACCAGTATGCTCCAAGATGAGTTGGTCGCGTAACTTAATTCTACATAAATTAAGTACAGCATCCTGCATAGATTGTTGAACAAAGCATCCTTCACCTGTTTTTTCACGTTGCATTAAAGCAGCCAATAAACCGATAAGTAAGTGCATACCCGTATTACTGTCTCCCAAAGCTGCTCCACTTTGAGTAGGTATGTTATACTCGCCTTTCCACCAACCAGTAGTAGCTGCAGCACCACCGGCACATTGAGCCACTGGTTCAAACGCTTTCACATTAGCAAAGGGAGAATCATCATTGAATCCTTTAATCGTTCCATAAATTACTCTCGGATTGATTTTGTGTACTTCTTCCCACGAAAACCCTAATTTATCAACGGCTCCGGGATGAAGGTTTTCCACAAAGATATCAGCAGTCTTCAGCAAACGGGTTAGCACCTCCTTGCCTTCAGGCGATTTCATGTCAAGTTCTATGGAACGTTTGTTACAGTTCAACTGAAGATAATACAATCCGTCCAAATCGGGATAATCCAAAAGTTCCGTACGAGTAGGGTCACCGGTACCTGTCTTTTCTATCTTGATAACATCGGCTCCCAACCAAGCCAACATTTGTGTACACGACGGACCTGATTGTACTTGTGTCCAGTCTATAACTTTAATTCCTTGTAATGGTGCAATCATATTCATTTCCTCCAAATAATTTTAAATTAATAATGGGTTTACTGCACTCAACAAGGAAAAGAATAAGATGTTTCTCTTTTCGAATAGGATTATAGAAAAACATCAATTATTAACATAATTAGGGCGGAATTTGCTTAAGCAAATCCGCCCTAATACCCTACGACACTCTATTATCAACGAGGACCACCGGGACCTCTTCTGCGCATTTCTTCATTCATCTTGTCAAATTTGACTTTTTGTTCGTCAGTCAAAACAGCTTTAATTTTCTTGTTCATTTCTTCAAATTTCTTCTGCATTTCTTCCGGCCCACCCATGTTTTCGAAACCATTTTTGAACATGTCGAGATAGATTTCCTTAATCTTACCTTCCTGTTCCTTGTTCAAATCCAATTGTTCGTCCATGTATTGAACACTGAATTCTGCAATTTTTTCCGGATCAAATTGTCCAGGACCAACTTGTGCGTCTACTGATAAAACGCCTACCAATGCAACAAGTGCACACATTAATAATTTTTTCATAACATTTAATTTTTAGTATTATTAGTAGTTAAATAGGGTTCTTACAAACAATTCTGTTCTATATTATAAATTTATGACCCTAAAAATAATACAAAGTTTAAATAAACGGTATAAAAACATTAAAAAAAATGAATAATTAAATGAATTCTACGAAGATTAATCACGCTTCTAGAAGAAATCCACAACAAAATTATAAATAGAAAAAGGTCTACATACACTTAAAGAAAGTATGCAGACCTATTATTCTAAATTACATGATTGTTACTTCAGCGCATCCAAATTCTGTTGGTTCATCAACTGCTTCCCTTCAGCTGTAAATAAATATTCTAAACGGGAAGCATATGCCTTTTCAATCTTACCACGTACCATTTTCATCGTACTGTTAATCATTTGATTCTGTTCAGTAAATGGTTCAGCCAACACCGCAAACGTACTCGGTAACCAACGTTCGGGGAACATACCCTCAAACAATCCACCTTTTTTGTACTTATTTACTTCGGCTTCCAATTTCTGAAGAGCCGCCTTACGTCCTTCTTCTGTAGATAAATCAAATCCTTTACGCTTCAGATTATCTTTATTAGGTACGATCAATGCAACTGTATAGGGAGACTGATTATTATAAAGCATCACTTGGTCGATATATTTGGATTGTCCTACAAATGCTTCTTCAATACCTTCAGGAGAATATTTTTCGCCGTCGCTGGAGATAAGGAGACTCTTGAAACGTCCTTTGACATAAAGCAATCCTTCTTTCGACATATAGCCCAAGTCACCGGTATACAACCAACCATCTTTCACGGTTTCGGCCGTTGCTTCTGGATTCTTCCAATAACCTGCCATTACGTTTTCACCCTTCACTACAATTTCGCCTTGTTCACCTAACGGCAACTCTTTTCCTTCAGAATCGCAAATCTTCAGTTCAATGGGTTTGACAAGTTTACCGCTAGAACCGAAACGATATTTTTCAGGTCCATTCGAAGACAAAACCGGAGTAGCTTCAGAAAGTCCATATCCTTGATACATGGGGATACCTATACCCACATAAAACTTTTGCAAATTCTTGTCAAGCAAAGCGCCACCACCGATAAAGAATTTCAGTTCGCCGCCAAAATTTTCACGCACCTTCGAGAAGATGACTTTGTCGAACAACACAACTAACGGCTTCAACAGATAACGCCATCCCTTGAAGTCAAGATTACTATCACCATAGTATATCTGACGTACCTTCATACCGAAATTGAACAATTTGACGGTGGTATCTCCCTTTGCACGGATTCCGTTCTCTACATTCTTCTTGAAAGTTTTAGCCAATGCCGGCACACTGAGGATGAAATGGGGCTTCACTTCCTTGATGTTGAGCGGGATGTTCTTCAGAGATTCCATCGGAGTGCGTCCCACCTGTACGGTAGCTACTGTAGCACCTCGCGACATCATAATGTAAAATCCTACCACATGAGCAAAACAGTGATCCAGCGGAAGAATAATGAGCGTACGCCATGTCTGATCGATATTCACCAAAGTAAGCGCCTGCTCTACATTCGAAGTATAGTTACGGTGAGTCAGTACTACCCCTTTAGGATCAGCTGTAGTACCACTGGTATAAGTAATAGTGGCAACATCATCGTTTTGGATGGATTGGGATATTTTCAAGAACTCCTCCATTGTATGTTCCGTTAGGAACTCTTCTCCCATCTTCACGACATCACCTATAAAGACCTCACCATCTTCATAATGGTCCTGTTCGTCAAAAACAATCACCTTCTGCACTTCAGGCAATTGTTCCTTTATCAGACGAATTTTCTTCAATTGAGTTCCTGAAACCATAATAAATTTCACATCACCATGAACAAGACGGAACAACAAATCATTACTTTCTTCAAGCTTAATGGACAAGGGAACGTTCATAGCACCAGCATAGAACATGGCAAGTTCTCCAATAATCCACCAATTACGACCTTCACTCAAAAGTGCCATACTATCTCCTTTCTTCACGCCCAAGGCTTGAAGGCCTGCTCCCAATTGATATACTTTCTCCTTTACTTGTGTATAAGTAGTAGGTTCAAACACTTTGCCGGTTTTTTCCAACAAAAAAGTATTGTTGGGATATAATCTTACCGACTCTTCAAATAAATCTACTAATGTTTTCTTCATCTTATTATAATTCATTAATCGGGTTTAGCGAAACCCTTGTTTATAAAGATATTGCAAAGTTATACATAATTCATGAGATTTTAAAACTTTTGACATAAGGAAAGAGATAATACCTTATAAGTGATTACAAAACTATGTTTTATGAGTCTTAAAACATAGAGTTAAAAACCTTAAGAAATACATCTATCATGAAAAAGAGTAAATATTGTGGAGTAGTTGTACCTATGGTCACTCCAGTAACCTGCAATGGAGTATTGGATATAACAGCCGTAAAGCGCATCATAAATAGTTTTGTTAACGCTGGTGTATCCCCATTGCTAATGGGTACTACAGGAGAAGGCAACTCCGTTTCTGCCTCTGACGGTCTCTTGATGGTAAAAACTGCTGTAGAATGCGCCAAAGGAGAAATAATCATTTATGCCGGATTGACTGGTACTTGTGTTTCCGAACAAATAACAGCAGCCGAAGCATATACCCAAGTGGGTGCCGATGTAATTGTTGCTACATTACCAAGCTATTATGCACTAACCGACCAACAAATGTACAATTATTACAAAACATTGGCCGACAACATTACCGGTCCGCTAATGCTTTATAATATCAAGGCAACCACTCATATGTCTATCCCCGTAAAAGTAATCAAGGAACTAAGTAACCACCCTAACATTGTTGGTCTGAAAGACTCTGAACGTGATTTGGAAAGAATGGACGCCTGTATCGCTATTTCTCGTGAGCGTGAAAACTTTGCGTATTTCTGCGGATGGGCTGCCCAATCGGCCCATAGTTTGGAATTAGGTGCTGATGGTATTGTTCCTAGTACCGGCAACTTCGTACCTAAAATGTTCCAAGCATTGTACGAAGCAGCCATACAAGGAGATATGGACACCGCTAACCGTCTACAAGCCGAGACCAACGAAATTGCCAAAATTTATCAAGAAGGACGTACTTTGGGAGAATCACTCACCGCTTTAAAAGTCATGATGCAAACAGATGACTTGTGCGCCCCATTCATGCTTCCTCCTCTCACAAGATTGTCTAACGAAGAAGAACAACAAATCGCCAATCGTGCCCGTCAAATTATTCATTAAAAAACATCAGATATGCAACAATCCATCATGCATTGGATAGACTACGTTATCGTAGCCATATCCGTCATATTAGCTGTAGGTGTAGGCATCTATTTCTCTCACCGACAGAAAGATACCAAAACTTACTTTGCTGGAGGAGGGAAAATACCTGCATGGGCTATTGGTATGTCTATATTTGCCACACTTATCAGTAGTGTTACATTTTTAGCATATCCTGGAGCCGCCTATGCAGGCAACTGGATATTATTGGTACAAGGATTGATGGTACCCATCGTATTATTATTCATGGTGAGTTTCATTGTTCCCCTTTTCCGTAAAATGATCAGAATCAGTGCATACGAATACTTCGAACGCCGTTTTGGCTTCTTTGCACGAATATACAGTTCCTTTGCTTTTTCTTTAGGTCATTTCTCAAAAATGGGTACTGTATTCTTCCTTGTAGGACTGGCATTATCCGAACTGATGGGCATTGACATATACTTTATTATTATAGTATTAGGAATAGCCATCATCATACTCACTCTTTTAGGAGGTATGGAAGGAGTTATTTGGATGGATGTTATCCAAGGATTCATGTTGATAGCAGGAGGATTGACTTGTCTGTTTATTCTATTGTTTACTCCAGAAGGTGGACCTTGTGAAGTTTTGTCAATGGCTTGGGAACAAAAGAAGATTGATGTAGGACCATACGACTGGGATTTCACCCAACTGACATTTATAGTCATGGTTTTCAATGGAATATTTTATGCTATACAAAAATATGGTACCGACCAAACTATCGTACAACGTTATTTAGCTGCTAAAGATGACAAGAGCGCCAAGAAAGCTGCATACATGGGGGTACTGATGAGTGTACCTGTATGGACATTGTTCATGTTGATAGGCACCGGCTTATACATTTTTTATCAGACAACAGGCAATCCACTTCCAGATGGAATAAAAGCTGATGCAGTATTTCCATACTTCATCGGTATGGAATTACCAATAGGTATTACAGGGTTAGTCGTTGCCGCATTAGCAGCTGCAGCCATTTCAAGTCTTGATAGTGATATGAACTGCTTGGCTGCTATTGTGGTAGAAGACTATTACGTCCGTTTCCGACCACAAAGTACAGACAAACAACGATTGAATTTAGGCCGTTGGATTGTATTCCTCACCGGTGTTGCTTCCATCGGAATTGCCATATTGTATGTAGAATGGGGTGGCGAAGGAGTTTTAGGAGCCGTTTTCTCTCTATACGCCATATTTTCAGCTGGTATCGTTGGAATCTTCCTGCTAGGTTTGTTCAGCAGAAGAGCCAACAAACAAGGATTATACGTAGGTATAGCAGCCGCTATATTATTTACAGCATACGCTATGTTGACCTCCACCAAGTTCGACTTAGGTGATGGAAAGAAGATACTACTTGATTTAGGAGAATGGAATTTTACACACCATAAATACATGTTGGGTGTATATAGCCATTTGATTGTACTAGTCGTTGGCTACTTTGCCAGTTTCCTATTCAAGACACCGTTGGCCGATAAGAATTTGACTTTTTATGGCTATTGGGAAAAAAGAAAAGAAAACAAATAAACAAGATTAATACTTCAAATGAGACCTATCATTCTTCAACAACCGCAACGAATTGTTTTCGGAACAGGATGTATATCCCAGTTCTGCGATGAATATACTAAGATGAATTTCAAGCGTCTTTTCATTCTTACAGCTCCTCCCATTGTACCACTTATAGAAAGTACAATCAAGAAATTAAACGAAGCCGGAATTACGACACTTGTATTCGATAGAATTACTCAAGAACCATCAGTAGCTGATTTCAAATCCATCTTAAACATCGCACAAGATTTCCATACCGACAGTGTGATTGGTATAGGAGGTGGAAGCGTACTTGACATCAGCAAGTTGATAGCTACATTGATTCATAGTGAGCAACAAGTAGAAGATTTATTTGGTATTGGATTGATTTCCCAACGAGGATGTTGGTTCGCTTGTATGCCTACAACAGCGGGAACAGGTAGTGAAGTATCTCCCAATGCCATATTGTTGGACGAAAGGGACAAACTGAAAAAAGGGATTGTCAGCCCCTATCTCATTGCTGACGTAGCATACGTAGATCCTCAATTAACAGTAACTGTTCCAGCCAAAGTAACCGCTGAAACAGGAATGGATGCCTTGACACATTGCATAGAAGCCTATACCAACAAGTTTGCACATCCTGCAATTGATATGTATGCACTAATGGGTATCGAATTAATTGCCGCCAATTTACTTAAAGCAGTAAAGAACGGAAACGACATAGAAGCCCGTGAAGCATTATTGTTAGGAAGCCTATATGGCGGATTATGTTTAGGGCCAGTTAACACGGCTGCTGTACATGCATTGTCATATCCATTAGGAGGAGAATTCCATATATCACACGGACTTTCGAACGCCATACTCCTACCTTCAGTCATGAAGTTCAACCGAAGTGCCAACCTCAAGAAATACGCAGAAATAGCCATTGCATGCGGTGCTCCACAAGGTACCAACGATGATGAGACAGCACAAAATGGAATAGACTTCATTACCCAATTGTCAAAAGATTGTGGTATTCCTACCCGATTGACCGAAATAGGGGTTCCGCATGAAGCAGTAGAACGAATGGCAAAAGCAGCAATGGATGTTCAAAGATTATTGAAAAACAATCCAAGAGAAGTAACCGAGGCAGACGCCAAAGCCATTTACGAAAGTTTATATTAAGGATCAAATTATTTTAATTATGAAATTACCCATATTGGCTATAACCATGGGCGATCCGGCTGGTATTGGACCGGAAATTGTTGTACGTGCCCTGAACCATAAAGAAACTTACAACCAATGTCGTCCCATTGTAACAGGAGATGCCGAAGTCATCCGATTAGCAATCAAAGCTTTAGGATTGTCAATAAAAGTAAATACCATCAAAAAAGTACAAGATGCCCTTTTTAAATATGGCTGCATTGATGTTTATGATTTGGCTTGTATTGATATGTCTACATTCGAATTTGGCAAAGTATCCCCACAATGCGGAAATGCTGCTTTCGTTTCAATACGTAAAGCTATAGATTTAGCTATGAACAACGAAGTGGATGGTACCGTTACAGCACCACTTAATAAAGAAGCATTAAATTTAGCTGGACATCATTTCGACGGACATACAGAAATATATGCTACATTTACTCAAACAAAAAAGTATGCCATGTTATTGGCAGATGAGTTCTTACGCGTTATTCACGTCTCTACTCATGTATCACTTCGTGAGGCATGCGATAGAGTAAAAAAAGAACGTATCATCGAAGTTACAGAACTTATCCATGATGCATGTATTCAATTCGGAATAGACAATCCTCGTATTGGAATCGCCGGGTTAAACCCCCACTCCAGCGACAATGGGTTATTTGGATGGGAAGAAGAAAAAGAAATCATTCCTGCCGTCAACGAACTAGGTAAAAAAGGATTCAATGTAGATGGTCCAATACCCCCAGATACATTGTTTGCCAAAGCAAAATGTGGACAATTCGACGGTTGTGTAGCGATGTACCACGACCAAGGACATATACCATTCAAAGTAGTTGGCTTCAACTGGAATAAAGAAACCGGAAAAATGGATAGCGTTAAAGGGGTAAACATTACGTTAGGACTACCCATTATACGGGTATCAGTCGACCATGGTACAGCCTTTGATGTAGCAGGCAAAGGAATAGCAAGTGAAGACGCTATGATGTTGTCTATCGATTATGCCACCCGAATGGCTATCAGTCGTCTTGAAAAAATGGGAAAATGAACCGGAGTCGAATCGTCGTTATAGCTGATGATATAACCGGTGCTGCAGAATTGGCAGGCATCGGTTATCGTTATGGATTGAATACAATTCTAACAACCAACATAAAGTGCCCTATTCCCGATTGCGAGTTATTGATAATCGCAACAGACACTCGTTCCATGGATAAAAAAGAAGCTATTCAAGAGACGCAAAGTATTACCCAATATTTGAAACAAACTACAATTACCCACCTTTTCAAGAAAACTGATTCTGCGTTACGAGGACATATAACAGCAGAATTACATACGTTATTGGAGAATACCGACTATAAGGAAGTTTTGTTATTACCACAAAACCCAACAAAAGGACGATATATACAAAAAGGTATTTATTATATCAACGATATTCCATTGCATAAAACAGCATTCGCATACGATCCGGAATTCCCTATGCAAACTTCACATGTAAATGAAATTATCCAATCTTTTTCAGTGAAGGATGCTAATAACTACGAACAAGTAAAAAAGTACGTATCACAAACCTCCAGACATACCTTACTGGCTGGTGCTGCCGATTTATTTACCGCTTATTTAGAACATCTTGGTTATACACCAAAAGATATTCCCTCATTTAAAGGATTATCTGCTTCCAAAATATTGATAATATGTGGAAGTACCCAAAGTGTATCTTTGAAAGAGAGTGCCTATGTTTCCAACCATCAAGTGTATTCATCAACACTTCCACCCGAAACATTCTACAATGGTAATATAGATATTCGTTGGATTCAAAAAATAAAAAAAGAATACTCACAAAACGATGGATTTATACTTACTACCAATGGATATTTACCACAAAAAGGGAAAGAGTTTGCTATACAATTACGACAAACCATGGCAAAGATTATCAAGGAATTGGTAACCGACCAATTGCCATACGAATTTATTATTGAAGGTGGAGCTACAGCATTCGCCATCCTTAAAGAATTGGGATGGAGTAATTTTGAGTTAAGCGATGAAATAGTCCCAGGAGTAATCAGAATGAAATGTAATTCTTTCACACACACACACATCATATTAAAACCAGGAAGTTATTCATGGGGAAATTTGTTCGAATAAATCTATAGAACAAAAAATTAGCCTATACAATTGTTTATATCGCATTTTTTTACGAATATTGCAGTAATATTTAAATTATTTACTACAATGAAAATAAAAGGAATATGGGTGATAACTATGCTTATGAGCGCTACCCTACTCAATGCGAAAATTAAATTGCCAAACTTAATTGGCGACAACATGATTCTCCAACAACAAACAGATGTCAAACTATGGGGAGAAGCTACACCAAACTCTTCAATTAAAATTATTCCCTCTTGGAGTGGGAAAGAATATACCTGCAAATCCGATAAACAAGGGAAATGGCTATTAAAAGTGCAGACTCCTGCAGCAGGATATACTCCGTATGAAATTTCATTTGATGATGGAGAAAAAATTTCAATAAAAAATGTATTGATTGGTGAAGTATGGTTAGCCTCTGGACAAAGCAATATGGAAATGCCATTAAAAGGTTTTGGTGGTTGTTGTATCATGGATGGAATAAATGACATAGCTTATGCTTCCGAGAACAAAGGTGTTCGAATGTTTACCGTCCCCAAACGACAATGTTATGATCTTCAGATTACTTGTGAAGGTCAATGGAACATTCCTTCTCCCGCTACAGCAGGTGATTTCAGTGCTACAGCCTATCACTATGCTACTTCTTTAAGCCGAGTACTTCAAATACCGATTGGAATTGTCAGCTGTGCATATGGAGGAGCAACTGTAGAGAGTTGGCTACCCAAAGAAATCCTACAAAATTACAACGATGTTCCTACAGATAAAGAAGGAATCGAAAAATGGCAAGAGTGGACACGTCCAATGTTGATGTACAACGGTATGCTGAATCCTGTAAAAAATTATACCATTAAAGGATTTATCTGGTATCAAGGAGAATCAAATGTATCCCGATATGATACGTATGGTGAACGGTTCGCTACAATGGTTGAACATTGGCGTAAAGAATGGGGGCAAGGAGAACTACCTTTTTATTATGTAGAAATTGCGCCATATGATTACGACCAATCACATGAAGATGAAAAATCGCCCTATTTACGGGAAGCTCAATTCAAAGCTCAAAGTATGATACCCAATAGTTTTATGATTAGTACAAATGATTTGGTTGAGCCATACGAACGAATGAACATTCATCCTAGAAATAAAACAACATTAGGACGTCGATTAAGTTATGCCGCATTAAATCTGACATACGGTTATAAACAATTCCACATCTATCATCCACAATATAAGAGTCTACGCATTGAAGGCAACAAAGCTTATGTGGGATTCGACCATATAGAAATGGGATTATGTAGGAACTATGATATCAAAGGATTTGAAATTGCCGGAGAAAACAAAATATTCTACCCAGCTGATGATGTATACTTACAATGGCAGACCAACGAATTTATCATCACTTCATCCAAAGTATTGAATCCTGTAGCAGTACGCTATTGTTTTCATGATTTCCAAATAGGAACAATTATTGGGGGAAATGAGCTACCAGCTATCCCTTTCCGAACAGACAATTGGTAAATCTATAATTAAAGAAGTGGACACATGATTATGCATCCACTTCTTTAATTATCCAGATATATATTTATTGAAAATAATACAAGAATATAGCTAAACCTTCCAACGCAGGCTTTCGCTGATCTTTTATTTCAATAGTAAATTTAATTTCAGCTTTAGCTACTCCACGTAAATTTTGAAGATTTTGAAGCGTTGTCTTCAGTCGAATACTTTGACCCGCTAAAACTGCTTGACCAAACTTCATCTTGTCCATCCCGTAGTTTATCATCATTTTCAGATTATTCACCTCTATAATTTGGTTCCACATATACGGGAGCATAGAAAGGGTTAAATAACCATGAGCAATGGTCGTTTTAAAAGGACTTTCAACAGCAGCTTTCTCTGTATCGACATGAATCCATTGATGGTCCAATGTAGCATCTGCAAAAAGATTAATACGTTCTTGATTCAACTCAACATAATCAGAAACTCCTAATTCTTGTCCTACATATTTTTCGAAATCTTCGTAAGAATTGATTATTAATTTAGACATTCTATAACTCTTTTAAAAATGATTGCACAAAAGTAGTAAATTTGTGCGAATTATAGCAACTTATATTCAATAAATAATCTTTTTCCAGTAATAGGATGTCTAAATTCCAATGACTCTGCATGAAGATACAAACGGTCGGATGGTTGTCCATACAATGAATCACCAACTATCGGCAAATTCAAGCCCATCAAATGTGCTGAATGTACCCTCAATTGATGAGTCCTTCCCGTCAACGGATAAAAAGCTACTCGAGTAACCCACTGCATATGCCCGTTTATTATTTTTTTTTCTGTACCTAATATTTCATAACGAGTAACAGACGGTTTACCATCTACTTCATCAACCAATTGATAAGGACGATTCAAATAATCTGGCCGAAGCGGTAATCGAATGAATCCCTTCCGAAGTAGATTATCAGATATGCATCCATCCAAAAATGCTATATATTTTTTCTTTATTACCCTTGTCTCAAACAAAATTTGTAACATGGAATGTACTTCTTTATTTTTAGCTACAAGCAATAGTCCAGACGTATCCATATCCAATCGGTGTACCATTAATGGTCCTGTCGCATCAGGTATTATTTTTTCCAAATAAGTAAAAACAGAAGGTAAGTCATCTTTCCCAGGAACTGAAAGCATACCATGTGGTTTATTTAATACCAATAAATACTCGTCCTCATAGACTATTTTTATATCCGAAACTGAAGAACGAACAACAAGCAATGGATTAGGTTCAACATTCAATCCCTCCAACATATGTTTCAATATAGGTTCACATTTATGTTTGCAAGACGGATAGAAACATCCATGCCTTCTTATTTCTGATTTAGGAGATTCACCCCACCAAAATTCGGCCATAGCCAATGGTTGAAGTTGATGAAGATATGCATATTGCAACAATTTAGGAGCAGCACATTCACCTGCACCAGCTGGTGGTAGGCAATGACAATATTCTTCAAATATTTCATTCAGAGTTTTGCTTTCACCTTTTGCATTCTGTAAAACAAAAGCATCAAACAGACGCTTTTGAAGGTTAGCAGAACGAAATTTTCTTATTTTCTTCCATTCATTGATTTGATTCATATAATTAGTCAACGCCTGTCGATGCTCTTCAATTTTACAATTCCAATATTTCTCTTGTCGTTTGTATTCCGCATGCTGATATTGGCTTTCTTTTATCAGAATAGACAAAGTTACATTATCTAACGTTACATTCTTTCTTCGTTGTTCGCGTTCAGTTTTTGCAGACTTCATTATTTCACGATAATCCGATAAAGCCTTTTCTGCTTTTTGAACCACTACATTCAATTTATTACACAAAGAATGATATACGTCTGAATTTTCCATCTCAATAATTTTCTTATTCAACGCTGATATATGTCCTTCCTCTTCCTTAAAAAAGCCGTCTGGATTCAATAAATCATATATCGGAGGAACAAAATGAGAATGAATATTACTTCCCGCCAAAATACCAGAAAAAGCAGCCAAATAACCAACCTCACCTTGGGAATCACGTACAATAAGTACACCAAACATTTTTCCCTTTTTCAATTCATCCGACCAATCTGAACGTTTTTTCAGATAATTCTGCAATTCATTAGCTGCCGCAAGGCATAAAGGATGAGGTGTATAACAGAAAGGGAATGTAAATTGCGATGGCAACTCCATTCCCTCAAGCTGATTATATAAAAAATAATGTATCACTTAGGCAATAAAACAATAAACTCTGACCCCACTCCTAAAGTGGAACGGGCTATCACTTTTCCATTCAACAAATCAGCCAAATTCTTACAGATACTAAGGCCTAAGCCTGTCCCTTGTTTAGAAGAATTAAACTTTTCAAAACGATCAAAGACTTTCGCCAAAGATGCTTCAGCAATACCTGGTCCTGTATCTTTTACAGATATCCGAATATTATTAGTATCAACTTCGATTAATGTTAATTCAATCTTTCCCTTCTCTGTATATTTCACCGCATTCGACATGAAATTCATTACAATTTGTGAAACACGCTTAACATCCGTATTCACTCTTAATTTTTCAGGACAATGCACTTCGAGAGTCACACCAGGATATAATTTAGGTTCAAAACTTTTACCAATATGTTGTATCAAGCCAGACAACTCCACCTCCTCTCTATTAATTTCTGTCATCCCGGCTTCAATACGTGACAAGTCGAGTATATCATTAATCAGATTCAGCAGATGCTCACTATTCATTTTTATTATTTTCGCAAACTCTTCACGTTCAGCATCACTGAAACCTGGAGTAACCATATAGTCAGTAAAACCAACAATCGCATTTAGAGGTGTACGTATTTCATGACTCACATTAGCCAAGAAATCAGACATCATCCGTTCCGATTTTTCGGCTTTAATACGAGCTTCCAACAGCTCTTTCTGATAGGCAACACGTTGACAGACATCCCTTATCAGCACTAATACATTATCATCATCATAAGGTGTAAAACGAGCTTCATAATAACGTATTCCTTTAGGGCCGAAATCAACTTCATATTCCATAATTCTAAGCTGACCGTCAGCCAGACATTCATGAATATTCTCGATGAACATTTCAGACACTTCAGGTGAATAAATATTTCGTCCACTTGTTCCAATCAATTCTTCGCGGGTATGAAACAATTCTACATAATCAGATTTCATCACATCCGTAAAGATAAAATCCTTATTGAAAACGAATATAAATTCCGGTAAGGCACGAATAATTTTTGAGCTTATTTCCATAATTAGCCCCTCCTTTTCAAATCCTAATATTTTTCAAGTTTATCTTCAAGTTTAACGATGAACAAATGTATACAAAAATATAGAAACAACAAAAAAATCCCATTTATTTTTTGAATACAAAGTCTTATAGCGAGAAAGAAAGTAACATTTTAACATTATCTATCCCAAACAAGTCGCCATAATTTCATTCCAAACAAACTAATTTACAAAATGTTGCAACAACAATTTATTATATACATAGTTCAAACAATTCTATTCTATGACAAATTAGACACAATCAATTAACAAATTCATTGACTAAAATGATGTAAATTATCACCTTATTAGAAGATATTATTCGCAATTAATTCCTATCTTTGCAAATTATTGGATAATATAATCAAATACTATACAAATATTATGGTAAAGAAACTTGTTTTACTATTTTTATCTTCTATGATGCTTTGTAGTGTTTTACAAGCACAATCCATGAGTGATGCACAAGTCATAGAATATGTAAAGACAGCAACAGCTGCCGGAAAATCGCAAAAACAAATTATCAACGAATTGGCTTTAAGAGGAGTTACCCGTGCTCAAGCAGAAAGGATCAAAGCACGTTATGATGAGCAACAAACTTCCAAGCAAAGTATGGGAGCCTTGGCCAAAAATCGAATGAGAAGTAGCAATGATATTACAGAAACAATGGTAGAAGGTGAAATGGATGCCATTACAGCAGAGTTGACCGATCCTACCGAACAAAGTACTGCCGTTGCTTCACGTATCGTATTTGGACGTAACATCTTCAACAGTCGCAATTTGACATTTGCTCCTAGTCAGAATATGGCTACTCCAACCAACTACAAATTAGGTCCTGGTGATGAAATCATCATCGATATTTGGGGAAGTAACCAAAACACCATTCGAGAAACGATTTCACCTGATGGTAACATCAATATCGAAACATTAGGACTTATTTATCTTAATGGGATGACAGTAAAAGAAGCCGACAATTATTTAAGACGTGAATTGAGTAAAATCTATTCGGGTATTGACGGTAAAGATACAGATATCAAATTAAGTTTAGGTCAAATACGTACCATACAAATCAATGTAATGGGAGAAGTTGCCGTACCAGGGACCTATGCTTTATCGTCCTTCTCAACTGTTTTTCATGCACTTTATAGAGCCGGTGGGGTAAATAATCTGGGTAGTCTCCGTAACATCTATTTAATGAGAAACGGCAAAAAAATTGCCACACTCGATGTTTATGATTTCATATTGAAAGGAAAGACAATGGAAGACATCCGTTTGCAAGAAGGTGATGTAGTAATTGTTCCTCCATATGAATTATTAGTCGACATCCAAGGCAATGTCAAGCGTCCGATGTACTATGAAATGAAAAACGGTGAAACGGTAAAGAACTTGATTGATTATGCAGGCAGTTTTACTGGTGATGCCTACACTAAGAACATTCGTATGACCAGACAAAACGGACGTGAATACCAGATATATACAATCGACGATATGGACTATTCCGTATTCAAGTTAATGGATGGTGATGTACTCAGCGTCAGTGCCATGTTGGACCGTTATGAAAATCGTATTGAAATCAGTGGAGCCGTTTATCGTCCTGGTATCTATCAGTTTAGTGGTCAATTAAATACAGTCAAGCAATTGGTTGAAAAAGCCGAAGGATTAATGGGGGATGCATTCTTGAATCGTGCTGTATTACATCGTCAACGGGAAGATTTGACATTAGAAGTTATACCCATAAACATCAAAGCTGTTATGGAAGGGAATTCTCCAGATATTGCCCTTCAACGAAATGACAAACTTTATATTCCTAGCATTCATGATTTACAGGATGTTGGTAATATTTCTGTTTTTGGCGAAGTAGCCAATCCGGGTACTTTTCCTTACGCAGACAATACCACATTGGAAGACATTATTATTCAAGCTGGAGGATTGAGAGAATCTGCATCTACTATACGCGTAGATGTTTCTCGACGTATCAAAGACAGCAAAGGTACTGAAAAGCCTAATCAAATAGGTGAATTGTTCTCTTTCTCTTTGAAAGACGGATTTGTTGTTGATGGTGAACAAGCATTCCAATTGCAACCATACGATCAAGTATTCGTACGTAGAAGTCCAGCATATCAAGCTCAAATCAATGTAGCAGTTAATGGTGAAATCCTTTATGGTGGTAGTTATGCTTTAACTCAAAAAACTGAAAGAGTAAGCGACCTTGTTAAAAAAGCAGGTGGTGTAACCCCATATGCTTATGTCAAAGGAGCACGTCTTTCAAGAAGGATCAATGCAGAAGAACGCAGACGTATGCAAGATGTTCTGAAGATGGCTGACAATGGTCAAGATTCTATAGATGTTACAAAGATAGATTTTGGCAATATATATTACGTAGGGATTGATTTGGAAAAAGCAATTGCCAATCCCGGATCGGATTTTGATATTGTTTTGCGTGAAGGAGACGTACTTACCATACCAGAATACAACAATACCGTACGAATCAGCGGTGCAGTGATGTATCCTAACACTGTAACGTATCAGGACAATAAAAAATTGAAACATTACGTAGAACAAGCAGGAGGATATGGTTTCAGAGCTAAAAAGAACAAAGCATATATTATATATATGAATGGGCAAGTGGCTAAAGCTAAGAAATTGAGTAGCAGTGTTATTCAACCAGGATGTGAAATCATTGTACCGACCAAAGAAAAGAGCAGTTTCAAACTGGAAAATATGTTATCAATAGCAACTACAAGTGCTTCATTAGCAACTATGATTGCAAGTATTGCAAACATTCTCAAATAATATCAAAGATGGCTGAAGATAAGAATTACACACAGATACCTCAAGATGAGGAAGAAATGGAAATCGATTTGATGGAATATGCCCGTAAATTATGGGATGCCAGAAAATTATTGCTGAAAGTTATTGGTATAGCAACCATTGTAGGATTGGTCATAGCATTCACTACGCCCAAGAAATATACTGTCAATGTCACTTTAGCTCCTGAATCAATGAAAGGTTCAAGTAGTCTTTCTGGGATTGCTTCCATGTTAGGTGTAGGTGGATTGAACATGGGAAATGAAGCCGATGCTTTGAATGTTACCCTGTATCCTGACATCGTATCTTCTACACCATTCATTTTAGATTTATTAGACACTCCAATAAGGGATCTCGATGAAGATACCCCTGATACCACATTAATAGGCTATTTGGAAACACAAAAAAGTTCGCTTATTGGAACAGTTATGTCGTTACCATTTAAAGCAATTGGCGCTATTACATCGTTATTTTCTTCAGAAGAAGACGAAGAGAACAATGGCAACAAAGAAATGAATCCTTTCCACCTCACAAAAAAAGAAGCCAAAATAGTAACAGGCATGAAACAATTAATAGTAGCCAATGTTGATAAGAAAACAGGGGTAACAACTATGTCAGTAACCCTTCAAGATCCATTGGTCTGTGCTATCATTGCAGACACAGTCATAGCTAAGTTACAAGAAAAAGTAACCAAGTATCGTATCAGTAAAGCAGAAAACGACAGCAAATATTGGGAACAAATTCATAAAGAAAGGCAACAAGAATACTACAAGGCGCAACAAGCCTATGCCAATTACGTAGATGCAAACAAAAGTGTTGTACTTCACAGTGTGATGACAGAGCGTGAACGTCTACAAAACGAAATGAATTTAGCTTATCAAGTTTACAGTAATGTAGCAACCCAATTGCAATTGGCCAAAGCCAAAGTACAGGAAGCCAAACCTGCATTTGCTGTAGTTGAACCAGCAACAGTTCCACTTCAGCCCTCTGGTACAAGTCGAAAAATGATTTTGATTGGTATCGTATTTTTGGCTTTTGCAGGTACTGCTGCATGGATATTGTTTGGCAAAGATTTTTGGTTTAAGATTAAAGATGAATTTATAAAGGATCCGTCTAAAACGACAGAACCTTTAAATGAATAAATAAGATTTTATTGTCATTCAAACCAATGGTATATAAATAGTTACATAGACTATTTCTATATATCGTTTGTTTGAATGACTTTTTTAAAGACTAATCAACCAATAATAAATATATGAGAAAAGTAGCGTTAATTACCGGTATTACCGGACAGGATGGTTCGTTTTTGGCGGAATTCCTAATTGAAAAAGGATATGAAGTACATGGCATATTACGCCGTTCATCTTCATTCAATACAGCACGTATTGAACATCTCTATTTAGATGAATGGGTACGTGATATGAAAAAGAGTCGTCTCATCAACCTTCATTGGGGAGATATGACAGACAGTAGTTCACTCATACGTATCATCAGCGACATTCATCCGACTGAAATATACAATTTAGCTGCACAGAGTCATGTCAAAGTAAGTTTTGACGTACCCGAATATACAGCAGAAGCCGATGCAGTGGGTACTCTTCGGTTACTTGAAGCTGTGCGTATCTGTGGATTGGAAAAAACATGCCGCATTTATCAAGCATCCACATCCGAATTATATGGTAAAGTCCAAGAAGTTCCTCAAAAGGAAACAACTCCATTCTATCCACGTTCACCTTACGGTGTAGCCAAGCAATATGGTTTTTGGATAACCAAAAATTATCGCGAAAGTTATGGTATGTATGCCGTTAATGGAATACTCTTCAATCATGAAAGCGAGCGACGTGGCGAAACATTCGTAACACGAAAAATCACATTGGCCGCAGCTCGTATAGCTCAAGGATTTCAAGATAAATTGTATTTGGGTAATTTGGATTCCCTCCGTGATTGGGGATATGCTAAAGACTATGTAGAATGTATGTGGCTGATTCTTCAACATGATACTCCTGAAGATTTTGTCATAGCTACAGGAGAATATCATACCGTTCGCGAATTTGCAACATTAGCTTTTAAAGAAGTAGGTATAAACCTGAGATGGGAAGGAGAGGGAGTCAATGAAAAAGGTATAGACATTTCTACTGATAAAGTTTTGGTTGAAGTCGATCCTAAATACTTCCGTCCTTGTGAAGTGGACCAGCTTTTAGGCGACCCCACCAAAGCAAAGACTCTTTTAGGATGGAACCCACAAAAAACATCATTCCCGGAACTTGTTCGCATTATGGTAGAGCATGATATGCGATTTGTGAAAAAACTTCACATGAAAGCTTTGTTGGATAAAGAATAAAGGACATGCTTGACAAAAATGCTAAAATATATGTAGCAGGACACCGAGGCATGGTCGGTTCCGCTATTGTAAGAGAATTGGAAAAGCAAGGGTACAACCAGATTGTTACCCGTACACATGCAGAACTTGATCTTTGCAATCAAGAAGATGTCAATCAATTCTTCCTTCAGGAAAAACCGGAATATGTATTTCTCGCTGCAGCTAAAGTTGGTGGAATTATGGCCAATCAGAATGCTTTAGCCGATTTCATGTACGAAAACATGATGTTGGAAATGAATGTGATACATGCAGCATGGAAAAATGGATGTAAAAAGCTCTTATTCCTAGGTTCCAGTTGCATATATCCTCGTATGGCACCACAGCCAATGACAGAAAGTTGTTTGTTGACCGGTGAATTGGAAAAGACGAATGAAGCATATGCATTAGCCAAAATATCCGGTCTAAAGTATTGTGAGTTTTTGAACAAGCAATATGGTACAGATTACATCAGTGTAATGCCTACCAACTTATATGGCCCCAATGACAATTATCATCCGACTCACAGTCATGTACTACCTGCATTGATTCGAAGATTCCACGAAGCTAAAGAAAACCAACTTGAATATGTAACTTGTTGGGGAGACGGAAGTCCATTAAGAGAGTTTCTTTATGTAGATGATTTAGCGAATTTATGTATCTTTTTAATGAACCATTACAGTGGAGATGAAACGGTAAATGCAGGTACAGGTAAAGAATTAAGTATCAAGAAACTGACAGAAATTGTTGCCGAGACTGTAGGTTATAAAGGAGAAATCAGATGGGATACTACCAAGCCTAACGGCACTCCCCGAAAGTTGCTTGATGTAAGCAAAGCTCAAAAATTAGGATGGACCTACCAAACGGAATTGAAGGATGGTATTCGTCTGGCATACCAAGACTTTCTAAACAATCCAATGAGAGCGGAAAGATAAGCAGAAAAAAGTGAGATTACTATCAGTAAGCAACGATAGTAGTCTCACTTTTATATTCGATGACAGATTTAATCAATTGAATATTTTGATTCCTACAAAAAATGTACGAGGCTGAGTGGGGCCATAAAAATAGCCGGAATCACGAAATACTCCTTTATCCAAATCCTTTTGGAATTCATTGAAAATGTTTTGAACTCCTCCATTAATCTGTAGCTTTACATGTTCATTCAATACAAACGTATAATTAAGTTTTGCATTGAAATCAAAAAAAACGGTAGTATGTACCATTTCATCTTTCATAATATAAGTATAGGGACAGTCAGTAGGAATCTCATCTGACGGAGCAAAATGAGGAACATACATTCGACCCGTATAAACACCAGAGAAAGAGGCATCAAAGTTTTTAAAGGGGGCTACTGTCAATGTAAAATAGCCATAACAGTCAGGTGTACGAGGCATATTTCGTGTTCCAGCAACCGATTTATCTTCACTCCAATAAGTCAGTTCCTTATAACGACTCCGTTGCACAGTAAAACCAGCCTGCAGAGATATATCTCGTCCATGAGCAATTTTAGCATCCAAGTTCACACCATACACTTTAGCACCACTCCCATTACGTCGTTCCTGTAAAGCATTTCCGCCATTATCGGTACCGATATTTTGTAAATAGAAAACATCGTCCAATGTTGTATAAAAACCTTCTATCAACAAATTAGTTTGAAAATGCCCTATATTTGCACTCCAATCAATAGAGCCACTAAAGCTGTTGGATTTTTCCGGTTTCAAACCATCTGCCAAACGAATCAATACTCCTTCTCCTCCAACAGCAGTAATATGTAAATCCTCGTCGTATGCTTGTGGAGCACGAAATCCCGTAGACCATGTTAACCGAACCTGCAAATTATCACTTGGTTTATAGAGCATATTCACACGTGGACTGAAAATAAGGTTATCTATCAAATTATGTTCATCCAAACGAAATCCTGCCAAAAGACTGAATTTGTTCATTTTCCACTCGTTCTGGACAAAAGCACTGGCAATACGGACTTCTTGTTGAAGATCACGATTGTATCCGCTCATCACATCATGCAAATCATCGTTCTGATATTCAACACCCGCAGTAAACTGAGACGGAGCAAAAATCACCTTATCAAAATTACCTGTATACATTCCACCAACAACCCAAGTCAAATCTTTCGTCTTCCCATAAGCATTAGGATCACATTGGGCACCATAATAACTGTTACGATCTACATGTTGTGCCGATGCAAATACCGAGAATTTATGCTTGTATTCTTTCCAGAACAAGTCGTAATTCAGCCCACCACTATTGATGATATGTTTAGTTTGTTCGGTAATATCCGTTTCAAAAGGTTCCATATCAAACTTGTTTCCTCCTCTACGGAATTCATTGGTCGTATGATACTCCAGTCCCAATCTACTGAATTGAGTCGGACGATAATAGGCTCGCAATCCAAAAGAATTCATATTCAGTTTGCCTATTTCCGAAAAGCCATCATCGTCTGCATCATACGGATTACGATTTCTATAAGCTTGATAGAGAGCAATACCATATACATTATCCTTGGATACCAAAGAAGCATTGGCTCCCATGTATTGTTCCCAAACCTTTCCATCCATGTTCGATAAAGTTGACGAGAATTGGAAAGAATTATTAATGGGATCTTTGGTTATGATATTAATGGTACCTCCAACCGCATTGGCACCAAACAAAGCAGATCCTCCTCCTCTCACAACCTCTACCCTTTCAATCATATTGACCGGTATCTGTTCAAGACCATACACACCGGATAGTGCACTGATAATGGGACGACTGTTAATCAATATTTGTGAATAAGGTCCTTCCAATCCATTGATACGTACCTGAGGAAAACCACAATTCTGACAATTGTTTTCTACACGTAATCCAGACTGATAATTCAAGGCCTTAGCCAAATCTGTAGAATTGACAGTTTCAAAGAGTTTGTTGCTCATCACATTCACAACTACAGGAGCCAATTTACGGCTCACTTCATTGCGATTGGCCGAAACAACCACTTCATCCATCTGCATTTCTTCCACTTCCATTGCAAAGTGAATGTCTACAGCAAAATTATCACTGACAATTACTTTCTTTGTCTGGGTTCTATACCCCATTAGTTGTGCCCTCAATGTATACTCACCTTCAGGGATATCCTTAAATATAAAATCTCCATTTTCATTTGAAACAGTTCCTTCACCTGTTTCAACAATCATAATAGTTGCATACGACAAACTATTCTCACTTCCTTTTTCGATAACATGTCCTGCAATTGTTTTACCGTCCCGAATAGGATCAACAATCGATGCATATATACTTTGACTTACACTCATCACCATGAGTGCAAGCCCTAACAAACTTTTTTTCATAAATGTACTTTTTATTAGTTATTCTTCAATTACGCTATTAAATATCAAGAACAACTAACAGGAGGAGCACGTAGATGAATATGCAGTAAGAATCCTGCAATAGAGAAAGCAATAGAATGAGATATATCCAGTTTGCGAAGCAAAGGGAAATCAACCTTTTCCAATACCTGCAAAGGATTTTCTAAACCAGCAAATGTCGAAAGTTGAGCTAATGTCAGAATCTGACCTTCTGTATGAGTATGCTGATTATTAGAGGGGTGGGAATGGACCAAAGCAACACCGTTTACCACATGCACATGCGTAAACATGGTAATTCCTATCTGGTAGGCACAAAATATAGCCAACAGACAAATGGATATTATTCTATATCTTTGCTTGTCCAAAAAATCCCGTTAATTATTGTATTAATTATAAAAATCGCGGTAAATATACTCAGTTTTTTTATAGCAACCAAGTCATTCTTTATTTTTCCCAAACAGAAGATTATAATCACGTTCTGCCGCATTTATTGTCCATTTCTCGGGAATAAACTTCCAATTATTATCTAATTTCGGTTCCAAGACTTTTTGTCTTTCAACATATTTCATCAAATAGTATCGAAGATCTTTATCGGTAGAAAATAAAATTCGGTTTTTCAATTCCTCTTTCTTAATACCGGCTCCTTCTGTCAGAAGTTCTCCTCCCCCATTACCTCTATAAGAATTCAAGGCCACTTTATATTTCTTCCCGTATTCAAATGGTTGACCATCCGAAAGACTTAAAATAGTGATTTTTTCACCTTGGGGTTTAGTAACATCAACCGTATACTGTATGCCGAAAGCGGAGTCAAAATTAAAATTCGGTTTTTTAAATTTTGTTCTTTCGTTAGATGATAAAGGTTCTTGTAACAACAACAAATGGTCGTCGGCACTTTTCATTTGGTTAGTCCAATTATGATATGACATCTCCAGATAATCTTTCACTTCTTTTCCTGTCAGCTCCATGACATAAAGCATATTCTCGTATTTGTATAAATTGAACATGTCGGAAACCTTTATTTCACCTTCTTCGATTTCAGAGGCAAAGGAAAGAGGCGCACAAAAAGAGAGTTGGGCACCCGAAATTTCCAATTGAAGCTGATGAATCAATCCCATAAATGTAGAAGGTCCAAAATAAGCATCTTTCGTACTGATGGTTTTTGTAATACGACCTATTTTGCGTTGAACAAAATCATAAACCTTCTTATATTGAGAATCAAAATAACTTATCAATGCAGTGTCCGGTTCATATTCATCCATATCGACCAATGCTCCTGTCATTACCTTATCAACTATTTTCCCCTCTTGAAGTCTTACCTTCAACGTGACTTCCGAAACCAGATTTGCATTATTCGATGGGTTAATCAGCAAGACCTGTTTTCCTTCTACATTGTCAACATTCATACAACATGCTTCATGATCGTGTCCCATCATCACAATATCAAAACCTGGAACTTGTTTGGCTATTATCAAGGAAGGATTCTCCACAACTTTACCTAACCTATTACCCGATTTTCCTGCATGAAACAAACCGACTATAATATCCGGATGATCCTTTTCCTTTATTTTCTTCACCCAATATTTTGCCGATTCAACCATATCGTCAAAACGAATACCACTCCATAAATTTTCCGGTAGCCATGAAGGAACAGATGGAGTAATCATTCCCAAAACAGCTATCTTCACTCCATTCTTATTAATGATTGTATACGGAGTCAGATAAGGTTCTCCGGTTGATGCATCTATAACATTTGCGCCCAATATCGGATGATGACATTGACGGACCCACCTATCATAAACAGCATGACCTGTCTCTATATCGTGATTGCCCATATTACCGACATCATATCCCATGTAATTCATGACATCAGCAACGATATGGGTAGAAACCGTATCCATAAAATTATAATAATAGGCAGTAGGTTGTCCTTGTAGGATATCCCCATTATCCATCAGTACCAATTGATTTCCATAACATTCACGTTGTTTTTTTACATAGGAGGAGACTCTGGAAAGGCTCCCGCCCCATTCCCTTTGATTGATAAAATCGTATGGGAACAAATTTCCATGCACATCACTTGTTTGAATCAATTTGATGGTAATATTCTGTGACAGGGCTGGTAAAACCAGCATCAACATGAAAAGAAAATATAAGCTGATACGTTTCATTTTTAGTTTTCAATAGGATGGGTAAAAACAAATTTAGCACCTTGTGTATAGGAGGTGTCTACCCATATTTCGCCTCCCAATTTCTCTACTATCAATTTTGAAATGGACAATCCCAAGCCTGTACCTTGTGAGAACTCATCCAATTTTTCAAAACGTTCAAATATTTTTTGAGCCTTTTCTTTTGGGATACCGCATCCAGTATCTGTAACCGAAAAGACACAAATCCCTTCATCTTTATGCATAGCAAGTACAATACTTCCTTCTTTGGTAAATTTAGAAGCGTTTGACAATAGATTCACAATTACTTGCTTCAAACGATACCCATCCGTATTCAGATACATTTCAGCATCCGATACCTCCAATTTAAATTCAGCCTTTGTACGGCGAGCCTGCTGGACAGTCAACAAGGCATCCCGAAGAATTCCTGCAACATTTTCCTTTTGAAGAGTCATCTTTATTTGTCCCGATTCAATACGGGACAAATCCAATATGTCATTGATTAAGACCAATAAAGAATCCGAATTTTTCTTTATTATCTCACAATAACTTAAACGGTCCTCCGGAGAATGTTCTGCACTAACCAGCACTTCAGAAAAGCCAACAATAGCATTCAACGGTGTCCTGATTTCATGACTCATATTAGCCAAGAAAGCCGACTTTAATCGATTGGATTCTTCTGCCTTATCACGAGCTATTATCAACTGTTCTTGTGAAACAATCAAGTTATCGCGCAACTTACGTACCCGAATAGCATAGTAACCTACTCCCAACAATCCAATCAGCAAAGATAAGAAAGCTGTAGAGCATACTATAACAAACAATCGATGTTCTTCCCAAAAGTCCAAAGGTGCATTCACAAATTCGGATTGAGACGGCAAATTATTGGTATTCAGTCCGAATTCATTTAGTTTTTGTACATCAAACAAATATTTGCTTTCAATGGGGTTGACTTCCGTATATTCTCTACCTTCTTCATCTAAAAAGGATTTGACCATTTGGGCCATTTCTACACCTACATTATGATAATCGGGGATATAACCACCAATAGCCCAATGACCTAATCCTGTAGCTGAAACAGAAAAGGCTGGAATGGTGGGATTAGCTTTCTGAAGCATGTAGGTAGAATTGCCAATAAAGAAATTTTCAGTACGATCAATTCGCCAAGTACCTATTAGAATACACGTATTCGAAGGAAGATTACGTATTTTTTCATTCACAGAAATAAAAGAATCCATTCGTCCATCCAAAAGGATTAATTCCAATTCAGGAAATTTTTTCATGGTTTCCTTTACCAAAGCTTGCATAGCCACTCCACCATACGTATTATCAGAAATGAAAGCAATCCGCTGAGTTTGAGGGAAATGATCTTTAACTAACTTGATATTTCTTTCAACATCATATTCATAAGCAATACCACCGACAAAATTAGTAGTATTTCCCTTAAAAGGATTGATACAAACAGGCTTCCATTCTTCAACATTGATTGTATCGCGAGGAATGGGAATGGCATTCATACTAATCAATGAAGGTAAAACAGGAAATTGTTTCACCCATTCTTCATTCAAGGATAGATATGTAGCCCATGCCTCTTGTCCCATCAATACAATCATTCCCAAATGACCCGATTCCGCATGTTTCGCTATCAGTTCCAACAAGCGTCCCGGCCACTCATGCATACCGGAAAGATTCTCACAATTAACAGTTTCAACCACAATTTCACCCTTACCTCCTAATCGAGAATACTCTTCAATAAAAGTATTCAAATGAGAAGATATGGAACGAGTATCCGGATTATACGAAGTTACGACAAGTATTTTATTTGTTTCGGTAACAACAGATTTACCCAAACAAACACTACTTATCAGTAACAACAAAATAAGTAAACAACTATATTTGGCAATTCTTTTTAGCATAGACAATACAAATATAAACAATTTACCCAATATAACAGTCAAACTTGAACAAAAAATAAAAGAGATATGATAAAATAACAGAAAAAGATATTAATTTTGCATCATTCTTATAACAACTTTATTAATCTACTAACCTCTAAAAATAATGCAAAACAAGAAATTTGGTCATTTCGATGACATCAATCGTGAATATGTCATTACCGACCCTAAGACTCCTTGGCCTTGGATTAATTATTTAGGCAATGAAGACTTTTTCTCACTCATTTCCAATACTGCAGGAGGCTACTCTTTCTACAAAGATGCCAAATTCCGCAGAATAACCAGATATCGCTACAATAATGTTCCAATGGACAACGGTGGACGATACTTCTACATCAATGATGAAGGAACCGTATGGTCGCCCGGTTGGAAACCATGCAAGACTCCATTGGATTTTTATGAATGTAGACATGGTATGAGTTATACCCGTATTACGGGAGCTAAAAACGGAATTGAAGCAAGTATCTTATTCTTCGTTCCGTTAAAGACTTGGGGGGAAATTCAGAAAGTAACTTTGCGTAATACAACCGGACAAAGCAAAAAGTTCAAACTATTTTCATTTACCGAATGGTGTTTGTGGAATGCCGCCACAGACATGGAGAACTTCCAACGGAACTTCTCTACTGGTGAAGTCGAAATCGACGGGTCAACCATTTACCATAAAACAGAATACAAAGAACGTAGAAACCATTATGCTTTTTATAGTGTCAACTGTCCTATCAATGGATTTGATACAGACAGAGAAACATTTATCGGTCTATACAATGAGTTCAGAGATCCTGAAAATGTAATGGAAGGAACACCCGACAACAGCATTGCACACGGATGGAGCCCCATAGCATCACATTATATCGAAGTGGAACTTCAAGCAGGCGAGAGCAAGGATTTTATTTTCTTGTTGGGCTACGTAGAAAATCCACAAGATGAAAAGTTCGAAAAACCTACTGAAGGATTGTTACATAGCGGTTCGTCGCCAATAGTCAACAAGACTAAAGCAAAAGAAATGATAGCCGCATTCGATACAACAGAAAAAGTCGACAAGGCATTTGCCGAGCTGAAAGCCTATTGGGATAAATTACTCGACATTTACGTATTAACCAGTCAGGAAGAAAAACTCGACCGAATGGTCAATATATGGAACCAATACCAATGCATGATTACCTTCAACATGAGCCGTTCGGCTTCTTTCTTCGAAAGTGGTATCGGTCGTGGTATGGGTTTCCGCGATTCCAATCAAGATTTAGTAGGTTTCGTTCATCAAATTCCCGAACGAGCCCGTCAACGAATTATCGATATTGCTTCTACCCAATTCCCAGACGGTGGATGCTATCACCAATACCAACCGTTAACCAAACGAGGCAATAACGACATTGGCGGTGGATTCAATGACGATCCCATGTGGCTTATCTTCGGTACTGTGGCATACATCAAGGAATCTGGAGATTTCAGTATTTTGGATGAACCCGTACCGTTTGACAATCAAGAAGGTTCCGAAGTTTCTTTATTTGAACACCTACGTATCTCCTTCAATCACGTGATAGAAAACTTGGGTCCACACATGTTACCGTTAATCGGACGTGCCGACTGGAACGATTGCTTGAATCTGAACTGTTTCTCTTGGGACCCCAATGAATCATTCCAGACTACGGAAAACAAGACCGAAGGTTCAAAAGCAGAATCACTGATGATAGCCGGCCTCTTTGTAGTATGCGGTCGCGACTATGTAGAACTTTGCCGACAAATCGGCAAGAAAGACGAAGCCGAACGTGCACAACGCTTCATCAACCAAATGGTTAACTCCGTGAAAGAACATGGTTGGGACGGTGAATGGTACCTTCGTGCTTACGACTATTTTGGCAACAAAGTAGGATCGAAAGAAAATGAAGAAGGACAAATCTTCATAGAATCACAAGGATGGTGTACAATGGCTGGTATTGGTATGGAAGAAGGTATGGTTGAAAAAGCTCTAAACTCCGTCAAAGAACGTTTGGATTGCGAGCACGGTATCGTATTGAACAATCCGGCCTTCACCAAATATGTAGTAGAATACGGAGAAATATCCTCCTATCCTGCCGGATACAAGGAAAATGCCGGTATATTCTGTCACAACAATCCGTGGGTCATCATCGGTGAAACTGTATTAGGACGCGGTGACTATGCTTGGGATTATTTCCGCAAGATATGCCCTTCGTATACAGAAGAACACAGCGCTCTGCATAAAGTGGAACCCTATGTTTACTCACAAATGATAGCAGGCAAAGATGCGGCACGTCCGGGAGAAGCGAAAAACAGTTGGCTTACCGGTACAGCAGCATGGAACTATTACGCTATTACCCAATTTATATTGGGTATCAAGCCTGCATACGAAGGTTTGGAAATCAATCCATGTATTTCTTCCGAATGGAAAGAGTATAATGTAAAACGTAAATTCCGTGGAGCCAATTACGATATAACCATCCAGAACCCCAATGGTATTTGTAAAGGTGTAAAATCAATCACCGTTGATGGAAAGATGATTGAAGGCAATGTAGTGAAACATCAGCCGGGCAATCATGAAATAATAGTCGTAATGGGATAAAGATATACCCTAAAAAAATAAAGACGATGTGTTACATCGTCTTTATTTTTTGCGGAGAGAACGAGATTCGAACTCGTGAAACGCTTTTGGCGTTTACACGCTTTCCAGGCGTGCCTCTTCAACCACTCGAGCACCTCTCCAACAAATTATCAACATAAAAAAAAGCAGCAACCACTGCTTTTTTGCGGAGAGAGAGGGATTCGAACCCCCGGTACCTCTCAGTACAACGGTTTTCAAGACCGCCGCGATCGACCACTCTGCCATCTCTCCAAAATGCTTTGAGGATTGTATTTCCTCAAAAGCGTTGCAAAGGTAGAGTTTTTTTTTGAATCTACAAACGTTAAGCCGATTTTTATTCAAAACTTTTTTTAAAAAAAGATTTGTTTTGCGCTTCGCAAACGATAGGTTTTTTCGCCAAGGAAGAATGTTGAATAACATACGTATCTTTTAATCAAAAGATACGTATTGTTTGCCCGAAAGATACGTATCTTTTTTACAAATCATTAGGAACGTTTTTAGACTCTAAATCACTATATACAGGGAATTACGTTTTCCAATGCCACACTTGCAACAGCATCTTAATCAACTGATTCTCAATGGAAATACTGTGGCAAGAGTTCAAAATCTCTTGCAACACATGCAACAAGGAACCAATTTAATTATGTAGTTAATAAGAATTGGTTGCTACAATAATCACAACCCAATCGTTTTAAAAATCCTATTTTTTAACAGGAGACATTCATCTTCAGGCAAAACCTGTAATTCTGTATTTTCCGCCAAAAGTACATTACAAGCTTCATCCATTATTGGAGATTGATGTGCATTCTCCGCTTCATCAATATAGAGTGAAGAAAGAGGAGAATGACACAAGACAGCCTTTACAAAACCATCATCCCATAAATAATCTTCTACCTTATTATAAATCCTTTTCACAACCAAAACAAATATGCGATAAACCTTTTATTTTAAAGACGCATATCTGTTATGGAATGTACTCATTATGTGAGAATTATTTTACCATTTCTCTCAATTTTGTCAGTCCTCTGTGCATCAAGTTGCGGACCGACTGATAATTCATGTCCATAATGGAACATATATCTTCGTATTTTTTCTCTTCAATATAATACAATGTTAAAGCTTCTCGCTGGCGAGGAGACAAACGACACATCAAACTTTCCAACATCAAATGTTCGGTTTGAGCCTTTTCTAAAACAATATAACGTGATTCAACATCATCACCCGCAGCAGAAACAGGTTCCATTTCATCAACCGAAGTATCCGTCATAAAACTTCTCTTCCGTAGTTCATCACACAATTTATTCTTTAATGAAATAAATAAATAGGATTTGAAATTTTCAATTACACCGAGTTCTGTACGTCTTGCATAAAGCTTGACAAATACATCATGGATACAATCCTTCAACAGTTCTTTATCGGTTGTAAGTTTACATCCATAATTAAACAATATTTGAATATGTGAATCATACAAATTAGAAAAAGCCATAACATTCCCTTTTTGAAATTCAGATACCCAATATGCGGTTTTATCTACAGAGTTTTGGTTCATCACAGTATTTCTTAGATTATTGGTTTAACACTGCAAATCTAAACATGAAAGGATATAAAACAAAGAAAAATTTGATTATTTGAAAGTAAAATTAGATAAAATGTTATATAACATAAAGAACAAATATAACCAGGCACATAAAGAAAAATGGGAAATGCCAAGCATTTCCCATTTCCATTTAAATTTTATCGAACCAATACATCTGGCCATTTTGCTCCCCCGTCCTTAATTTATACAAATCCTTTATTTTCAGGTTTTTAATTAGGACTTCAATCTTACCAGTACGCATATTTACCTTCTTCAGCATATACTTTCCCGGCGAAAGTTTCAATAGGGTTTCCATCGGTTTTTGAGAATAAATAAGATAGCCAATATCAGATTTTCCCAATTGCCAATAACTACCATCCGATGGAAGAGTTAACATTTTAGCCACATCATTTAGAAAATCCTTATCGCTAATAGGCAAAGCCGGACAAGATCCTCCTCCCATCAAGACCCCCCATGCCACTTGAGGATAAGATTGCCCGTAATAGACTACCGCTTTATCAGGATATCTCATCCGATATTCCGAAACAGCCTGATAAGCTTCATCGATGGTCGTTTTACCGACTTTCATTTTACGGGCATGTTGGCGAGGGGCCATATTCTTTCCACCTTCGGGTGCATATACCCCATCCGTTTTATAATGCCAATAACGTATATCAATAATATCCACTACTTCCGAACGTATCGGATCATTCAATATAGCATCTTGAACATCCTTGGTAGCACTTAAAGCTATCAAGACTTGCTTTCCTGTTTCTTTCTTCCATTCGGCAATGACATCTAACCAAAATTGTACGAAATGAAGCGGTCCTGTATATTCAGCACTGACAAGATGAACTACATTGGGATGGTCGGCCAATTGTTCCAAACACATACGGATATAGTTACGATGCAATTTTCTACGGACCGGATGATTCACATCATAGAACATATCAGCTACAAACACCCGCTTGTCGCCTGCAAAATTTACCGGTTCAGGCATATCAGTACCATTGATATTATTGACAGACCTCCATGGAGAATCGACCCAATGAGCACCGGCTTCCAAAATGTTGTGCTGGAAATAATTCTGATGGAATAACAACAAGCCATGTTCCGCACCTTTGGCTGCAAACTCTTTCATACGCTGCCAATACCATGCATTCGGACGATTCAAGTCGTATTTGCTTAATCCCTCCCATGCTGTTCCTTCACCGCTTCGCGCAAACGGTTGTTCATAGAAAGGTCCCCATACATCACCATCACGACGACGTACCCGTTCGTGATCATCTCTACGGCGATCATACCATAAACCATAGTTATGATCCAAAACCAACACATTATTCTTGACCATATAATGAATGGTAGAATCAATTCGGTCGGTCAATCCCCATCCTTCTCTTCCCGGTACAAAACGGGTAATATGCGGTTTTGCTTTAGGCAACCAATTACTCTTCAGTTTGCCGCTCCACCAAGGTACCACCGCACTATGTCCAACCAAAAGAGCACCATCCTTTACAATCTTTCCATCTACAACGCCAATTTTAGGAGTATTCTTTATGATTTCTTTCGCTTTTTTCTGCTTGATATCATCCACATTTTTCAAACCTTCTATCGATATAGATGCGGTATAAGGAGCATCACAAATCCATTTTTCCATTGTAAGACGAGGTTCATAAGCCTCTTTTGCCAACATCATGGCCTGTTCTACCGTAGGACTACTGGTGGCATTGGTTGATCTTGGCAGTATACGAGCCTGACTATCCACATCCTTACCCAATCGTTCTTTCAATTGTGCATAAAACAAGCTACGAGGCTGGACATGATTATCCATTTCCGCCCAATCACCATCTCCCCAACATTGTGCCCATGAACCATAAGTACGATTCTTAGCATCTTCCGAGGGAGAAAAACAATGAATCATGGATGCAGTACATTGCCAAAACATACTGTTGGCAGTATTCCATCCCGCTCCATTTTTATTTTGACCTAAATTTTTAAATATCAAATCGTTGCCATCTACATTGACAACATCAAACAACAAGCCACAAGCCCAAGTATCTATAGAACCGCTAAAGCCCAAAGATTCATACGTATCACATTGTACAAAAGCATTCGGACCGGGGGCACAATATCCTGCAGCATAATCATGAATACCATGTACCGACAAACACCGTTGGAACAAAACTTGTTGTCCATAAGTCAAAAATGTACAGCGACGCATCCCTCCTATTTCGGAAACCGGTTCGTTTGAAACGCAATCTTCCACTGTCACTTTGGAAGCGGTATGTTGTACAACTACTGCACTGCCTGCAAAATGTTTGAAATTTACCCGACGTACCCAACAATTCTCTGCATTTTCGATGGATACTCCTGTCCAACAATGATCTTCATCCTTCGGATATCGTTTGTCATAATCAGATATCAAAGTCATGTTTTCTATACCAACATCACCAATCCTTCCATTCCATACATAAGGCATTACTAATGAAGTCCCCCATTGAGCATCCAATGCCACAGTCAGCGGAGCATCCAAGGTAATGGTATTGCCATCCACTTGGCATACCAGTCTATCCCATAAGATATCCACTTCACCCGGTTTCCAACCGGAATAACTATTGGCACCACCATGTTCATAGCAACCGATTGATTCGATCCATTCCTTCGTTGAAGGACGTAATACCTGTACTCTATCACCTACTTTCAAGCGATTCGCGCCAAGCACTTGAAAACAACAAGCATTAACAGGTACATATTCCGTCTTTACTTTTAGCGTATCGATTGTTTTCTTGTCATTTTCTCCTTCTATATAAATCAATGAGCCACGATCAACACCTTTCTTAATCAACACTGTTTGCTCGCAATCCATGCCACGGAGTACAACTCCGGATACCGTAATACGCAAAGCCTCATTCAATTCAAATATTCCCTTGTCAAGCAATACTGCTCCTCTAAAACCATTTGCGTCGACGGGTAAAGAAGACACGTAATCAATTGCCTTTTGAATGCGTGAAGAATTATCGCCCGATTTCCAAGATACAAAAACAACATTCCCAACATCGGGAATAGTTATTTCCGAACTACGATAACCACAAGTCGAAAAATCCAAGATACGGTTACCGCGTTCATCACTAAGGTAATTCAATTCACCCTTTTGCACCTTCAAAGGAAAGGTTTGCGCATGCATACCATACGCAAATCCCATTCCTAACAACATGATATATAACCCTTTTAAACTAATCATCAGAACAAACTTTTACGTTTAGCCAAAGTATCATAATTATTCTTTACATCAGCCCAATCAATTTTTTGAGTAGGATCGATACCGTTGATATACTTTTCAATATTGGTATATCCATCACCATTGCAATCCTTTACAGCATCCGATGCGTCGTTAGGATTCAATCCATATCTTATTTCCCATGCATCGGGCATACCATCCTTATCCGTATCCAAATAAGAAGTACCTTTATATTCAGGAAGTCCCCCTACCTGCTGAGGATGAGTGATAATACCTTGTTTATAAGAATCGGCAGGCAAACGACGTTTTACGTACGGACTTACGAATTCCCTGGCATCTTTAGCATAAATAGCTTTACCTGTCTTTACAGACTTAACAATACGTTCATCTACAGCATCACGTTTCGGGAAAGTTGCACCGGCATTACTTAAAACAAACTGATAAGCTTTATTGGCATCCATAATGGTTACATTCGGCATAGGGAAAGGTTTGTCCATCTTGATTTGCTTCAACGTTGCTTCCATTTGCGCTTCATCCACCCCCGGTTGTACGCCACCGTCCCAATTATTCTTGGTCACCCGACTATTACCATGCACTCGGTTACCATCCACGTATGCACGGCCATACACGCCCCTATTCGCCTTATCCCGACCGGATTCTGGCTTTACGATACGATATGCTATCGGCTTATCTTTCGGAGTAATGGGTCCCGGCTTGAAATTATTATTGATGATATTAAGACGACTGGTATTGTCTCCACCATCCACGGTACGGTTCCACCAATTGAAAGTGATGTTATTTACAAAATTGAAATCACCGTTCATGCCAATAGAACAATTACGACTGATGTTCGATGCAAACAAATTACGACAGAACATACTATTATGTCCCCCTATCGTTGCACCAAAGGAATGATTATACATATCCAAACATTCAGAGAATATAGAATTCTGAATCGTTATGTTTACTGTAGGGAGTTTCAAACCACGTCCTAAAGAATCGCGATTATATACATGACGATATACCGACATATTTTCATCCAGTCCCCAACTAGCTGAACAATGGTCAATGATGACATTACCTACACAATTGCCGCCCAATGCATCATCACGGAATGCTACATCAGTCTGTCCACGACGGAAACGCATGTGACGGATAACAATGTCATGTGTATCCATTAGTACAGATGCTCCCGTTACACATATACCGTCTCCCGGAGCCGTTTGCCCAGCTATAGTTATATAAGGAGCACGAATGTTTATAGGAGATTCTAAATGTATTACCCCAGAAACATTAAACACCACAATTCGCGCACCACCAGCTTCACAAGCTTCACGAAGTGTACCCGGTCCTCTATCAGCCAATGATGTAACCACCATAACCTTACCGCCACGTCCACCAGGGGTATAGGCACCTCCTCCTTCCGCACCTGGGAAAGCCGGTATATCGGCCTTTACCAAATCTTCTGGTTGGGAAGCCCATGGTTTGTATGGACGTCCTTTAGAAACTTCAGCCATCACTACAGGCAAAGCCTTTTCCCACGCCTCATCCGACAAACGGTCTATTTCAATTTGTTGACGTTCGATACGTGCCTTGATGGAATCCGGTATCGTAGGATATTGAGCCATCAACTGAAATGCACATGCAATAAAACAACCTACTGCTATTGTCCTCATTCTATTCATAATATTCACTTTAAATTCAATACGTTTATAATAAAAGACGAAACGAATCCTTTTCCGTACTCTTTACAAATAAAAAAAGTCATTCAGAGTTTGAGACCTTACTCTGAATGACCCTATCTATCATGCCGCTTCTATCAGATTGTACCTCCGCGTTCTTTGATACGCTTGTACCATTCTTCACGTTCTTTCACCAAGTCATATCCCCGTTTAGAAAGATAATTATTGATGCGACCTTTGTATTTTCCGAAAACTTCATGTTTCTTTTTGGAATTTTCTGCATCGATGGCAAGTTCACGAGCCTCAATCAACCATGCCATAATCTGTGCTTTTTCTTCTTCCTTTAAAGATGGAATCATGTCAAGAGTTGCATCGTATGTTACTTTCACAACATTATAGGTCATCCCATCCTTTACTGCAGCAATCTGTTCTTCATCCAAGAACAATGAAAGTGCTGCGGGAAAAGCGAAATGAGAACGATAAAGTTTGGAATCTTTTTCATTTTCAGCTACTTTAATTGAAATTTGTTTCTCATCGCCCTTCAATGTCTCTTTTGCTATTTTTACTAACGAATCACGGACTTCATAAATGTCATTCAACTCAAAATAGCGATTGGCAATGATGTATGTTACCTCTCGTACGGAATTTGTATCCTGCAGGCCCAACTTATCAACAATTTTCTTCGAGCGTCCTAAAATGGAGTTCACATATTCCGGATTACGTCCTTTGTCATTCAATTCTATTGCGTTGGCAGATAATACCACTGCCAACAACAATAGAATCATAAGATTTAACTTTTGCATTAACTTAATAATTTAATTCAGTAATTAGCTAAAACAGTTTACATCAAGCTATTCTTTCCAGCCAATGTGTCGTAATTGTTTTTCAAGTCAGTCCAATCAATGCAATGCTTGGTACTGATACCATTGATGTATTTTTCAATGTTAGTATAACCGTCGCCTGTACAATCCTTTATTGCATCACTTGCATCATTCGGATTCAAGCCATTAGCTGTTTCCCATGCATCCGGCATACCATCCTTATCTGTATCTATATAAGGAGTACCTTTGTATTCCGGATAACCACCCATCTGACGTGGATCAGTGATAATACCCAATTTATAGGAGTCCTTATCCATACGACGATACTTGAATTCACCGTCTTCACCCATGGACTTTTCTGCCAAACCTGTCAAATCGCCATGGAATTTCTTTGCCATCTTTTCATCGTAATATGGAACTCCCGTACGTACTTCCTCTACGATACGTTGGTCTACAATATCCCGACAAGGAAGTGTGGCACCGGCATTATCCAATACATAATTATAGGCTTCTTGAGCATTCATCATTTTAACGTATGGCATTTCGAATGGAGAATACGAACGCATATATTCAGTATGTCCATCTGTATTTCGTTGGCTTTCAATTTGGATACCACCATTCCAATTATCAGCCGTGATTTCCGGATAACCTTCCACAATATTACCATCGGCAAACACACGTCCGTATTGTTTATAGTTCAATTTACTACGTCCCGATTCGGGTTTCAAGATACGATGACCTACTGGAGAATTCTTTGGAGTAGCAGGACCTGGCTTGTAGTAATTATTAATCATATTATACAAAGCCGTATAGTCACCTCCATCTGTAGAACGATGCACCCAATTGAACACTACATTATTCACGAAGTTGAAAATACCGTTCCAACCGATAGAAGGATTACGTCCCGTGTTACTAGCCCAAAGGTTACGCATAAAGGCACAATTCTCACCACCCAATGTGCTACCGAAAGAATGATTATAAGTATCCAAAGCTTTAGCCGAAATGGTATTTTGTATAGTTACATTGACGGTAGGATACTTTTCAGCCACAGTTTTGTATTGACCTTCGCTTGGATCATACATATGACGGTAGAAAGAGATGTTTTCATCCAATCCCCAAGTACAGGAACAGTGGTCAATCATGATATTTCCAACCGGATTACCACCGAACGAGTCGTCACGACGTACCACATCGGTTTCACCACGACGGAAACGCATATGACGGATAACCACATCATGCGTATTTACCCAAAATGATTCACCAGCTACACAAACACCGTCACCAGGAGCTGTCTGACCTGCAATGGTTATATAAGGAGCACGAATACTGATGGGAGTTTCCAATTTAATGATACCTGATACATTGAATACAACGATTCTGGCGCCACCGGATTCACAAGCTTCACGTAAAGAACCAGGACCACGGTCGTTCAGGTTAGTAACCGTAATCACTCTACCACCACGTCCGCCAAAACTATACATACCTCCTCCTTCTGCTCCTGGGAAAGCAGGAATCTTTGCTTGGGGTAAATCCGATGGACGATGTGCAAATGGAATGTAAGGACGACCTTGTTTGGCTTCTTCCTTCACTACTTTCAAAGCTTCTATCCATGCTGCTTCCGACTGTTCGTTCAGTTCTGCAACTCTTTTCTTATACGCTTCGTTAGCTTCACTCTTGATTTGTGGATATTGGGCCATGGCATAAGTACTGCCCAACAACAATCCTAATCCTAAAATAATAACTTTTCCTTTCATCATTAATAATCTTTTCACTTAAGACGAAGCAAGAAGAAAAAGGTAATACCCTATCCTTCCAAAATTAAAGCTATTTAACAAATTAAATTTTATTTATTTTTTGAATATAGTAATTAAAAACAACCTACAATGTCCGCTTTTTTGAATAGTAAATTGTATAAATATTTTCACAGAAAATATAATAATTCAAAGTACTTCCGGTACTTATTCTTTTTTGATAATTAGATAATTACAGAGAAAATTAATTAAATATTGTTTAACTAAAATTCATGAATCTATGAACAAGAAACATTTATTCTTGAGAGGAAGGACTTATGGATGGTTGCTTGCAGCAAGTGTGACATTGTTGGGCGCTTGTACCGATGCAATTGAACCAGAGACCTGGCATCCGGGTGTTTCCAATACTACATTGGCTGCACCGGAAATAACTGCAATGTCCAATGCAGACGGTACTAGGACTATCTTGTCTTGGCCGGTAGTTTTTGGGGCAGGTGGTTTTCAAATGTCATTGTATGATGTTACTAATGCTTCACAACCAAGAACTATTGTAACAGATACAATTATTGATGGTAGTACTTGTGAATTTCCAAGAGAAGATGATAGCAATTATAAATTAATTGTCAAGACGTTGGGAAATGAAAAGTATAACAATAAAGAATCTGAAGAAATAGAAGTGTTATTCAGTTCTTTAGTTCCGAAAATACATGAAGCTGCAATTCCTGCTGGTACAGATTTAGCAGCTTGGTTACAAGAAAATCAAAGTGTTATTGATGCACAAACTGAAGAATGGGCCGTAGAACTTACTTGTGGAGAGACATATCAAATGAACGGCTCTTTTTATTTAGGTAAAGTTCCTTTTACTCTTCGTAGCAGTGACAAGAATGGTGTACCTCCTACTATTGTTATGGGGACAAAAGGAGGTTTTATTACTGAAAGTGGTGTAAAGATCAAAAATTTGAATTTTGATTGTACTAACATGACAGATAAGAAAGCCGCTATTGTTTCATACCCTTCAAGTCCTACTATCGACAAGACCAAAGATTTTTATTTGATTGATTCAAATACTCCTATTGTCTTGCAAAACTGTAAGGTAAAAGGTTTGAAGACCAATTTATTTTATGATGGCGGAAAAGAATGGGCCGTTCATACCCAAATGATCAAAGATTGTATTATTGAGGTTGATCACCAGGCTATGGGTAATAACGGTGCAGAAATTTGTAATTTGGCCAAAGGATTCTGCTTTGATTTTAAAATCTTGAATTCTACTATATATAGCCAAGAAACAAGTAGTAAAGATGCGGCTTTGATTGTTTATACAGGGAAAAGACCCAATCAAATTTTGGGAGGCATATATCCTACTAACTTGGTACAAATCTTGAATTCTACATTTGTAAATTTCCAGTATAAGAAGTCAATTTGTGCCTATACCCGTTTGGGGGGACAAAAAATGTTCACTATCAATGTTGACAAATGTATTTTCTTGGATTGTGGGAATAACCGTGTAGCCCGTGATTTATGCGGTAACGGTAATGGAAATGAAACCCGCCAATTCGGTCAAAACAATTATTGGTACGATGGGAAGAAGGGTGATACGGGCCGTGCAATCGGTGAAAATCTTGGTGTAGATCCACATTTTACTCAAAATGCAGATGGCATTTATGTCGTAGGTAATGCGGCTCTTAAAGAAGCCGGTCTCGGCGATCCACGTGGTTTGCAATAATAACTATTAAAAACACATATTATTATGGGAAAAAGAAATATAATTCTCAGTATATGTTTGAGCTTTTTCATGACATTGGCACTACCTGCTTTTGCACAACAAGTTCAAACAATCAGAGGTACTGTAGTCGATGCAAACGGTGATCCCGTTATCGGTGCTACAGTAAAGATTCAAGGAACAAACGACGGTACCATTACCGATATGGACGGTAAGTATCTTATTAAGGTTCCAGCAAAAGGTATATTGGAATTTTCTTTTGTAGGTTACAAGACCCAACAGATTTCCGATATGAAGAAAGCGGTAATGGTTACAATGTTGGAAGACAGTGAAATGATGGAAGAAGTAGTAGTTGTTGGGTACGGTTCACAGAAAGCCAAGCATGTAACAGCTGCTATTGAAGTAATGGACATGAACGAAATTCAAGACTTGGCGGTTACCAACCTTGGTGATGCATTAGCGGGTATGATTAATGGTGTGCATGTGGATGCTTCCGGCAACCGTCCAGGTGAAGCTTCACACTTGACCATTCGTCAAAGTGAAGGTCTCGCAAAGAACAACGGTCAGGTCAATTCTAAATTTTCCACTCAAGATGATACGCCTCTTTACATTATTGATGATTTCTTTTCAACAGAAGATGCATTTAACCAACTCGACCCGAGTGAAGTAGAAAGTATTTCTGTATTGAAAGATGCTGCAGCTGCTATTTATGGTGCACAGGGTGCATACGGTGTCATTTTGGTAAAGACCAAGAGTGGACGAGAAGGTACACCAAAGGTTTCTTATGCTGGTCAGTTTGGTATTACTGACGCATTGATGACTCCTAAAATGATGAATTCTTACCAATATGCCCGTACATGGAATGGTTATCAAGGTACCCCTAACTATAATGAAGATGAAATCTTGAGCTATAAATTATTCCAAGCAGATGAACTGGCTGCCATGAGAAACATAAACTATAACTATTTGGATGATGAATGGAAAGCGGCTTTGACTCAACGCCATAGTGTAAATATCCAAGGTGGTACTAATAAAGCAACCTATTTCGCAGGTATTAGTTACAACACTCAAGACGGTAACATTGGTAAGTTGGATTATCAACGTTGGAACTACCGTGCTGGTGTTAATATCAACTTGAACAAATGGATGAAAACTTCTCTCCAAGTATCTGGTGATTATGGTGAAAAACAAACACCTATCAACAAATATGGTCCTGGCGGTGACAATGGTGATTATCAGTTGTTGTTACATCATTTACCTTTTGTACCCGAAACATTAAACGGTTATCCGGTAGTGTATCAAGGTATGGATTCTGAAAAAGATGTTACAGGTGATAACCTTTATAATTTCCGCGCTATTCAAAACTCTTCCGATTACAACAGAAACGATAATAACAGCTTCAATCTGAATGCTTCGTTCGAATTGGATATGGGATTCTGGAAACCTTTGGAAGGATTAAAACTGAAAGCTTCTTATAGTAAGAATGTATCAAATAGCAAGAATAACAGTATTGCAACTTCTATGCCTGTTTATAGATTGAATACTCGTGGTGGTTCAGGTGGTCACCTTTATACAGGTATGGATATAGATGGTAATCCATTGGATTATTCGTTGGCCGGTTTCACTGAATATTCATTAGATAACGGAAACCGTATCAGTCGTAGCATGAGCCGCAGTGACAGCTATCAGTTGAATCTGACAGCCATATACTCACGAGAATTCGGAGATCATCGTATTAGTGCCATGTTCTCATTTGAACGTGGTGAAAGTGAATCCGAAAATTTGGAAGGCCAAATATTGAGTCCATTGTCATTTACAGATGGCCAATCCAATTCTGGTGCAGGTGAACAGACTACTGAATGGGGACGTAGCGAATCAGGTCGTATGTCGTACTTGGGTCGTGTGAACTATTCATATGCAGATAAATATATGTTTGAGTTCTCTCTCCGTTCGGATGCTTCCAACAAATTTGCTCCTAAGAATTATTGGGGTATGTTCCCCTCTGTATCTGCAGGTTGGAACATTTCTGAAGAAAAATGGTTTGAAAAAGCAAAGAATGTATTTGATTTCTTGAAAGTAAGAGCATCTTTCGGTATTCTGGGTCGTGACAATATCAATTCGTATGTTTGGATGACTCGCTATAATCGTGACATAACTGCTGGTAAAGGTATGTTGTTTGGCTCTAATTCTATGGAAAATAATTTAGGTGCTGCCATGACCGTAGAACAAGGTGGTGCTAATCCTGACGCACATTGGGACAAGACATATAAAACCAACTTTGGTATAGAAGCCCGTATGTTGCAAAACCGTTTGTCTGCAAACATCGATGCATATTATGATTTCGGTCGTGAAATTTTTGGTTCACATCAAGGTACCAAATATTTCCCAATGACTGTAGGTATCAAGCCTACTCCTGAAAACTTTGTAGAAAAGGATATGTATGGTATTGAATTAAGCTTGGGTTGGAAAGACAAAATAGGAAAAGATTTCTCTTACTGGGTGAAGATGTCAACAGGCTTGAGTGATGACCGTGTACGTAAAATGGCTGTTAAAGAAGTTCCAGGATTGGAAGATCCGGTTCCAGGAGAACGTCAAGATCGTGGTTTATGGGGATTGGAATGTATAGGTATGTTCCGCAACCAACAGGATATTGATGAATATTTTGAAAAATATCAAATTACATCCTATTTGGGTAAAGCAAAGGATGCTGTAAAACCTGGTATGTTGATCTATAAAGATGCCGGTGGCAAATGGGATCCCGAAACTCAATCATACGGTGCTCCCGATGGGCAGGTCGTAAATAATGCCGAATATGGTGATTTTGTTCGTATCAGCAAATATTCAAGCAATCCATACGGTGCAACATTCAATTTTGGTGCAAGCTACAAAGGATTCAGCATTCAAGCACAATTGGGCGCAAGTTGGGGAGCTAAGGTAATGGCAAACAGCAACATTCGTAAGGCTGCCAGCAACATGGAATTCACCAATATCCCAGAATTTTGGAGTGATATGTATGTATACGAAGATGTAATAGATGAAGCCGGCAGAGTGGTAGCTGAACGTAATCATGATGCAAAGTATCCTAATTTGCAGTATGATAGTGAAAATAATGCAGCTTCTACTTTCTGGGCATTGGATGGTACAACCATATCTATGAGAAATATATCGTTGGCTTATACTGCTCCCAAAACATTTGTGAGCAAATTGGGCTTGGACAACCTGCGTGTGAATGTGACTTGCCAAAATGCCATTAACTTTGTTTCTCCACACATTGAAGATGCATGGAGTAGCTGGGGAGGCAATTACGGTTACTATCCGAATTTGCGTAAGATCACAATCGGTCTTAATTTATCATTCTAATTATGAATACGAATATGAAAAATATATTGAACAAATGGGGTATTCTTGCCCTTACAGGTGCTACAATGCTTGGTACAGTGAGTTGTAGCGATGACTTCTTGGAAGAAAAGAAGTTATATGGCAAGTATAGTGACCAAACTGTATATGCCAATTACGAAACTGCAAAGAACCGTGTTGACAATTTGTACTATATGCTTTATCCCGGTCAGAAGGAAGGTTACGGTTCTCAAAGTGCATTGGTCAGTACAGGTACAGACGATACTTGGGCTAAATGTACAGAAGAATATGGTGGTTTGACCGATTGGGAAAACAGTTTGAAGATACAGACTTTCAGCAATGTAGAAGACCATTTCTATATTGAAAATAAAGAAACTTCTCCCTATGGTCATGTACGTGATATCAATACAACCATCGAAGGATTGGAAGCATACGGTAAAGGAACTTTAAGTGAGACAGAATACAATCATCTGATGGGACAATGCTATTTCCTCCGTGCTTGGCGTTATTGGTTAATGGTGCGTTGGACAGGAGGTGTGCCTATTATTGATAAAGTACAAGATGCGTTAGTTGGAAATGGTGAAGGTCTTGAATTGGTCGTTCCACGTTCTTCAACCAAAGAATGTATCGACTTTATTTGTGCCGATTTGGACAAAGCCGCTGAATTGCTCCCTACTGTTTGGGAAAACGAAGCACAGGATTGGGGACGTATCACTTCGGGTACAGCACTTGCTGTCAAAGGACGTATTTTATTGCATTGGGCAAGTCCGTTGTGGAATCGTTCTGATGACAAGACCCGTTGGGAAGCAGCATATGAAGCAAATAAAAAGGCAATTGAAGTGCTTACCCAAGGTGGATTTGGCTTGGCTTACGAAAACAATGCAGGAAGCCGCAAGCAAAGTGCTGCCAATTGGGCCAAGATTTTCTTGAACACCAAAGGAAGTGACGGTAATGTAAATGAAGCTGTATGGGTAACTTTATATAATAAAGTTCAAAAAGCAAACAATTACAACCGTTGGAACGATTGGGAACACAGTATTCGTCCGAACAATGCTTATGGTAACGGTGGCAAGTTCCCAACCGCTGAAATGGTTGACTTGTTCCCTATGGCAGATGGTAAAAAACCTGCAGAATCGGATTCTATATATGATCCACTCTGTTTCTTCATGAACCGTGATCCACGTTTCTACCGCACATTTGCATTCCCTGGTGTAAGATGGTATTATGAAGGTAACACTAAAGATTTGTTGGGAACCAAAACACTGACTTACGATGGTGGTGCTACAATGACCGAAAACTATCCATATAACGGTAGTAACTATGTATTGTGGAGTTATTCTTACTTCAAAAACACCAATTACACAGACCAAAAATCGAGTGGTTATTATGCAGATAATATTGGTAATGGTAAAAGTAGTTCTGTATTTATTCGTAAACGTTCGGATGACAAGGAGTTGAATGGTGCACCATTCTACGCCTATAATACCGAATCAAGTAGCCAATCTACAGACGGTAAAGGTTTCCAACGTTGTGCCACTCCATACATGGAAATGCGTTTTGCCGAAGTATTGTTGAACTATGCTGAAGCAGCAGCTGCAACAGGCAAAGACAATGAAGCTTTTGAAGTATTGAAACGTATCCGTTCACGTGTATACGACAATAGTCTATATGCAGCAACCAATTTTGGTTTAAAGAGCGGCATGACAGGTGGTGAATTAATATCTGCCATTTTGTATGAACGTCAAATAGAATTAGCATACGAAGGTAAACGTTATGAAGATATGCGTCGTTGGATGTTGTTTGATGGTGGCGTAGGCCAAGGTGCTTTGGGTGTCAACTTTGAATTAACAGGTTGGGGTGGAAACACTTGTACTTATTTAGGTGTTACTCCACAAGCAGGGCGTGCCAAACATCATTACATTGAGCTTTCTGTGCCTATTAAAGCCAATGGAACCAATATGCAATCAGACCCCATCCAAAAGTCAATCAACCGCGATGCTGTCTATAAAGGCTTGAACTTGAATGAAAGAGAAAAGAACAACAATCAAGGTGAACTGCAATTAGCTGCTTTCTATAAGGAATGGTTTGTACGTCGTGATAAACCAGCTGAAGGTCAAAACGATGACGAGCAAATACGTTGGGAACCCAATTTCTATATTTGGGGCTTGTGTAACAGTGCTATGGTAAACAATCCAACTCTCTATCAGAATATCGGTTGGGAAGATATTAGCCATGGTGGTAACGGTATATTCGACCCATTGGAAACTGATCCAACTAAAATTCCAGTAGATACAGATACTGGTTATGTGAAATAATCTCTCTATTGTAATATAAAAATGGGCGTGTGCTTTTAGTTCACGCCCATTTTTTTAGATATCATTTGATACTTAATTCTCTCTTATATATATTTAACAATCTTTACATAGAATGTACATATTATTGTACATTCCATCCTACCAAATATACCTCAAGTAGAAAATAGGTATCATGACTTTAAATTATATACTTCATTCAGCAGCTACCATTTCTGCTAACGGGTCAAAAGTACCTTTGCTACCTGGCTTATTATAATCATCCCAACCAATGTTCTGCGGGAGATTCTTATTGTTAGTCTGGGCTGCATTGTTCAAACCAATGATGTAATATTCCGGGCGGAAATTGATAGTCAACAAATTACCATCGCTATCGTCTTCATCGCCACGATTTCTCTTACGAACCAAGTTGTTTTGATAGAATACTTTCAAACTTTCAATCTGTGGCTCTAATTCCTTACGATAGTCTATTGCTTTTGGACGAGGTTCTGCTCCTGATTCTTCTTTCAGTAATGGGTCACCATTTACGTCGTTACCACCAACACCATACTTATCTGCTGTACGGAATTGCATATTATCACGACGCTGACCATTCAATTGCTTGAAACCTAACCAAGTACAAGTGTTTCCACCCCAACCAGTCAAGTTCCAAGAAGAAGGAGCACCACTAACTGTGCCTGTACCACCATCAAACAACATCCAACGACGTAAGTCATCGAAACGTTTACCTTCATACGCCAATTCTATTTGACGTTCGTACAAAATAGCCGACATGCAGGCAGCCTTATCTGATGACAGATTACTCTGTAAACCATAGTTATTGTCAGCTGTATAACCAACGCGAGCACGGATACGTTTCAACTGTTCAACAGCGACACTCATTTGATCAGCACCACAAGCAGCTTCAGCATAGTTCAACAAAAATTCAGCGAAACGGTATTCAAAGTAAGGTACACCCGACTGTTTGAAAGAACCTGTAAATACATAGAGTGGTGAGGCATTTACATCCAAATCATCGGAACGTTTACGTACATAGATACCACGTTTACTTCCTAACAAACCATCTGCCGCATAAGAGTCACCGCTTTCTGCATTACCGGCATCTCCTAATTCGAGATACCATACATAATTCCACAATTCATATGCATTACCATTATAAGGATTATCATTTTCGCCACGAGGATCTCCATTGAAGGCCCAACGAACACCAGGGAAAGCGAACGTACGATAGAAACGAGGATCACGTCCAACAAACGGCATATTTTCATTGTATTCCATTTCTGATGCTTCCAATTTAGTATATGTCAACGTACTGGCAGGACGTTTACCATCTGCCATCGGGAACATATCAACCAACATAGCAGATGCTTCCTTACCACCGCCACCCATAGCATTTCCTGGGCGAATTTCATGTTCCCAGTTGCTATTCATAGAATAGTCTGGACGACCATCGGGAGCAATGGTATTGTTCAATTTGATAAAAAGTGCTTCTGGATTCCTATCAATATCCACAAACATTTTAGCCCATGAAGTAGCATTAATACCAGGATTACCTTCTCCATAGAGTCCATGACCACATGCTTCAATTTTAGGTAACGCTTCTTTCATAAAATTGTATGCTTCAGTCCAACGAGTTGCATCGTCCGAACGATTGAACAATGGGCTCGCCCACATCAACAATACACGACCTTTCATAGCCAAAGCACTACCGGCAGTTGGGCGACCATAATCACCACTTGCAGTCCATCCACCATTAGAAGTAAATGGCATCAACAATTCAGCAGCCAAATCGAATTCATCACAAATAAACTGAATACAATCCTTGGTACTGGAACGTGGAGTCCATACACCTTCTACAGGATCCTGTACTTCAGTTATGATGGGCACACCACCGTACCATCTTACAAAATTGTAATAGCACCAACCACGCAAAAAGTGAAGCTGTCCCAAAATCTTGTTCTTGTCCTCTTGAGACATTGCACCGTTGGTTACACCGCGAATCACGTCATTCAAATTACGCAAACGTCCCCATGGATTTTCACGGGCATCACCTTGTTTGTTGTGGAAAAAGTCAATTACACGCGTACCTCCAGTACCATCTGTATTTACAATGGTTCTCGGATCTGTGAAAGAACTGAAACCACTATATTCTTCTGTACTTTTACCTAACCAAGAGTCATTTCTACCTGTATTAGGACTCTTCCAACTTGGATCACTGTCTTCATCAGGTAAACAAAGTGAATAAACGTCGTTTAAACGAGCGTTTGATCCGGCATAAGTATCATAGGCAATCACACTGGACTGTCCATAGTTTCCTTTTTCCTGCAAGAATTCGTCACTGCACGAAGTCATTGCAAGCGCACTGCCCATGAGGGCTGCTGTAAATATGTATTTTCTTTTCATCTTACTCCTTGTTTTTAGAATGAGAGATTAACACCTACAGTAATGGTTCTCAAAGTAGGATATCTGTCGTATGTCATAGACGGATCCAAGAAATTATCCGGATAGGGATTATACAGATTCAACAGATTCTGACCAGTAACATTGAAACGACAACTGTTAAGTCCTATTTTCTGTGTCCACTTGGTAGGGATAGCATAAGCTAAAGTCAAACGATTGAGACGAATACGAGTACCACTGACCCTCCAGAAAGTAGAAGAAACAGCATTGATATCCGAATAAGCCAAGTTTGGCATAGATGCTTCACGATTCTGTTTAGCTATCAAGTTACCACTACCATCATAAATATCTTGATATACATACATGTCATCCGGATTCCAGAACGAAGGCATGTTAGTGAATTCCAAGCCATCACCTGGCTTCAAAGCTGCTGTTGGAACTACGCTGTACCCTCCCCAACTTGCATTCAATTGGGCTGTCAATGAAAGACCTTTCCATTCTGCACTCAAATTGGTAGTGAACCCCCATGGATTGGAACGATTGGACAATTGTACTTGGTCGTTTTCATGATCTACTACTCCATCAGGGCCTGCATAGGTACCAGTAGCTTCATCGTAGGCACCGCGAACATCTTTGTAAATCAACATACCCGGACGGATATCGTCTTTTTTCTTACCCATATAAGTCGTGATGTTGTATTTCTCAAAATATTCTTCAATATCTTGGAAACTACGGAACATACCAAGACATTGCATACCCCAAGTACCCATATCACTGCGATGACCATAACGTTGCTTCAAATAAACCTGTTCTGTAGCCCAGTCCATTTCAAGCAATTTATTATCTGAATAACCGGTATTGATACCGATGCGATATTTAAAGTCCTTACCAATTTTGTCTCTCCAAGTGGCCGATATTTCAACACCCCATGCATTCATCTTACCCCAGTTCAAATTAGCAGAAGAAGTGCCGATAGTTCCTGCCAAAGATGCATTCTTTGCCATCAAAATATCAGTATGCCATTCATGATAACCTTCCAGCGTCAATTGCAGCCGATTATTCAATGTATTGAAATCAATACCCAAGTTTGCCTTATAAGACTTGTCCCAATGAGCATCACGATTCATTGCTGCATTATTCTTATTCATGGTCAAACGATTACCAGTCTGCCCGCTAACAGATGTACCGAATACCGGTCCTTTATCCATATCAATACCGTAATTCTGCATCCATTGCCATGCAATGGTATTATCACGACCTGTAATACCGAACGAACCGCGTACCTTCAGATAATCCACCCATTTCACATCTTGCATCCAATTTTCTTGAGAAATCACCCAACCAGCAGATACGGAAGGGAAGAAACCCCAATAATTTTCAGGAGAAAATTTAGTAGAAGAATCTGAACGGAACAAGAATTCAAACAGATACTTGTCGGCATATGCATAATTTACACGGCCCACATAGGAAAGAGAACCACTTTCAGAACGATTAAAATCTACATTGGTAACATCAGGTTTGGCACCATCCACTTCAGGTACAATGGCATTGTTATGCGAATTGGATTGTCCATTCTGGAAATCATACAAATAGGCCACGTCACCGTAGTTGTATTCTGATTCCGCTTCCGACTTTTCGATAGAGAACAAACCATTTACATGGTGCTTGCCGAAATCGCGGGCATATGTTACCGTAAAATTCATTTGATAATTGTCTACACGGTTCATTTCACGGCTCAAGAACCCACCTGGAGTACCATTATCCACAGCAACACCTTTATTTCCTAACAAGAAATTACTTTCATCGTAAAGTAAGTCTGTACTTTCACCTGCTACAGGGGTATACAAGTGTTCACCACTACCAAAACGGTCTCTCATATAGTAAATCTTATATTCCGAAGTATACTGGTTTATCTTACTGGTTGTAATACTCTTGGAATAATTGAAACGAGCGTTCAAACCTTTCAAAGGTTCCCAAATACCACCAAAATCTACATCCAAATGACCACTGATATTCATATTGGAGTTCATATTTTTACTATAGTCACCCGAATTTTGGAGAACATGATGTGAATAATTCTGATTGTTACTCTTCTGTTCGTTGCTGATACCATAGTAAGCCAAGGGGAAGCCATTTATTTCTTCCGGTATATATTGCGGACGAGTCAACAAAATTTCATATTGTTTTTCATCATTAGAGCCACCTACTTTAACCAAAGGTTTATCCTTCTTACCATAGTCACCCGAAACAGAAAGACCAGCCTTCAACCACTTATTCAACTTCATATCTACACCAGCACGATAAGTCCATCGGTTATAATCCAGATTTCCAATGTTACCTTCCTGATCGAAATATGATATACCTGCAAAATAATTGGCACGTTCTGTAGCACCACTGATATTTACACTATGCTTTTGAGTCAAGCCTGTTTCCCAATACTTATCAAGCAAATCGTAGTTCAAATGCTTCATGGCATTCAGCTCATCTAATTGGAACAAATTTTCGGTCAAGTTGATATTACCTACTTCAATTGGGTCAGCCATTTTTACGGCGTTCCACAATTTACCATATTGGTAAGCATTCAACATCTTGGTACGTTGCATTTCATCTGTGAAACCGAAAGAACCATTATATGAGATTTGAGGAGCACCTTGCTTCCCCTTTTTGGTAGTTACCAAGATTACACCATTGGCAGCACGGGCACCGTATACAGCGGCAGCAGCATCCTTCAATACAGAAATGCTTTCGATGGAAGCCGGATCCAAATTGTTGAATGCAGTTGCACCCAAATTTTCGGAAGTACCACCCTTACCAACAGTTACATCGTTCGGATATACATAACCATCGATTACATATAGAGGTTCCTGTGAAGTAGAACCAATTTCACTAAACAAACCACTGGTACGAATAGAAATACGACCTGGTTCACCCGGACGACCATTACCACCACTTACACTCATACCATTGACCATACCACTCAAAGTACTTGCTAAGTCACCGGAAGCAAAGTCCTGTATTTCACTAACATCGACAGTAGCAACAGAACCAGTCAAGTGGGCCTTTTTCTGACTACCATAACCAACAACTACCACTTCATCCAATTTCTGAGCATCTTCTACCATGACTATTTTCACCTGACTAAAATCAGAAATAGTTTGTGTGGTATAACCCAAGAAAGAGATTTCTACTTTTTGTCCTTTTGAAACCGCAATGGTAAAATTACCATCCATATCAGTAATAGAACCTGTATTAGTACCTACCACCTTCACTGTAGCACCAATTACCGGTTCTCCGGTTTCATCAACAACCATACCTTTGTAAATTTGGTTCTGGGCAAATACTGGCAAAGCAAGAAAAGCCATAAGAACCAAACATATTCTGAAAATATTATGTTGTTTCATTTTTATTCTTATTTAAATTTATTATTCATTATTATCTCCAACGAGGGTCACCAGCTTGGGAAGAAATTGCACCATTAGCCTTGAAATTCACGCCACCATTCGGTTGCGAGAAATCAAGTTCATGAATCTGGCTGAGATCAAATCCCGGGTCTTCCAATACTGTAAATGGATTACCATTGGTATCTTTACGTCCACCTGTATCGTTGCTTTGAGGACTTGCTTCATCATAATGCATTGTACAATTATTACAATAACGCTTACAGTTATTGTGAAGATACTGATACAAACGATATACATCATAGAACACCATTCTATCCATATAATAAGTAGCTGTATTTTGCTGAGTAGTATTGTTTGCAAAATCTTTACCTGTAAATGTCTTAAACAATGTACAATCTGACCATGTGTGAGTGATTGTTGCATTTCCATTACCAAACAACTTCTTAGGTTGGGAATTAGAAGCATTTGAATAACGGATAAAGTAAGCATTCTTATTGGCAACTAAATTGAAGAATGTGGAATTCTTCATAGTCATATTTTTAATGGCACCATTGCTTGCACCTTGCAAATGAATAAATGGGTTGGAACCTGTATTATTCATCTGTACAATACATTCTGTAATGCGGAAATCCCAAAGGCTCCAGTTCTTCTTGTTACCATACAGAATGGCATTAGGAAGATTCTTGAACATACAGTCACTGATGATTACCGGATCCATTACCACATAACCGCTCTGATTGGCACCATCGGCTTTGAATCCAAGACTTTCTATAGAAATGCTTTCACTTGGATTGGAACTGAGTGTTAAGAAACCTGTCGATGTCAAATTTGTACAATCAAAATTGATAAACTTGATTTTCAAACCTGCTTGTGTAATGAAACCAGCTCCTCCATTAAGGGTTACAGTCGGACGATTGATTTTGTTACCACGGATGGTCATCAAACTTAAATCAAAATCGACAGTACCATTCATGGTGTAACTACCACCAGCCACTAATTCAAAAGCTTGTTCCTCTTCGCTTGGAGTAAAATTAGCTTTAATAAATTCCGCAATATCTGATCCGTCAGGAATAGTTACAGCAGCAATCATGGTTGAATAAGCGAAGTTAAAAGCTGAAGTAGCCCCTTTATTATTCAATTTGTCATTACCCAATGTTTGTAAACTGACTGAATAATTGGTATCTTCCTTTTTTTCAAAAACCAAAGATGGACGGTCTAGAATAGAGTCAACTACATTTTCAGGATTGGCTGGATCGTCTACAATGTCTATCACACAATGATAGCCACCTGCACCTGCAATAGCCTTCCATGCCAGTTTTACACTTTCTGTTCCATCAGCATTGGCAATGGTAGAAAAACAAGTATTGTCAATCGTTGGCGATTCGAGTTGCACATTTTTCACATTGGAACTCCAATACTCATCATCCACACCTTCCGCACACGAGGCAAAAGACAAAAGGCCTGCTGTCAAAAGCATGCCAAACATCTTCCCCCATAAGAAATAATGTTTCACTTTCATAGATTTGATGAATTTAAATTAAACAAAATATAATTATAATTATTAATCTCGTATTTTTAAGTACCGGAAGTACTTATTCCTTCTCTTGGAACACCTTTTTCAAAAACTTTACATTTGTACCGAAGTTTTTCTTGACATTACGTACTTCCTGAGCATTACGGGAACGTTCTATAACCAACCAACCACTCCATCCCATTTTGTCCAATGTCTTTTTAACCTGATACATATCCAAACGAGTATTGTAAGGAAGTGTCACACCATCAGTATCTGTACAATGTATCATACAGATACGATCTTTTCCCAAGCGTTTCAAATCCTTACACAAATTCCACCCGTTCTCTAATGTACTCTGAAAACAATAATATATCTTAATACCTTCTGATTTTATTTCCTTCAATAATTTAATATTATCCTTGGCATTCAATTGAGTGCGAATACCAATAACAACGCCTTCAGCTTTAGCCATCTCTCCTACTTCATGTAGTCTACGGACTAATTCAGAACGAGCTTCACCCTTTATTGTCCAATCTTCCTTAATACCTCCCAATGGTAAATAAGCTACCTTTGCTCCCATTACTTTCATCGTATTCAAGCAATCTTGTACCAATTCCTTATAAGTAACTTTGGTAAGAAATGATTGTCCATAAAAACCCGACATTGCAACAGAAGGTACTTCCAACTTATATTGGTCTGCTGTATTCTTAAATAATTCTTGGAAATGAGGTTGATGAAGCTTATTATCGAACGTATCACGTTTACCCAAACCTCCCATATCCATTTCTATGCCATCTCCACCGATTTCATGCATCAACTTAAAAGCCCCTATTTTTTGGCGCTTAAGCATCATCCAATCGCATGCGGCTACCTTATAGCGTTCCCCTGTCGCTATATATTGAGCCAATAAAGGAGTCAGAGTAAAAAGTACTAACCCAATAACCAACAATAATTTTCTACAATTCATCCCTTTAATCCTAAATTTGAAATATTTCAATTTATTTAAAGACGAATTATAGAAAATATTGTAATCACTTACTTCTTAAAAAAACACTATTTGTGAGATAATTTTCAAATTCTACGACACTCATTCATATATTCCCTAGGTGTTTGATTGTATTTTTTACGAAAACATTTTCCAAAATAGCCGGCATCTCTAAATCCTACAGCAAATGCTATTTCGGATATGCTCATATCCGAGTTTTTCATTAATTCTACAGACTTATTCAAACGAATTTCTTTTACTAGATCTACCGGAGCAAATCCCGTCAAACTTTTCAATTTCTTAAAGAAAGCCGAACGACTAAGCCCTATATTCGAAGCAATGGTATCTATGTTAAATTCACTATTATCCATATTCTCTTCAACGATTTGATGTATTTTTTCAATGAATTGAACATCTTTAGTTACTAAATATTGAGCATATTCATCTTGTACAACAGGCACTTGCTTTTCTGATTGCCATACATGTTCACGGAACAACTTACGTTCATTCAATAATTGTTCTATACGTGCCATCAGATATTCTTTACTAAATGGTTTAGTTATATAAGCATTAGCTCCCTTACTTATGGCCTCTGTACGCGAATCATCATTCCCTTTTGCCGTAAGGATAATTACTGGAATATGACTTATCTGAAAATCCTTACGAATATGCTGTAACATTTCCAAGCCATCCATATTAGGCATCATTTGGTCAGTAACCACTACATCGGGATGATACAAAGCTATCTTTTTCAATCCTTCTACACCATCATTCGCCATATAAATATTATAAGAGTCCTCCAACTGCATCCGAAGCATATTACACAAGTCCTTATTATCATCTACTATCAATACACTGGGTAAAGAAGAATCTACAATTGGATCGTCTTCTTCCTGTTCCTCAGATACACTTTCTTCCATCAAGATATCTTCTCCAACATAAAAATCTACTTCTGATTCTTTGTAGTGAGCTTTTCCCATAAGCAGTTCCACCACAAAACAAGCACCTTTTTCTTCCGGACTTTCTGCATATATTTCTCCATGATGTAAATTCATGATTTCTTTACTTAAAGCCAAGCCAATACCCGTACCTTGATAATAGGATGCAGCCTTTACATTTTCAGCTTGAGAAAAACGCTCAAAGATTTCGGACAACTGACTTTGAGGAATACCCACTCCTGTATCTTTAATATGAATATAACAACGACTTTTATCCGGAGATATAGATGCCTTGACCGAAATACGCCCTCCCGAAGGTGTAAATTTAAAAGCATTCGACAAGATGTTACGGATAACCATTGACAACTTCTCACTATCTGCCCATACTTTAATCTGCAAATTCGTCTCTTCAACAATAAATCTGATGTTATTCTCTTCAGCTAAAATCCGGAATTCATGCCCGAATCCCTGCAACATCTCATTCAAATTAAAACGAGAAACATGAAGACGCATCTTTCCATTCTGTATCTTTCGGAAATCAAGTATTTGATTGACTAATTGTAACATTTGTATAATATTCTTTTCCATCAAATCAATATATTGCTTTCCTTTATCAGAAAGATTTTCATTAGCTTTCAGTTCTTGAATAGGTCCCTGTATTAAAGTCAATGGAGTTCGAAGTTCATGAGAAATATTAGTAAAAAATTTAATTTTAAGTTCTGAAAGCCGTTGACCAATGTATACATCATTTTTCATCCGCATCATGAGCAAAGCTATTTTCACAACCATTATCAATAATCCTATCAACAAAAGGAAATAGATAAGATATGCCCATTTAGTAGCCCACCAAGGAGGAAGAATCTTAATTTTCAACTTTCTGACAGAATCCAACGAAGGATTGGATTCATCAAAAGCTTGAACTTTGAACACATAATCACCAGAAGGGACGTTTGTATAGGCAGCAATTCGATTATGTCCATTATTGTGCCACTCCTTCTCATATCCTTCCAATATGTATTTATAGGAAACCCGTTTATGGTTCGTGTAATTCAAAGCGGCAAATTCAATGGTAAACATAGATTGGTCATATTCAAGTTCTATACCTTCAGAATAGGTTATGGATTTTCGGGATATATCGTTTATATCTAATTGACGAAAATTCATGTTGTTTACTTGACAATCAACAATGAATGTATTATAACTCATTTGATTGGGAATAAGTTTATCTGGAGAAAGAAGAAGAATACCATGTCGACAACCAATCCAAATATCTCCATCCTCCGTTTTCATGACAACCCCTTCTTCAACAGAAATTTCTGGCAAACCATCATATTCATCAAAATTGCGGATACGACCTGTTTTTTTGTCTAATGAAGCAATACCGTTTTCCGAAACAAGCCAAATACAACTATCATTATCTTCTATCATGGATACAATCACATCATCACCTAAACCTTCATCTGTACCATAAGATTCAAACTTCAATGAATGATTCAAATGATCTGATTCCACTATTTTATGAACTCCACCACCAAAAACACACGCCCATACATTTTGTTCCTTATCTTTATATAATACATAGACATCCGAATCGGCTATACCTGCTCTATTTTCTATACGATAAGTAGCAAATTTTATTTGATCAGGTGATACAAAATTGACATCAAACGACATCAATCCATCCATTGTACCTACCCATATACGCCCATCTTCATCTTCTAATATGTTTCTAACTTCTGTATAAAGGCCATATAAAGGATAATTTTTAAAACTATTATTCCGATGATGAAACACTATTCTGCCATCCTTTTCTTCCAATAAATTTAATCCGCCATCTAAAACAGCGGCCCATATTCTACCTTTTGAATCTTGATAAGTGTAATATACATTTTTCCCATTCAAAGAATATATATCTGACGGATTATGCTCATAGTGAATAAAACGGTACCCTTTAGATTCATCATTATCAGGAACGGCCTTTATTAAACCATCCCCTTTAGTGGAAAGCCATATGTTTCCTTGGTTATCTTCCATAATATGGTATACTACACCCAATTTTTCATTTCCATTACCATATATATGTTTCAGATTTTTGTTCTTATCATATCGATACAGTTCCGGTTTACGAGTAGAAATCCATATATCTCCATCTTTAGTTTGATAGAGGGCACGTACACCATACACTTCATTCTTATCATTACGATTAACAAAAGGAATATCGACCAAATCAAACTGATTTTTAGGGAATTCAATACGGTATATCCCATTGTCTGTAGAAGCGAGCCACAAAATACCATCACGGTCTTGAAAGAGATTAAAGAAATTTATTCTGGTACGACCGTGAGGATTCAATTGCTTGAATGATTCAACCTGTAGCATTTTATGTTCCTTGCGATCGAAATATAAAGCTTCACCAACCGGAGTCAGAAAAAACAAGCCATCGTCTTTCGATTCTTCCATATACAAAATACCATATCCCAATTGGGTTCCATTTCGATATGGATAGCGTTCAGCTTTATCTGTCAAAACATCATAACATATCAATGATTTACCATTTTCATGGAACCAGATCATACCACAACGGTCAACCATTGATTCTGATATATACCCATCAGTTATTGGTAAATGAATTTTCTTTAATTCCCGATTATTCAAATCATATAAATAGGTTCCTTTTCCTGTTAGTGTTATATATATTTGTTTATCTTCTACCGCTAACAAATTCTGAATTTGTCCTTTAAGTTCCGGTAATACATAACGGTCAACAGCTCCTGTTTGAGGGTCAATACAAGAAAACACTCCTATATTGTCACCCAACCATAGATATTGTCCATCTTCATACATGCAAGTTAAATATCTTTCATCGGTGAGCTGCAATTTGGTTGTTATCATATTATCTGGATTATCTGCTAAAAATTCGCTCTTTTTAATTGCAGCAATCTTATCATCTATGCCAATCCAACATATATAATCTTTTGTTTCCTGTATAACACTATGCTTCAAACGATATGCATTGGCATTATATTCTTTTTTTGAATTATATAATACACGTATATTGATTTCTCCATTCGCATTAACCTCAGCCAATAACAAATTTCTATCCAATGTTAACAACAAGACTTCTCCTGATGCATTCGTCTGCATCTTTACAACTTGTATATTATCAGAATAATTCTTCATGTCATCGTATACGGCATGAAATAATTCTGTTTGCTTGTCAAAAACAAATAATTTATGATCAATGGTCTTCAGCCACAAATTCTGGTTCTTATCTTCTACAATATGTTGAATTTTTCTTGGAGGAAGTTCTGAATCTGGACTTTGCTGTTTATTATAAGTATAAAACTTTTGTCCATCGAAACGACACAAACCATACCAAGTACCAAACCAAATAAATCCGTCCTTGTCTTTTAATGTACAATTTACTACATTATTAGGTAATCCTTGTTCCACTGTATAATGTTCAACAATAACATTAGGTGTGGAAGACCATACCAATAACGTAACAAAGAGTACTGCTATGAATGAAACCAATTTTCTCATATTCCATTTAACCTTTATTTTCCTGTACCGAATTCTGTTTGCTGCAATTCAACTTCGTTCAATACTTTCTGTTTTTCTTCATCTGTCAGCATCATCTTCTTGTTCTGTTTTGTTCCATTAACAGAGATAGTTTCGGTAGCACTCTGTTCTATAAAACAGAATGGGAAATCCGATGAAATACTTTCAAATTCAACAGATGCAGATGTAGGCGCATGAGTACCTTCAAACTGTACACGTGCAGTTACTTTAATTTTTCCTGGCTTACGAGTAGAACGAATCAATACTGGTGCAGAGCCAAATTCTACCGGACGCGGATTAGCATAAATGGAAGCATCACCAATAATTTCACCCTCACCTTCTACTGTAAATACAATATTTTCTTTGGCTAAACGACGAATATGACCACTATCATCTGTAACTTCAGCAACAACGACAATGAAATCTGAGCCATCTGCTACTAATGATTTTTCCTCTGTATCAACATACAAACGCAATTTGGTACTACGACGGGAAGGCATTCGTTTAGTAGAGCAAACAACTTTTCCATCTATGATACCTTCGGCAACCATGTTGACTTTTTGCCAATTCTTCTGTTTGTAACTATACTCTCTTGCTTCCCAAAAATCCCATACATTTTTGAATACAACTGGCGCATTTGGCATATGACCTTTTTCATGTACAACCGGTAAAGTCCAACTACAGGAATTATCATAAACTGTCAGGCGAACAGAATCGCAATTGCTAAAAACAACGACATCTGCATCCGACCATTGACTCATTTCATGTGCTATATAAATCATCGGTCCACTCTCCGCAATAGGATGTTGGAGAGAAGCGGGCGACTGGCTTCTAAACATATAATAAGCATATTTAGGTTGACGGAATGCATCATAAATACCTCCCCAATAGGGATCTGGATGATATCCACGTTGATGATCGAATGGATGCCATTGGGCCCCACCGATGAATTGCCCCGTAGTACGATACATTTCATCATAACTCTTCGCCAATGATAAGGCCTGTATAAGCAACGGACGCTCACCCCAACTACGACTAGCACGATTGTTATTATTATGAGCATACCAATCATCTACATTTTCACCAAATTCACGGGTAAAGATACATTGTTTGGGTTTATCAGGCTTTTCATCATCTCCCGGCCATCCATATACCACATCGTAATTGTCAGCTACTCCTGCCGAATGTACATCTGCCGCTGCAATGGGTCTGTATGGATAAGGGTATTCATCTTTTGTTATTTGCAAAGCATCCAAAGCAAAATCCAATGGATAACGAGTTTCATTTAATATAGGTTCCCACATCAACACACTTGGATGATTACGGTCACGACGAATGATTTCACGAGTATTACGATGTACCCACTCTGCAAATTTTGGATCCTTATTCCAATATTGCCATCCAGGTGTAGCAACTATAACAAACAAACCCATTTCATCACAAGCATCCATAAAAGAAGGATCTTGTGGATAATGCGCTGTACGTATGATGGTACATCCTGCATCGCGAAGTCGTTTGGCATCACGCCATTGTTGACTATTAGGGACTGCATTACCTACATAAGCAAAATCCTGATGGCGATTAGCACCAACTAACTGACCATAAGGTTTACCATTTAATTTAAAACCAACTTTCGAATCAAATGCAAACGAACGAATACCTACCCGAGTTATACCTCCATCCAAAGCTTCACGACCAGATTTTATTCTACTTTGTACCCGATATAAATAAGGCGATTCCGGTGACCATAAATGAGGATTCTTTACAACTATTTTCTGAATAATCGTGCGTATCTCCCCTGGTTTCAATGTCAGATTCTTACTTACTTTTTTCATTGGAATCGATTGAAAATCAGCCAATGTTGTTTCCACCGTTACGGTATGAGCACGATTGCTCTTATTCTTCACCTCCGTATTTACATATACATCTGCACTTTTTTCACTAATTTGGTCAAAATGCACAAAGATACCACCCCCAGCTACTCTATTTTCATCTATTACATCTGTAATACCTATAGAAGATTTAGCTATCATCCACACATCTCTATATATTCCTCCATGATAAGTAAAATCCAACGTATATTGGCGTTTACCTGGAGGAAAATTCTTATCATCGCTATTATCAACCATAACAGCTATCAAACAACTATCACCCGCCTGAATTCCCTTATCAGACAGATTTACATTGAAAGGAAGATATCCGCCAACATGTTCCAGCACTTGATTGCCATTTAAATAGACTATTTGTTTACCCATTGCTGCTTCAAAATGGATAAGGATATCTTTATTTTTCAAATCTGCAGGAACTACAAATTTCTTTCTATACCATGCGATTCCTTGATAGTTACGACAACCACTTCCTTCGGCTGGCATTAATTCAACTGTATGTGGAGTGGAAACTATTTGCCATGCAGAATCATCAAAATTCTTTCGTTCTGCACCTTCTACATCCCCTTTATAAAATCGCCATCCTAGGTTAAAATTATAGACCAACCGTCCACTTCCATCCAATGGGAAAAGACCTGCTACGGAGGTTTCTGTTTGTGATATACCCATAATTGGCAAGCAAGCCAATAGCAACAACAAGAATTTCTTCATATATATTCCTTATATTAATTTTCCAAACAATTTACAATATCATTCATTCGAGATTTCGGAAATACTTTTAAATCCACTATTCGACCATCTTCAAGCGAAACTTCGACTGTTGTATTTTGAGTGGCATGCAATTTAAAATGTACATTCCATTCTTTAGGCCAAGCAGGAAAAAGATATATTTTACTATCAACCTCTTGCAATAGCATTTCCTGCATACCTATCATTCCACTTCCACCCCAATTATGATCAGGAGTCCAATCATAACCAGGTCCCCAAAAAGCGGGGAAACGATGAGGCCCATTTGCCATTTTCTTTAACATTAACAAAGATGCTTCTTCGGTAAGTCCTAAACAAGCAGCCCAAATATTATCTTGTTTCCAACCGATATGTGTTCGAAATTTTAATGCATCCGGATCATGGTAATAAGTATTACGCGCTATTTCCAAATCATCTTTTCCTACTCCATAAATGCGCCATGGAAATACCGGATACAATTGTGGAGTTTCAACATTATTTACTCGTTCCCAAATCTGTGCCGGTGCTATCATTTTATATCCATTAACTATACGCAAAGGTATATCAGGAATCCGTTCAAGCATTTCAGGTTTATGTCCATAAGTTTCCAAGACTTTACGTAAAGCAGCAATGGTAGATGATGCATTATATGTCATTTTATATGTTTCACATGCAGAACCTGGATACAACACCAATTTATTATTTCCATCCAATTCTTTACGTCCTCTTTGTTTTGCCAATTGTCTATAATGTTGATCAAAAAACTCCAAACAACTATCTATCAAAGGTATATACGATGTTATATCACTTCCTGAATAACGTTCTGTTTCTAATATCATCTGACAGAATTCAAGAACCGTATCCCATTCATATTCCAACCAAGCATTATATTCCAGCCCCTTATCAAAATTTTCAGGACGTTTAAATCCATATTCAGCAGGATTAGGTAACCCAAAATTTTCCATTTGTTCAGTAAAACAAGCGCCTCCATGTCCCCAATATACACGACTACGAGTTTCAGCTGTATGTAATAATCGATTATAATAATCGAATTGAGATTTCATCATATCAAAATCACCACTTTTCAACATCGACCAATAAACCAATCGTTGATTTTGTGCTGTATGGGTACCACCTCCCCATTTACGAAAATCCGGTGAAAAAGGAGTATCAGGAGTAACATTTACCGGATCAAACGTAAATAGTCCACCATTAAATTTTGTAGGCCACTCACCTTTAGCATTACACCCCAACATATACCTGAATAATGTATAATTTCTGATAGCATCAGCCGGAACGCCTTCACCTTCTATGAAACTACGTTGCCAGAATAGTTTCCACCATTCACGGGAGGCTTTTTTGTCCTTTTTTAAATTGACAACCTCTTCAACCTGACGTAATCCTTTCATCCATTCCTCTAAAGAGGATTGTGCGGTATGGAGAGTTATTTGTACATGATGGTTTCTTTTTGCTTTAGATGATTTAAACATCCATGCCATATAGTTTTGTCCTTGATATATTCCTTGCTGATTACCCCGGAAAACCAAATCACCCGATATACGACCACCAAATGTCAATCCTTTCAATGGATTGTATAAACTTTCACTTTCCTTTTTAAGTCCCTGTTGGTTCACCGTTACATCAAATACGGTATAATCAGCATTCCGATGGAAAAAGGTCAAATCACAATCAGTAGCCAAAATAGAATCACGATGAGTAACTACATTTTTAGGTACAGCCCATTTATACGAAGATTGTTGTCCCTCCAATTTCTTGGATATTTGTCTATCTTCCGCACGCCAACTTTCATAATATAATTCAATTTCAGATTTCTTTCCTTCTACTTCAAGATGAATAATAGGGTGAAAAACATCAGCCCAAATATAGATTTTGGAATCAGTACCATTAATTTGTATAAATCCTTCATTAAGACAAAGTATTTGCTGAAAGTCTTTATCTTCTTCAAAAGGATTAGGATGCAAACGTACACGAAAACGTCCTTGCTTTAACAAAGTATTATTTTCATCAAAACAACCGCTTTTACTAACATAAAATAAAATATCTCCTTTTTCTACCCAAACATTCATACCAATATCGCCACCTCCACAAGGCATCGATTCCGAAGAATTTTTACTTTGGGTGTTCCAAACGAAATTGGCAGGCTGTCCCAAAAGGAACTGCCCACCAACCATTATGCTCAATATGATTGCTATTATATGCTTCATACAAAATTACCAATTATCCGAACGAAAAGAAGATACAGGTAAATCTTCACCAAACAAATCACCAGCTACATAATTTTCAAAGCCATAACGAACAGCAACAGGATGAGGAACTTTATCGCACTTCACTTTCACTTTACTTCGTTCCAACCAAGCTTTTGCAGGATAAAAAACTTTATCTTCGCCAGCTAATTGAAAGTTTTCTGACTCAAACTTATCCTTGCAATTTATCCACATTTTGTCACGATCAAAACTTACCGTTACTGTATCATTACTTACAGACATACCACTGAAATAAGGACTTTCAGCCGTAATTCCTTTGAATCCGTATGTCTTTACCAAAGCCAATCGTGCCAAACGTTCACCTGCTACTCGTTTTTGTGAAGGATGTATACCCTTTTCCATCCCGGCATCCATCAATACTGCCATACCCACATTATTTATCATGTGTTCAGCCTTAGCTTGTTGCTCGCGTAAATAAGCAGAATTAATAACCTTTTCACCCTGAGCAGTAATGAGTCCGTAATCATACGGAGCTATTTGACAATAATAAAAGGGAAAATCACCTTGTTGCCAATCTGCACGCCAACCGCGAATCATTGTAGTAAACATATCAGCATAAGTCGAAGCACGATTATAGTTGTCTTCACCCTGATACCAAATGACTCCCTTCATAGTCATGCCAATCAACGGATGTAACATTCCATTATAAAGTACAGTCGGTGTTCTGTTCTTGGATTTTATATCAGTTTCCGATTGTGGTATCTTAGCTGCCGGAAAAGCCTTCAACCATTCAGCGGTCATCCAAGCTTCACATGCAGAACCTCCCCATGCAGCTAAAATCAAGCCAATAGGCACATCCAATTGTTCTTGAACCAAACGTCCAAAATAATAAGCCGTCGCACTGAAATCACGTACAGATTCAGCATTAGCATGTTTCCAACTTCCTATTACATCGGTTTTAGGTGTAAAAGAAGACGAACGCTTTACGGTAAACAAACGAATTTGATCGTTCCGGCTTCGGAGTGCATCCATATTTGCATTATCAACAGGTTGTCCTGGAAACCCTTTCATAGGCATTTCCATGTTGCTTTGTCCAGAACAGATCCAAACTTCACCCATTAAAATATCTTTAATGCGTGTTTCTATTCCATCATTGAATGCAATTTCATAAGGTCCACCTGCTATTGGAGTCTTTACAGACGCCTTCCATTGTCCTCTTGAATTTACCTTTACTTGATAAACTTTACTATCCCAACTTGTAGTAATCTTTACTATTTTATTGGCCGAAGCTGTTCCCCAAAGATTAGCTTCACTTTGTTGTTGCATCACCATACCATCTGAAAAAAAAGCTGGTAATTTCACTTCAGCTTTGACATCCGTCCATGCAATAAAAGTACATATAGCCGTTAAAATTATTTTCTTCATAGGTTTATATTTTATTTCTTCACAATAATTTCTACAGGTCCCAACAAGCCTGATGGTAACAATCCATCTCCTGGTAAACGATATTTAGCATTAGCCCATATACCATCAAAAGGAGGTATTCCCATGTCGGCACCACGGAAAGCATTCGCCCATGTATTGGCTACAGATACTTCAATCGTATTTTTCCCCTCCTTCAATGCAGAAGTTACATTCACCTCAAAAGGTGAAGTCCATGCTACTCCACAATCCACTCCATTAATGCGGACCGTGGCTACATGAGCTACTTTTCCCAAACGCAAAGATACATTTCCTTCGTTTTTTTTCCAACTAAAAGTACCTTTATAATGTGCATGACCAGAATAATATTTAATTTTTTCATCTTCTTCAAGGCTCCAATCGAATAATTCACTACGGATCAAATATTTCTCAATTAATGGAAAATCCACTTCCCAAGAAGTTACTTCCAATGGAAGTTTCACTGCTTGTTTTTTTTCTTTGGTTATATTCGGAGTAGTTTGAATAGGAAATACAACAAAAACAGAACCATTAGCCGGCAATGTCAAATTAACTTCCGTACGTCCTTCTATTTCTTTCCATTCTAAAGGCTGACAAATAGTACCATCCATCGCATTCCATAATTCTGGAACTCGTCCAGATACTCTGAAAGAAGATTTGAAATTACGAGTTATTTCTTGTTGATTAGCAATGAAATAAATTTCATATTCTTCTCCACTACGATGCGTATATGCAACTTGTTCAGGCAATATAACATCTTTCTCCAAACCAAATTCTGAAAAATCATCAACTTCAAAAGGCAATGTTGGTATAACCACACCTTGCTTCACCCATTCATCCACCTTCTGACGTACTTCTGATGACAATGGAAGATTATCCGGATTCATCGGATGAGCAGTAGGTAATACCAATATTTTATAAGATGCACCACCTGGAAGTACAATCTTACCATCTTTCACTTCAGCCAAACGAAGCATTGCATCTTTATTGAACGAATCGTATGCGTATCCACACATTGGATTCACCCAATCTTCCGGATCGGCCATATTAGCAGAATGAGTCACTCCAACAGGACGAACACGAGTAGGCTGACCTTCATTAGCTAAACGAATCCGTTCACTTTCAACCCTTTCTTTTCCATATATACCTGGAAGCATAGATACAAGACGATCCGGCAAAATTGCACGACGCGGCATTTCTTCACCTGTAAATACAGCTATATCGACAACCGGACGACCATATTGTAACAAAGACTGGCAACGAGTAACATAATCAACAAATGCCTTTCCCTCCTTCCACCATGTTTGGTCTCTTTGGAAAAATAATCCAATACCGTCCAATGTCATCCCTGGTTTCTTATCCATCCAAGGATTATGTGTATATACATGAAAGAATAATTTGTTGATACCTAACGCAAAATTTCGATCCATTAATGGTTTCAACATAGCCGGATCTTCATTCCATACACCACGAACTTCAGTAAAGCCCTCTGCCTGAATAATGTTTTTACCATATATATGGGCACCACTAATTGCATCAAGCATGTCATTGGGTTTGTCATGTGTAGGGCTATTCAGCCAGAATTCCCCCATTGGTAAATCAACTTTTTGATAATGCATCAAGCCATCGCTAACCATAGTCGGACAAACACATTCCGCTGAAAATTGACAATCGTATTCTTGAGCACAATCTGCAAGTACAGTATAAAACACATCAGTAACCAATTCACCAATTGTAGTACGTACATCACGCAAAACCTGTTCACTCCTTGACACACTTTCTATAGGAATACCGGCAATCAAAGGCAAATACTCCATCAAATCATATCCCCGACGCGCCTTGAATTCTGCTACAAAATTATCACTCCAGTTCTGACTACCACATTCCCAACTATCTACATGCATGTATTTTAAAACTCTACGCGCCAATTGAGGATCAGTTTGTTCAAAAGCTTGCGCAAACCAATGTTCGAATTGTTTACGTACTATGGACGCATCAAATTTATTGCATTCCAATCCTTTAGCACCTCCAGCCGTAGCATTCGTATGTCCGGTAGCCGTATGGCCCATACGTAGAATATACCAATTCCCTTCAGGCAACTGAGCGGTCAACTTTCCATCGCAATCCAAAGTAAACCGACGACATTCGTTCTGTTGGATACAAGCGTCATCAGATATTTCTGTTGGAGTCGTAGCCGAAGCAACACGCCATACAAATCCAGCTTTTCCTTCCCATTGATGAATGCGGGGTGCGGCATGCAACACAATGTCTTTAATCTTCAAATTGGGTTTCCATTTGGCCGCATCTAAATCCTCACTACCAGCCTCACTACCTTCGGGTGTCCATTCAAAACGGAAATATTGGGAAGTTGTTGTGGGTATCGCATGAGTAGATTGATAATCCGTATTTTGCCAACCATGACGGGCTGGAACCAACTGCTTTACTTCACGATAGTTTATTCCATCTTCACTGGCCAAGACTTTCAAGCGATGAGCCTGATAATTATTGCCACTCAATATAATTTCTACATTGCTACATGTGATAGGAAAATCATATTCGTATTGTATCCAACAAGGGTAAGATGAGCGAATCACCCCTTTTTCATCTCGGTTGACCGCTTTCTTTACGTCCTTGACTATTACTCCAGGCATGGTTCCTACCGTTATACAAGGTTTTAAAAAAGAATCTTGAGAACGCTTTTCTAATGGAATTGCATAGGTGGCAATATCTTCATAATAGTCTTCATACGACTCGGGGATAGGTAGCATCATCTGATTAATTTCACCTCCAGCTACGATTGTATCACTCCAAACCACTTTTTGCATAGATTCTTTCGGGGTAATCCAAGGACCTCCAGCCAAAGCAAATCCATCGCATATATGCATACCCAATTTCAATCCCAACCGATCGGCTTCCTTCATACTATGATGTACCATTTCCCAAAATCGAGGAGTTAATTGTTGAGCTTTACCTTCGTATTGAGGGGCTTCATCATACCCTCGAATAGGCATCAAATAAGCACCGCCCAAACCAACTTCCTTCATAGACTCCAAATCAGCAGTGATTCCTTCAGGACTTACCGCACCATACATCCAATACCAGAAAGTCCAAGGCTTGGCTTGTTCAGAAGGTGAAGTAAACTGCTCCTGTAAAGACATCCGTTCTGCCGATTGACAAGCAGTCAACAGAAGAACCATCCAAAACAAGTATTTTGTCTTCATATTACAACTATATGTTTTACATCTTGAAAATGGCATTTTATTCAAACTCAAGCATAATGCCACCTTCATAGGTACCATCTGCCCAATAAGCTTGTGAAGAAGGACCTACCAAATCGGTGGTATTCACTTTATTTCGAACTGGAGGAATTACTTTCATGATGCTGATTCCTGTAGCAGGTAAAGTATATAGCAAAGCGTCCCGTCCATCACGAGGTTGATAGATTCCAACATAGTTTTCCGGTTGTTTATTAGCTATACGAATGATACCTTCTTGAGTCTTCAATTCCATCCATTGCACATTGGCAAAATAACCTTTAAATTCCGGATAATCGAAACTTTCGCCTGGAATAGGATCATTATAATCATTTTGCCATACTCCTAGTTGCGGACCATGCAAACGATTCTGCCATACCCGATATGGGCCATCACCTACCCATCGTTTGGCAAGCATCTTGTCTTCTGGATAATCAAACATAACACCCATCAAATCCACAACTCCACTGAATTTGTATTTAAAATCCAATGAAACCTTACCATCAGGAGCAATTGTCCAAATAGCTTGATCAAAACAACCTAATTTATAATCTGCTATAACCTTTATAGATGCTCCTTCTTCTGAAACGGTAAACCCAATAAACTTACCTGCATCATCAAAAGTGGTATATTGAGTTTTTTTCTTTTCCGCATCCTTATCGTCATGATTATAGAATTGATCCATCGAACGGTCCGAACGTTTGGCGGCTATGAAGCGAGGGCCATTGTTTAAACCGATGGTACGTGCCCCAATACGTACTTGCTTTAGTTGACCATCCTTCTGAGAGAATATATACGTATGCTTTCCGGCTTCAATAGTCAATGCTTTTTCTGTTTTATTCACCGATGCCTTCGTTCCCTTATTAGTCAAGGCCGGAAGTTCTACCTGTTCCAAAGCATAGCTCCAAGTAAACAATTCTTCACCCGTATAATCATAAGCACTAACTATTAAAGCATTTGCCCCTTTTACCATCGGAGTAATCAGCAACGTACCTTCTCCATGAGCCGAAACATCCGGTCCTTGCAATTCTCCTTTTTTCAATACCTTCATTCCTGACTTACTTCCTGCTTTGGGTAAAGATACATACTGATAAACAAACTTACATGTATTCAAATTAAGGAAATCATAACGATTTTCAAGATTCAATACTCCATCAAATTGGGAATTCGGTCGATTCACAATTTGAACAGGCGACCATACCTGCTTGATTGTATAATAACTACCTTCTTTTTCGTGATGAGGTCCTACAATACCATCTGCACCATAATTACCTACGTTGTCAATAAATCCATCCATATCCACACGCTTCACTCCTTCATCAGCCAATACCCAAAGGAATCCTCCCGCGCAACGAGGATGTTTACGCATCATTTCCCAATAGTCGTACAAGCCAGCACCATGACCACCATCATACAAACCATGAAGAAACTCAGTAGGCATAAATATTTCAGGTAATCTCATGTAGTTTTGACTTTCTCCATAAGAACGGTAATGCATGGTTTCATAACCACCAAAATTACCTTGTGGATGCAATACCGGACGCTTCTGAATATCGTATTTATGGAATTCACCATCCAATTCTGTATTCCATCCCTTTTCATTACCATTACTCCACCAAATAATACACGGATAATTCATGTCACGTGTAACCATTTCTTTCACTAATTTTTGGCCAACTATCGTTTCATGCTTTCCATGCCACCCTGTCAATTCATCCATAACATACAATCCCAAACTATCACATGCTTCATAAAATTCAGGATCAGCAGGATAATGACTCAAACGCACCGCATTCATATTCATGCTCTTAATGAGCTTCACATCTTCAATATTCTTGGCTTTACTCAAAGTACGTCCACTTTCAGGTCGGAAACTATGACGATTTACACCACGAACCAAAATACGTTGACCATTGATATACAATCCATCGCTTTCACGAGTCTCAATAGTACGGAAACCAAATTTTTGTTTTTCGTCATGAAGCGCTTTACCATCCTTATCCAATAAAGTGAAGTATGCAGTATAGAGATATGGAGTCTCGGCCGACCATAAATTTGGATTCTTTACTTTGAATTTCACCAATGCCAGGTCACTACCTGCTCGTACTTCATCGGTTTGAGAAGCAATTTCTTTACCCGATGCATTTTTTATAACCGTACGTACTTTGGCTCCGTCGATTGCTCTATTCAACATACAATGTGCAGTAAAACGACCATCAGCCTGTGCATCCAATGCTATTTGAGATATATTTTTCGCAGGTTTGGCTACCATGAATACAGGACGAATAATACCTCCAAAATTCCAATAGTCTGCACGCCTTTCCGAAAGATTTACACCCGCATTAGTGCTTTCTTTATTAACAGTAACCTCTAACACATTCTTTTTTTCAGGACCAAAGAAAACCCGATCACTTACATCATATACAAAACGATAGAACCCTCCCTGATGCATAATTCCACCCTTACGACCATTGATTTTCACCTCCGTATCGGTCATACAAGCCTCAAAAACCAATTCAATCTGTTTTCCATTCCATTCAATAGGTAATTCAAATTCATACTTATACATTCCTTTTTCATCTGCTATACCCTCAGGAAATGCTTTTCCATAAAACTTCATACCATACTGAAAAGTACCGAAACCTTGAAGTTCCCAACACGATGGAACCCCAATTTTTGTCCACTTTCCCGAATTGTTACCACCCGTACAATAAAAGTCCCATTGTACCATATCATCACACCCGCGTCCAGAAAGGTACTGACGTTCTGTTTCGACTGATGTCTGCCCCCATATTCCAATAGAAAAAAGTAAAGCAGACAAGACTGACATTGTTTTCTTCATGATATTTTATTTTACATATATTCGACTAAAGCGTACATGCAACGTATGTATTTGTTGCTTGTCAATTGCATATTTTTTCAACACACCCGGTCCACAACTACTATTCCCCAATCCCATTACGGCTGCATCCAGACTCAAAACCACTTCTTTACGAGGTTTTAAATTACAATCATGATCTTCATGATACAAATCCATTGCCGTATAATGTAAAGCTGAGAACGAGAAAGGTTTACCTAATGTAGTCACTCGAATACCCCGACCATTCTTATCGGTCAATCTCACTTCTGTCACATCTTCATGATTACCACAATCTTGAGGACGAGGATATGGAACGTATTGTTCTGTTACTGTACTATTCCACCTTCCTATAAAACAAGAAGTCTTCCGATCGGGGTAATTATCCCATGGTCCTCTACCATACCAAGAAAGATTTTCGTATTTACCATCCAAGACCAAAGCACTACCCAATCGAGGCAATTCTGGTAATTCTCCTTTCATTCGATAACTTTGTTTTAGGTCAACCGTTCCATCAGGATAAAGTTTCCATTCTGAAGAAACTATAATACTTCCTTTTGCATATTGATATTCTTCATCAATCATTCGAATAATATTGCCTGCAACTGTCACTTCTTCTTTTTTCAGTTCTTTTCTTTTCGGAGCATCGAGAGTATGATTTTTCCAGTCTTTAGCCAACCAATTTCCAAAACTCTTATCATTATCCGTTGGAGCACGGAAAGCCTGAAACCAATAATCTTGTACTTCTTCTAACAAAGAAGATTGTTTTTTGGCTTTACCAGGTATAGCTTCCGCCATGATTGTTGGATTATCATTCAAAACAAACTGTTCACATGCTACCTCATGTCCAGTTTTTGCCCACGTAGTAGGGTATCTTAAAACAATGCTGAAATTTAATCGCACATCTGCACGCCAACGCATCCGCATTTTGGGTAGTTTAATTTCTACACTATCTCCAGGGTTTAATGAAGGCAATTCCACTTCTCCAGTCTTTACGATTTCACCATTTTCTTGTAAGGCCCACAAACAACGATAGTTATCCAATCCCAAATGATGATTTCGATTGATTATTTTTAATGTCCTTTCATTCACTAAAGAAAGATGTACAGGAGCATAAATCTTTTTCACTTCCCAATATTTAGGAGTTGTTTCACGATCACTCATCACAATACCATTGAAACAGAATGCCTTCAAATTAGGTTTATCTCCAAAATCACCACCGTATGCCACCATCTTACGTCCATCAGGTAATGTCTTATATAGACCTTGATCTACCCAATCCCAAATGAATCCACCTAACATTCGAGGATGACTATATATTTCATCCCAATATTCTTTAAAATTGCCCAATGCATTTCCCATACTATGAGCATATTCACTAGTCATTACCGGACGATTGTCATTTGTACGTTCTGCTATTTCCAACAAACGTTCCCAACGAGCATTTTCAGCACGTTCCTTATCTTCACCTTCGGGAATACCTGGATTCAAATAATCATCCTTAACACGTGTATAAAAACGACTGATTACATCTACTGTATAAGGATCCGGATCACCATTCACGCCTTGAGCTCCCTCATAATGTACAGGACGCGTCGGATCGAAGTCATGCAACCATGCTGATATAGCAGCAAAATTAGGACCATATCCACTTTCATTTCCCATGCTCCACATTACAACAGATGGATAGTTCTTATCTCGTTCAGCCATTCTAACTGCCCGATCCATGAATGCGGCATGCCAATCGGAAGTACTTGCCAATGTTCCACGAAGTCCATGCTCTTCAATATCCGCTTCATCCATTACATAAAGTCCTATACTATCGCACAATTCATACCAACGACTAACATTCGGATAATGACTAGTACGAACAGCATTCACATTTGCTTGTTTCATCAATAGGATATCCTGTAACATTCGTTCTTCTGTCATAACACGAGCCGTATTCGGATCGTGCTCATGGCGATTAACTCCACGAAAACGAATCGGATTACCATTAATCAGCATTCTACCATTCTTTATTTTAATTTCACGGAAACCAACCGACTGACAGATTCTTTGCAAAGTTTGTCCCGTTTCATCAAGCAACAATAAATGCAATTGATATAAATAAGGGGTTTCGGCTGTCCATCTTTGCGGAGAATGGACTATTGCTTTCATCCGTCCCAATTTACGAGGTCCTCGTTGAGGATACCATTCATTCATACGAGCCGCTTTATGTTCCAAATCAAGAATATCTTCGGCATTGGCTTCAAGAGTTAAAATTTCATGCCCCTGCTTATCGTTCAATACTGCTTTAACAACATATCCCTTACCAGTCATACCTTTATGAACAGCCAAAAGAGGATCAATCTGTAATTCAAAATCAACACAATCATCTGATACGGCATTTGTACGTACAATATAGTCCCGTATCCGTACATCAGGTGTATGAATCAAGTTTATACTTCGATGAATACCTCCAAAACGCCAAAAATCCTGATCTTCCAGATAAGAACCGTCACTATAACGATACACTTCTATGGCTACTTGATTTTTCCCTTCTTTCAACCAATGGGTTATGTTAAATTCACTGGGTTCCATGCTTCCTTGACTATATCCAACCTTTTCACCATTCACCCAAACATAAAAGGCACTCATTACCCCTTCCATACGAAGAAAAGTCTGACCCTCCTTTTCCCATTTTTCAGGAAGTACAAAAGAACGTCGATATTGGCCAACTGGATTACGCTCTTTATATGTGGTATATGATTCTTTCGGTTCACCCATTACCCGTGGAGGATCAATTCGAAAAGGATAACCAGCTGATACGTAAATAGGAGTACCATACCCATTATTTTCCCAATTGGCAGGTACAGGAAAATCAACCCATTGTGAATCATCAAAATCCACTTGATGAAAACCTATCACACGTTCTTCTGGTACAGGTGTCCATCGGAATTTCCATATACCATCCAAGGACATCGAGCAGTCACCATAATTGACTAAATAAGGAACAAAAGCCGCTCTTGCAGGTTCCCTATTGATTTGAAGAACATGATGATTTTCCCAATCATTGATTGGTTGGGCCTTTAAAGTTAAAAGGCCCAAATATCCACCTACTAACAATCCATATATTCTCATATCTTAATCATTTTCATTTATTGCACTTCCACTCCATCTATAGCAAAACCACTCATTTGTTCTGCTGAAAGAACAATCCTATAATGACCGGCATTGATGAAGGTACCTGTCGTTGTACTTAACATTCTCCATTTATTAGGTGTTGGTGGGAACGACAAAACATCGTCCTTCAATACTACATCTTTAGAATCGACAAACTGCATCCGAATTTTCATTGGAGCAGATGTTTCGTTCATAAACTTGAACCGAAGAGCGTAAACTTGCGCCAAACCAGTTGAAACTGTCCATGTAATGCTATTCTTATTGTCTTTACTAAAGAACACACCTGTTTCCTTCTTGAACTCCTTCTTTTGCCACTTGCCTTTTAATACAGCATCTTCAGCTTCATACTTCATTGTAGCCCGCGCATTTTTATCTTCAGGAAGTAATTCTGTTGGAGTTTTTTCAATGACATCCTTATCAAAAGAAGCCCATGTAAATGAATTATCCTGCTTGACTATTGGTACTTCATGCTTACCTTCACGTGCTATAGCAATAGCTGAAATGAGGGCCTGCCCAGCTTTAACTTCGGGGAAGTTAACAGTTAACTTACCACCTTTCACTTCGGTCTCTATTATCCTGCAATAAGCTCCGTCGTGTCCACTCAACGCCCAAACATCAAGATCGTCAATTACAGTTTTGCCATTAATTGCCACATCAAAAATACGCAAACCTTCGCAATCAGTCTGCTCACTACCTCCCGTACCATGCCAAGGTTCAGTGAAATACAATTCTACACGATATATACCATCTGGTAATGGAAAATCATAAGCCAATTCATGACGACCGAAACGGAATGATTGGAAAAGTTTCCAATCACGTGTTCCATGAATAGGATCATGAGTCACACGCTGACTTGCAGTATAAGGGGACAATAGTTTTGAATTGTCTGCTTTTAAAAAACGATCACCCCATGAACGAGAATATTCTTTTGTATCTTGAATCCACAACTGTCCGTATGTATCTGTATAGGCATCACCTCCACAATTAATTCGATATAAATACGTATAACCTTCTTTACCTTTCAATATATCGACATTATTATCTGCAACTGTCGGTACAATACACGATGCACCAAAAAGTTTTTCAAAATTCGGAGCTTGTTCCAAGCCTTCGAGAATAAGCACATCTTCTGCAACCGGTTTGCCTCCGTAATAACCTACAGCACGAAGTACATTGTAACGAATGTCACGGTGTTCCCAAGTAAAATGCGTACCGATTCCCTGATTCAGTTTACAACCAAGGAAAACTCTATCTACAGCATCGTTGTATAGTAACACACTATCACAGTTACTATATGCCTCTATAGTGGCTCTACGACGTCCATCAGAAAAACGATTGTTCCATGTATGAGAAACCAAATATACCATCGGTTCTAGTGATGCCTTTACGTAATTGGCCTTATACATATAATATACATCCAAAGGTTCTTCCCAAGGAGTCACCAAACCTTTATAATTGAAAGGTCCCACTTTATCTATTTTTCGATAAGCTTCATCAGGTTGGCGACGGCCAGGATTATCATGGCTACTATATATCCATTGAAACTGCCCGCATACACTATCTTTCATCTGTTCAGCCAGACGAATTTTAGTTTCCATCAATTGGCACATCCGTTCTTCACTCCAAATACCTTTCGCATCAAAAGGAGCTGGTTCTGTATGCAAATCAATGCTTCTCCAAGCACCATATTCACCATTCAGTAATTGATTTTTCTGAGAAAGTTCTTTACCGTAATTAAATACATCTCCTCCATATGTACCACTCCAATTCTGTATTACATTCCAATCTGTACCTTCACCACCATTACAAGTGGTAATGATGCGCATTGTACGTGCTGTAGGATCCATTTCTCGAATAATCTCACAACATTCTTCTGCAAATTCCTTGGGAAGTGTACTTTCGTTCTGTAATCCCCAAATAGCCAAGCTCGGTGAATTACGACGTTCCTTTACCCACTGACGGAGAAGTTTTTTGAAGTTATTACGAAATTCAGGAGTATCATACCATACATGTGCCGATAATTGTGTCCACCATACAATACCTTCTTTATCCCAATATTTCTGATAATCCAAATGATGTGGCTGATGCGCATCACGGAATGCATTAAAACCAGCAGCTTTCATCTGTTTTACACGAGCCGTAACCTGTTCACGACTGAATGCATGACTTTGTCCGAACTGATGTTCATATTCACATACACCATTTAAAAAAATTGGTTTACCGTTCAAATAAAAGCGTCCGTCTTCTGTTCCTTGTGTAGGACTTTCTATACCTGTGCGCTTTACCGGCCAACTCAATGTACGGATACCAAAAGGAGTAGTTATCTCATCCGTTGTCTTTCCAGCACGCTTAATCATGCTTGCCAACTTGTACAAATAAGGAGTTTCAGTACTCCAACGAATAGCATCCTTCACAGGTGACTGTTGACGAATAACCTTCAACTCATTCGGTTGTAATGTCAGTTTTTCTACCAGTCGAAATACTTGCTTGCCATCGGCATTACTGAATTTGTTCACAAATTCTATTTCTTGTGACTTGCTACTATAGTTCTTTATTTCTACTTCTACAAATACTTTTTCTGCCCGTTCATCATTCCATATATGTACTCCAAAAGGTTCTATACGTACTTCATCTGTTTCTTCAAACACTACCGGACGATAAATACCCAAAGGCTGTGATCCTTCACTAAAGCCCCATTCCGAAGAGCAACCACCACATACCCATGGCATATCGGCTATCAGTTCAGGATGTTCCGCTTTTATTGAGAGAATATTCACACCAGAGACTAATGCATCTGTCACATCAACAGTTAATGTTGTACGACCTACTGGATGTTTACCTAAATCTCTGTTGTTTAATTGGATAGTCGCATAAGTACCCACTCCTTCCAAACGAATAAAATAACGTCTGCCCTTCTTTTTTACTGTATCAAACTGTTTGGTATAAATGGCAGTACCATGCAAGTTTCCATGTGTCAATTGACGATAACCGTAATAATCGTCCCAATTATGTGGTAGATTCACTTCTAACGTCTTACCGTTTAATTGTTCCTTCAATTGATTGTTTTCTGTTAAATAAGTTTTCCAACCTTTATCGAGTTCAACGGACACTCTTCGTTTCTTGCCTTCACTGGCTGGAAAATGCACATCCGAACGTCCCATTGGCTTACTAGTTGCCACAGCAATACCACGTTGCTCCGCATCATTCACAGCACAATAGAAGTGATAAACCACACCTTCGTGTTTCACTACATAACTTTTGTGAGCGAACAGTTCATCGTAATCTTTAGATGGAACGATCAAATCTTTACCTTTCCAATCAGACCAATGAATCAAATCATAACTAGCAGCAAATGTATTAAAAGCTTTATATGGCCTTGAAGGATCGAATGCTGAAAAATAGAACATTACATACACATCATCCATTTTCTGAATATGAGCATCACCAGTTATAGTTCCTTCCGTTTCATGGGTAAAAACAGGATTATCTTCATATCGTTTCCATTTCTTCATATCCTTGGAAAGTGCAATACCTACCCGCTCACCCTTCAGTCCCGTCTCCGGATGATGACCGCCTGCATTATAAAACATCACAAACGGTGCTCCAAGTGATTTGGATTTATCCCAATACACCGTACTTTTATATTGAGTCAAAGTCTCCCACCATTGTACATCTTTATCATAAATACTAAGAATAGGTTTGTCAAAAGCCTTCCATTCATGAGAAGTACTCACTGGCTGTTCCGTACATGCTAATCCCACAAACAAAGGAGCTTCTACAGCTTCATAGCCTCTTCCCTCTCCTCCAAGATAAGTCATCCAATGCTTTCCCTTATAAGTCTGTAACTGATATGTTCCTCCCCAATTCATATCGGTCAAAGCAGGGAAACCACCTCGTTGGTTACAATCCCAATAACCATCCCGATAAGACAAGACTCTTCCTAATGTCGTCCATTCCAATAAATTGTCACTTTTAGCTAGCCAAGTTTCATATCCTCGTCCATCTCGTCCGTCCTTACCATTGTATACAACATAAGTCATATACCATCGGCCTCCTTCTCGAAAGACTGTCGGACAATCTATCTTATGACTATTGTCTGCAGGAGCTACTACCAATCCATATTTATAAGGCGTTCTCACCTCATCATATATCTGCTGCATACGTTCAAGAGATACTTCTACTTTTTGTGCACACAAGGCTCCCCAAAATAGGAGAGCCATTGTTAACATTGTTATCTTTCTGATATTCATAATCATTTCATTATCTGTAGAACAACCAATCCATCGCTTCATTTGCTCCAGCTAAACCGGCATTGCGAGTTTGTTGAGGCAACGAAACCGTTTCTACAAAACCAAGAATTGTCAAAAAACCTTTCGGCAAAAACAATTCGTGTTTTCCCGGTTCAAACTGATAAGCATGTACATTTGCCAATGGCATCTCATCAATACGTAAAGCAGCTATAAGTTTCGGTTCCGCCTGCTTGTAATCATTCGCAGAAGCATCTATTTCTAATTTCGGTGCTTTAGCATATTTGGTCTGGTCATCACGGAAGAAGCCAACTAACATACTTACCGGCTTATCCGTTTCAAAAATTACCGTTGTTCCATCATTACGTTGCTTCTGACTTTCTAAACAATAAGCAGTCAATCCCTCCAATTCTTCTGCCAATGCTTCTACCTTACCCAGTCGGTCACTGAAAAGGTTAGCCCCTTTCACCAATTTGACAGCCTGCAAAGGAGTATTTAATTTCACAGTAGCAGATATCATGGGTTCAATGGCCTTATCCTCTTCTATTAATTCGCCAGATATTTTCGCCTTTAAAGTTGCAAGATTATATTGGAAGTTTGCCAATTCATTTTCGTAATGTACAAGCAATTCTGTCCAAGTCTTGTTCTTTCCATCATCTCCTCCAATAGGAATTCGGCGTTGTTTAGTCTGCATACTGTTGGCATAAAGATAAGCATTTTCGGTCAAAGTCACCAACTTGCGGTAGTGTTCCAAACTTTCCTCCATATATGGAATAGCTTTATCCAATTCGGCAATATCCTTGCTCCATTGATAATTCAGTACATGTTGGGCAGCTTTCACTTTGCGATTAAAGAAATAAGCAAACTCGCGGTAACAATGCATATCATTTTGTAAACGTGCAAATTCCTCCTTATTTTCTTTAATAGATGCAGCCGCTTTATCGATTGCAGCTACCGCTTTGTCACCATGCTCTACCACTTGCGCTATAATATCAAGCGGAAGTTCACCAATATGAGTTTCTTTCTTCCATTCTTTTTCTACATATTCAATAAGTTTTTCACCTTCAGGACCGCAACTTTCATAGAATCCTGGATAAATAGTATACTTATATGGATTCACCAATTGACTCATGAACATGCCAAGCAACAATGTCTGACGATTTCCTTCCGTAATACCGAAACGTCTCAATAGTTTGGGAGCAATTTCACCGCTTTCTTCATATGCTTCGCGGATACAAGCTGCATTTTCTACTGATGTATCATAAAAATTACCCAAAACTTCATCCCAATACTGCATTTCTTTTACACGGTCGCGACGACAATTCCACGCATAACGTCCCCATGTTTTGTACCACATCCAATCACGATCAAGCTGATTCAGCCGACTTCCATCTGATAATTTGTCTGCCGTATAAGGCCAATCCCAATAAGAAGCTTGAGGATACAAGTGAAGTGCATTCGCGCCATGTACATCATGCATAGCATTCACTGCTTTCTGTACAAAGTCGGGTGAACTCCATCTCCACGGTTCCAGATTAGCTAAAATATGCACATTACTGATATGGATACTTCCCAATGAACTAAGGTCTGTATGAATCTTTGTCCACGGGCCACGAGGCTGATAGGTTGTTAACGATTCACCGTTGTACTTATGCATGGTATAAAGATTCTTATACAATGGTAAGGCAGCATCCATTACCATCTTGCAATCAGTATCATGTGCACGAAGCAATACAGGAGGTTCATCAATACGTCCTAACGCTTTTAAGCCATCTTTTATACCTGGTATAATGGTTTTGGTAAACCATTCTACATCATCTTCATATGTGGCCATAGCTTCTCCCAAACAAACCAACAATCCTACATTGGGATATTTTTCGATAAAAGCGGCTACAGATTTGCGAGTATAGTCGCTAACCAATGGAGTAATGGGACGGTTACGATCCTGTGTCTTCAATCCGTAGTGATCGGCAAAAGGTTTGCTCAACAAAATATTGTAAAACATTTGGATAACAAAAATACCGCGTTTATCAGCCTCGTGAGTAAGGAACGAAAACATTTCTTCATTTTTCTTGAACGTTTCTTCATCTACTTCAACAGCAAACGGATAATCTTCCAACTTAACCAATGAAGCAAACGGATGTCCGTTCCATAAATAAAGAGAGTTCATACGGTTCTCCACCAACATATCCAAGTAGTTTATCCACTGATTCTTATCATAAAACCAAGGAAAACTTTCAGGAGTATAAGGATATTCATAAACTCCACGTCCTGGTAAATATTCCATTTTTTGTATGCCTACACATCCTCCACGAAGTACCATTTCGGGCGCATCCTCAAAGTTTTCTGGCAAATCAAGTTGACCACAATTAGCCTCCATGCGATCTATGATTTCACGACAACCGTAAATCACTCCAGTACCATCATTACCTGTCACAGTAGTCACGCCATCCGAAGTAACAATACAGAAACCTTCTTTCTTCAATCCTTCAGAAGAATCAGCTTGTTTCAATCGGATACAGACCTCCCCTTCGATAGGTATTTCACTTTCAGTCTGCATTATAGGTAGATAACCAGCTTCTTCCAAAGCTTCTTGCAATTCTTCACAAGCAAACTGTACACGATTCGAGGCCTCTTGCGGCATCACAATATTCACTTTGGTTTTCTGACAACTTACAAATATCATTGTAAGCACTCCCAGAAACATCCATTTCATGTTCTTCATGGCAATTCTTATTATTATTTATAATAAGACGAACCATTATAGGAATTGTACTCAACCTTGTTTTATCCTAAAATTCACTACTAATTCCTTACCCGGAATAATGGGATATTCACCTGAAGGAAGAAGTAAAGTTCCTTTACCTCCTGCCGCTTTTATTTTTACTTTATAATTATCCATATAAATATGAACCAAACCATGAGGAGTGGGTACATCCCCTTCTATCCATTCTAATCCACCTAAAGCAGGAGTAACTGTAAAAGTTGCATAACCAGGAGAAGTAGGCTGCACACCAAGGTAGTATTTACCTAATAGGTATACCGGACTAGCTCCCCAAGCATGACACAAGCTTTTTCCATAAGGACGACCGTACATGGAAAGGTGTTGAGCTCCATTTTCGTGCGGCACATATTTTTCCCAAAAACTGGTAGCTCCTTCATGAAGCATACCACCCCAATAGGCTTTCATCTCGTTCATCACTTCAGCATACAACCCCATCATGCAAAGGGCTTCCAATTCATAAAAACGCATATAAGGAGTCGTAATAGGATCTATCTCTGGATTGAGCATTACTGTATGCATTACTCGTTTCTTATCAATTTCATCAAGAAAATCGTAAAGCATGGCGAACATATTGGGGAATTTAGTAATATGAGGATTCAATACACCGTCTTCAATGCTATGCATAAAAGCGCCCTTCTCTTCATTCCAAAAAATAGGTTTCAGTTTGGCCTTCAATGATTCGAAAAGAGATTGATAATTCAATGCGTCGGTTTCGTATATTTCAGTAGGTATACTACCTTGCGGAGGAAATTCCAAAGGATGCTCACGTAGCATAGAAGCACAAAATTGCATAGTCTCCAACGATTTGCAGAAAAGTATTTGTTCAAAGCATAAAACACCTCTCTTGTGCATAGGAAAGTCCACCCAATCTACAAAAATCCAATCATCCGATTTACCTTCAGCCATACCATCAGAATTAGTCCTTCCCAATACATAATCCATCATCGTTTTCATACGCGGATAGAGTTCGCGGACAAATTCCACATCACCAGTATATAGATAATAATCATATATCGATTTGAACCAATAAAATGTATAGTCCATGATAGTATTGATGTGAGCCGTTACCGGATCTTTTCCTCGTAATTGGCGGATGGTACGCTTTACACATTCATTATCGAAACGAAGGTAATAGTTCATCAAATACGATTGAATGGCATCACCCGACCATATCCAACGGTCACGTTTGATACCATCCACAAAAAACTCGCGGGTTGTAAGGTCCATAGTATAGGCACCTATTTCCCATATACGGTTTAATTCATCGTCATTACAACGAAAAGTACCACTTTTCAACAAATTTTGTGGTGCATATTCATAATCCATCGCGACCGTATTATAAGTCAAGTTTCCTTCTGTTTCCACATACACATAACGAAACGCTTTAGAATGACATGTGCACACTTCCTTATCACCCAATTTTACAACTATTTTATCAAGTGTTTCACAAAATTCCTTATCCAATGCTTCTTCACGACTTTCACCGTAGTAGACATGAAACACTCCTTCTCCATTCACTTCACAAAACTTTAGATATCCAAAAGTTTCCCTTCCAAAATCGTATAAGCCATCTTCTGATGAAACTGGCATATGTTCTTTACGTAATAATCGGTAATTGGATGGACGCTCATCGATGGAATAAAAATTCCAGCAAGCAGCAGGTACATAAATACCCGAGCCATGAGCCACTCCATTTTCATCAATCCAAATTTTGTCTTCATACGTAATGAGCCACGAAGAATCTGTATAGACTGTTTTACCTTCAATATAAAGCGCTGGAGGAGTAGTTGGATTGTGTACCTTGATATTAAGTTTATGTTCCCCAGCCGGAATGGTAAATTCATTAGGCATACCAAACTGCAACTTTCCGTCAAGCATCCAATTGAAGTCACCTTCCACGGCTATACAAACAGTTTCCGGTTCATCAAGTACAATAGTTTTTGAAAATTCCACCGTAACCCAATGACTATCCTGTTTCCAAAACGGAGGAAACATCGCTCCTCGTTCAGTTCTTCGGTTATTTAAACGATTTCCTAACCATATTTCAAAATCTCCAGGAAACCAAATCCATGTCGCTTTATTTATCTTCGTCATTACGTTTTCAATTATAGTTATTTCCTTATTCCAGCTTTAGCCTTGATATTATCGCTTACAGCTGGTCCATTATTTTCCCAAACGTTGCCAGGTCCATTGGCATTCTGCAAATATTTCTCTCCTTCGGTCCAATTGTCCTTGACAGTAAAAAATGAAGATCCTTCATCAGTATACAAATAAAACCAATGATGAGGATCGTGCACATAACTAGGAGTATAGATACTATGCACACAATTTTCTGTTATAAAGCTATGCGGTTGAGAACCGAGTGTATAAATACCTGCCACATCATACATATGCTTGGCATAATGATGAATCAGATTACCATGTACACGATTGTTGCGCATACAATTAACAGTACGTGTCCATCCCCACCCCAAACTAATACCCGAATACGATACCTCACATATTTCATTATGCTCAATATTGATATCGCGTACATATCCAGCACAAATGCCCACAGTTCCCCAATCTTCATTAGTCACATCTTTAATCAAGTTGTCAGATATAGTCAATTCACGGCATATTTCCCTTTTATCGTCGGGATCATAAGGTTGATGAGTTTCATGAGCCATCGGGCTGAAACTACCAGTCACAATACCATTTCCTGCGATGTCAGTAAACGTACACCGATTGACGTTTCCTCCCATCGTCGCCCATTCGTAATCCAAGCCTGTAGATCCCAAATGTTGAAAAGTACAATTCACAAAATCAATTCGATGCGCTGCTTTTACTTTCACAGCAGCTGACGGACGTCCTAAAAATCCTTGGTTATCGAGTTTATGGTTATTCTCGCGAACCATCTGCGGACGAAGTTTGTAAGCATCCACTAGATACATTCCAGCTTGCAAAGGTACATGTCCCTTGAACGATGGCCGCATCCATGTCGTATAACTAAAAGTTAAATTTTCGAAACGAATATCCGTTACCGGTTTTTCAAGGGTACCTTCCACGTTCACCAAAGTTTCAACAGCCGGCACCACTGCCTCTTCGACAACTTCTCCTTTGTAAGGATAATAGTATAATTTGCGATTTTCCATATCGTGATACCATTCCCCTGGTTCATCCAACAATTCCTTTGCATTGGTCAGATAAAATGCAGAATTACGTCCATCCGTTGTTACCATCGGACTTGGCCACGGATGTTCAAACTGTATACGACTCTCTGGATTATGAAAACGAACTGCTGCACTATCGCCCAATACTTCGATAGATTTAATCCGAAGATTGGCCACACACCACATCTCATGCAATACCATCTCAACGTATTTAGCTTTTTGTATTTTCTTCACAGCTACAGCTGGGACCCAAAGTATCTCGTTAAACTTATCATTACGAATAATACGATGCATTTGTTCAAAGTCTGTTACATCACGAGCACGCACCGCTTTTTTACCATTAACATATAGTTGACGAAAATCTAACGGACGACCGTTGAAAATAGGCACATCAGCAACCATCAGTCGACCTTGTTTCTTCCAACCTGTTACAGACACTCCTCCATGAAGTACCGCTCTACCGTCGGAGGTTATTATAGTTGGTGATTCGGGAGTTCCACTGTCTTCAGGACGAACAAACAACGCCTCATATAAATAATAATTCCCTGGCGCCAAATGAATCGTCACTCCTTTTTTAGCAGAAGGATCATCCAATCGACGTAATTCCCTAGCCTGACGGAAAGCGTGTATCAAACTTTCACCCGGCTTGACATAAATGTCTGCTGCTGACAATATTCCCGTTGTCAGCAACATCAATATGATAAATATTATATTTTTCATAAAATTTATTTGGATTAACGAGCTAACGGTATCCAAACCGTCATCTCACCTTTACCCCGATTGCCCCATGCATAATAAGGTACTAAACGGATGTTCACTTGTTTATCTGCCTTGCCCACTTCACGATAAAGTACCCCTTTCCAAGAAGTATTATCGACCAAACGTGCCTTACCTTCCAATGCTACAATCGGACTACCTTCAATGATTATCTTTTTCGGAACCAACTGAATATCAGTCGGTATCAATACATCATCAATACGCTTCCCATTTTCAATATCCATACTCTCCAAACAATAAACCAACGGACCTCTTTTAACCACTACTTGGTTGCGAATTTCTTCTGCCAATGGATGAGCTTCAAGTAAACGTACAGGCATATCCATTATCCACTGTACTTCATCACCCACATTCCAAACGCGACTCACTTCAGCATATGTATTGGCCTTCCAATCTCCTTGCACAGGCTCACCATTTACGGTCAAAGTAGCCTGATGACACCATTCAGGCACACGGAAATACAATGAGAATGCTTTTTTCTTACGAGTTTTCTGTACCTTAATCACTGTTACCTTAACGGCACCATTCCATGGATAATCCGTTTCCTGTTTTAAAGCAACTGCACCCACACCTGGCAAGTCGACTTGCATGTCGTTAGCACCATACAGTTGACAATAAATAGCTTTTTCAGCTACTGTATAGGCATAGTTTTGTGCCTGACAAACTGTACGCAGAGTATTCGGAGGACAACAAAAACAACTGATGTATTCCATACGTTCCTTCGGCCAGCGAAGAGTATAAGGCAGATCAGCACTAATACGAAGTGGATTGGTATAGAAATACTTCTTACCATCTAGACTGATACCACTCAATACACTATTATAAAGAGCCATTTCCACAATATCAGCATATTTAGCATCACCTGTTACTTGCAGCATTCGCCAATTGAAAAGCATATTTCCAATATTGGCACAAGTTTCATTATGAGCCGTACTATTGGGTAATTGATATGGACGTCCATAGCTTTGGTGAACCTTTTGAATGCTATCCGGCTCATAACAAGTTCCATCAGGTGAAGTACCATCATACAAAGCGCCACAAGCTCCTGTCACATACATCTTACGAAATACAATATCTTTCCAAATACTTGTAAGATTTTTCATTAACTGTTCTTCACCAGTTTCAGCAAAGACATCAGCTACTCCAGCATACAAATAATTGGAACGAACAGCATGTCCCATCGCATTATATTGTTCACGGAAAGGAACACGATCCTGATTGTCATCCGTTCCATTTTCTACCATTCCACGAATGTCAATCAAATTTTTCGACAACTCTAAATAACGGGGATTACCGGTAGCACGGTACATCTCAACCACCCCCATATAATGCGATGGACAAATAGCATTACGTGCCAATTCTGCCGAAGCAGTTTCATAGAAATGGCAAAGGAAATCTGTAGCCTTAACGGCTACATCAAAAAGCTTAGTCTTTCCCGTTGCACGACGATGCACGATACCTGCCATCATCAAATGTCCTAAATTATAAGTTTCGAAATTCAAGCGATTGGCAAAAGCTCCTTTTTCATCTTCAGCTCCTACTTTAGTACCTATTACAGTCTGTTTGTTGCCCGAATGAGTATCAATACCTTTATTACGTTCTTCGATGATAACCGGGGTATGGATATAGCCGTCGGCACGTTGGCTTTTAACTACATGAGTTATAAAATGGTCCATCAGTTTGTCTAGTTCCGGATCTTTGGTAATTGCATACACTGAAGCCACTCCTTCCATCCACTTATACATGTCACCATCGTGGAACGGAGGTCCCCAATGCTCCCCTGAGCAAACGCCTGCTGCAATTTCAAAATTACGGAAACCATGTGAAATATCAGGATTATTCCATGTTTCCCACATACTTTGTACAGACGTCTTGCTAAATATGTTAAATCGGTCTCCCCAAAAACCGTCTGTCCATTGTACGGAAGCCAAACCTGTATTTGCCATCTTGGCGTATTTGCTTTGACTCATATCAGTCAATCCTTCCGTTTGTGCGAATGCGCCTATACAGAGGAAAAACGTCAAAATTGCTAATCTTACTTTTTTCATTGTATTTTATGGTTGTTATTTAGTTTTACTCAAATCAATTTCCTTATAGCTGATACGATTACGACGCCATGTATAGACCACATGAACCTTACCGTTCTTTCCTTGGATGACACTTGGATATGAATACTGACTAATAGGACTATCTTCCAATACAACAATTTCCTTCCATGTTTTTCCATCATCCTCCGAAACGGCCAACGAAAGTGGAGTACGCAATCCTTTCGGAGTACCCGAAATGGTTTCAAAATTATTATAAACTAATATTTGGGAGCCATCAGCAAGTGTTACAGCATCGGTTCCCGAATTATTGTTGGGCATATCACTCAATGTAACCTTACTCCATGTATCACCATTGTCACTGCTGTAGGTTACCGCCAACTTAGCATTACGGGTTCTTCCCAAAGCCATCAGTCTTCCATCACTTAATTTCAATATACTGGGCTGGATACAGAGGATGGGTTGTGCTCCTTGTTCTTTTAAAGCTTCACCTGCTTCCAAATCTTCGACAATGGTAGTTCCAGCCTTTCTATTTTGTGTAGGAACAGAAAGTTCTGCTTCAACAGGACCTACATATTTCCATGTCTTTCCTTTATCATCTGAAATTTCGAAATGAAACTTCCAACCGCCGGTTTCTGTACTCGACGGACAGATAATACGTCCGTTCACATATTCTGGTTTATTCTTGACGGGTCCCAAAAATCCTTCAGGAAGCGCCATTGGTTTACTCCATGTCTTACCTCCATTCTTAGAAGTTATTTGAAAGCCTCTCCAATCGGATACGCCATAACCTATCTTATAATAAAGGACCAATTCTCCTCCAGGAATCTGGAAGAGTACCGGATTATAACATGGTTTTCTCCAATCTTCACTTACCAATGGTTTACCGGTATTAGCTGCAGGCGACATCCAAGATGAATAAGTTTCATTATCCCCCATCGGTACCGCTGGAGCAGCCGCTTTAGCTCCTCCCATTTCCATCATAGCTGTACGATACAGTTTCGCACGGTCATCCTTCGTAGCATTGGGAATTTCCTTTAACAAACGTATCAAAATTTCATCACGTTGTGCAAATTTCTTCAAATCTTCTTCACTGAAAGCCGAACTAGTATATTCTGTATAGATACCGTCGGCAGCTTTATAAGGTTTTGTCCAAGTTTTGGCACCGTTTGGCTTACGGCATACCCAAATATTACAGTCTGGATTCTTTTCTTTAGTACCACCAAAGAAGGCTGAAACCAAGTCACCGTTGTTCAATTCAACAATGGTTGCTCCATGACAAGCTGGGAATTCGGCATTCTCATACAAAAATTCATCTTTGGTTATGGCAACATGAACCGGTTTGATGTCGGCAATAAAACGATAGTTTCCCGAACCGATACGTTCCACCTTACCATTGGGCAAATGCACTTCAGCGGTAGTATTGGCAGGAATAGTCACTTCCCACTCTACTTGTTGCAAATTCTTTTTCCAATTACTTACCACCTTACCATAAGGAGTACGATAAGAAGCTTTCACATAACTTACATCTTGAATTTCAAAATTAGGTTTCATCACGATATGCTTGTAACCTATCTTCCAACGGTCACTCTTAATACCGCCCAAGTTTTCATAACACCAAGGCAAGAAGTCCCCCAATAACATCACGTGATTACCACTATTCATCTTCGGATTGGCAGTATTACCGTTCCATAACTCCCAGATAGTAGTTGCCCCTTGCTTGGCCATATATCCCCATGAAGGATATGTATCATTGCTTGCCAACAGATAAGCCACATCGGCAAATCCCTTGCGTGAGAGTTCACGAAGTATCCACGAAATACCAATCACGCCACAACTGATGTGTCCATTTCCTTTTACCATGATGCTAGTTACGGTATTATTCACCACATCTTGAATATGCTCTTTCGGGACCAATCCGAAAGCCAATGGAAGGATATTGGCCGTTACCGTATTGTTATCATAAAATACACTATCTGGATAAAGCACATGTCCCGATTGTAACGAAGTACCCTTCTTTACTATCAGAAACTTGGCATTGAAAGCATCCTTCATTTTATGTTCCAAATCTTCCCATTGTTTCTTATCCTCTTCATAACCCAAGATAGTGGCAAAACGATGCATGGTCTGCAACATCTTGCAATAATAAGCGGTCGATATCAGCGCTCCATTTGTAATACGAGTAGAATCTTTACTATGAATCAGTTCTAATGATTCAGGAGGCATACACCAGTCACCGTAACGATCTTTGGTAATGATATAATCTTCCGTCATATATTCCTCACGCATATGCTGCAACCAACGTTTGATATTGGGATACCACTGTTCCATCGGTTTCTTATTACCAAACTGAGTATATATCATATCGATAGACAATGGTAAGGCTGCAGGCCAAGTCATATTGTCAGAATAATAATTCCAATAAGCAGGTGCCACATCAGGAATACATCCGTCTTCACGTTGTGCTTCACAGATATCACGCATCCATTTGGCATAAAGCGGTCCGTTTTCGAAGATATAGCTTTCACCCAACGATCCCATGGTACGGTCACCCAACCACGGCTGGCGCTCATTACGTTGCGGACAATCTACCGGCAAACCTTTGTAATTACCCAAAATACCCCAATATGCATTGCGATATACTTGATTGATGACAGGATTGGATGTTTCGAAAGAACCGATCACTTCCATTTCATCGCTTACCACTTCACCTATAAAATCGTCTATAGTAGGATTCTTATATCCTTTGATTTCCACATAACGGAAACCATGATATACAAAACTAGGTGCCCATTCGGTTCCATTTTCCTTACCGTTACAAATATATTTATCGATCACACGGGCATCACGTAAATTCTCCACATAGAGTTCTCCATTTTTTTGTAATGTTTCGGCAAATCGCAAAGTAATGACATCATCCTTGGCACCACGAACCTTCATACGTATCCATCCAACCATGTTTTGTCCCATGTCCATGATATATTTGTCACCCAATTTCACGATGGACAGTGGACGTACCTTATCTAACACCTTCATGTTAGGAGCCATGGCTCCACGAAGAGTAGCCGATGGAATGCTTACACGCTGAGCATTGGTCCATTTGGAATCATCGTATCCCACTTTGGCCCAATCACCTAATTCTTTGCGTGCATCATATTCTTCACCATCATATTCATTATTACTACGGATAGGTCCATCAGATGTCAATTTCCATTTTTCATCTGAAGAAATGGTCTGACGCGTACCATCAGTAAATTCCACAATCAAATTCAGACGAAGTTTAGGATATCCGAAAGTAGGTGTCTTGTAAGGTTTGTAATTCTGACGAGCAGTATAGAACTTTCCATTACCTAATGTTACACCAATGGCATTATCAGATGCCAACATCGAAGTCACATCAAAAGAATTATATATAATGGTCTTCCGAAAATCGGTAGGAGCAGGTGCCAGAACCTGGTCGCCTACTTTCTGTCCATTAATGTAAAGTTCGTACATACCCATACCTGCAATATGTACAGTAGCACGCTTCACTTCCTTGTCTAATGAGAATTCCTTGCGTAGATAGCGAGAACTTAAACGGCTCCATTGGGTTTCATCATCCCACGGAGCAGCCTTGTCCATACCAATCCATCGGCCACTCCAATTGGTTTCCTTCAAGAGCCCAATTCCCCATGTAACCGGTTCACTCCATGTTGTTTCACCTTGCGTGGTATAGATTTTTACTTTCCACCATCCGCGTTGATTACTTTTAAGAGGCCTTCCTTTATACACAACCCATTGTGATTCACCAGAAGGTACCAAACCAGAGTTCCACAAATCTCCTTTGCCTTCAGCCAACAATTCAGGAGATGAAGCAACCAAAATATGATAAGCTGTCTGCATCACGTTGTTAGCATCCGATTCCAGCATCCAACTCATCCGTGGCTGATTTGTATCCAATCCTAACGGATTTACCATCTGTTCCGTTCTCAGATTAGTTACCACCACCGCTGCTTCCAAGAACAACGGTAGAGCAAGTAACAAATTTAATATGATAGTTTTTTTCATAGACATATAGTTTATTTATTCCATTTTTGTTGCATATCTGGCATGAAAATCCAATCCTTATTGATGTAGTCTTTCGATGCATCCACAACTATCAACACCCGGTCATTACCACTCATATAACCGCAATCATATTGGAACTTGGTTATCTTGCTATCATATTCACCTACATATTCCAATTTACCGCTGGCAGGATGATACCACCATACGTTCTTCTTGGCACCACTTACTTTACTCAAGTCTATTTCCATCGGACGAGCCGAGTAATTGTACACTAACAAATAATCATTTCCACGGGTTGCAATGGCACGATCGTAGCGTTCACCATTCTTACCAGCTATCACACTTTGATCGGGTACACGCTCAAAGAACGGGAATGCCAACATCAAATTCTTCAAGTGAATCATCTGACTAAATCCAGGGTCTTCTAATGCATTCCACCAAGCTTTCTTCATGCCGTCAGCACCAAATGATCCAACCACTCCCGGACGAATAAACTGCATAATGTCATTATGTCCATACGAATGTCCAAATGAACCTGCAAATACAGACCAATAAGCATATCGACGTACATCATGTTGGTTCCACCGAATTTCATTCGGATCGTGCAATCCTTGTGGAATATTCTCGTAAATCGGTTCATCATCAATAACAGGTTTTAACGGAGTACGATTTTGACTATTTTCAACAAAACGCCAATTGTCCTCCTCTGTATTCTCTTCGATAGGATAATCCCCATCCCCTTTCCGTTGTCCATAACGGCGGTGCCCACTCTGAAACATATTGAAATCCAACCATTCCTTGGCATTGAACCAAGTAGCCGATGTGGTGCGTCCTCGTGGATGAAAAGTCATCATATGATTGTCATCGATATTGCGAATAGTAGTAGCCAATGCCTCCCACACCTCTGTTTTTTTGTCACCGCGAATATCACCTCCAATCATCCAAATGATATTCGGATCGTCTTTATAGCGTTGAGCAAGAAAAGTACCGTATGCTTTTGCTTCGTCTACATTCATCATTCCCTTTTCTACCGGAGTACCCCAAATGCACACCATACCAATATAAATACCTTTCGAAGCGGCAGTTTCGATAATGTAATCCATGTGATCCCAATAGCCGTATACCCCTTTTCGGTTTATACCCTTGAAATTGTATCCATCAATGTGTGAAGCCTGACCATATACATTGTATGATGGCACACTATTTAATACCTGAACCTGTACCATGTTGTATCCAGCTTGCTTGCATTTTTCCAAATAATATGACACTTCATCTCGATTCAACCGTTGCGGCATCAGCCATCCGGTTTCACCTTGCCAGAAGAACGGAGTACCATTTTCATGTTTCAAGTAACGTCCTTCTTCAGACACTACCAATTTACCATTATTCCAAGGAATATAGGTCTTGGTCTTTTGAGCGAAGACCCCAACTGCACCTTCCATCAACAAGGCGGACAGCAAAAGAATTATGCATTTCTTCATATTCGTAGATTTATAATATTCGTCAACGTCCTATCAGTACATACTCCTTTCCTGCTATAGTAGGAAGGTCGTACAAATAAGTTTTCTTCAAAATAACCTCATTTAGTTTTGCCTTTTCATTGATAAGAGGTTCTTGCACCTGTGGCACTTCATAAAGCAAATTCGAATTATTGCCTTTAGCACGTTTTAGTGCTTTACCCGATAACGGATTCAAAGAACGAAGGCGACAGTTTCCACCATTTTTCGAGCGTATAACTAAGCGGCTGATTTTTCCATCCTTCCAATTGAGATCTAGTTCGAATCCACCTCGTGCAATGATACCTTTCACACTACCTTCTTTCCAATGTGAAGGCAGAGCTGGCAATAAATAGAGGAATCCATCGTGGCTTTGCATCAACATTTCTACAATACCTGCAGCACAACCGAAATTTCCGTCAATTTGGAAAGGCGGATGTGCATCAAAAAGATTCGGATACGTGCCACCTTTTTTCTTTTCATTACGTACCAAAGTCAACTGATCAGTAATCAACTTGTAGGCATGATCACCATCAAGCAAACGAGCCCATAGACACACCTTCCACCCCATGCTCCAACCTGTAGAGGGATCTCCACGAGCAATGAGTGAAGTACGTGCCGCGTCAAAAAGTTCCGGTGTTCGAAAAGGTGATATTTGATTGCTAGGAAAAAGGCCGTATAGGTGTGATACGTGTCGGTGTACATCTTTCGGATCGTCCCAATCAAACATCCATTCCTGTAATTGGCCCCAACATCCAACCTGCATAGGTGCCATTTCCTTCAACCTCTTTTCATAATGCTGTGCTAACGCTTCGTCTTGTCCCAAAATACGTGCAGTGGTGATAACCTGATTCCAAAGATCAAATATCAATTGATTATCCATAGTACATCCCGGTGCAGTGGTAGCCTTACCTCCACTTCCTGAATGTACATTTTCTGGCGAATTACTAGGACATACCACCAACCAATTGTGTCTCGGTTCCTTCACCATAATTTGATCAAAGAACTTAGCTGCTTCCTTCATAATGGGATAGACTTGTTGCAAAAATTCCACATCACCGGTATAAAGATATCGTTCCCATAAATGACGACACAACCAAGCACCGCCAGTAGGCCACAAACCTGAAGGTGCTTTATCTATCGCACCGGTCACACGCCAAATATCGGTATTATGATGCAACACCCATCCGTCGGCACCATACATAATTTTAGCGGTCTCCTTACCTGTTTCGCTCACTTCCCGAATCAGTTGTAGGAGCGGTTCGTGCAATTCGCTCAAGTTAGTAACCTCAGCCGGCCAATAATTCATTTCTACATTGATGTTGCAAGTATATTTGCTGTCCCATGATGGAGTGAGCTTGTCGTTCCAGATACCTTGTAGATTGGCAGGTTGTCCACCTGGTTGAGAAGAACAAATAAGTAGATATCTGCCAAAACGGAAATAAGTGGCCACTAAAAAATCATCGTGCGTATCTTTAAAGTTCTGTACACGCATGTCAGTAGTCACATTAGCATATAAGTCATCACCCAAATGGAGAGATACCCTATCCATGTATTGTTTATAGAATGTCACATGGTCAGCCTTAGCTTGTGGATATTCCTTCTTTTTAGCCTTACGTAAATATTCTTTAGCACGAGCTTCCTCATCAGCTGTAATGTCCTGATAGTTCACAAAATTGGTGGCTATGGACACATAAACTATCGCTTCATCAGCTCCTTCGATAGTGAGCACCCCATCGCGACATGTTTGCTTTCCTCCTTTACTTTTGGCGGTAAGGCGTCCCTGAAACTCCACCTTTCCTTTCAAGCCTTCATGCAATGAAGACACTCCTGAAAGAGTCACATCCTCTCCTTCCGAAGTAATCATCACATCTTGATGTGGTGTAGTAAGATGCGCGTTGCAGGTAATCATTCCCGGTCGATCGGCAGTAAGACGAATCATCACTACCTGGTCGGTAAACGAAGTTATAGCCTCGCGAGTATAAGTTACTCCATCCACCTGATAACGCACAAGGGTATATGCCGAATCAAGACTCAATTCGCGGTAATAATTTGAATAACGAGTATGTCCTGGAAATGAAATACGAAGATCACCGAAGGTCTGATAAGGCATACCACTATTAGTCTTTGCCATCACCTTTTCGGTAGCTAAAGTCTGTGCTTCAAGGTACTTCCCTTCAAAAACAAGTTGTCGTACTTTGGGAATATATTCCAAAGCATTGGGGTTGGCATTATTGTTAGGTCGTCCTGCCCAAATTGTTTCTTCGTTCAATTGGATATGCTCCATACCCGGATTACCAAACACCATGGCTCCCAATCGTCCGTTACCCAACGGAAGTGCTTCCGTCCAAACTTGTGCCGGTTCATCGTACCACAACTTGTACTCCTGTGCAGTAGCGTATAGCGAGAGTCCCAAGCCCAGCAATGATATATATATTCCTTTCAGTCTCATAATTACAACATCTTTATTATAATAATAGACGATATCGTATTCATTTTGTACTCATGCAATCCGATTATTTGAATAAACAAATTTCTCGAAATGACAACTACAATCCAAAAGAAACATCCCGATCAAGAATACTTGTCGGGACGAAGAGAATAATAATTATTATACCTATTCAACAAAACGAATAGCTCCTTGAGGCATCTTCTCGCCATTCTTACCAAAGCTCTTCAAATCGTCATAAGGTTCAATGGTTACTTTTGATTCATCCCACAGAGTTTTATCAAGTCCAAACACATCGACAAAGAATCGATAGACCGCATCACGCTTATTCGGACCAAAGTCGTGCCCCTCTTTGGGAAGATGCACATTACGTACCTGATTCTTGGCTCCGTAAAAACCATAAATGCGTTGTAAATAAGGATATTCCAACCAGGGGACACTGGCTGTCCAGTCACCTCCATCAGACACTATAAGCAACGGATTGGGAGCCATAAGAGCAGTCAGTTCAGCATTACAAGTGCCACCACAAGCTAATTGAATGGCTTTACCGCTTTCGCATGGGCAACCACCGTCGAAGTGGGAAGCCAGACTCACTACTGGAGCACAAGCGGTAAAACGTTTGTCAAGTGCCGTAAGCAGCACCGACGCTGTACCTCCACCCGATCCGCCATTGGCAGCTATACGGGTAGCATCCACATCTTTGCGATGGGACAACATATAATCGAGTATCAATATACCATCCATGGCTTGGATAACATGCGCATCACTGGTACGGTGTGCCTTAGATCCTACCTGTAATGCAGATTCACCCCATCCGTAGAGATCGTAGTCTACACAGATTGCTCCCATACGAGCCAGATTGCCCATGCGTTGCTGCTGATCTTTACGGTAGCGCCCATTACCAAAATGACCATTAGGACAAATGATAAGAGGATGTTTGCCCTTAGTACGAGGAGTATAGATAGATCCGCACACATAAAGCCCCGGCCATGTTTCCAACGCAAAGTTCTGCACGGTATATCCATCGAATTTACGTACTTTAGATAGAATAGGCTTAGCACCTTCTACACACTTGGCTAAAGCCTCATCGAGTTCCAAACGGCTGCGTATCTCCACACGTAGTTGTTCCGCCCGCTTCTCCCACGATTCACGGTCACCATAAAGACCATTCAACCAATCTATCATCTTCTTCCCATCGGCATCGGTACGGCGAGGATATTCGTAATTTTTCAGTTTATAAACTTTCTCGCTCTGCTTCACAAACTTATAATCGAACGGAGCAAGGACCCCAGTAAGAGATTCTTCTACCGAATAGGGACGAATACGGAAATCGGCATACGGAAGTACTTTACCTACCGTATCAATGTCGTACTTCAGACGTACCTGAAAACGTTGGGATATATCATTCAGTACATCATGCAAAGAACGTGAAAACTGATTTTCAAAAGTTTGCGCCTGCGCACCAAAAGCTGCACACAAACAAAAAGTTGTAGCTATCTTTTTCATTTTATAAGGGTTGTTTGATTTCTTTTCCATCTACATATACATCGTCTATCACCAGATTTCTACAATCCTCGAAGATGCAAGGATTCTTTGCATCCATAATATGGACATCTCGCATCACGATACCTTCTATAGGAGCTTCTTCCAAGCCCACCACCTTCAGCGGAGTATCTACACCTTGTACGGTAAGTCCGGAAACATAAATATTCCGAAATTCGGGAGTGCGATCGCTCTTCCGTTCTGGTGGCATCTTACTATATTTCAAGTTAAGCACAACAGCTTCTTTCTTAATGTTGCTCATCACAACATTGCTGATACGAATATTTTCCACCACACCACCACGTCCACGGGTAGACTTCAAGCGGATACCCCGATCGGTACCATCAAACACACAATTGCTGATTGTTACCTTCTTCACACCGCCACTCATTTCACTACCGATAACCACACCACCGTGTCCACTCAACATAGTACAATTGGTAATAGTAATGTTTTCACAAGGAACACCTATCTTGCGAGCTTGCAAGTCACGACCCGACTTGATGGTGATACAGTCATCACCCACCGAAATATGACAATCGCTGATATGTACGTTCTTGGATGACTCAGGATTAATACCATCGGTATTGGGCGAAGGAACATTGTGAATGGTTACTCCTTTCACGGTTACATTATCACAGAATTGAGGATTGACTGTCCAAAATGGAGAATTAATAATCTTCACACCTTCTATCCGTACATCCTTACAACGAATAGGCTGAATAAATGGTGGACGCATAAACCGCCGGTCAAGAGTATTGTGCCAATCTTCATTCGTTTCAACATAGAGTGCTTTCATATCGTTAGCTTGTTCGAACATAGGCTGATACTTATTGATATCACGTTTTCCATACTCTTTCAAGTCAATAATAACTCGGAAGAATTCCATCCACCAAGCTTTTCCTTGTCCGTCAAGGGTACCTTCTCCTTTAATTGTGATATTTTCAGCATCTACAGCATAAATGAGCGGCTGGAAACTTTTCATCATCACTCCTTCGTATCGCATTTCCACATAAGGCAGATATTCGTCAAAGTTATCGGAAAATTTCAATACGGCACCAGCCTCCAATTCAAGGGTGATATGACTTTTCATGCAAATGGAAGCGGTAAGATAAATACCTGCGGGGAAAAAGAGTGTTCCTCCCCCATTGGCATGAAGACGTTCGATAGTTGAATTAATGAGTTCAGTATTCAATTGGGTACCATCGGTTACGGCACCTGCTTGCTTCATGTCCACTCTCTCAGCACGAAGAAAAGAGAACAAGCATATACTCAGCAGCAAAATGATAATTCGTTTATTCATATAACTATTATTTATAATTTACATTGAAATTCATAAGTTCCGCTTCCCATCTGATGTACAGACTTTCCATCAGGCATCATCACATGGGCAGAACAACCTACCGGTATGCTGACCTTCAGTTTAAAAATATCCTCATCACGTGTCCAATCTACTGTTACCTGTCCATAAACAGTTTGAGTAAAAGCAGAAACGGAGGTCAAATCGCCTATCGGCTGTGGAGATATGTACAGATTTTGCATGCCTGGATGATCCAAAGAAGTTTCTATGCCAGCCAACGAACGGAAGAACCATTCGTCTATCTGCCCCATCATGAAATGGTTCCAAGACGAACCTTGTCGAGGATCCCATTGTTCAGTCAAAGTAGTAGCACCATACTTCAATTGGAATCCATATCCAGGCGCTTCTTCATGGTTATGCATGGTATACATTAGCTCATTCAATCCATTGCGTGCCAAAGTCTGGAATAAATATCGGTTACCCACATCGCCTGTAGTCAGACGATTACCATGCTTACGGATATCGGCCACCAAATTATCAAGTATTGCCTTTCGATCGGCTGATGGAGCCATATCCAGAAACAAAGGTAAGGCATAGCTACATTGGCTTCCTGTACCATATTGATGCTTTGCAACATCATAGAATTCCCGATGGAAAGCATCGTTTATAGCTACAGACAATGCCTCATAATGCTGCTCATCATAATCGTTCCCTACCATACAAGCCGCCCTTTTCATATAATCAACTATCATAAAATAATGAGCTGTAGCTACCAATGGAACAGGTGTATTGCGGGAGAACCCTGCACGAAAATCGCCATAATCATACCAATCACCTAATCCAAATGATAGGATGTGGTTATTAGCACGGGTAGCTAAATAATCGGTATAGCGACGCATTTGATTGTAGTACTTACGTATCAACGAATCATCACCGGTCCATTCATAGTACATAAACGGAAGTACCACAAAAGTACATCCCCATTCTGGAGATTCAGCAAAATCATCCATTCCTGGCCCTTGGAAGACTACCAGTTCGGGAGCAGTAGTGGGTATCGAACCGTTAGGGCGTTGCGCATCGGCTATATTCTGCAATGTTTGTGGCACAAAACCTGTCAAGTCATAGTTATATAACAGACCCGGACCATTCAAATGGTCTTGCTCCAACCAACCTAATTTTTCACGGTGAGGGCAATCTGTGAACACCCCTTGCATATTACTCCGAACCGCTTTCTCAATGAGGCGATGAGCAGCATTAAAAATACGATTAGAAGACTTGAATGCAGACACTTTAGAAGCCGAATTATAAACAAAACATGACTCGATGTTTCGTATTACAGGCAACCGTTTAGGATTCTTTTGGCCTTCCAACACGGCTCCTTCTACTTGAATGTAACGGAACCCATAGTATGAAAAACGGGGATGCCATGTTTCTTCTCCATCACCTTTCAATGTATATTCATAATAATGTTGACGACCTGTTTGCCGTTGGTTACAAGCTCCTTCAGGAGTAAGTGATTCGGCAACCAACAAAGTTATCTTCTGACCTCTTTTGCCTCTTACCGTAATTTCAGGGAATCCAGCCAAATTCTGTCCCATGTCAAGTACAAAAGCAGAGGCATCAACATTACGCTTGGTTGATTTGCTTGCAGCAACTACTTGTTCATCTGTAAGTTTTGTAATTGACTGAGGAATATACCGTTCCATAATCTTTACTGGTTCCGCTAATTGTGGACGCAGAATACCTTTGGGGGATTCCTGAATCACCACCGAACGCCAAACCTTGTCATTGAATCCGACAACATTCCATCCTTTTTGTTCCAATCGAGCATCGTAATCTTCTCCACCATAGATACAATTGAAGGTAATGGGACTGAAATCATATTTCCAAGTATCATCTGTCAACACCGACTGACGGGTACCGTCTTCGTAACAAATATCCATACACATACGTAAGGTAGGAGCACCGAAACTAATAAGCAGTTTTCGATACCTTCCTCCTTGCACATTATAGAAACCGTTTCCCAAGCATACACCAATGGCGTTATTACCTTCCTTTAAGAAAGAAGTCACATCGTAGGTATTGTACCATACTGTCTTGTCGAAATCGGCAACCAACGGAGCGAACTCACTCTCGCCCACCTTTTTACCGTTCAAGGAGAATTCATACAAGCCCAATCCACATACATACGCAATAGCTTTCTTCACTTTCTTGCTTGCCATGAATTCCTTACGAAGCAGAATACTCTTCTTTGCCAAGCTATCCACGCGAGCCCACGCATCCTTCACATTAGGTTTCTTCAGTTCGGCACCTGTATAGATACGTCCTTCAGGCAAACAAGCATCTTTGCGGGTTATGGCTCCAATCCATTTACTATCCTTGAAAGATGTAACCCCATCCGTAACGATAAATTCCGCCGAAGCACTCCATTCAGAGACAGCATCTGTTTCATCCCATACACGGACACGCCACGTATAGCAACCTTGCTTCAAAAAAGTAGGAATCAGTTGGCTTCGATCTGATTTAATTTTCCCTGTATGCCACACAAGAGTATCGGTCCATGAATTGTAAACCTCAAGTTCATAAGCCGTCTGAGACGTACCGTTTTCCAGGGAAGATAATTGCCATCCCAAACGAGGAGATTCTACAGATACAACGCAACCACTTTTCTGTTCAGCAGTTAGTTTTATAACAGTAATGTCTTTTGCCTGTATACAGACAGACAAAAGACACAATACTGTTACCATATATTTTTTCAAATTCATGAATCCATTTTTAAGGTAAAACATTCTCGCAAACAATTCGTTGTAACGAAGGAGCATGACCTACCACTTTCCCATTTAATAAGATGTGAAGTCCCTTACCCATACGGTAATGGTCTCCGTTCTTGTCCCATACTATAGTGACATAATGACCGTGATAAAGGATATTGTCCAAACAGAACCAATCCCATTTTCCTTCCGGCACCAATGGATTTACTTCTATCGTCCGGTCCATACGAGGACGTAAACCTATCAATCCTGTAATAAGCAAATCATTGAAAGTGGAATGGTTGTAATAACGGGCACGTTCCTGATCGCCCTTCAACCAATAACCAGTCACTTCATCCAGATATTCACCAATATACGGACGTCCCCGATGATATTGTGATTCCACATACAGTTCCATCTGACGGAAGTATACGCTGTCGGTCAAAGTAGTTTGTGGATAATTATTCATAAAATTCGCCATAGCAGTCAGTGTTTGAGCAGAAGCGAAAGGCCAAATGGCTCCATCCCATTCACACTTACCCACTCCACGTGTACGAAACTCCGGATGACGGCGTTCAGCTGTAGTCAACCCATAAGGAGAAGAGAAACCTTTTTCGTCCATAATTTCTTTCCACGCCACTTCATATTTGGCATCGGAATCTGGCAGATTAAAATACCAGGGAATGTAACCAATGGCTTCGCGGGCCTTAGCTGTAGTATCCCCACGTACCGTTTCAAAGAAACCACGTTCGGTATCCCACAACTTGTTTTGAACCAAAGTCTTGATACTATCAGCCTTCATACCATACTTCATAGCCATACCTTCGTCACCAATCATCATACCCAATTGCATCAATGCTTTGGCATTACCATACATATAACTATTGATAGTAGGACGAGCATACTGCTTGCGACGACCTCCACTTATGGATTCTTCCATACCATCCTGTACATCGCCTTGCCAATAGAGACCATTTTTCAACCGATGTGTTTTTTCCCAACGGGTATATTCCTGAATCAAATCTTCCTTCATGTCAATAAAGAATTCCTTGTCTCCATCCACCAAATAACGGGCCATCAATGCATCGGGATTCCACGAACTGAACTTCATCATTTTGTTCATTGGCTTTCCTTCATTACCACGATACCAAGTATGAATTATCTGATCAAGATACTTAGCATCATGCAACCAACGACTTTCGTAAATATGATGACCAATGGCACAAGCAATCAAATTGTACTTGTCAGCATACGAACGGTTGACAAGGAATTCTGTCATGCCATAACCTACTGGTGTTTCTTTAATATGCTTGCGAAGTGTCCACCAACGATAGTAGAAAATCTCTTCAAAATTCTGCTGTGGACATTCGAACAAAGGAATATTTTCTTTCATCCATGCCGCTGATTGTGCATTGGGTATAGCCTGAACAATGTTTTCATCTTCCATACCGTTGAAATAATCAACGTAATGCTTGAAATCATCAAACTTCAAGACAGCAGCTTTAGCATCCACATCGGCCGATGAAGTCTTGAAATTGGCTATGCGATAAATACATTCCGGTTCTTGTTCACCTGCCCGTTCCAAAGTTCCATACCAATCGGCTGGTGTATCAATGGTAGGATATGTACGCTGTCCACCTGTACGGAACATAACCCGTTCGATAGCACTTACTGGTGCAAAAAACATGCGTTGACCACACTTCTTTCCATCCACGAAGATTTGTATCAATCGGTTGGCTACCGACAACACAGCTTCCACGTGATAAGTCTTTCCTGCTTCGTATTTGATGTTTCCTCCAAATCGTGCTCCGCCCTTGGTACGCATCTGTCCCTCAGCAGTCAATTCAATACGCGAACATGCAATTCCATTTTCATCAAGGAATTCAATCTGAAGCAATCCCTTATCGTTCTGTTCAGCCATCAAGTCAAATGATACTTTCAATTCCTTGCTGGCCGGAATTTTCCGCTCGACGCGAGCATAATCAAACAAATCCTTATCCTTCAACACCAACCATTTTCCATCGAGTGAAACAGGAGCCCATTGCAATGAATAGATGTTCCATTGAGTCAATTCTGATAAATTCTTATAAGTAGCGAAATCATCATTAGCATGAGCAGTAGCCTGCGTCTGTACCGGCACCGGTATCCTTGCTACCCACATGTCTTCTTTATTTACACTATAAGTCAACCACATATCTCCATCGGGAGGTGTACCATTACCTTCTTGGATACCTCTAACATACTGAGGACCAAACGACTTGTAATTGCCTCCATAACGCATAGGAGTAATTTCACCATGAACTAAGTTCAAAGTAGTATATTCCAATCCATCCTTACTCAGAGAAATGGCAAGCGGCCAACGAAACTCCGATGGATTATATACAGTAGCATAAGTACCATCACTCAAACGTTGTCCCCAAATCTTGGCATTGCTATTCACGAATCCTTTAGCACGTTCTATTGGTTGTTCCCAAGTCTTTCCTCCATCCGAGCTGATGGAAGTAAGTGCATGTTTCCAAAGACTTGCGATACGACCGTCAGGTAAAGTATAATCGCAATATGCCTTATATCCTTTATTTAATGGAATAAGCGGATCATTCCGGTCAGCTTCTTCCACCCACTGCATCATGTAACGGGGATTATCTAGAATTTCCTGACAAGCTTTTCTGAATCCTTTATCCTTGCTTCGGGTATAATAAGGAAAATCTGTATTCTTTTCATTGAAATCGTGGTTGTAATAAATAAAATAAATAGGACCCATAGAACCATCCTTGTATATTTCACGTACCACACGACCAATTCCGTTACCGTCATTTGGGTCATCCTTACGATCAAGTGCTATACCATAATTACCCATAGCAATCAATCGGTTATCTTTCGACACATAAAATCCCACGCGTTGGTGCATGATGGCATCTAGTCCTCTAGCATGATCTGTACGGCCTTCTTTTGTAAATCCATCGGGAACCCGATAGATAGGAAACAATGTTATAGGAGCGCTCCAATGATAACCGTCTTCCGAAGTCATCAAAAAAGTTTGTGAAGGCGGCACATGTTCATCAACAGGATCGGCCAAATAATGCATATAAAACTTACCGTTCCAATAAGCCATCATAGGCTGATGGTTATAGGTCCACCCGTTACCATTTTCGGAAGCGGGATTTTCACGATTGGCACGCATAACCTGAATATTATGTACCCCCACTACGGGTGACAGTTGGCCATCGTGATAAGTAGGATTGGATAGTTCGGTACCAGTATAATGGATACGGTCTTGGGCAATACCTGTTACCGCCAATGCGCATGCAGCTATCCAAATATAAAATTGTTTATTATTCATGTAAATAGGATTAAGGGTTCAACAAGTTATTTACAAGAGATTGAGGTGCACGGAAAATAGTACCGTGTTTATGGCCTTCGGGAACATTCACTTGTTCCGTCATATCTTCAAATTGTATAAAATCACTAGTACGCATCGCACCATAAATCTGTTTTCGATAGACATCAAAATAAATCAAATATTCATTACCCAATTGAACAGCCGATGGTCCTTCTACAAATTCCTCTGTAAAGGGTTCTGAAGCCGGTCCCCACGGTCCTTCGGGTGAATCTGCAAACGATATTTTAAGATTACGGTTCGGACGAGTATTATCCTTCAGCACCATAACATAATCCTTTGGAGCTCGTTTTATAATAATGGCATCGATAACGCTGAATCCCGGGTCATAAAAAAGTTTTGTTTCCGAAAAAGTTTCAAAGTCCTTGGTCGTCATATAATACAGACGATGGTTATTGAATTCATCCTCCACTCCTTTCTCAAATTGATACGGTATACATGAAGCCCATACCACCATCATTTGTTCTTTCACATCATCGTAGAACAATTCGGGAGCCCACACATTTACCGTTGTTGTATCATGCGCCATTACAGGAATGAACTTTTGTTCCGACCATTTTTTCAAATCCTTGCTACAAGCATATCCAAATCCCAAATCACCTTTCCAACTGCTGGTCCATACCAAATGAAAAGTTCCATCGGGCGTACGTACCATTGACGGATCACGCATTACTTTCTGTTTCCCTATTTCCGGTTGTAACCACACACCCGGTATACTATCCCAATGAATACCATCTTCGCTATAAAGATATCGCAAACCATCAATTGCCGGTTCATGAAAAGAGGTGAATACATAGACATTCTTGTCTACAGAACTGGTGCAAGCGCACATAACCAACAAGCACATCCATGCCCATACATATTTTATCTTATTCATATTAAAGAGATTTATTAACATTAAGACGAATAGAATATATGAATGTACTCTATCAAAAAGGGAAAAAGGAGATTTTACCCGCCATTTGGGAAACAAACGTCCGAAAATCATTGTTTATCTTTGTACTGAACAATCAAAAACAACAACTATGGCACTTGACAAGATTAAAATCAAAAAGAATGCAGAGAGTATTATCGGATTAATGAAGACAGGATACCAATATTCATTGTCCAAGTTGGAAGAAATAACCCGGATAGGTACCACAGAATTATGCCTGGCACTGCTTGTACTGATACAGGAAAATAGAGTGGAACAATATCAAGGCGAAGACGGTATCCGTTATGCTATACGCTAAATTAAACCAAACTAAATTATTTTTCTTATCCGACTATTCGTCTGTAGTTCCCTGCTTTCCGAAAAAGCGGGGAACTTTTGTTTGTATCTTCATAAGTTTGCACTATTTTTGCACTCGAAAACATAATGTACACTGCTTGTATGATATATCCCCAAAACTTTGAACAGAAGATTGGATTCGACCAGATACGTCATTTATTAAAAGAAAAATGCCTCAGCACTTTGGGCGAAGAACGGATAGATGAGATGACATTTTCGGAATCTTACGAAGATATCAGCCAACGTCTGGAAGAGGTAGCAGAATTTGTCCGAATCATCCAAGAGGAGGATGACTTTCCCAACCAATATTTTTTCGATGTACGTCCTTCGTTAAAAAGAATACGCATCGAAGGTATGTATCTGGAAGAACAAGAACTGTTTGATTTACGACGTTCATTGGAAACCATCCGGGATATCGTAAGATTTTTGCAACGCGATGAAGAGGATGAAGAAGAAACGAACTCTCCTTATCCCGCTTTAAAAGAATTGGCAGGCGACATTATCGTATTTCCGCAACTTATCAGCCGAATTAATAACATTCTTGACAAGTTCGGTAAAATCAAGGACAATGCATCTTCGGAACTTCTGCACATCCGACGTGAATTGGCTTCCACAACAGGAAGCATCTCACGTAGCCTGAATGCTATATTACGGATGGCACAATCTGAAGGATATGTTGAAAAGGATGTAGCCCCCACCATGCGCGATGGACGATTGGTCATTCCTGTTGCACCTGGATTGAAACGAAAGATCAAGGGAATTGTACACGATGAATCGTCCACAGGGAAAACAGTGTTTATCGAACCTGCCGAAGTGGTGGAAGCCAATAATCGCATCCGCGAATTGGAAGGGGAAGAACGACGGGAAATTATTCGTATTCTAACGGAATTCTCGACTACCGTCCGTCCACAAGTGCTTGCCATATTACAATCGTATGAGTTTTTAGCTGAAATAGATTTTATCCGTTCCAAAGCACTGTTCGCCATACAGATACAAGGTATCAAACCTATTTTAGAAAACAAGCAAGTACTCGATTGGACCACAGCCATCCATCCGTTGTTGCAACTTTCATTAGCCAAGCATGGCAAAAAAGTGGTTCCACTTGACATTGAATTGCACCAGGAACAGCGTATACTTATCATATCAGGTCCCAATGCCGGCGGTAAATCTGTCTGCCTCAAGACTGTAGGCCTCCTCCAATATATGCTCCAATGTGGTATGATGATACCCATGCATGAACGAAGTCATGCAGGTATCTTCCAAAGCATCTTCATTGACATTGGTGATGAGCAGAGTATGGAAGACGACCTCAGTACCTACTCTTCACATCTTACCAATATGAAGAACATGATGAAGCATTGTAACGAACGGAGTCTGATTCTGATAGATGAATTTGGTGGGGGTACTGAGCCACAAATAGGTGGCGCCATAGCCGAAGCCGTATTGAAACGCTTCAAAGAAAAACATACATTTGGTGTCATTACTACCCACTACCAAAATTTGAAACATTTTGCCGAAGATCACGAAGGAGTGGTGAACGGTGCCATGCTTTATGACCGACATCTGATGCAAGCCTTGTTCCAATTGCAAATAGGCAATCCTGGAAGCTCCTTTGCAGTAGAAATAGCACGAAAAATAGGATTACCCGAAGAGGTAATTGCCGATGCATCCGCTATTGTAGGAAGTGAATACATCAATGCTGACAAGTATCTTCAAGACATCGTACGCGACAAGCGTTATTGGGAGACCAAACGTCAGAACATACGTAAACGTGAGAAGCAGATGGAAGAAACCATCGCTAAATATGAAAAGGAAATACAAGAATTGGAACGGAGCCGTAAGGAAATTCTGAAAAGAGCCAAGTCGGATGCCGAACAACTGATTCAAGAAAGCAATGCATTGATAGAAAATACCATCCGTACCATCAAAGAAGCTCAGGCCGACAAGGAACGTACTCGACTTGCCCGACAAGAACTGTCGGACTTCAAAGAACAGATAGACGATTTGGGCAAATTGAATGAGGATGACCGAATTGCTCGTAAGATGGAACGACTGCGCGAAAAACAAGAACGCAAGAAAGAAAAGAAAAATAAGAAAGAGATAAAAGCCCCCACTCCTACCGTCCCCAAGGTTAAGCCCATCGAAGTAGGTACAACCGTCAAGATTAAGGGGCAAACCAGTATAGGTGAAGTGCTAAGCATCAGTGGGAAAAACGCCATGGTCATGTTCGGTATGATTAAAACCAATGTCAAACTCGACCGATTGGAACGTTCTGATGCTCCCGTACAGAAAACTATTGCAAAGAGTACATTCGTCAGCAGCGAGACCCAAGACCGAATATACGAAAAGAAACTGGATTTCAAGCAAGATATTGATGTACGCGGCATGAGAGGTGACGAAGCCATCCAAGCGGTGACTTATTTCATAGACGACGCCATTCTGTTGGGAATTGGCAGAGTACGTATTCTTCACGGAACCGGAAACGGTATTTTACGTACACTCATCCGCCAATACTTGTCAGGAGTACCGGGAGTAGGACATTTTCAAGATGAACATGTACAATTCGGAGGAGCAGGAATTACCGTTGTTGATTTGGAATAATTTTCATTCATCGATAGGAGTCAGTTCTCCCATATCTTCATCTTTTGACAAGGACATCTTTCCTTCTTGAGATACGACTATAGTGAAGGGTATGTAGAGATCAGTCATCGGATAACTCACACTGGCGGCCAACGTGATTTGTTTGTTTTCGGCCGTTTTCATATCGTCAAATACCAATCCTTCCAATACAGAATGACGCAAAAAATCTGTTGTTAGATAAGATGAAAAGTCATTCTTTACAAACGAACGTTCGAACAATGAAGCGCCATTTTCGCGGAGTATCTTTACAACAATACGATTGTCGACAAACACTCCCATTTCACTTTTTACCGTAGGCAAATCATCAGCCGGAGAGCGATCTATTTTCAAACGGTATTTCTTACCATTACAAGCAATTTCCTGATTAATGTGCATAACTTGCATCCGTTGGATACCCGTGTTTGCATCCACGCTATCTATTTGAAATATACGACGTTCCTCTTCTATTGAACTTTTCTTGTTACCGCTACATCCTGTCCATAAAAACAAAGACAGACAAGCACAAAGAATATAAAAATGTTTCATATTTTTCTTCTTATTTAAGAGAAGACAAAGTAACAAAATCTGATTCATATAGCCAAAAATAGTGGCATAAAAAAAGAAACCGGGCAATATCGCATCGGCCGGCTCCCAGAGAAAACTAAAAACTAAACTAAATTATACTTCTATGATTGGCATCTTGACAAAAGGTTTAATGCATGTCAAACATTTTTTATTCATCGATTATAAATTTCCCATCATAAGACATATTTTCGATTAGACAATCAAAAAAACAACAAATAATTGGTTTGAATGACATATTTTACTTAATTTTGCCGTCAAACTAATAATTTGAAAGAATATGAGCACCAAACAGAAAAGATTTATCTTATCAGAAGAAGATATTCCTAAATTCTGGTACAATATACAGGCCGACATGAAAAACAAACCCATGCCGCCATTGAATCCGAAAACCAAAGAACCCTTAAAGCCTGAAGATTTGTATCCAATCTTTGCCAAGGAGTTGTGTCATCAGGAACTTGACATGGAAAATGCATGGATTGAAATACCCGAGACAGTGCGCGAATATTATAAATATTGGCGTTCTACTCCATTGGTTCGTGCCTATGGATTGGAAAAAGCACTAGGAACTCCGGCTCACATATATTTCAAGAATGAGAGTGTCAGTCCTATCGGTTCACACAAACTGAATTCAGCTATAGCTCAAGCCTACTATTGCAAAGAAGAAGGTGTAACCAATATCACTACCGAAACCGGTGCAGGCCAGTGGGGAGCCGCTCTCTCCTATGCAGCCAAGGTATTCGGACTTGAAGCAGCCGTCTATCAAGTTAAAATCAGTTATAACCAAAAGCCATACCGTCGTAGCATCATGCAAACTTTTGGTGCACAGGTCACTCCATCACCATCTATGTCCACACGTGCCGGCAAGGATATTCTAACCAAGACACCGAACCATCAAGGTTCGCTCGGAACAGCTATATCAGAAGCGATTGAATTGGCACGTACTACACCTAATTGTAAGTATACACTTGGGTCTGTATTGAGTCATGTTACCCTTCACCAAACCGTCATTGGCCTGGAAGCAGAAAAACAGATGGAAATGGCCGGTGAATATCCCGACATTGTAATTGGCTGCTTCGGCGGCGGTTCTAACTTCGGTGGTATTTGTTTCCCGTTCATGCGCCATACCATTAAAGAAGGAAGAAAGACACGTTATATTGCTGCCGAACCGGCATCATGTCCCAAACTTACACGCGGACAATTCCAGTACGATTATGCTGACGAAGCAGGATATACTCCTTTGCTTCCGATGTACACCTTAGGACACAATTTCGCTCCAGCCAACATTCACGCAGGAGGTTTGCGATTCCACGGTGCAGGTGTCATCGTATCACAACTGCTGAAAGACGGATTAATGGAAGCAATGGATATCAACCAACTCGAAACATTTGAATGCGGTTGTCTGTTTGCACAAAGCGAAGGAATCATTCCCGCTCCGGAATCTTGTCATGCCATCGCTGCCGCTGTACGCGAAGCCAAGAAATGCATTGAAACAGGTGAAGAAAAAGTAATTCTATTCAACCTTTCCGGACACGGTCTGATTGATATGGCCTCATACGACCAATATTTTGCAGGAAACCTGATGAACTACGAATTGAAAGATGAAGATATCCAAAAGAATCTGGATGAAATAAAAGATATTTAACTTCGATTCTTGCAGGATTCAAATATTTGTTCTACCTTTGCATCCGCAAACAAGAGGGAAACCTTTGGATGCAAAGAGGATGGTCCGTTCGTATATCGGTTAGTACTCAAGATTTTCATTCTTGCAAGGGGGGTTCGATTCCCCCACGGACTACAAAAAAGTGGATGTTAACACATCCACTTTTCTTTTTATATACATCCTATCAATTCCGGTGCAATTTATCCAGTGCTTGTGATACATTAATCATGAAGTCACCCATTTTTTCAAGTTCAGACACAACATCCATGTAATATACACTGGTCTGATAATTCTTACGATTATCTTCAATTTCTTCTATCGCAGCATCACGCAAGGTATTACGGAGGTCATTGATACGGTCTTCCGCTTCATACGCATTACCAATACCTCCAAGTTTTCCTTCAAATGAAGCTGTCAGATTGGTTATCATTACATCGTATGCACCATCCACCATATCCACCATTGCATTCAAATTGGCAATAGCTGTTTCATCGAAACTCTTGCTGTGAGCATTCTTTCTGGTGAGTATTCTACTGATGCTTTCACCCGAATCGCCCAAGGATTCCAATTCACCGATTATCTTATACATCGCTTTGATTTCTTTAGATGTATGTTCACTCACTTCTTCTGCCGACACCGCATTGAGGAAAGTAGCAATTTCATATTCGATGCGGTCGGAAATCTCTTCATACTTCACCAGTTTCTGACGCAATTCTTCGAACTTTTCCGTATCCGCTTCGTTGATAGCCTGACGTACATATTGCAAGCCATTCCTGGACACTTGGGCAAAATGTATGGTTTCACTGAAAGCCTGTTCAGTAGACAATTCCGGAGTGGACATCGGTCCTGCTTCGATGTATTTCAAACGAAACACTTCAGATTCCGCATTGGCAGGTGTTTTGATAATGGCAACAACCATTTTTTCAATATAACCCGTAAACCAAATCAATATGAAAGTATTGATGGTATTGAATAAGGTATGAAGCATGGAAAGACCATATAGCGCGGCCGTTCCTTGTTCCGAATTAGCATTCTGTACCATGAAATCTGGAGCTGCTGGATTAGGAAGACCAAACAATTCAATAATCTTACCTACCAAAGCCAAGAATGGCTGGAAAAGTATGAGTGCCCAAATAACACCAAATACATTGAACACTGTATGCGACAAAGCAGCACGCTTAGCTGAAGTGTTTGCAACAGAAGCAGCAATATTGGCTGTAATGGTAGTACCGATATTTTCACCCAAAACCATCGCACATGCCATGTTGAACGGTATCCATCCCATGCTCAGCATAATAAGCGTAATGGCCATGGTTGCTGAAGACGATTGGAGTACCAAGGTAAGCACCGTACCAAATGCCAAGAAAATAAGTACGGAACCAAATCCATAGCCCGACCATACCTTAACAAATTCAAGCACCTCGGGAGTTTCGTTCAAATCGGGAACGGATTCCTTCATGAAGGAAAGACCCAAGAACAACAATGAGAAGCCGACAATCAGTTCACCAATATTCCGACGTTGATCCTTCTTTGAATTGGAAAACAAGAAACCAAACAGCATCAACGGAACAGCAAGGATAGAAATATCAGCCTTGAATCCCAACCAAGAAACCAACCAAGCTGTTACCGTAGTACCAATGTTGGCACCCATAATGACGCCAATGGCCTGTACCAAAGTCAAAAGACCAGCATTTACAAAGCTCACCACCATTACGGTAGTAGCCGATGAAGATTGAATGACTGAAGTAATGCCCAAACCTGTCAAGACACGCTTCAACGGATTGGAAGTCATTGCAGACAAGAGCATACGCATCTTTTCACCAGCAGCTTTCTGAAGACCGGAGCTCATTAAATTCATACCATATAGGAACATACCTAATGCCCCTAATAGAGTAAAGATTTGTAAAATACCCATAAGTTTTATTGATTATAGTTCAACTAATTCTATAATTATACATAATAAAAGGGACACCTTTCACCAAAGGCATCCAGAACATAAAAGGAGAAATAAACTAAATAAGAAGTTTCCGAAGACTTATGAAATGAGCTTTGGTTACATAAACCTTAGGAAAAAAAGTAATTGAATTAAAACGATGTGCGAACAACAGACATTTCCCGTCCATACGCTCACACTTTGGTACAATAAAATTATATCGCAGATTACTATTTGCCCGACGAGAAGATAAATCATTGTCTTCTAAATGGAAATAAACATGGGATAAATTGGATTCACTATCTTCCTGCATACTGAATTCTGTAGAAACAGGAAGAGTGATTGAGCCGCATTCTGAATTATGTGTCAACATCATAAAACAGAAGAATAGAAATATATATACGACTCTATTTTTCATAAATATAAATTCAAGAACAAAGCTATGGATTATTCATCGATTTTGCAACAACGTTAATGTATTTTAAGAATAGACAAAGAATATCATAAAAAACAAATGCGGAAACGAGTGATGCCATCCTCGTATGTACGGAGTGAGAAGCTGCATCCGTGCTTCATCAGCACTTCGCGGATAAAGATAAGGCCGATACCCTGGCCATTGGGCTTGGTAGAGAAGAAAGGAGTGAACAATTTGGTTTCCACTTCTTTGGAGATGCCCCGACCGGTGTCAGCCACCTCGAGCATGACAGGAGAAGCAGACGTACGAAGGGTAATGACACCGTTCTTCTCGATACTCTCCACGGAATTCTTCACCATGTTTATCAGCACTTGTTCAAAGAGCGAGGTATCCATCTCCACCCACGGATTCTCTTCGCACAAATCCATACGAAGGTCTACTTGATGGTCTTGACAGATGTTTTCCAAGAATCTTTCGCAAGCCGATATACGGTCGTTCAAGCGCACTTCTTCCAACTGAGGTTCAGGAATCTTTACCACATCGGCAAAACGGGTGATGAACCGACTTAGCCTATATCCCCTTTCTACGCACACCTTCATCACTTCGCGCAGGTCGTCCGTATCGTCCATCGTTTGAAGGGCATCGTCCACGGTATCAAGAGTAGACGTTATGCCCGCCACAGAGTTGTTCACCTCATGGGCAATCATGCGGATTACCTTTTCGTAAGCTTTCTTTTCGGCCTTCATCACTTCGGAGGTCAGGCTTTCTATCAAGAAAAACGGATGGGCAAAGCCACGGTCAACAAACGAGAGGCGGGAACATCGGTATATATGCGAATCGCTCAGACGAATGGTTTCTGTAGTATCCTTGAGCAAACGGCTCATTTCTTCGGCCAAGGGTGTTTTCAAATCCTCCATTCCTTTATCCAACATATCTTCTTCCGTATCCACTTCCAAAAATTGCAAGGCGGCCTTGTTGGCCATGGAAACCTTCCCGTCGAAAGTCAGGATAACCACCCCCATAGGCGATACGCTGATCAGCAAATCGAGGAAATGGTTTTGTTCGCGAAGGCGGAGGCGTTCTTCCTTCAGTTGTTGCATCATGCGATTGAAGATATCCACAATGCGGTCGGCTTCCAGTTGGCCCACCGACTTCAGTCGGCTGCTGAAATCCTGCTCGCGAAGCAAGTCCATCCCGTTGGCAATGGTATCGAGCGGTTTTACCACCTTGCGATAGAAATAGGCCAAATAAATGAGGCTGAGGGTAATGACACCTTCCACCAGATAAAACTTCCACCCCACTTCCTTGATGGGCATGATGAGAAACATCAGCCCCCATGCAACCATCAGGAGCAATGCCAACAACAAGAAGAAGATTCTCAGTTTCATATCCTATCAAGATTTGGGCGTAACAATATTGTATTTCTCCAGCCTCCGATAGAGGGCACCCCGACTAAGTCCCAACGATAGAGCCACCTTCGACATGTTTCCGTTGTATTGCTCGATGGCCTGAAGAATGCGTTGCTTGTCCACCTCCTCCAACGTAAGTCCGTTCATATTTCCTATCGTCGACACCTCCATGGCCGATGTATTCTGCGCCTTGAAGTCGTCCACATCGAGTAGTTCCTTCCCGCTGACCAGCAAGGTCCTTTCCACCAGATTCTTCAACTCGCGGATATTGCCCGGGAAAGGCAATCGTTGCAAGTAATCCATGGCCGCTTGTGTAAAGTCCACCGTCTGAAGACCGTTCGCTTGACAAAGTTTGTCGGCAAAGTGGCGCACCAGCAACGGGATGTCTTCTTTACGTTCGCGCAAGGCAGGCAAATGTACGGTAATCAAATTGATACGATAGAACAAATCCTCGCGGAAGGTACGTTCCTGCACCCGTTGGGCAAGGTCTACATTCGTGGCACTCACCACACGGATATCCACCTTCCGGGGACGACTATCGCCCAATACTTCGAAAGTCTGTTCCTGTAATACCCGGAGGAGCTTTACCTGACAACTCAAATCCAAGTCGCCTATTTCGTCAAGGAAGATAGTTCCTTTATCCGCCATTTCAAAACGTCCTACTCTATCGGCCGACGCATCGGTAAAGGCTCCCTTCTTATGCCCGAACATCTCGCTTTCGAACAAAGTTTGCGAAATACCGCCCAAATTCACCTTCACGAAAGGTTTCTTGGCTCTGGGGCTGTTCTTATGAAGGGCTTCGGCTATCAGCTCCTTGCCCGTACCGCTTTCGCCCGTCACAAGTACCGAAGCATTGGTTTTCGATATGCGCTTGATGGTTTCCAACACATCCATCAACGCCTTGCTTTTCCCGATGATGTGACTACGGTCGAATCCTTCTTCGTCTACCTCTTTCGGTCCTTCCTTCTTGGCATTCAGTTCGAGGGCCGTTTCAATGCGTTGCATCAAGGCAGCATTGTTCCAGGGTTTGGTCACAAAGTCGAAAGCACCGGCCTGCATCCCCTTTACGGCCAAATCGATGCTTCCCCAAGCGGTCATCAGGATAACGGGCGCATCGGGTTGGAAGAGCTTGACTTGCTTCAAAAGGGTGATGCCTTCGTCTCCACTCGTAGTGAGGGAGAAGTTCATGTCCATCAGGATAAGTTCAGGACACACGGAGCGCACTACGGCCATTGCCTCCTTAGGGGTGGCAACCGCCTGAACCTCATACTTGGCCCGTTTCAGCATAAAGCTAAGGGAAGTACGGATAGCGCTATCGTCGTCTATAATCAGAATCATAATGTTGCAAAGATAGTATTATTTTTTCACGATTTCCTCAAAATCCGCATCAATGTTGGTGTTCTTCTCAAAGTCCCAAAGGGTGAGGCTACGGAGTTGGTAATAATAATACCAGTAATAGAACAACTCGCTGATGTGCTTCTGGCGGGCCTCGTCCTTGCTCACTTGTGCATCGTTCAAGTCGAGGGTACTGATTTTTCCTATCATGAAAGTCTCTACATTGGTGTGATAACGCTTTTGGGCAATGGCATCGGCCTCGTTGGCTATGTCGAGCTGCGCCCGTTGGTTATTGAATTGCTCCACCAGGATGAAGAGGTTCTGGTTAAAGTTCATCGTTTCCTGGCGGAGGCGGCTCTCGGTCACTTCCCGATTGCTTTGCGCCACCTTCACCTGTCCGCGACGCTTGCCCCAATCCAGGATGGGAATCTTGAATCCCACTTCCACCACCTGATTGTCCTTCAGCGGATGATAGGCACCCTCGAACGTGCGGTCGGTTCCCGTGAATCCCACTTGGGCAAAGAGCGTAATCTGTCGCATGTTCCCCTTTGCCTTGGCCACCTGATAGTCGGCTTCCAATTGCCGGCGACGGATGTTGTGCGCAAAGGAATTGTTGGCAAGCGCCTTATCGAGCACATCCTGATAGTTGAGCAGCATCTTAGGAAGCATATCGGGCAATACCGGTTCCAGTTCTTCGTTCTCGCCCAAGGCCAGGAACGAACGCAGTTGGAACATGTTGCTCTTCAGTGCGCTTTCGTTGTCGGTAAGCGACGATTGGGCATTCAGCATGTTCAGCTTCAGTTGCAGCACATCGTTCTCGCTTATCTGCCCCATCTTCCGTTTGGCTTTGGCCACCTCGTACAGCTTCCTGGCATTCTCCAGGTTCTGTTTGGCTATCCCCACATTCTCCTTGGCCAGCAAGAGGTTGAAGAAGTAGTTGATGGTGGTCATGGTCACCTCCTCGGTGGCACTGAGGAAAGCCGCCTTAGCCTCGGCATAACGCACCGGCTCGATACGTCGGTTCCACTTGATGTTGTTCACTCCGAAGATGGGTTGGTTCAAGGTCAGTGCGATGGGTACCGACATGAACCGTTCGTCCTTGTCTCCATTCAACTGCCTCATAAAGTCGAGCGAGGTATTGAGAGAGAGTGTACCGCCCGTGAGCCAGATGTTCTGGTCGATGGAGAGCTGGCCGTTCATCTGCATGTAGTTGTTGCGCACAAAGGTATAGGCGCCGTTCTCCTGCTGATAGGAGTTGTATGCCTTGTTATAGCTGGGCGCGATGGCCGAGAGGTTCACCTCGGGCAACAAGTCGGCCTTATAGGTGCGATACTCCCAATAGGCTGTTTTCAATTCGTTCAACGCCACGGCGGCATCCACGCTCTGGGTACGGGCAAGGAGGATAGCCTCGTCCAGCGTAATCTGACGCACCTGTGCTGTATTTCCGGCGGCTGCGCTCAATGCGAATCCCAATGCTACCGCCCAAGTCATTATTCTTTTTCTGTCCATAATTGTTCTTTTTATTTTTATACGTGCAAAAGTCATGCCAAGGATCATCAACTCTGAATATCAAATAGTTACAAAATCAATAAGTGTCCAATAATGGACATCACTGTTCGGTTATGGAGTATTAATTAAGATAATGCTTCATTTCAGCACTTACAATCTTACAATCTTACAATTACAAAAGGGTAAGGTCGTTTTGCTTGGGGAACAAAGAATTTGTAAAGAAATTTTATATATTATTATATATATTAATATATATAATAATATATGATTTTTGTGTAAGTTTTTCTGAATCCTCTTTCAGTTAATTGTAATTGTAAGATTGTAAGACTGTAAGAAGGAATATGTCTCCAACCTTCCCAAAATCCGATTAGTAAAGTGCCACTTTCTTATTACTAAAGTGGCACTTTACGATGCAGAAAATGGCATGTTAAATATAGTTTGTTTCCAATCATTCATCATGCAAGGCCTCGGCCGGATGTACCTTCATGGCCTTACGGGCCGGAATGCTTACACCAATGGTTATCATCAAACCAATGAGCAGGAAGCTGATGAGGGCACAAAGCAGCAAGCGGTCGACTTCGAGGGTAGTACCGTTCCGTAGGGCATTCAACTCGGCATAAGCCAGATTGAAGTCGATGAGCAATGCAAGAGGTGTCACCAAAAGCAAGATTCCCCACCCTTCACTGAGCAGACGGTTGAACATCATGCGATTAGTAGCACCATGTGCCTTGTGCAAGGCTATTTCACTCTTGCGTTGTTGGGTACGGAACCAGAAGGTACCAAGCAAGCCAAGGAATACATTGAGCATCAAGAATGTCATGCCCGTTACCTTATTACGGATGTCGTTGGTTTGTTGTTGCTGATAAGCACGTCGCTTGTCCTTAAACGAATAGATGTTGCTGATAAAGATGTTCCCTATGCGGTATTGGCTTTCGCTATCAGCCTTGATGTGGGCAATGAAATCCTTGTCGTGTTCGGGGCGGACACGCACGCAAAGCTCTTGCGTGCGGCTGACATGTTCCATCGGGAACTTATCCACAATTGAAAAGCTATAATCGGCCTGTTCATAATCCGAGTAACGGACAGAGTTCAATACCGCGTCCAAGATGTGTGTACGGGTAGTGTCGCCATACAGATAAAATGACTTGCCTATCAGTTCGCTTGGCTTGCCATCCAAGTACTTGCAAAGGCTTTCGGAAAGCAGGAACTTGCCATCTTCCACCATCTGCGCCAATTGTTCGGGTGTTTCACCATTCACACCCGTGTAGCGGAACACACGAAGGAAATCGGGTGTCACGATACGTTGGATAATGTTGCCTCCCAATTGATTACCACCTACCGGCTGGATGGTAGTAACCGAATTACTGATATTATAAGGGTAGGCATTATTGGAAAGGCTCACCGCCTCTATGTCGGGGCGATGCTGAAGACGGTCAATCAGTTCGAGTACATCGCGTTGAAGTTCTTCAACCGATTGGTAAGTCACAAAGTCGGGACTCTTATCGTTGAGCAATCCCATCTCGATGTGATAAGTATGACTAATGTCGAAACCTCGCGGTTCTATGTAGGTGGCGGTGGTGCAATAGAGGCTATCCACAATGTACCACATCACTACGCTGACCAGCAACAGCTCAATGCTCAGCCACAAGTTGCTTCGCCATTCGTTCTTTATTTGCGTAAATAGTTTTTTGTTCATAATGCAATCAATTCAATCTTCCACTCAAAGCATTCACAATGCCGATGCGCGATGCACGCCATGCAGGGATGCCCGAAGAGAGTAGGTTCAATACAAAACAGAAGAAAAGTGCCCAGAGGAATGTGTCGGTCTGTAACAGGATGGAAGCATCCACTTCGGGCAGATTGAGCGTTTGGCTATAGGGTTGTGCAAAGAGGAAATGATTGCCGGTATAAGCAAACACCACACTTAACAGCAATCCCAATACACCGGCTATCAGCGTAATGATGAAGTTCTCGGCTATAATTTGCATCATCAATTCTGATCGGGTACTACCGAAAGCCCGACGCACTCCAATCTCACTGACACGTTGCCGCAAACGACTTTGCGTCATGCTGCTAATATTGATAGCGGGTACAAGGAGCAGAATCAAATAGATGATGAACTGCTGCCTGCGATGAGCCGCTACATCCGGCTCCCAGTTGGCAGCCATGCCAAGGGTGTTCTTCTCTTGGTCCCAGGGGCGGTTGCGTGAAATGATTTTCCACCCGTTTTCGCTAATGATGTTGTTGTATTCCTCCAATCGGCGATCGCATTCTTGGCGAATGGTAGGAAAGTCATCACGTTCTTTGGCAAGGAGGGTACAACTCATCATACCCATGTGTCCGTCGTTCCATCGATCGTTATCCAATCCACCTGCCGAGTAAGGAATCCATACTTGTCCGTAGGCCGAATCAGCAAGAGTAGATACATCTTTCACCACGCCACACACCTTGTAGGGTGCATGGTTCAGTAAGAATTCCTTCCCTACCACTCCTTCGGTCGTACCGAAAAGGGTATGCGCCACCGTTTCACATACGACAGCAACGGGAATAGCGGCATCGAACGTTGCTTTATCGAAGGGTTTCCCATCCATAAAACGGAAGTCGAACACTTGCCAAAACACATCATCCGTCTGTCGAAGATCGAATGTAGTAGTGGGTTGCCCCGGGAGGTTGAAAGGTGTGGCAAATGTACAAATGCCATAAATGGTCACCGCCTCAGGGGTTCTTAATGATTGATAGAGTTCTTTAGCCGTCAGGGCACTCATCGGGCCGTTACTGCTACCATCGCCCCATCCGCTGTTTGTAATACTTGCAAAACGTACATGCAGGAAACGGTCCCGATTACTTTCCGGAGCAAACGGGGCAGTTTTCACTTGTTGCATCATTACTACCAGCATAATGAGGAAGATGGCAAGGGCCGTTCCCACCACATTGATGGCACTTATAAGCGGTGACTGCTTTAATTGAGCAAAAGCCTGTTGTATAGTTTTCTGAATCATGATCATATTGTTATATTATCACTGTACCTGTCTACCATCAAAGAAGCGGACGGTTCTTGATGTCTGCTTGGCCTGGTCTTCGTTGTGAGTTACCATCACGATGGTGCGTCCGTCTTCCTTGTTGAGCTTATGGAGGAGTTCCATCACTTCGGCTCCCATCTTCGAGTCGAGGTTACCGGTAGGTTCGTCGGCCAGGATGATATCGGGATTGCCCACAATGGCGCGAGCGATGGCTACACGCTGGCATTGTCCGCCCGAAAGTTGGGTAGGCATGTGGCGCATACGGTGGCTGAGGCCTACTCTTTCCAGCACGTTCTTGGCCAAGGCGGTACGTTCCGAGGCCGACATCTTGCGATAGAGCAACGGAAGTTCTACATTATCGAGTACATTAAGTGAGTTGATGAGGTGGAAACTTTGGAAAACAAAGCCGAGTGTCTTGTTACGGAAAGCAGCCAGTTCCTTGTCGCCCATCCCCTCGGTAGTGGTTCCGTTGATGGTGATGGTACCCGAAGTAGGTGTATCGAGCAGCCCCATAATGTTGAGTAGCGTGGATTTTCCACATCCCGAAGGCCCCATAATGCTGAGGAATTCGCCTTTTTGTACTTCCAAGTTCACGTTTTCGAGGGCTTGGGTTTCAATTTCGTCTGTACGGTAAATCTTGTTGATACCTTTTAATTCAATCATTGTAGTCATACTATTCTTTATTTTTATTGTTATTATTCTTTTTTGTTTATTCATCGCGCAAAGCATCGGCCGGAAGGATTTTCGTGGCTCTTATTACAGGGATAAGGGTACCCACCCATGCAATGACAAGCAAGGCCAGATAAGTAATGACGCTCACCATAAGGAAATGAGGGTTCTCTTCCATAAACCAGTTGACAGACATAAACTCCATATCGCCCGTACATTGAAACTTGGCCATATTGTCCTGCATGGCATAATGAACCAAGATGATAAGCGATACCACAAAAGCAGCCGTTATCAGAAGGGTGGCTTCGGTCAAGAAACGAGAGGTGATGCCCTTTTTGGTGGATCCCAAACTACGCATCAGCCCTATTTCCTGCCGACGGGCATTGCATCGAATCCAGAAAGTGCCCACCATGCCCAAGAAGATGCACAATAGGGCAAAAGATGCCAAAGCAAGCTTCAGACGGATAACATTGTATGTACCACTCTGCTTGGCCCAAGTGGTGCGTTGTTTCTCGAAAGACAACAAACGGTCAAAGAAGAAGTTGGCCATGGCCATATTAGGTGCCACTTCTTTTTCGAAGCGTTCTACAAAGGCGTCTTCGTCCACCCCTTCCTTCAAGTTGAAGGCAATCATGTATGTCCAGTGCATATAGGGGCTTATACCCACCTTATTGTTTACACGTATTATCAATGGATAGATAGGTTCAAAATCGCGATGCTTGTAGTCCTTGAATACAGCAGCTATTTCATGCGCTCTATCTCTATAATCATACACCTTCTTCCCTACTGCATCCGTAGTACCGAACATGTGGCGGGCAAAATTTTCGGATACATAGATCAAATTCCGTCCACCGGCATCTTGAGGCACTTCTATATCACCTCCCGTCAAGGCATTTTTCATGCCATACGTCTTGAAAAGGTTTCCACCACCCGCATTATTGAAGGTATATTCTTGTGTATCTACGTATTTTCTTTCTTCTGATTTGAGGGTATCGGCATAATAGGTAGTACCGTTCCAGATTCCTCCATTGGGGAACGAACTGTTTTGTACCAATAAGGCACTTTCCACCTCAGGGCAATCGCGCACCAGGCGAAGCATGTTGTCTATAGCCGTTCTTTGTTGTTCTTTGGTTACGGTCGTATCGCGCATGCCATGTTTCTCTCCATAGGCTCCAAAGCGAAGTACATATCGGCCATCTTCTTCGTATCCCTCGGGGGTAAAGTGGTTGACGGTGAGTACATATACGGGGTCAATAACCGTCCACAGGAAAAATCCTGCAATGATGAGTTCCAATAGAATCCAGCCATTCTGTCGGCGCTGGTTCCATACTTGTTTGATGATATTCTTTAGCATAATAGTTTACCTCTTTGAATGAATGGAATAAATAATGGGGTGACGAAGCGCTACAATAGTAGGTACCAAGGCCGAGATAAGATTCAGCAATACGCATACACCAAGCACCGTAAGGAACAAAGGCAGGTTGATGAGCATTTCCAAATGAATGGCCATAGGATAATCGCGATCAAAATACATATCTTCATTGAATATGCTCAAGACCAACTCACCACCCATACAAACAAGGGTGTAAGCCAAGGCCAAGCCCAACAAGCCTCCCACCAGAGTAAGCAAAAGGTTTTCGGTAAGGACTTGATGAATAATACTACGATTGGTGGCTCCGTAGGCCTTGCGCACACCCAATTCGCTCATGCGTTCGTCCATCCGCGAGGATATCATGCCACACAAGTTCAAGGCAGGGATAAACAGGAAAGCCAACAACATGTAAAGAATACCTCGAACGGCCGAAGCAATATCGGGTTCGCCGGCACAAGAGGTACGGAAATAACTCTCCCACCACGTATCGGGCTGACCGAACATTTTATTGTCATACTTATCTTGCAAGCTGTGTTGCTTGACCACTTCCTGCACTTCGGCACGAAGGGCTTCCATATCGTCATCCTTGGACAGGAGGTAAAGCTGGATGTTTCCGGTCAGGCCAGTATCATGAGCTTCCGGGCTCAACAATCCTCCCCAATACAGGGGCAGATAGACTTCGCCCATGGTGACACCGGTAGCGGTAGAAGCATCCTTCACCACCCCGCACACCTGTACATCCTTTCCATCAAGGCTGATGTACCGGCCTGCCACATCGGTCTGAGCAAAGATACGTCTGGCCATACTTTCGGAAAGTACTGCTTTGGGAAGAGTTGACTCCACATCGGCATCGGTAAACGGGTGTCCGCTGACAAAACGAAAGGCAAACACCTCCCAAAAATCCTGGTTTACCAATTGTACGATAGGCGAATATTGTTCGTTGGTTTCGGGAATAACTATCGTTACGCCCAAAAAATCGCCTATATTGGAAGCTGCGGCCATCTTGTCCAAATGTGGCAGATTCTTCAATAAATCAAAGATACGGGCATTCACTCCACTATTGCAAGAATAATTGTTGTCATTTTCCTTGTTCACCGCACTCATGCTATTGACAACGAGCGTCCGGTTACGGTTATACTCCGGATAGATGGGGGCAAACTTTACATAATAAATAATGAACAGAATCAGTGTAAAGGCCACGGACAACCCCGTACCCGCCACATAAATGGTGGTAAAGAGGCGATTCTGTTTCATCATGGCCCAAGCTTGTTTGAAAGATGTCTTTATCATAATTGAGAACGAATAATGTGGAAATTTCTTTATTTCACTTTTAGTTTCTTCTTGTTACGGAACTCGCTCATGTCGCTCACCACTACCTGGTCACCCGATTGGAGGCCACTCACCACTTCCACGTATTCAAAATTGGAGTCGCCCAACTTCACTTTACGCTTCACCAGTTCGTTGTCGCCATTGAGCACAAAGAGTTCGTAATCGCCACGGCCCACATAATACGAGGCATTGGCAATGCGCATCACATCCTCCTTTACGGCATTCATTACATAAACATCGGTTTTGAGTCCTGAACGAAGGCGCTTGTGGTTATCTTCGGCCAACTGAACGCTGAAGCTGATAACTCCATTCTTCGACAAAGGAGTTACACTACTCACCGTTCCTTCCAATTTTTCGCTGCCAATCTTCACGATAACCTTTCCGCCGGCCATCACTCTATCGCCATAAGTATCGGCAATTTCGCCTTCTACCTTGAAGTGGCTCAAATCGGACACGATGGCCACTTGCGAACCTTGCGAGACTTGTGCACCCACCTGATTGTTGATATAGGTAAGGATAGCCTTACGGGGCGAACGGATTTGTGCATCTTCGAGGGTACGCTTCATTTCGGCCAATCCTTTGGAGAAGATATTGAATTCCAATTCCTTCACCTTCATATCGGCAGCCTTCACTTGTTTCTCGTTTTCGTATTGTTGGCGAAGTTGTTCCAGTTCCAATTTTCCGGTGTTAAAGGCCAGTTCGGCTTGGCGCACCTTGTCGGTAGTTCCGCTTCCCAAACTGTCGAGGTACCGTTCGTTACGCAGTTCCACCTCCATCCGGTTGAGCTTCATGGCACTCACCTTGACATTCATTTCAAGGTTGCTCAAATAGGTGTGGTTATTGAGGCGCAATTGTTCCAACTGGTAACGACGCATCTGCTCCTCGTCGAGCAATTTCTTGTACTCGGTTTCTGTACTCTGAAGGTCGAGCTTCAACAAAGGGGTACCTACATCCACGCTATCGCCTCCTTTGCCATAAACTTCCACAATACGGGTACTGACGGGTGAGTTGATGATTTCTTCGAAAGCCGGCACCACTTCGCCCGAGGCACTCACGCTAACCTCTATCGTCCCCTTATCGACGGTAGAAAGGACGAGGTCCTTTTTCTTCACACTACTTTGCATCCACGAGATCAGTACGGCCATGCACACCACCGATACAATTCCGATGGCTCCATACTTCATTAATTTCTTGTTGCGCTCCTTTTGGCGCACTTCTTTTGGTATTTCTCTGTCCATATATGATTATTTTTGTTGCTAAATGAAATCTATATTATCTATAGCAAAGACCGTGCCAAACCATTAACTCACTGAAAACCAACAGAAAGACAAAAAGAAAGGGTGTCCATTTTCGGACACCCTGTTCGGTCTTATCAGTACTTTGATGGACATTATTCAACATCAGTTTCTTTCCGCATACTAAATTCGCACCCGCAATACTGTTGGTTATAGAAATTATATTCCTTGATAATGGCTATCCGGCGCTCACTCAATCCCCCTTTTCGCCAATTTTGATCCCACCAAGTTACATCTGGATAATGAGAAACGGCATAAAGACCGGCTTCGTTGATTTGCTCCAGACTCTTCCAACGGCTGGAGGCCAACGTAGTGGTAATAACTTTATATCCATGTTCGTGGGCATAACGGGCAGTGTCCATCAATCGCATCTTAAAGCAACGAAGACAACGTCCTCCCCTTTCGGGTTCCAGCTCCATCCCTTTCATCTGACAAAGCCATTCATCATGGTTGTAATCAGCATCGACAATCTCCAAGCCTAACGAAAGCGCATAGCGGGTACATTCCTCTTTGCGGATAAGATACTCCTCCAACGGATAGATATTGGGATTGCAATAATAGATTACGGGGGTAATACCCTCTTTCATCAGACATTCAATGATGGCCGATGAACAAGGGGCACAACAAGTATGCAACAATACTTGATCCGCTCCTCCGGGTACTTGTATCTGGAATTTCTTCTTCATTTAAAACGGAAAGAGCAAGGGCAATACCAATACCATCACGATACCCATAATGATTTGCAACGGCAAGCCCACCTTTACATAATCCATGAACGTATATTGACCGGCCGGCATGACCAACGCATTGGGCGGCGTAGAGAAAGGCGAAGCAAAACACATACTAGCCGCAACGGCTACCGCAAACAAAAAAGGTGTAGGATTTGCATCGATCTGTATGGCACTGCTCATGGCTATAGGAGCCAGAAGTACCGCCGTTGCCGTATTGCTGATAAACATGGTCATCAATGATGTAGTGAAGTAAATACCCGCCATCAAAGCCAAAGGTCCGTAGGAGCCCAATCCGCTTACCAATGTATTTGAGATATATTCGGAAGCGCCTGTCTTCTCCAAAGCTTGCGACATAGGCATCATGGCAGCAATAAGGACAACACTTTCCCAATTGATGGTCTTATAGGCCGCTTCCACATTGCGGAAACAACCGGTGAGAACCATCAAGAGACCAGCTATCATCACGGCTGTTACAGGAGCAACGGGAATAAAGTCAAACACCATCATGCACACCATCAAAATCATGATAATGGCTGCTACAGGGGCTTTATAATCGAGTGTAACCTTAGCAGCTTCGGCAAGAGGCTGACCTAAAACCACCCATTCGGTATCTTCCTGACTAAGACGGGCTATATTGGTCCAAGTACCTTGTACCAACAATACATCGCCACTATGTACCTTTTCACTACCCAAATCCTTCAATATGTACTCGTTCTTGCGACGGATACCCAAAACATTCACATTATACTTATCACGGAAACCGGTTTCTTTAATGTTCTGATGAATCAGTTTGGAAGATGGCATCAACACAATCTCAGCAATACCTATGTCATAAAAGTCAAGGGATTTGTCAGTCTTACCTGCTTCTTCAGTCACTCGCCCATCCAACATTTCAAGTTGGAAATCGATGGCAAATTGATTTACTTTTTCTGCATCGCCGGTAATATAAAGGATATCGTCAATCTGCATACGAGTATTCGGATCGGCCAATTGCTGGGTTACCGTCTTCAAGAAACGATGATGGGAAACATCGCTACGGCGTACTTCCAGGATATTCAATCCATAGTTACGACGGACATCAAGTTGGATAATAGTCTTCCCCTTAAGCAACGAAGTAGGCACCACCTTCAGTCGGAAGAGGTTTGTTGATATGCCATATTCGGCCACCAGTTCCTTCAACGACTTGTTGTTATGCTTTCCCTTATCCTTTTCATTGTCTTTCCCCGAAAGGAACCACTTGCTCAAAGGCATCAATACGATAGTACCTACCACCACGCAGATAAGACCTACTGGAAAGAAAGAGAAAAATGAAAGGCCCTCAAATCCTCCCGATACCAACTGCTCGTGGATTACCAAGTTGGGCGGAGTGGCAATTAAAGTAAACAAGCCCATGCTACTGGCAAAAGCCAAAGGCATAAGCAAGCGACTGGCATTCATTTTGGCACTGGCAGCCAGACTCACCACAATAGGAAGCATCAAGGCTACCGTACCAGTATTGCTCACAAATCCACCAATGCCTGCGGTTACAAGCATCACCAAAAGGAAAAGACGGTTTTCACTTTGTCCAGCCAATTTCAAGATTCGCGAACTGATCATTTTGGCCAAGCCTGTCTGAAAAATAGCCCCACCTACAACAAACAAGCCCACCATCATGATGACTACCGAATTCGAAAAGCCCGACAAGGCTTCGGCCGGAGTCAATATTTGAAAGACGAGCAAGGCTACCAAAGCACACAAGGCTACGATATCCGAACGAAGACGACCGTGCATAAATCCAATGGCTGACAAAAGTAATATTGCAAGGGTTACCCACATAATATTCCACTATTTTTTTAATAGACGACAAAATTAGTGTTTTTTTAGTTCATAGCACACCGAAAAAAGACTAATTTTGTGGTCTATTTCACTAATCGGAAACAATATGAACAATGATATAGCCCAATTGCCACATTTAGGAAACTCGTTGGAAGACCATTTGGGTATCGTTTTCCTCCCGACGGATGGAGACGGAACCACCCATGCCGAGATGCCGGTAGACCATCGTACCTGCCAACCTTATGGCACCTTGCATGGCGGTGCTTCGCTTGCATTGGCGGAATCTTTGGCTGGACATGGCTCTTTGGAAATCTGTGAGCCGAACGAAGTAGCCTTCGGTATGCAAGTGAGCGGCAATCACATTGCACCGGTAAAGGTAGGCAACAAAGTATTGGCAAGCGGGAAATTGATGCACAAAGGAGGTCAGACCCATATTTGGGATGTTACAATTACTACTCCAGAAGGAAGACTGGTAGCAAGCATCCGTGTGGTAAACTATATCAAAAGAAGAAAATGAATTTGCCCGACAAAAATATCATCCAATGGATTCACGCCCTGACGCATAGCACGTATAGCTTTGCGCTCTACCGCCTTCCGTGGACGGATGAATGTATTTTCATCCTCCAGACCAACGGTAAAGTGAAGAAATTGGACGACATAAGCGGACTGAACGGGAAAAGAGGGTTTGTCATCGCCCCTTTCCGGTTATCGGACAACTGTCCGTTGGTCATTATCCAACCGGATGTGCTGGTAACCGGATGGGAGGAAATACAAAAAGTGACATTCCCGTTGGAAGGTAGTACCGTTTCATCAACCGCAACATGTCACTTAATGGATAACCAATCGGCTGGTAATCTGGAGGAATACCAAGAAACGTTCCAACAGTTCATTCATCCGCTGAAAGACGGGACTTTCCAGAAGTTGGTGCTATCGCGGACGGAGAGTCAGACATTGGACGAACATTTCTCACCCTTGAAAGCATTTGTCAATGCATGCAACAGTTATCCGCGCATGATGATATATCTGTGCCACACCCCTGCTACCGGCACGTGGATAGGAAGCACTCCCGAAATTCTGTTGAGCGGACACGAAAAGGAATGGCACACGGTGGCCTTGGCAGGCACCATGCCTATGCAAGGGATTACCATACCCGACACCTGGAGTGAAAAGAACAAGGAAGAGCAAGCCATGGTAGCCGACTATATCCGAAACATTATAAAGAAGTATGGAGGAAAGATGGAAGAGAAAGGTCCTTATACCGCCCGTGCGGGACAACTGGTACATTTGAAAACCGATTTCCATTTCCAACTGAAAGAAACCCGTGCTTTGGGAGCTCTGCTGAAAGAGCTACATCCCACACCGGCGGTATGCGGTCTTCCGAAAGCGGAAGCCTATACATTCATTCACCGACACGAAAAGCACGAGCGGAAATACTACTCAGGCTTTATCGGATGGTTGGACCCCGACGGACAAACGGACCTGTATGTCAACCTCCGTTGCATGGAAATTCATCCCGGGAAAGCAGTTCTATATGCCGGTGGTGGTATCCTTCCTTCTTCGGAAACGGCATCGGAATGGGATGAGACAAACGAAAAGATGAAAACCATGAAGAATATTATATAAGTATGTATTCAGACAAAAAAAGTATACTCCAACTGGCGGCTCTACTGAAAGCGCATGGCGTGAAGAAGGTAGTATTATGCCCTGGAAGCCGGAACGCAGCCATCGTACACACATTGGCCAACATCGAAGAATTTACCTGCTACTCCGTAACCGATGAACGGAGCGCCGGTTTCTTCGCTATCGGTCTGTCGCTCCAAGGAGGAGGACCTGTTGTGATTTGTTGTACATCGGGATCGGCATTACTCAATCTGCATCCAGCCATAGCGGAAGCCTATTACCAACAGATTCCACTGATTGTGATATCGGCCGACCGACCAGCCGCATGGATTGGACAGATGGATGGACAGACACTTCCCCAACCCAATGCATTCGGTAAACTAGTAAAGATGTCGGTCAACCTACCCGAAGTACAAACACAAGAAGACGAATGGTATTGTAACCGACTCATCAATGAAGCCATACTCGAAACGGCCCATCATGGCAAAGGTCCCGTACACATTAATGTGCCCATATCGGAACCAATCTACCGGTTTACCGCCAAGGAACTTCCCGAAGTACGTGTCATCACCCGTTACCAAGGGTTGAACGTATACGACCGCAATTATAACGACCTGATAGAAAAACTGAACAAGGCCAACAAGCGAATGATCATTGTGGGACAGATGAATCTGATTTACTATTTTGAAAAGAAATACGTAAAGCCTCTCTACAAGAACTTTGTATGGCTCTGTGAACATTTGGGCAACCAAACCATACCAGGAATCCCCATCAAGAACTTTGATGTAGCCGTATCGGCTATGGATGAAGTGCGACAGGAACAGATGGCACCCGACCTGCTCATCACCTACGGAGGACACATGGTATCCAAGCAGATGAAGAAATACTTGCGGAATCATCCCCCCCGCGAACATTGGCACATCGCAGCCGATGGCAAGATAGCCGACCTCTTCGGATGCCTCACGACGGTCATCGAAATGGACCCTTTCGAGTTTCTGGAGAAGATAGCGTTCCTGTTGGACAACAAGCCTACCAACTATCCGCTAACGTGGGAGAATTGGTGTAAGACCATTCCCGAACCGGCATTGCCTTATTCACAAATATCCGTAACGGGCGACTTACTCAAAGCACTGCCCGCCCCTTGTGCCTTACATCTGGCTAACAGTTCTACGGTACGCTATGCGCAATTGTTCAACCTACCGCCTCATGTGGAAGTATGTTGCAACCGGGGAGTAAACGGTATAGAAGGTTCGTTGTCGAGCGCCATCGGTTATGCCACCGCTTCGGACAAACTGAATTTCGTTATCATAGGCGACTTGAGTTTTTTCATTGACATGAATGCGTTATGGATGACTCACTATCATCACAACCTCCGCATCCTGCTTCTGAACAACGAAGGAGGGGAAATATTCCACACCCTACCGGGCATGGACAAGAATAGCAAGTCACGCCCCTTCATCACCGCCGAGCACCAGACATCCGCCAAAGGATGGGCAGAAGAACGGGGCTTTGAATATCTGAAAGCGTCCAACGAAGAAGAGTGGAAAGAGGCATTGGTTGTCTTTGCTTCCTCCGAAGATCATCCGCAACCCATCTTATTGGAAGTATACACCGATAAGGGAGAAGACACCCGTCTGCTAAGAGAATATTACAAAAGTTTGAAGAACAAATAAAATGAGATATGGAAAAAAGAGAATGGAAACCCCTCAAGAAATATCAGGACATCTTGTTTGAATTCTACAACGGAATTGCCAAGATAACCATCAACCGTCCGCGCTACCGCAATGCATTCACTCCTACTACCACTACCGAAATCAGTGATGCACTTTATTATTGCCGCGAATGTCAGGACATCAACGTAGTGGTACTTACCGGTGCTGGCGACAAGGCTTTTTGTAGCGGTGGGGACATGAACGTGAAAGGTCGTGGAGGCTATGTAGGGACCGACGGGGTACCCCGACTCAATGTACTCGATGTTCAGAAACAGATCCGTTCCCTACCCAAGCCTGTTATCGCTATGGTCAACGGCTATGCCATCGGTGGCGGTCACGTGCTTCATGTGGTATGCGACCTGAGCATTGCTTCAGAGAATGCCATCTTCGGTCAGACAGGTCCCAAGGTAGGTAGTTTCGATGCCGGCTTCGGTTCTTCTTACTTGGCACGATGCGTAGGTCAGAAGAAAGCACGCGAAATATGGTTCCTCTGTCGTCAGTACAATGCACAAGAAGCATTGGAAATGGGATTAGTTAATAAAGTGGTACCTTTCGACCAATTGGAAGACGAGGTAGTGGCATGGGCCGAACAGATGATGCTTCATAGTCCGTTAGCCTTGCGTATGATCAAGGCCGGTCTCAATGCAGAACTCGACGGTCAAGCAGGTATTCAGGAACTGGCCGGCGATGCGACCATGCTCTACTACATGACCGATGAAGCCCAGGAAGGCGGCAAAGCTTTCCTTGAAAAGCGCAAGCCTCGTTTTGAAGATTATCCCAAGTTCCCATAATCAATTGAAACGTATGAAAGCGGCCATCATCCGAAAAATCTTGCACTTCAAGCAACCGGCTGGAACTTCACGCGGTGTATATACCACTCGGAAAGTGTGGTATATCCTTCTAACCAACAACGAAGATCCGCAACACATCGGTGTAGGCGAATGTGCCCCGTTGCCAGCCTTGAGCTGCGACGATGTTCCCGAATACGAGGATATCCTTCGGATGGCTTGCCAATACATCGAGGATAACGGCAAGATAAATTACGAACCGTTACGTTCTTTCCCTTCCATCCGTTTCGGATTGGAAACAGCCTTGATGCATTACCAGACAAGGAGCCTGCAATTAGCTCAAACTCCTTTCAGTCGGGGAAAAGAAGGAATCCCCATCAACGGGTTAATATGGATGGGCAACTTCGATGAGATGTACCAACGAATCGAAGAGAAAATGAAATTGGGATTCCGATGCATCAAGCTGAAAATTGGAGCCATTGAATTCGAAAAGGAATTGGAGTTATTGGCACATATCCGTCGGCATTTCACTCCCGAGGAAATAGAACTTCGGGTAGATGCCAACGGTGCCTTTTCACCTGCCGACTCATTGGAGAAATTGAAACAATTGTCCGAATACCAGCTTCATAGCATCGAACAACCCATCCGGGCAGGTCAGTGGGAAGATATGGCAAGACTTTGCGAATGCACTCCGCTACCCATTGCATTGGATGAAGAACTTATCGGAATCAACGAACGGGAAGAAAAAATTCAGTTGCTCGACACCATCCGTCCGCAATACATCATCCTCAAACCATCACTCCATGGAGGTATCAGCGGCTCGGAAGAATGGATCCGACTGGCTACCGAAAGAAACATCGGATGGTGGATCACCTCCGCTTTGGAATCGAACATCGGACTCAATGCCATCGCCCAATGGACAGCTACCCTCCACCCCACTCTTCCACAAGGACTAGGCACAGGATTACTCTTTACGGACAACATAGACTATCCGCTTCATATTGAAGGAGATTGTTTATGGTATGATGCAAAAGCCCAAGAACCAGACATTATCAAATGGTTAAAAGCATGACGCAACAAGGATTCCTTCAAGACCTCGAAGCCTTTTTAGAAGAATGGCATAACGATTCACCGATGCTAGAAGTCCACACCTCGGGATCTACCGGTACACCCAAAGCCCTACAAGTGGAAAAGGAACGGATGAAAGCCAGTGCACGTCTCACCTGTTCGTTCCTGGGGTTACAAGAAGGAGATACGGCTCTGCTTTGCATGCCCTTACAATACATTGCCGGGAAAATGGTAGTGGTACGTTCGTTGGTGGCCAGCTTAAAACTCATACCCATTGCTCCCTGCGGTCATCCGTTAGCAGGATTAAAGGAAGCGCCTACCTTTGCCGCCATGATACCCATGCAAGTATACAATTCCTTGCAAGTACCCGAAGAGAAAGCATTGCTGAAAGAAATCAAGCAACTGATTATCGGTGGAGGAGCCATTGATGAACAATTAGGAAAAGAACTAAAGGACTTTCCCAATGCGATATGGAGCACGTATGGCATGACGGAAACCCTTTCGCACATCGCATTAAGACGACTCAACGGAGAAAATGCCTCCGAATGGTATACTCCCTTCGACACGGTCAACATTCGTTTAAGTCATGAAGGTACCCTTATCATCCAAGCACCACAAGTTTGCGAAAGTGAATTGACAACCAACGATATAGCAGAAATGAACCCAATCGGACAATTCCGTATTCTAGGAAGAAAGGACAATATCATCAACAGCGGAGGAGTCAAGATTCAAATAGAACAAGTGGAAGCCTTGTTAAGGCCTCATCTCAATACCCCTTTCCAAATAACTTCCGCCCCTCATACCAAATTCGGCGAGGAAGTTGTTCTACTATACGAAAAAGGGGAAACGGAAGGTATCAGGACAGTCTGCGAACGCATCCTCCCTACTTACTGGATACCCAAACGGTACATACATGTATCCTCAGTCCCTCTGACAGAAACAGGGAAACCCGACAGAGCCACCGCCCGACGCATGGTATAATTACCAGAACCTGTTACTCTCCGGATTGTATTCAAATCCGAAAGATGCCAATTTCTTGATAAGTTCATCCTTATCGGCATTCATATCATCACATAGTTCATCCAACGATGAATAGCAATCACGCAATTTCATATTCACGAAACTGAAAAGAATCATCGGATCCTTGGGTAATTCATTCATATCTACATCATTCATTTATTGCACAAAAATACGTAAAATCCATATATATTCTAATTAAAAGACACGAAAACAAGGGTTCATCCTGTCAATTTTCAACGTTTTTTCACTTTCCGAATAAAAAAGATTCAGAATAGAGCGCTCCTTTCTATTATATTTATTAATTTTGCACCTTACTAAACAATATAAACAATCTATCATGAAAAAGATTATCATACTATTGTTCTTGTGCTTCCCTATTCTTGCCAAGGCGCAGACCGACTCCAAGTATTTGGAAGGTGCCGTATCCTTATCAGACGGTAAAGTGGTATTCTCTACAGAAATGCAAGTTCCGGCCATGACCAAGGAACAAATATTCGAAACACTCCTTGAGTGGGCCAACAAGCGTTTCCAGCCCACAGAAAAGTTCAAAGCCCGTGTATTGTATTCCGACAAGGAACATGGAGGAATAGCCATCAACGGTGAAGAATATATGGTATTCAACTCTTCTGCCTTATCATTGGACAGAACCCGTATTTACTATATGCTATCCATCAATTGCGAAGACAACCAATGCAAGATTTCGATGAACCGTCTCCGTTATTGGTACGATGAAAACCGTAACGGGGGACAGAAATACACAGCCGAAGAATGGATTACAGACGACATGGCATTGAACAAGGCCAAGACCAAGTTGATGCCCATCGTAGGAAAGTTCAGAAGAAAGACCATCGACCTGAAGGATGAGCTGTTCAATGAAATACGTTCCACATTGGGCAACCAGATGATTGCTTTGGGACTGAAACCGGCTCCTACTACACCGGAATCGCAAGTAGCCATCGTACAACAACCGGTTGCACCCGCAGTTCCTGCCGTGACCGAAACGGTGCAAGCGCCTGCTACCACCGAAAAGCCTCAACCCAAAACAGAAGCGGATCTCACCCTACAGGCTACACGCATCACATTGACTGCAGGTGGAGAGACTTTGGAAATAGGAAAGGAATGCTGGGGCGGTAAGAACCAACTTTTTGGAAAGGATGTCACTTACTGTATCATCGATACACAGAAGGCTATGGCCAACATGCTATTGGTACAGAACGATACTTACAGCATTTCATTCTACCTGCCGCAAAGCAGTACTCCTTGCATGGTTATCAATTGCAAGAAGATGATGCTACAGAACGTCAAGGGAGAAGAAGCCAAGAAGATGAATCCTGCTTGCGATGCCAACAAGGCATACAACGTATATGTGGGTGAAATCGTAAAGTAAACATCAATGGATAAAAGTCTTCCAGATATCAAGGAACTCATCCGTAAGGATGAATTGGAGAAAGCCATCAATCTGCTAACCGAGTACATTTCCACTCATCCGGCATGCAGCGACGAGCCCTATTATCTATTGGGTAACGCCTACCGGAAACAAGGCAATTGGCAATTGGCACTCAACCATTATCTGGAAGCAATAGAACGGAATCCTGACAGTCCGGCCACCACAGCCAAGAAGATGGTGATGGACATTCTGGAATTCTATAATAAAGACATGTATAATCAATAACTAACGTATAGAGATATGGCTAAGATTAAAGGAGCTGTTGTTGTGGATACCGAACGGTGCAAGGGATGCAACCTGTGTGTGGTTGCCTGTCCGTTCAAGGTATTGTCACTCACAGCCAAGGAAGTGAACAAAAGAGGATATACATTTGCACAGATGGTAGCGGAAGATGCCTGTACCGGTTGTGCATCGTGTGCCACAGTGTGCCCCGATGGATGTATTTCCGTCTATAAAGTAAAAATTCAATAAAGAGAAAGAAATGGCAGAAGAAGTATTGTTAATGAAGGGGAATGAGGCTATTGCCCATGCCGCCATCCGTTTTGGTGTAGACGGCTATTTTGGTTACCCCATCACTCCTCAATCTGAAGTTTTGGAGACTCTCGCTGAACAGAAGCCTTGGGAAACAACCGGTATGGTTGTCGTTCAGGCCGAAAGTGAAGTGGCAGCAATCAATATGGTATATGGTGGTGCCGGCACAGGAAAGATGGTTATGACATCATCATCAAGCCCCGGTGTCAGTTTGAAGCAGGAAGGTATCTCCTATCTGGCAGGTGCCGAACTTCCTTGTTTGATTGTCAACGTAATGCGTGGAGGTCCCGGTTTGGGAACCATCCAACCCAGTCAAGCCGATTATTTCCAGACTGTAAAAGGTGGTGGCCACGGCGACTACAAACTGATTGCATTGGCTCCGGCATCCGTACAGGAAATGGCCGACTTTGTAGGTTTGGCGTTCGATTTGGCTTTCAAGTACCGCAACCCGGCTATTATCCTTGCCGACGGTGTAATCGGTCAGATGATGGAAAAGGTGGTATTGCCTGAACAACGCAAGCGCCTCACCGACGAAGAAGTGATTGCCCGTTGCCCATGGGCTGCCCATGGCAAGCAGGAAGGACGCAAGATCAACGTCATCACTTCGCTGGAATTGGACCCGTCCATCATGGAAAAGCGTAACATCCACCTGCAACAGAAGTATGCAGAGATTGAAGCCAATGAAGTACGCTATGAAGAAATAGATTGTGAAGATGCAGAATACCTGATTGTAGCCTTCGGATCGTGTGCTCGTATCGCACAGAAAGCCATGGAACTGGCTCGTGCCGAAGGAATCAAGGTAGGTCTGTTGCGTCCCATCACCTTGTGGCCGTTCCCATCGAAAGCCATTGCAGAACGCGCCAAGCAAGTGAAAGGCATCCTGACAGTCGAACTGAATGCCGGACAGATGGTGGAAGACGTACAGTTGGCCGTAGAATGCAGCATACCGGTAGAACACTTCGGTCGCTTGGGCGGTATCGTACCCGATCCGGATGAAGTGGTAGCAGCCCTGAAAGAGAAACTGATTAAATAAAGCGTATGAACATCGACTCGATTAGAAGCATCTTGAACATCGTGTTCATCGTATTGGCTATAGTTTCCGTCATCACCTATTTCGTTGCGGAAGACTTCATCACATTTGTATATGTGTGTGCAGCAGCCATATTCGTCAAACTCGTGGAGTTCTTTTTACGCTTCATGTTTTAACAGGAGGAGAAACTTATGACAAAAGAAGAAATAATCAAACCTGAAAATCTGGTTTACAAGAAACCGACATTGATGAATGACAATCCGATGCACTATTGTCCGGGCTGTAGCCACGGAGTAGTACACAAACTGATTGCCGAAGTCATCGAAGAAATGGGCATGGAAAACAAGACCGTAGGTGTATCGCCTGTAGGTTGCGCCGTATTTGCCTATAACTATTTGGACATCGACTGGGAAGAAGCAGCCCATGGTCGTGCACCGGCATTGGCAACAGCCATCAAGCGCTTGTGGCCGAGCCGATTGGTATTTACTTATCAGGGAGACGGCGACTTAGCCTGTATCGGTACTGCCGAAACCATCCACGCCTTGAACCGCGGTGAAAACATCACCATCATCTTCATCAACAATGCCATTTATGGTATGACCGGTGGACAGATGGCTCCTACTACCCTCGTAGGCATGAAGACAGCCACTTGTCCTTACGGACGCGACGTAACCATCCACGGCTACCCACTGAAGATGACAGAAATTGCCGCTACCTTGGAAGGTACTGCATACGTTACCCGCCAATCGGTACATAGCGTACCTGCCATCCGAAAAGCTAAGAAAGCCATTCGGAAAGCATTCGAAAATTCGATGAACGGCAAGGGATCCAACTTGGTTGAAATTGTATCAACCTGTAATTCGGGTTGGAAGATGACACCGGAAGCATCCAACAAGTGGATGGAAGAAAACATGTTCCCATTCTACCCTATAGGCGATTTGAAGGACAAAGAATAAAGGAAAATTATGAAACAGGAAATCATTATAGCAGGATTCGGCGGTCAGGGCGTTCTTTCCATGGGAAAGATTTTGGCCTACTCCGGACTGATGGAAAACAAGGAAGTGACATGGATGCCGGCTTATGGTCCGGAACAACGAGGAGGTACAGCCAACGTAACCGTCATTGTAAGCGATGAACGCATCTCCTCTCCCATCCTCAGTCAATACGACACCGCCATCATATTGAACCAACCTTCGTTGGAAAAGTTTGAAAACAAGGTAAAGCCCGGTGGTATCTTGATATACGACGGATACGGCATCATCGAGCCACCTACCCGCAAGGACATCAAAGTGTATCGCATCGACGCCATGGACGAAGCGACCGAACGAGGCATGGCCAAGACATTCAATATGATTGTATTGGGAGGATTGTTGAAACTCCGTCCCGTTGTAGAGATTGAGAGTGTATTGAAGGCATTGAGAAAGACACTGCCCGAACGTCACCACAAGCTCATTCCGATGAATGAAGAAGCCATCCGCATCGGTATGGAAATCATCAAGGAAGTATAAGAAGAAGACGAGTTCCCTACATAAGTGTCATTCTGTGCAAAATAACATCGCACAGAATGACACTTTTTATTGTTAATTGTAAATACTAAATGATAGATTGTAATTTGGATTTCGTATCTTTGTCCACATTATGAAAAGAAAATACATATACATCCTGATAGCCCTCCTATGTTGGCAATTGCCTTCATGGGCACAACAACGGATAGCCAATGGAATGGGTACGTCGGCCAGTGGAAGAAACTTGGGAACACACGACCGCAACGGAAACCCCATCGATACAACGGCTGTAACCGATGCTAGCACCATTCCCATCGGATTGTTTTCATGGAAGATAGACCATCGGTTTGGAAATGTAACACCCGTCCCGGTCGATACCATCCAAACCGGTTTCCAGAATTCCAACGACATGGGCGGACCAACCGGACAATACAATTACCTGGGAAATTTAGGTTCTCCACGCATCAACCGCATCTTCTTCGACCGACGCGAAGAGAGTCAGTTTATCTTTACCGACCCTTATGATTTCTGCGTACTCCGTCCGCAGGATGTCATCTTTACCAATACCCTGTCTCCATTCACCAACCTGACTTATTATAAGAGTCTGAACAGCCGTAATGGAGAAGAAAGATTCAAATCCTATTTTGCCGTCAATGCTAACAAGCGGTTGGGCTTCGGATTCAACATCGACTATCTGTACGGTAGAGGAATGTATGCCGACCAGTCGACCGCCTTCTTCAACGGCAATCTGTTTGCCTACTACAGAGGAGACAAATACGACATGCATTTCATTTTCAGCAACGACAACCTGAAGATGAAAGAAAACGGTGGGATTACGGACGACCGTTACATCACCGACCCGTTGGATATGGCGGAAGGAAAGAAGCAGTATGCATCAACAGACATCCCTACGGTATTGAACAAAGTATGGAACCACAATACCAGCTACCATGTATTCCTGACCCACCGTTACAATTTAGGATTCTATAAAGGAAAAAAGGAAGAACCAATTGTAGCGACTGACAGTCTGACCAACGAAATGCTGAAAGACAGTCTGATTAGCAACGGTATTTTGAGTGATAGTCTCGTTACCAAGAGCCAGCCTATCCCGTTGGATGTGGCAAACGCATCGAAGGCTGTTACTCCGGAAGTGAACGACACCACGGAAAAAGCGCCCGAATTTGTGCCGGTAACCAGCTTTATCCATACCATGGAACTCGATTTCAATTCCCGGAAATACATCACACAGGACAATGCCCAGGCGCAAAACCTGTATGAGTACAACTACTTCGGAACCGATTCGATCGACCATACCAAGCGGACCTCCATCAAGAATACGTTGGGTATCTCCCTACGCGAAGGATTCAACAAATGGGCAAAAGCGGGACTAACCGCCTTCATTACCCACGAATACCGCGATTTCACTTTAAGCGATACTACCGGTGTGGACGACCGTCGTATCCTGAAGCACTACAAGGAAAACAACCTATCAATCGGTGGGGAACTGCTGAAAGAGCAAGGCAAGCTATTGCACTATCGTGTCTTGGGTGAAGTCGGTGTAGCCGGAGAAGATGCCGGACAATTCCGCGTGGAAGGAAAAGGCGACCTAAACTTCCGTTTCTTGGGAGATACCGTCCGATTGGAAGCCAAAGCGTATGTCAAGAATCTGAATCCCGTATTCTTTTATCGGCATTTCCATTCCAAGCACTATTGGTGGGACAACGACGAATTGTCGAAGATTATGCGTACCCGTATCGAGGGAACCCTTCACATAGGCAAGTTGGGAACTACCCTTCGTGCCGGAGTGGAAAACATCAAGAACTATACCTACTTGGACAATACCAGCGTAGCGGTAACCAACGACCAAGGCAATGTAACATCCTACAAGAACAATGCCTCCGTCAAGCAATATGGTGACAACCTGCAAGTATTCACAGCCATGTGGCAACAGAAACTGAAAGCAGGCATCTTCCATCTGGATACCGAAGTGGCCTACCAAAAATCCAGCAACCAGGATGTATTGCCGTTGCCGGACATCTCGGCATACGCCAACCTGTACCTGAAGACAGCCTTGGTAAAGAATGTATTCAACGTGGAATTAGGAGCCGATGCCCGCTACTTCACCAAATATGCTGCGCCCGACTATTCTCCGGTAATGGGACAATTCTACCTGCAGAATCCCAACCAGAAGATAGAGATTGGCGGTTATCCGATGATCAATGTATACGCCAACCTGCAATGGAAACGTACCCGCATCTTCATCATGATGTACCACATTAACCAAGGATCAGGTGATTCCAACTACTTCCTGGCACCGCATTATCCCATCAACCCGAAGATGCTGAAATTGGGTATCTCCTGGAATTTCTTTGACTAATGAAAAAATACGTCAAATATATCGTCATGGGAACTATAGCAGCCGTCCTGTCGGCACTGCTGCTCAAACCATCCAAGGTTCAGGATCCTGCCCCACGAAGTTACGAGGAAATCATCCGGTCGGGTGTCCTCCGGGCGGTAACCGAATACAATTCCATCAGTTTCCATGCATCGGGCGATTCCATCGAAGGGTTTCATTACGAACTGTTGCAAGCCTTTGCCAAAGACAAAGGGCTGGAAGTGGAAATCACTCCCCGAATGAGTTTCGAAGAACGTATCCAAGGCATCCATCGGGGTGACTACGACGTACTGGCCAATCATGTGATGGTCACCACCGAGCTGAAAGACACCCTACTTTTCACCTCGCCCATCGTTCAGAACCGATTGGTGCTGGTGCAACGGAAAGCCCAAGGAGAAGAAGACAGCTGCTACATCAAGAGCGCACTCGAACTGGCCAACAAGACATTGCATGTGGCCAAAGGTTCACCGGCCATCCTCCGCATCCACAACCTCAGCAATGAGATTGGCGATACCATCTACGTAAAGGAAATAGAAAAATACGGACAAGAGCATTTGTTGGCTCTAGTAGCCAGCGGCGACATCGACTATGCCGTTTGCAATGAAAACATAGCCAAGGCATCCATCGAAAGCATGCCGGAACTGGATATCCAGACCGTCATCAGCTTCAACCAATTCTATTCATGGGGAGTGAACAAGAAGAATACCGCCCTTCGCGATACGCTGGACCAATGGCTGGACAGTTTCAAACAGACAAAGGCCTTCAAGCAGATTATGAAGAAATACTATAAGAACTAATTCCATATAAAAACGACAGGAAGATGATTCAATTGGACAAAGTGAGATGGGGATTCATCGGTTGCGGAGAAGTCACCGAGAAGAAAAGCGGTCCCGCCTTCAGCATGATTCCCGGTTCCAAGGTCGTTGCCGTGATGAGCCGCGACAAGGAAAAAGCCGCATCGTATGCCAAGCGTAACAATATCCCCCGATGGTATACCGACCCCCAACTGCTCATTGGGGACGAAGATGTGAATGCCATCTACATCGCAACCCCTCCTTCCTCGCATGCCACCTTTGCCATCATGGCCATGAAAGCCGGCAAGCCCGTATACATCGAGAAACCCATGGCGGCCAGTTACGAAGACTGTGCCCGCATCAACCGCATATCCCAGGAAACAGGCATTCCCTGTTTTGTAGCCTACTACCGCCGTTACCTGCCCTATTTCCAGAAGGTGAAAGAGTTGGTTTATAGCGGCGAGATAGGTAAGGTCATCAATGTCCAAATCCGCTTTGCCCAACCACCGCGCAACCTGGATTACAACAACAACACCTTGCCGTGGCGTGTACAGGCCGATATAGCCGGAGGCGGATACTTCTACGACCTGGCCCCTCATCAGCTCGATATCCTACAAGAGATATTCGGTTGCATCCTCGAAGCGGAAGGCTACAAGAACAACATCGGCAAGCTGTATGATGCGGAAGATACGGTAAGCGCCTGCTTCAAGTTCGAATCGGGTATACCCGGTTCCGGTTCTTGGTGCTTCGTGGCACACGAATCGGCCAAGGAAGACCGCATCGAAATCATCGGCGACAAAGGGATGATTTGTTTTTCGGTCTACACCTACGACCCGATAGCCCTGCATACGGAAAACGGAAGAGAAGAGATTCTTCCTGAAAATCCGCCCTATGTACAATTGCCCATCATCCGCTCGGTAGTGGAACATCTGCAAGGTAAGAGCATCTGCACTTGCGACGGCATCAGCGCCACTCCCACCAATTGGGTGATGGACCGCATACTAAACAAGCTATAATCCTCCATACATGCCACGTATCTCAAGGTTACCCATCTTGTTGCTACTGCTCCTCCTGTCGTTGGGCACACAAGCCCAAGAAGAGCAGCGAGAAACGTTGCAACCCAACCGCAACCTCTTCTCCGCATTGGCCGGAGGGATTGAGGATGTGGGCGAAGGCATGGCACGTACCATCCGACACACCGGACGAAGAATACGCAAGGTGGTGAACAATGTGGATACCAACTACATCTCTCCCAACCGTTATAATTTAGCCTTCATGCTGGAGCACAGTACCTGGTACGAACACTACCGCTTGGGCAGCAAGGCCAACGAGCGCCGACAGAGTTTGAACTTTGCGCCCAACATGGGTATGAAACTCGGAGTATACTTCGGTTGGCGATGGATATTCTTAGGATATACCTTCGATGTGGAAGACCTCTTCGGAGGCAACAAGAACAAAGCGGACAAGACCGAGATGTCGCTCAACATCTACAGTTCCAAGTTTGGTGTGGACCTGTACTACCGAAAAACCGGAAGCGACTTCAAAATACGCTCCTGCAACGGTTTCAATTTAAGTTCCCCTTTCAGGGAACAAGATTTCGGGGGACTCCAAAGCAAGATCAAGGGACTGAATGCCTACTGGATATTCAACCACCGCAAGTTCTCCTACCCTGCCGTGTATAGCCAGTCTACCAACCAACGGAAGAGCGCCGGTTCCCTAATGGCCGGTTTCTCCTACTCGCAACACTCCATCTATTTCGACTATACACAACTCCCGTCCGAAATGCAAAACGACCTCAATCCCAACCTCCGTTTCAGCAAGGTGAAATACTCGGACTATAGCTTGGGATTCGGGTACGGGTACAACTGGGTATTCCGAAAGAACTGGGTAGCCAATCTATCCCTGCTGCCCGGCATCGGCTTCAAGAAAGCCAAGATAGACGATGCGGAATACGACGACCGCCATTGGATAAAGGACATCAATTTCGACCTCATTACCCGTGCGGGCGTAACCTACAACAACAGCAAATATTTTGTAGGAGCCTCGTTGGTGATGCACACCTACGACTACCGCAAGACCAACCTTTCCGTTACCAATTCCTTTGGTACCCTCCGCGTTTATGCCGGATTCAATTTCTGGAAGAAGCGAGAATATCGGGAATAATGGGTTCGAAATGTGAATGATATTTTCGAAAGTTTATCGCACGCTTCGACTTGTTTGAACGGTTTGTCGCATTTTTCGGGAGTACGAGCCGGGCATTGTTACATGATGCAATATGCATTTCTTCGGAGGCTTACATTATTGTATAAAAAATCGTTCCGCATCTTTTGGAGAAGATACGGAACGTTTTTTTGTTTTATGGGTAATTCCTATTAGAAGCGAGCACCCAAAGTAAACACCAATTGATGGCGAGAATTATCTACCGATGCGGCAGGGAGCAAGTCGTAGTCGCCCGTAGCGAAGTTATAGTTGCTATCGAATGCACAGAACTCGGACTTGTACATATCGTACTTGTAAGCCAAGTCGGCATAGAGCACACTACTTCTATAGCCCAAACCGAATGTTACGGTGTTCTTGGACTGGGTATTGTTGAACTCGGTGCTGGTGCTGTAGAGCGACAAGGCATTGTATGCATAGTCCTGGAATGCAGCTGTGGAGTAATTGTAACCGGCACGCAAACTAAATTGCGGAGCAAGGCGGGCTTCCATACCTACTTTCAAGGTATGTACCCCTTTTAAGAATTCGTCCACATCTGCCTGGCCGCCCAGTTCATAACCGTCCATATCTTCCAACTTGGCGGCAGAATAGTCCTGATATTCATATTCGGCACCAATAGCCACCACATTACTCAATGTAGTACCCATGCTTACATTGAACTTCCATGGAGTAGCCATGCGATAATCGTAGATCAGATAATCGGGATTCATCTTTTCGCTCAATGTCTGGGTATAGGATTCTCCGAAATAAGAGATGTCCGACTCCAATGTGGCGTTGTAGGCTTCCGACAAGTCGTACCAAGTCGGTGTATGTACGGCCAGACCGAAACGGAAAGGAGATTCCTCGAACGGACGGAAGATGGCACCTAACTTCAAATTAATGCCCGAACCATCCAATTCGTATACATTATTCAAGGTATATCCTCCATTGGGGGCACCTTCATCATCGTTCAGATATTCTTTATACGATGAATAACGGTTGTAGTCCAAATCGTGTACTCCCAAAGTGGCACCGATGTAGAAACGGTCTTCAATATTGAAAGCAACACTGAAATCGTACTGACGGATACCACCGGTTTCGCGACTGAAGTAGTTGTTGCTATCGCCCGGCCAACCGATAACGGCATCATCTGGATAGTCCACCAAACCGGTCATCACTCCCATGATACCCAATACCGGATACTGGTTCCAATACTTGGTATAAGGATTGTTGGTTTCCAGCATATCATCGAAATCGGTCGGAGTAGTCATGCCCCATGCATTCATTTCATCGGCCAGATAATTGCTCTGCGACAATCCGTCCAAGGCACCACCTGCCGAGAACAAACGGTTGAAGTTCTTGCTCTTGTGGTAATTGAAACCGAAGTTCACGAAACGGAGCGAGGTATTGTTGCCTATCTTGTTGCTATACACAAAACCAATCTGATCGAGCGAGAAACGTGTACGGTCTTCTTTCATAGAAGTGCCATTGAACGTACTTTCGGTAGCGGTATTGTTGACTCCAACTGTTACCGCCAAGTCGTTACTACGATAGATTCCCAAACCGGCCGGATTGGTCGACATCACAGACATGTCACCACCCAATGCACCCATAGCACCTCCCATACCGATGTAACGCGCGGTACCGTTCAATTCACTGCCCAACACCCGTTCGGCATCGTATGCATTCTGCGCTATAGCGGTCGTCATGAACAAGCAACCGCATGCAACCAATAAATTCTTTTTCATATATCGATAGTTTTTGTTTGTACTACATATTTATTATCTTCTGCCACTACGGGAACCACCACCGCCACCGGAACGGGAACTGCCGCCACCGGAAGAAGAACGTGAAGAACCGCCTCCTGAAGAGAATGAGCTACCCGATGAACGACTGCTACTACTGCTGCTACGATAGGACGAGTTGTCGCGTGAGCTTCTGGAAGAAGAACTGCTGCGATAGCTTCCATTACCCGAAGAGTTACCCGAACTTCTGCGTTGGTAGGTAGACTCTGAACGGTTGTTCACACTGCTTCGTGTACTGCTCGGACGATTGTAGGATGAACCTCTACTTTCTGTAGAGCGTACATAAGTATTGTTGTTGGAACGACGTACACCGGCTGCATCGCGAACACTGGTTGCTTCTCCGTTGCGGTTGCGTACAGCAGAAGTACGCGGACGTACTGAATTCGGATTATCGCTGGCAGAACGCACTACACGACCGGTAGTTGTTCTACGCACACGCTGTTGGTTGGCATCGCCTCGGCTTACGTTAGTACCGTTGGCTCTTCTACTCTGACGGACTGCCGTATTCGAGTCACGTCCCGAACGGGAAGCCGTTGACACCTGACGACGACTGCTGGAAGAAGCCAAGTTGTTGCGGTTGATGCTGCTTTGGTATCGGCCTGCATGGATGCCCGGACGAACGGCACTGGAACCGTAACGGCCATGACCGCCTCCCCAATAACCGCCTACACCTGCATACCACGGACCATGGTGATGGTGATGATGCCAATGCGGATACCAATGGTGATGATGATGTCCCCAATAGCCGCCCCAATAACCGGCTCCCCAATAACCGGGACCGTACCAACTGTCCCACCAAGGAGAATACCAGCTATACGACCAACTGCTACCCCAAGGATAGTTCCATCGCCAATCCCACCACAAACGGTTGCTGTAAGTAGGGAAAACATAAGCATACAATCCATTGTCGAACACGTTCCATTCCCAGGAAGGAAGTGTATAGACTACATCCCAATACAACGGACTGCTTACCGGAATAGCAAAGTACGGGTTACGGAAACGGATGATACGCATGGCGTATTCATAATCATCTTGCGAACCTTCAAAACCATTCACCCATTCTCCTCTTTCGCTATAAGGCTTTTCTTCGATATAGAGTGTATCGTTCTCGTATTCGAACGTATTGTCGCGAGAAGTGTACCGACGGTTGTATTCGTCCACATCGCGTACATTACCTTGTACATCCTTTACCACTACTGTAGCACCCGGAGCTGCATATACCGTAGTCGGAGCTTTTTCTTTCTCTACCACGACCTTGGCTGGAGTACCCGTAGTCACCTTCTTTTCCGTCTTTTTCTTGGGAACGAAATACAGGTCGTCTTGAGCCATAGAGAGAAGAGGCAAGCTCATCATCACTATCCATGCAAATACCATCTTTTTCATATTCTTATCCTTTATGTGGTTATTATCTATTTTTCTCGATACAAAAATAAGGAGGTATTTCCATCCAAAATAGAGAATTTCCCTATTCCTTGGTAGGGATTTCCCTATTTCTTGTCTTATCATAACAAATAAACCTTTATCTTTGTCGAGAAATCAGTATGTAAAGATATGAAATATTTTGAAGTGACATTTACCACAGAGCCATGCAACGAGATTGTAACCGATGTAATCTCGGCTATGGCGGGCGAAATAGGTTTCGAGAGTTTTGTTGAATGGGAAAAGGGTGTACAGGCTTACATCCAACAATCGTTGTTCAATGAAGAGGCACTGAAGGGAATGGTAGCCGATTTCCCATTGCCCGACACATCCATTACCTATACCATCCAGGAAGCGGAAGACAAGGACTGGAACGAGGAATGGGAAAAGAATTTCTTCCAACCCATCGTGATAGGCGACCGTTGTTGCATCCACAGTACTTTCCATAAAGATACTCCGAAAACGGAATACGAAATCCTGATCAATCCGCAGATGGCTTTCGGTACCGGTCACCACGAAACAACCAGTTCCATTATCTGCGAACTGCTTGATGCCGACTTGCAAGGCAAATCCGTACTCGACATGGGATGCGGCACTTCCATCTTAGCCATTCTGGCATCTATGCGGGGAGCCAATCCTGTTACCGCCATCGACATAGACGACTGGTGCGTAAACAATTCACGCGACAACATCGCCTTGAACGGCATAAGCAACATTACCGTGGAACTGGGTGATGCCAACCTTTTAGAAGGACGTGCTCCTTTCGATGTGATTATAGCCAACATCAACCGCAACATCCTCCTGGCCGACATGCCCCAATATGCTGCCTGCATGCATTCCGGGTCCGAACTTTACATGAGTGGATTTTATCTGGAAGATATTCCGGCCATCCGCGAGAAAGCCGAAAGCCTGGGCATGACCTTTGTGCATCACCGTGAGAAAAACAATTGGGTTGCAGTGAAGTTTGTGATGGAATAGTCTATTTGCTTTGTATTCTTTATAATACTTTTTCACAAGAAACACCTATTACAGAGAAAAAAAACGCATTTTTACCTACATCCCTACAGCGGCTTTGTGTATCAAGATGTTAACCCTTACGGGAGGTTGATTTTCCCTACATGAATAGGCTTTTTTCCCTACATTAATAGGTGTTTTACCTACATTTTTTGAATAATAACAGTAGTTCTAAAACCTAATCAGCGACGGCGACCGACGAATCAGCGTCGGCGATTACAGAAACGGCGACGCGGATTACAGAAACGGCGATGCTGATTTGGTTTTTCGTACACATAAAACTACTTTATCAATAGGCTATCCAACTGTTTTAAAGTACCGTTGAATACATTCAAGTCCACCCGTTTGTCGATACCCGGAAGTGTTCCTGCATCGTGATGTTGCCAGAATTGCCACTCGCCTTTGTACTCCACCGAGTCTACATAGTAATGGGCAATCCAATAAGGATAACTGTTGAACACTGAATCGTTCAGATAACTGGTCTTGAATCGATAAGATGTATAAATGATGGGCTTTACACCGTAATGTCTTTCCACCTTCTGCAACCATATCTTCAAGTCTTTCCGAAGTTTGTCCATATCCCTGCTTTTCTTTTCGATATCGAGAACAGGTGGTAAATCACCAGCTTGCAGGTCGACAGAGCGGATGAAGAAGTCGGCCTGACGGACGGCATCGGTCTTGGGATTATAGAAATGATAGGCTCCCCGAATAAAACCGTTGGCACGGGCTGAATCGAAATTAGCGGTGAAATGATTATCTGCAAAATCCCCTCCTTCTGTAGCTTTCATAAACAGGAAACGGATGGGGAACTGGGAAGTCCGTGTCTGCGAAAGCATCTTCCAGTCTATCGTACCCTGATGATGAGAAATGTCTATCCCGTGTACATAGTATCCGGATGGCATACAGACACCGTAGCCTTTCAAACCGTAGCACGGTTTCCAACGATAGGCATACGGACGGATAAAGAAATAATAGAATAAGGCTATGAAAGCAACCGCAATCACTCCCATCAGTATGTAATACAACCATTGGGGTACTTCCCACTTCTTGGCTATCTTCTTCTTTTTGGGTACACCCTTCCGCTGCGTCCTACGGGACGTAGTAGAAGTTGTCTTGCGAGAAACGGTTCCTTTGCCCGACTTCTTCGGAGGGGTGGTTTTGGATTGCTTGTTCTTCATACATAAAAGTGTCATTCTGAACCTTGTCCAGAATGACACTTATCTTATAATCGGATGATAATCATCAATTACTTAGCTTGTTCCAACTGCAATGTCTTGGTCGGTTCATCGCATACTTCTGTCGGTCCGAAGTATTGGATTGGACCCGGATATACATAGCATGTTTCCTTAGCCCATTCTTCACGGCAAGCGGCAAACTTCTTGAATGGAGCACCATCCAACTTCACCAAAGCCTTTTGGATAACCGGCTTCATTTCTCCGTGACGACGTTCCATATTCATCATCATGGTAATGGGCACACCACCTGCAATCCATTCTTCGGCAGGAGCAGTAGTGTTGCGTACAGAAGACATATAACCTGTCTTACCGTTGGCAATCAACATAGATGCTGTATAACCCAATGAGTAGCAATAGTCTGCATCGAAGTTAGAAGGAGCAGCACAACGGCCTTCGTAACCGAAGAAGTGATGCTGAGCAGCAAACTTGCCTACATACTTGCCTTCTTCCTTCCATTGAGCCAACTTAACGGCTACCATATCAGAAAGCAACTTTTCTGTTTCAATCAAAGAAACCTGTACGTTACCGTGCGGGTCACGGTCGAGTGTAAGCTGACGAGCTACACCTTCCGGCAAAGAAGCATAGATATCAGCATTTTCCTTTGACAACTTGCTGATGATGTATTCACGTTGTTGTGACTTCTTCACCATAGCAAATTCAGCAGCGTTGTGAGCCAAGAAGTCGTTCAATTCAGCGATCAACTTCTTCATGGCAGGAATGAATTCAATCAAGCCTTCCGGAATCAATACTGTACCGAAGTTGTTTCCTTCAGCAGCACGAGTAGCAACAGCCTGTGCAATGTAAGTCACTACATCGTCCAAAGACATGTTGTTGGCTTCTACTTCTTCTGATACAATACACAAGTTAGGCTGAACCTGCAAAGCACATTCCAAAGCAATGTGAGAAGCAGAACGACCCATCAACTTGATGAAGTGCCAGTACTTACGTGATGAGTTACAGTCACGTTGGATGTTACCAATCATTTCAGAGTAAGTCTTACAAGCTGTATCGAAACCGAATGAAGTTTCAATCATTTCGTTCTTCAAGTCACCGTCGATAGTCTTCGGACAACCGATTACCTGTACGCCATACTTCTTGGCTGCATAATATTCGGCCAATACACAAGCATTGGTATTGGAGTCGTCACCACCGATGATAACCAAGGCATTGATGCCCAACTCCTTGATAATTTCGTAACCCTTTTCAAACTGGTCTTCCTTTTCCAATTTGGTACGTCCCGAGCCAATGATATCGAAACCACCGGTATTGCGGTATTCTTCCACGATTTCAGCAGTCAGTTCCATGTACTTATGGTCAACCAATCCACCAGGACCCAAAATGAAACCATACAATTTGCTGTCCTTGTTCAATTTCTTGATACCATCGAACAGACCTGAAATAACGTTGTGACCACCAGGAGCCTGTCCACCCGACAAGATAACACCTACATTGATAGCAGGGTATTCTACAGCTTCGCCTTCAACGAATTGAATCAACGGCATGCCGTATGTGTTAGGGAACAAAGCCTTGATGGCTTCCTGGTCAGCAACCGATTGGGTTGCTTCGCCTTCCTTTGCTATAACAGCGCCTTTCAACGCTTTAGGAAGTTTGGGCTGATAAGCAGCTCTGGCAATTTGCAATGCACTTTTTGTCATATATTTCTTTATTTAAAGGTGTACTTTTTTAAATTTAGAGCGCAAATTTCGTTCTTTTTTTGCAAATATAAAAACGTAACCAAATAAAAATGCTATCTTTGAACCGAAATTAAGTATCAATTCATTAAAACTTCATTAATTATGGCAAGTAGAAAAGATTTAAAGAAAAACATTCAGTATATAGCAAACGATTTGTTCCTCGCAAGTCTGATAGAAGGTGTAAACCGTGAAGCTGTCATTGAATCCGTACAAAACGTATTGGCTTTGATACCACGCATCAGCCACACACAACCGGGTAATGTAAAAGGATATTACAAGAAGTTGTACGAAGACCTAAACAAGGAAGTGGAAAAGGTAGCAGCCGAATTGGATAAAGCATAAGCCTATGAAGAAAGCGATTTGTGGCTTTATTTATTATAAGTTGCTGGGATGGAAAACCAATGTAACTGTTCCCGACCCTGACAAATATATAATCTGCGCTGCACCACACACCAGTAATTGGGATTTGTTTATCGGCAAATTATTCTACGGGGCCATCGGACGTGAAACCGGTTTCATGATGAAGAAAGAATGGTTCTTCTGGCCATTGGGTCCCATCTTCCGATGGATGGGAGGTATTGCCGTAGACCGTAGCAAACGTACTTCGTTGGTAGACCAAGTTATCCAAATAGCCAAAGAAAGCAAGGTATTCCATCTAGCCATCACTCCTGAAGGTACCCGCAAGGCTAACCCCAACTGGAAAAAAGGATTCTATCACATCGCTGTAGGAGCAGGCATTCCCATCATGTTGATTGGCATTGATTATACTAAAAAATGCATCTCTGCCACCAAGATGTTCGAACCAACCGGCGACATCAATAAAGACATGAAGGAAATCAAACGGTATTACAAGGATTTCAAAGGAAAGATTCCGGCGAACTTTAGTTTAGGGGATATTGATTAGACATATAAAGGAAAAGTATTTTACACTTTTCCTTTATTTTTTTCACTAATTCCATCGTAATTCTAAATATTTGTTATAAATTTGCGGCTTTAAAATAACAAATTAACAACAATACAATTATAATGGACCATACTAAGATTGTCGGAGAAAAGATTAAAGCTCTCCGCGAAACCAAGGAAATCAGTATAGCCGAACTGGCAGAACGTACCGGTCTTGCCGAAGAGCAGATCAACCGTATAGAAAATAATGTGGACATACCTTCTTTGGCTCCACTCATCAAGATAGCCCGCGCCTTGGGCGTACGATTGGGTACTTTTCTGGACGATCAAGACGAAATGGGTGCCGTAGTATGCCGCAAACAGGAAACTGTTGATAACACCATCAGTTTCTCGAACAACGCCATGGATGCTCGTACACACATGCATTATCAGTCTTTAGCCAAATCAAAATCGGACCGTCACATGGAACCGTTCATCGTAGACATTGAAGCGACTAATGATACCCAATATACGTTGTCCTCACACGAAGGTGAAGAATTCATCTATGTCATGGAAGGTGTGATTGAAATATGCCACGGAAAGAAAAACCACATCATCAAGGCAGGCGATACCATTTATTATGATTCCATTGTACCGCACCATGTACACGGTTACGAAGGACAAGCCGCCAAGATATTGGCCGTAGTATATACTCCCATCTAATTGTTGTCAATATGGAATTATCAAACAGAACACTTGGCGATTGGTTGGAGCATTGGGCTGCTACCACGCCCGATAAGGAATATATTGTCTACTCCGACCGTAATCTGCGTTTCACTTGGAGCAAGTTCAACGAACGGGTGGACAACATGGCCAAGGGCCTGCTCTCCATTGGAGTGGAAAAAGGTACACACGTCGGAATTTGGGCTGGCAATGTACCCGACTGGCTGACTTTCCTCTATGCTTGTGCTAAAATTGGTGCAGTGGCTGTGACCGTAAACACCAACTACAAACAAGCGGAGCTGGAATATCTCTGCCAAAACTCGGACATGCATACTTTGTGTATTGTGAACGGCGACCGTGGTAGCGATGATTATGTCAACATGGTCTACACCATGTTGCCCGAACTGAAGACATGTCAACGTGGATATTTGAAGAGCAAGCGTTTCCCGGAGATGAAGAATGTTATCTACATCGGACAGGAAAAATACAGAGGTATGTACAATACTTCAGAAATTCTGTTGCTCGGTAACAACATCGACGACGACAATCTGATTGAAGCCAAGAAGAAGGTAAATTGCCACGATGTGGTGAACATGCAATATACATCGGGTACCACCGGTTTCCCCAAGGGAGTTATGCTTACCCACCACAACATTGCCAACAACGGTTTCCTGACTGGTGAGCACATGAAATTTACCAGTGATGACAAACTTTGTGTATGCGTTCCCCTGTTCCACTGCTTCGGTGTAGTATTGGCTACCATGAACTGTCTTACTCACGGATGTACCCAAGTGATGGTAGAACGATTCGACCCGTTGGTAGTGCTGGCCTCCATCCACAAGGAAAGATGTACTTCTGTTTATGGTGTACCTACCATGTTCATTGCTGAATTGAACCACCCCATGTTCGAGATGTTCGACATGTCTAGTCTCCGCGTAGGTATCATGGCCGGTTCGCTTTGTCCTATCGAACTGATGCGCCAGGTGGAAGAAAAGATGTTCATGAAGGTAACCAGTGTATACGGACTGACAGAAGCCTCACCGGGTATGACACACACTCGTATAGACGATCCGTTCGAAGTACGCTGTACGACAGTAGGACGCGACTTTGAATTTACCGAAGTGAAGGTGCTCGACCCTGAGACCGGAGAAGAATGCCCGGTAGGTGTACAGGGTGAGATGTGCAACCGCGGTTACAACACCATGAAGGGCTATTACAAGAATCCGGAAGCTACTGCCGAAGTAATCGACGAGAACGGATTCCTCCATTCGGGCGACTTGGGAGTAAAGGACGAAAACGGAAACTACCGCATCACCGGACGTATCAAAGATATGATTATCCGTGGCGGTGAGAATATATACCCACGAGAAATTGAAGAATTCCTCTACCAATTGGAAGGTATCAAAGATGTACAGGTAGCAGGCATCCCTTCGAAACGCTACGGTGAAGCAGTAGGTGCATTCATCATCCTGCACGAAGGAGTGGAAATGAACGAGTTCGATGTACGTGAATTCTGCGAAGGTAAGATAGCACGCTACAAAATTCCGAAATACATCTTCTTCATCAAAGAATTCCCAATGACCGGTAGCGGAAAGATTCAGAAGTTCAAGTTGAAAGATTTAGGTCTGGAACTCTGTAAGCAACAAGGTATAGAAATCATTTGATTTTACATAGCCGATGATAATCCCACAGATTGTATAAAAAATATAAATCTGTGGGATTCTTTATGGTCTGTGATGAAAAATATATACCTTCGCATTACTTATTAGTCATAAATCATGAAACGAATCCTATCCATCATACTGATTTGCATTATCACCTCTCACCTATCCGCCCAAGGACTTGATGCTACCGTCCGCGAACGTCTGGAAGCATTCTTCAACCATTACCAGACAACAACAGCCGATATAGGTCATTGCAAACTCGACTCCTTTCAGATAGATCATAGGAAGAAAGAATTATACGTCTACCCTTCCGTACAATTCGGTTACCAGCCCTTTACTCCAGAGACTTGTACTCATATCTACCGATTGCTGAAACAAAGTCTTCCAGGACCGGTGAATTACTACGATATTACCATCGTAGCCGACGGAAAGCCCATCGACAAACTTGTTCCCAATTTTCTGAGAAAAGACAAGGACAAATCTCGGTTATGGAAAAACACCGACAAAGAAACACCTTGGGTAAAGAACATCAGCCGTCCCTATACAATTGGGAAAGGACTGGAAGGGAGGCATATAGCTGTATGGCAAAGTCATGGCAGATTTTACAAACACGAAAAGGATAGTTGGGAATGGCAACGACCACGCTTGTTCTGTACCACCGAAGACCTGTTTACCCAATCGTTCGTAATACCCTATCTTATCCCCATGCTCGAAAAGGCAGGTGCTGTGGTATTCACTCCCCGCGAACGCGACTGGCAACGCCACGAAGTAATTGTAGACAATGACGGAAACGGTACCTATCAGGAAGTGAAGAGCCGGAAAAATAAGTGGCAAACATCATCCATTCCCGGATTTGCATGGAAAAGAAAAACTTATACCGACGGACAGAATCCATTCAAGGAAGGAACTGCCCGATTCATCTCTACCGAGAAAAAAGCAGAACGAGCCTTTGCCCAATGGATTCCCCATATTCCAGAAACCGATTCGTATGCCGTATACGTATCATATCAATCATTGCCCAAAAGTATAGACGATGCCAAATACTTAGTGTTCCACAAAGGAGGAGTCACGGAATTTACAGTAAACCAACGGATGGGAGGCGGTACGTGGGTCTATTTAGGAACCTTTGAATTTGATAAAGGAACCAACGAACATGGTATGGTAGTCTTGAGCAACCAAAGCAAACAAAAGGGAATTGTATGTGCCGATGCAGTGCGATTTGGAGGTGGTATGGGCAATATAGCCCGAGCCGGAAAGACCAGCGGAATGCCCCGATACTTGGAAGGAGCGCGTTATAATGCCCAGTGGAACGGTATGCCCACAGAAGTATATACACCCTCGAAAGGGACAAACGATTACAATGACGATATCAATACCCGCAGCCGGATGACCAACTATCTGAATGGAGGTTCGGTATATAATCCTACGGAGGAAGGACTCCGTGTACCCATCGAAATGACTTTGGGATTCCACAGCGATGCCGGATTCTCCAAAGAAGACGCACTGATAGGTTCGTTGGGAATCTATACGACCCATTTCAATGACGGGAAGTTGAGTGCTGGCACTTCCCGATATACTTCGCGCGATTTGGCAGACATGGTACTCACCGGACTTCAACGCGACATCAACTCTCGTTTCGGTATCCAATGGAAAAGACGGAGTATGTGGAATCGCAATTATAGCGAAACTCGTTTACCATCTGTACCCAGCATGATTCTGGAGCTACTTTCGCATCAGAATTTCGCCGACATGCAATGGGGACACGAACCGGAATTCAAGTTTACCGTAGCACGTTCGATATACAAATCGGTCTTGAAATATCTCGCAACCATGCACCAGGATGAGTATGTAGTTCAACCCCTACCCATCCAGAATTTTGCCATCCACGAAGGCGAAAAGAATACGTTCCACTTAACGTGGCAAGGTACCTCCGACCCGACAGAGGCTACTGCACTTCCAGAAGGCTACATTGTCTACACCCGATTGGGATATGGAGGATGGGACAACGGTACATGGGTAAAGGACAACCATTATACCTTCCAGGCAGAGCCAGGATTGGTCTACAGTTTCCGTGTTACTGCCGTGAACAAAGGGGGAGAAAGTTTTCCATCTGAAATCTTATCCGCACTCCATGCCTATGAAAACAAAGGGACCGTACTGATTGTCAATGCATTCGATCGTACCAGCGGTCCTGCAGCATTCAGCACACCTACCCATCAGGGATTTCATATGAACCTCGATCCGGGTATTCCCTACCTCCATACACCTGTCTATTGCGGTGCCCAACAGAATTTCAATCGCAACGGTATAGGCCGTGAAACAGAAGACGGATTAGGATATAGTGGTAGCGAACTAGAAGGTATGCTTATGGCTGGAAATACATTCGACTACCCGTTTGTACACGGTAAGGCTATTCAAGCGGCTGGAGGACATTCTTTCGTATCGTGCAGCAACGAAGCCATCGAACGTGGGTTTGTCAGTATGACGGCATTTCCTATCGTCGATGTGATATATGGAGCACAGAAACAAGGATTCAGCCAGTCGTTCCGCCAATACCTTACAGATTATACCCGCAACGGAGGTAATCTGTTAATGAGCGGTTCCTATATAGGTAGTCGTATGAACAGCCCCACCGATATGCAGTTTACGGAAAACATTCTAAAATACACCTTTGGAGGAAGTTTGCAAGGCATTGCTACCGGAGAAGTACAAGGAATAGGGACTACATTCACCTTCCCCACCTACCCTAACGAACGGACGTATGCTGTTCCTGCATCCGACTGTCTGATGCCTGTAGGTGGAGCTTATTCTACCTTAGTCTATACACCTGGTAACTACAGTGCCGCCATTGCCTATAAAGGAACGGACTACCGCACTTTTGTCTTAGGTTTTCCGTTCGAAAGCATCGAATCGGTAGACCGACGGATACACCTCATGAAAGCCATATTGGGGTTCTTCAAGTAATCTTGTTAATGATTTGACATTTTTGTTTGATTTACCTTCCATATCTGCGAGGAAGTTTCATGTTTTATTCCTACATTTGTCGGAGTATTAATCAAAACAAGACTTATGTATACCATACAGACTAATGCTTCGGCTACTCGTAGTCTGGATATTTCGGAAGAAAATCTACAGACTATACAGAAATATGCACTCTTTCAACACCTGATAGACAGCAACGGAATTGTGGATGAATCGGTGCTCGACAAACTGAAACTGAACATCCGTTCGCTCATCGCATCGGCCGAAGGTAATTGCAAAGACTTGCTCGACCTATGTATCGATGTAATTTACCATAACAATATGAAGTCCTTCGGACTACATCAATTGGTGCTACTTTATATCCGATGGGAAAAGGAACAGGAAGAGAAGACTGAAGAATGAAAGAATACCGACTGACCGACTGGCTGCCCACCACCAAAAAGGAAATGGAACTGAAGGGATGGGACGAACTGGACGTAATCCTGTTCAGTGGTGATGCGTATGTAGACCATCCATCCTTTGGAGCAGCTGTTATCGGACGGTTGTTAGAAGCACAGGGATTGCGAGTGGCCATCGTACCACAACCCAATTGGCGGGATGATTTACGCGATTTCAAGAAAATGGGTCGCCCACGTCTGTTCTTCGGTGTAAGCGCCGGATGTATGGACAGTATGGTAAACAAATACACAGCCAACAAACGATTGAGAAGTGAAGATGCCTACACACCCGACGGACGACATGACATGCGGCCGGAATATCCCAGTATTGTCTATACACAGATATTGAAACAGTTGTATCCCGACGTACCGGTAGTACTCGGAGGCATAGAAGCTTCCCTACGCAGACTCACTCATTACGATTATTGGCAAGACAAGGTACAACGAAGTATTCTGATGGACTCGGGAGCCGACTTATTAGTATATGGCATGGGCGAAAAACCCATTACTGAATTATGCCGACGGATGAAAGAGAGTCCTGAAATCCCCACCGACATTCCTCAGACTGTATACTTGGTCAGAGGCAGACAAGCCATTCCGCCCAGCATCAGCATGAAGGAAGACATCTGGTTACATTCTCACGAAGATTGTCTGACCGACAAAAAGAAGGAAGCAGAAAACTTCCGGTTCATAGAAGAAGAATCAAACAAATACGAAGCGGCACGCATCCTGCAAACCTCGGGTATGTGTACAGTTGTTGTGAATCCGCCTTACCCACCCATGACGCAAGGAGAATTGGATATGTCGTTCGATTTACCTTATACCCGCCTGCCTCATCCCAAATACAAGAACAAGCGCATACCAGCTTTCGATATGATTAAATTTTCGGTAAACTTACATCGTGGATGTTTTGGAGGGTGTTCATTCTGCACCATCAGTGCACACCAAGGAAAGTTTATTGTAAGCCGAAGCAAGGAAAGCATCTTACGCGAAGTGAAAGCTATTACCGAAATGCCCGATTTCAAAGGATACTTAAGCGACCTCGGAGGCCCTAGTGCCAATATGTATGCCATGCGAGGAATGGATGAAGAGAAATGTCATAAGTGCAAACGCCCTTCGTGTATCCATCCCAAAGTTTGTCCGAACCTGAATACCGATCATCGGCCATTGCTCGACATCTATCATGCCGTAGATGCTATACCAGGCATCAAAAAAAGTTTCATCGGAAGTGGAGTACGCTATGATCTGTTACTTCACGAGAGCAAAGATGCCACCATCAACAAAACTGCTAAAGAATACACTCGCGAATTGATTGTAAAGCATGTGAGCGGACGTCTGAAAGTAGCACCCGAACATACCAGTGACCGAGTGTTGCACATGATGCGCAAACCATCATTCGCTCAATTTCAAGAATTCAAAAGAATATTTGATAAGATAAACAAGGAAATGAATCTACGTCAACAGATTATTCCTTACTTCATCAGCAGTCATCCGGGATGTACGGAAGAAGATATGGCGGAATTGGCAGTCATCACCAAACGGTTGGATTTTCATTTGGAGCAAGTACAGGATTTTACCCCTACCCCCATGACTGTAGCCACTGAAACCTGGTATACCGGATACCACCCCTATACATTAGAACCAGTCTTCTCTGCCAAGACACAGAAGGAGAAACTAGCACAACGCATGTTCTTCTTCTGGTACAAGGCTGAAGAACGACGGGCTATTATTCAAGAATTGAAACGCATAGGCCGGAACGACTTGATAGATAAGTTGTATGGTCGTCAAACCTAATACGCATACCATCCAACGGATGGAGAGATACATGTTTGTATAATTCGTATGATGAATCATTCCATGTACGAGATGATTTAGGCAAAGGAGTCAAATCTGTGATTCCCGCCTCGGTCAATGCCTGACGAAGCAATATTTCGCGGTCGTCACCCAACTCATAAGGTTGCTGAGGATTTTCCTTGAGTTCTACATCGGGCAACATACCATCCGGCATACAAGGGTTATATCCATCCCTATCGGCATAACGACTAATCATGACGTAAATCCCCCAATTCTTGGCATAAGTTTCCCATTTGGCATATTCGGGATACTCCTTGGCAATACTTGTGTTTTCTTTTTTGAGATTGTCATTGATTTCATTAAACCATTGGGTAGCCTCCTTCATCCAACCGGTACAATACTTACCATGAGTTTGCTCACCGACAACTTGAATGTTCATATACGGTTTCAATCCTACCAATACCGATTCGGATGCAGATGCGGTATTGCGAGTAACCAAGGCTATGATTCTATCCAAGCCAATATTAGCATCGGCTGTAGAATAATCATGTTTCTTTCCCTCCAAATCGATAAATTTGAATGTTGTTTGGAAACGAGTTTTCAAATCTTTACCCTGTTTGGCATAATAATCCATGTAATCCTTGTTCCATATTTCCGTTTCAAATACTTCTTTGTTTTTGACAACTTCGGCAGGAGCCAGCATGGATGCAAGAAGATTTTCGGTAATAACATAACCGCCTCCATTGTAACGAAGATCGAGTATCAGTTCCTTTACTCCTTCCTTTTTGAAATTCTTACAGACTTCGATCAATTCGGCACACGATTCCAAAGTAAAGCTGGTATACACCAAATAGCCAACTTTCTTTCCGTCTGATTCAAAAATTTTGCTGACCAGCACCGGATTCAGATACATATTTACAGCAGTCATAGATAACTTATCGAATCCATCTCTCTTATCATTCAATACTTCAAAATCGGCAGCCGATGAATACAAAAGCAAATCAGCATAATTGTCAACCGTAATTTCTTTACCATTTACCGTAAAGATAGCATCGCCACGTTTCAAGCCAGCATTACGGGCCGGACTATCAGGATAGGTATAAGTAATGACAGCTACAAGAGCTTTCTTTGTATCATCCTTGTAATACAATTGAAAATCGTAGCCATAGGTAGTTGTCACTCCCGATACGCTATTGGTGAAACTTTCATAATCATTGGTCAGCATTGTCCATTTGTCCACTTCCTTTCCCGAAGCATCCTTATAGCGAAGCTGATTCACTTTTTCTATCGGATCTTCATTCACTTTCCATGTTTTCAGAGATGCAGATATTTCCTCCTTCCACAAATAGACATCGTTCATGACGTTATAAGCAAAGAAGCCCGCATAAAAATTCGGGTCTGTATAACAATCGTCAGTGTCATCCCCATCCGGTCTGTCTATCACTATATCTTTGATATCATCCTTTTTGGAGCAAGAGAACAAAGCCATCGATATGACGGCCATCATACAACAAATACCAATCTTACAAAGTTTCTTCATAATTTTCCATTCATATTATCAGAATTTACTTGTAATGTTACAAGTACATTCCTTCAATATCTGTACGCACTTTTCTATTTCATTCGGACGAATCACCACATTGGCCTTATCGCCTTCAGCAAAAGCATACATGTATTCTATAAAAATTTCCTTTTCAGCCAATTTGTCGAGAATAACAGAGAGTGAACCTGCTACATTCGGACAACTGATGCAAACTACATCAGTCAGCATCACGGCAAAGTTTTCATCACGAAGGATCTCCACTGCTTTATCCACTTCGGATACTATCAGACGGAGAATACCGAAATCGGTGGTTTCTGCCATACTGAACGCATGCATGTTAATACCATGCTTACCCAAAATCTTGGTCACTTCATTGATTCTTCCTGTCTTGTTTTCGAGGAAAACTGATAATTGTTTGATTGTCATATCGTATCAGATTTTAATTATTTCAAAATTCGTTTGTCTATCACATGCTTGCTCTTACCTTGACTACGTTCAATACTGTTCGGTTCCATTAATTTCACATCGGCACTAATGGAAAGAACACTCTTCAACTTGTCGGCCAAAGCTTTCTTTATGGCAAGCATACGACCAAGATCGTCACTGAAGAAGTCGCGACGTACTTCTACCTGAACTTGCAAAGTATCGAGATTGTTTACACGGTCTACTACCAACAGATATTGCGGTTCGAATTCCGGCATAGTAAGAATAACGCTTTCCACTTGCGATGGGAATACGTTGATACCACGAATAATGAGCATATCATCACTTCTACCCATAATACGTCCCATCTTAACTGCTGTACGGCCACACGGACACGGATCGTTATATAGAGTACAAAGGTCTTTCGTACGATACCGAAGTACCGGCATTCCTTCTTTTGTCAAAGTAGTGAACACCAATTCACCTTGTGTACCATAAGGTAATTGTTCAAGTGTATCAGGATTGATGATTTCAGGATAGAAATGGTCTTCGCAGATGTGTGAACCGTTCTGTTCCTGACATTCATACGACACACCCGGTCCCATAATTTCACTCAACCCATAAATATTGTATCCTTTCAAACCAAGCCGTTCTTCAATTTCTTTGCGCATATTGTCCGTCCAAGGCTCTGCACCGAATGCACCGATACGCAAACCAATATCCTCCTTGGTCAACCCCATCTTTTCAAGAGTTTCCGCCAAATAGAGTGCATACGAAGGAGTACAAGCTATACCACTAATTTTCAAGTCGCGAATAAGACGGATATGCTTTTCCGTATTACCCGTAGAAGTAGGAATAACTGTTGCTCCTAAGTTTTCAACTCCATAATGAGCACCCAAGCCTCCGGTAAACAAGCCATAACCATAAGCAACCGAAAAAGTATCATCACGAGTTACTCCGTATGCTGTCAAGCACCGGGCCATCACTTCCGACCATACGGCCAAATCTTTGCGAGTATAACCTACAATCGTCGGATTACCGGTGGTACCCGATGAAGCATGAACACGTACAATTTCCGAAGGAGGAGCAGCCTGCAAACCATACGGATAATTGTCACGCAGGTCCTGCTTGGTAGTAAAAGGCAGTTTTACTATATCATCTATACTACGGATATCCTCCGGAGAAAGATCCATTGTCTGCATTTTGTTTCTATAAAAAGGCACATTATGGTACACGTATGTCACCAATTTCTGAAGTCGTTTGCTTTGCAATGCATGCATTTCATCACGACTCATGCATTCTTTGTTAGGATTCCAAATCATATTCTATTTATTTTATTTAATTCTTAACTGATAGGATGGTCTTCATGAAAAGCTTTCATACGCTCTTCCATCACTTCATATAATTCATCTCTCATTCGCGAAGTACATGCACGTACTCCCTGTTGGTCACTTCCTGTAGTAGAAAGTGAAATACTGCTCACACCATAATAAAGCAGTTCCTTCAGCAAATCACCTCCACTCATATTCCCGTAACCGATTGTAAAAAAGAAACCATCACCCACTACTTGGGTCGCATCGTAATCATATACGATATGAAAGCCATTATCGGTAAAGATCTTCTTCATTTTTTCTGCACGGCGAGCATATTCACGGGTATCTTCCACAAAGTTGATTTTTCCTTCAGTGGAAAGACGTAGCATTTCGGCATACGCATATTGAGTGGATGCCGTACATCCTGAAGTAATCATATAAAGAATAGATGCAATGAGTGTCTGACCGAACACGCCTGCATCCTTATACCGTTCCGCTAAAGCAGGGAAATGACGGTCGAACAATTTATCACTGATACATGTCAACGCCATACGTTGGCCGGCATAGCTGAAGATCTTCGAGGATGAAAGCATTAAGATATAGTTATCGGTATAATGAGCAACCGTAGGTGGATAAGGAGGTTCAAACGGATGACCCATATCGCGACGGAAATCCATACAGAAATAAGCCAAATCTTCCATCACGATCACATCGTATTTCGTAGCTAATTCACCAATAACAGCCAATTCCTCTTCTTCCAGACATATCCAAGCAGGATTGTTCGGATTAGAATAAATAATAGCAGCAATGTCTCCTTTTTCCAAAAAACTTTCCAGTTTTTCACGAAGGGCAGTTCCTCGATGATGATATATATCAAATTCTTCCCACTCGGCACCAATGACACGAAGCTGGGACTTCTGGATAGGAAAACCCGGATCAATAAACAACACCTTATTTTTTCCCGGTTGTCGATGGGTACATGCTATAAATGAACCGAATGAACCAGCTACACTTCCTACTGTAGGAACACACGAACGCGGAGAGATATCCACATTAAGAAAAGCTTTCACAAAACGGGACGCTTCATGCTTCAGTTCAGGTACACCAGCAGCTGCCGGATATTGTGAACCTACTCCTCTATCGAGTGCCGCCTTTTCGGCCTCCACTCCCAACCAATTCACCGGCAAACCAGGAGACCCTTGATCCATACGGATAAATGGAATTCCTGTTTCCTTTTCCAAATATTGCGCCACCAACAACACTTCACCAATGGTAGCTCTCGACAAATCGGCTACCTTACAGGTATCCGCCGCCTTTTTCACTAATTCTTCACTGAAAATTTTCATGATTTATCTTTACTTCACCGCATTCCATCCCAAATCGAATGCTTGTTGGTTAGCTTCCACTATCTTTTCCCCTTTCGATGCAAATACACGGGCTATGCTTTCACGAAGTTGTTCGGGAGTAAGGATATCGATGTACTTAGCTGCCATACCCAACAGAATGACATTGGCACTTTTAGGTAGATTATTCTCTTTAGCTACATCTTCTATCGGAAGGGTAGCCACATAAGGCAATGCATTCAGTTCCTGCATCAAAGCATCTTCATCAGGATAGTTCGGAATATTCTTGAATGAATGAGAGGAAGTTACTATCCACCCTTCCCGATTCAAATAAGGAAGATAACGAAGCGCTTCCATCGGCTCCATTGATATAATTAAATCGGCGGCTCCTTGTTTAATCAAATCCGAATGAATGAGGTCGGTTGAGAGACGAAGATTGGACTGTACATCCCCTCCACGTTGGCTCATACCATGTACTTCAGCCTGTTTTAGATTCAAGCCTGCGGTTGTTGCCGCTTCACCTATAATAGTAGCAATGGTGAGGATACCTTGTCCTCCCACACCAGCTAAAATGATATCCTTTTTCATTTTTTCTTGTTTCTGAGTTTACGTTGAAGTGTCTGCATGCATTCCCGACGAGGAATGATGACAGATACACCTTTGTATTCTATTTCTTCACGGATGGTACGAGTTATCTCTTCCATGTTCTTGGGCAACGGAACAACCACCCGTACATGCTTAGGATCCATACCCAAGCCAAGACAGATTGCTTCAAATTTATTGGTACCGGCTGAATCCTGACCACCCGTCATCGCCGTAGTCAAGTTATCAGATATAATCACGGTAATATTGGCATTGTCGTTGATAGCATCGAGCAAACCTGTCATACCTGAATGTGTAAACGTAGAATCACCTATTACGGCTATGGAAGGAAAAACACCGGCATCGGCTGCACCCTTTGCCATGGTGATGGAAGCTCCCATATCGACACAACTATCGATGGCACGGAAAGGAGGCAAGGCACCAAGCGTATAGCATCCGATATCTCCAAAAATACGTGCTCCCTGATATTCAGCTGCTACCTTGTTAAGAGCATCATACACGTCACGATGCCCGCATCCCTGACAAAGTGCAGGTGGTCGAGGCATTACATGCTGAGCAGCAACATACGGTTGTTCTATATTTACACCCAAAGCAGCACCTACACTATCGGGAGTCAGTTCGCCCATTCGGGGCAAATCGCCCGTCAACCGTCCTTTTACCAGATAATCGGCACCCAAAAGAGACTTCACTTGTTCTTCTACCAATGGCTGACCGTCTTCGGCTATGAGTAATGCTTCACATTGATTAGCCATCATTTTAATGGCTGATTCAGGCAACGGATATTGAGAAACCTTCAATACGGGAATATCAAGTTTCTGCGGTTCATTCTCCATTACATAATTATATGCTATGCCACAAGCAATAACCCCGATTGCTGATTTCTTACTGATACTATGGGATACATTGTAAGGTGAAGTTTCAGAAGAAACAAGAAGTTCGCCTTGCTTACTTACTAAACTTGCATATTGTTTACGGGCATTTCCTGGGAGTAACACCCAATGTGTACGTTCAGTTTCAGGATTCAACGCATTTTGTACCATCGGTTCACGTACTACCACTCCAGCACGAGAATGAGCCAAACGAGTTACAACCCGCATCAATACTGGAAGTTTCTTTTCTTCCGACAAAGCATAAGCATAAGGCATCATGTCGTAGGCTTCCTGTTGGGTAGAAGGTTCCAATATAGGGATCATCGCAAATTTACCATAGAAACGGGAATCCTGTTCATTTTGTGAAGAATGCATCGAAGGGTCATCGGCCGCCAAAACAACCAGACCACCATTTACACCCGTAATGGCAGAGTTAACGAATGCATCTGCCGCTACATTCATACCTACATGTTTCATGCAAACCAAAGCACGTTTGCCTGCATACGACATACCCAACGCAGCTTCCATTGCCGTTTTCTCATTGGTACACCATCGGCTACGCACATCAGAAGCGTGTCCTTGAATAAATTCCGTTATTTCTGTTGAAGGCGTTCCAGGGTATGCATATACACCACTGATACCAGCATGAATCGCTCCCAAAGCAATCGCTTCATCGCCTAAAAGTAGTTTTCTTTCTATCATAGTTATTCTTATTTTCGTTCAAAACCATCGGCATCATCCAATACCGGAAACTTTTCTCTAAAAGCATTAAGTTTTTCCAAATCGACATTGGATGTAGCTTCACATTCTTCATTCATCATACATGCAGCCAAAACCTTTCCATACGGATCGACAATGACACTACCTCCACAATATTCACAAGATGGATCGACCCCCACCCGATTCACTCCTACCACATAACATTGGTTTTCAATAGCACGAGCAATCAACAAAGCGCTCCAAGCAGAGACTCTCGGAGTAGGCCAACTGGCTACATATAGAATCATATCATAATCTCCACGATTGCGTGCCCATACCGGAAAGCGAAGATCGTAACAGATTTCCAAAAGAATTCGGAATCCCTTCCATTCTACCACAACACGCTCTTCGCCTGCCGTAAAACGTTTATGTTCTCCACCATAAGTAAAAAGATGCTTCTTGTCATATTGAGCCACACTTCCATCCGGCTTCACGAAATAAAAGCGGTTATAATACTTGCCTTCCTGCGTTACGGCAACACTACCGGCAATGGCGGCACCGGTTTCGGAAGCTTTACACTTCATCCATCGAAGTGTATCACTATCTGCACTTTCGGCAATACCTTCAGGATTAGTACAAAATCCTGTAGAAAACATTTCAGGTAAAACATAAAGTTCTGCACCTGGATTACGATCTATGGCTTCATTGGCTTTCTGTACGTTTAAAACGGGATTTGCCCACTCAATATCACGTTGTAATATCGTAATTTTCATAATTTATCCATTTATATTTCGCAAAGATACAAAAATAGTATATTAAAAGAAATAATGTTGCAAAAAAACGCACCATGGTTTACTTTTTTATACTACAAAAGATATATAATCGATAAAAACAAGGTTTTCTTTCATTTTACAAATAATCGCTTCATATATTTGAATGTTTCACTAATTATCCGTTACTTTGTAAAAAACAATAACAGATTATGGAAAAAGCAAAAGTATATTTTACAGACTTCCGTACACAGATGAACGGTGATAGTCTGCCTATCAAGCTAAAAAAATTGATGAAAAAAGCCGGTATCGGAAACATCAATATGGAAGGGAAATTTGTAGCCATCAAAATGCATTTCGGTGAATTGGGAAACTTGAGTTACCTCCGTCCCAATTATGCCCGTGCCGTAGTAGATGTCATCAAGGAATTGGGTGGAAAACCTTATCTGACGGATTGCAACACACTCTACCCGGGACATCGTAAAAATGCACTCGACCACCTCTATTGTGCTTGGGAGAATGGATTTACTCCACTCACGGTAGGATGTCCCATTCTTATTGGCGACGGTCTGAAAGGCACCGATGATGTAGAAGTACCTGTAATAGGAGGAGAATACGTAGAAAAAGCCAAGATAGGTCGAGCCATTATGGATGCCGACATATTCATCAGTCTCACCCATTTCAAAGGACATGAAATGACTGGTTTCGGAGGAACCATCAAGAACATAGGCATGGGATGCGGATCAAGAGCCGGGAAAAATGACCAGCACAATAGCGGGCAACCGGTGATTGACGCCAATTTGTGTCGTGGATGCAAAGCTTGTATGAAGCAATGTGCTAACGAAGGACTGATTTTCAATGCACAAACCCGCAAGATGGAAGTGGACAAAAATCATTGTTTGGGATGCGGACGATGCATTGGTGCCTGCAATTTTGATGCAATCAGTTTTGAAAACGGCAATGCCGTAAAACTCCTCAATTGCAAAATGGCCGAATATACTAAAGCGGTAGTAGATGGTCGCCCACAATTCCACATCTCACTGATTGTTGACGTATCACCCAATTGTGATTGTCACGGAGAGAACGATGCCCCTATCCTACCCAATATCGGTATGTTTGTCTCTACCGACCCGCTTGCATTGGATCAAGCCTGCGCCGATGCATGCCTTTCGGCCACGCCATTACCTAATAGTCAATTGCACGACCACATCCATGCTCCTGGATTCCACGACCATCACGATCACTTCGTGAACTCCACTCCCGAAACCGATTGGCGTTCTTGCTTGGAACATGCAGAAAAGATTGGTTTGGGTACAAGAGCATATGAACTGATTAAATAAAAAAGAACGATGAAACGAATTGCATTTATCGACTACATCCGTGTATTCGCCTGTTTTTTAGTGATTTTGGTTCATGCCAGCGAAAACTATTATTCAGGTGAAGGAGCTACCGATATGGCTGGTCCACAATCTTTTCTAGCCAATGAAACCAACCGCTTATGGGTATCTATATACGATGGTTTCTCACGAATGTCCGTACCTTTGTTTATGATTGTATCAGCCTTTTTATTGGCACCCATGAAGAAAGGAATAACATCGTGGCAATTCTATACCCATCGATTCGCCCGTATCCTTCCACCGTTCATTCTATTCATGATTCTATATAGTACCCTCCCTTTGCTATGGGGACAAATAGACGGAAATACTTCATTAAAGGATTTGTCGCGCCTATTGCTTAATTTCCCAACTATAGGAGGACATTTGTGGTTTATGTTTCCACTCATCAGCCTTTACCTATTCATTCCCATTATATCCCCTTGGTTGGAAAAGGCCACCCCACGCGAAGAGCGTTTCTTTATTGGATTATTCCTATTATCAACCTGCATACCTTACCTGAATCGTTTCTGTGGCGAAGTATGGGGACAATGTTTCTGGAATGAATACCACATGTTGTGGTACTTTTCGGGATATTTAGGATATCTGGTATTGGCACACTACATCCGTACGCACCTCACCTGGAATCGTTCAAAACGATTCTGGACAGGTTTTGTCCTAATGATAGTGGGTGCCGTATGGACCATCTATTCTTTCTATATCCAAGCCATTCCAGGTATAACACTTTCTACTCCCGAAATAGAGTTGGGATGGACATTCTGCACCATTAATTGTGTGATACTTACAACCGGTACTTTCTTGATGTTCAGTTGCATACAGGCACCTCAATCTCCTCGTTTCGTTTCAGACATCTCGAAACTAACTTATGGTATGTATCTCATACATATTTTCTGGTTGGGTATGTGGGTAGATGTATTCAAAAACGACATGCAATTGGATACAGTCTTCGCTATACCAATCATTTCCATTGCTACTTATATTACCTGTTACATAAGTTGCAAACTCCTCTCTTATCTTCCTGGAAGCAAATGGATAATTGGAGCATAATAAATGAAAGGGCGACCGATAGGGTCGCCCTTTCATTTATCCTTCCATACTCACAATTTCTTGCAGAATGCTTACGGCCATTTCCACGTTCTCTACATTCTTCACCACCATGCTCCGCTTACCGTTTTGCTCACGGAGATTACAATAACGAGGATTACGCCCCATGTAACCTATAATCTTTCCGAAAGCCGTACTTTGATAATATGGGCTATCGGGATTACTTACAAAGAAGAGCGTCATACGTCCAGCTTTCAAAAATATTTTTTCAGCTCCGAGCCGTTTGGCCAATCTACGTAAAGGTACGATGCGGAGCAATTCCTGTCCCTCGGGAGGTACTTTTCCAAACCGATCTTCCAAGCGTTCTTTAAAAGCCAACAAATCCTTGTCAAGTTCCAAACCATCCAGTTCCCGATACAGAAGCATACGTTCACTACTGCTGGGGATATATTCATTAGGGAAAAGAAGTTCCAAGTCGCTTTCCACCTGACAATCTGTAACAAAATCTTCACCACTGATTTTCTCTTCACCCGAGGCCTTCAGTTCTTCGGCATACAACTCACTGAACTCATCCTCTTTCAGTTCTTTCACCGCTTCAGCCAAAATCTTTTGATAGGTTTCATATCCCAAATCGGCAATGAATCCACTTTGCTCGGCACCAAGCATATTACCGGCACCACGAATATCCAAATCCTGCATCGCAATATGAATACCACTACCCAAATCGCTGAAGTTTTCAATAGCCTGCAAGCGGCGTTTAGCTTCGGGAGTCAGTACATGAAGCGGTGGAGCCAACAAATAACAAAATGCCTTCCGATTGCTTCTTCCCACACGTCCCCGCATCTGATGCAAATCACTCAAGCCGAAATTCTGTGCCGCATTGATGATGATGGTATTGGCGTTGGGAATGTCAATACCGCTTTCGATGATGGTTGTAGCCAAAAGTACATCGTAATCGTAATTCACAAAATCGAAGATAATTTTCTCCAATTCTTCCGGTTGCATCTGTCCATGTCCTATAGCCACTCGACAATCCGGAATATTTCGTAGAATCAATGCCTTCAGCTCCATCAAATTCTGAATGCGGTTATTCACAAAGAACACCTGTCCGTTACGACTCATTTCAAAATTGATGGCTTCGGTTATGATGGCTTCATTGAAAGTATGCACCTCTGTTTGAATAGGATAACGGTTGGGTGGAGGAGTTTGGATAACCGACAAGTCGCGCGCTCCCATCAATGAAAATTGCAACGTCCTCGGAATGGGAGTAGCCGTCATAGTCAGTGTATCCACATTTACTTTCAATTGGCGGAGTTTCTCCTTGACACTCACCCCGAACTTTTGTTCTTCATCAATGATTAGCAATCCTAGATCCTTGAACTTCACATTCTTACCAATCAACTTGTGTGTACCTATCAAGATGTTCACTTTTCCTTCGGCCAATTCCTTGATGATACGGGAAGTATCTTTAGCCGATCGGGCTCTACTGAGGTATTCTATCTTACATGGGAAATCCTTCAATCGTTCGCTGAATGTCTGAAAATGTTGGAAAGCCAATACCGTAGTAGGTACCAGAACAGCTACTTGCTTATCATCGGTCACCGCTTTAAATGCCGCACGCATAGCAACTTCCGTCTTTCCAAAACCCACATCACCACACACCAATCGATCCATCGGACGTTCGCTTTCCATATCCGCCTTCACATCGTTGGTTGCCTTCAATTGGTCGGGAGTATCTTCATATAGAAAACTTGCCTCCAGTTCGTGTTGCATAAAGCTATCGGGAGAATAAGCAAATCCTTTTTCCTGTTTCCGTTGGGAATAAAGTTTGATAAGGTCGCGTGCAATATCCTTTATTTTGCTTTTTGTACGCTCCTTCATCTTTTCCCAAGCTCCGGTACCCAATTTATTGATACGAGGAGCTTCTCCTTCTTTCCCTTTATACTTTGATATTTTATGCAAGGAATGAATGGACACAAAAACCACATCGTCATTCTGATATACGAGCTTGATGACTTCTTGCGTCGTATTGCCATTGGGCAAGCGTACCAAGCCTGCAAACTTACCTACCCCATGATCAATGTGAACGACATAGTCGCCCGGTTCAAATTGGCTTAATTCTTTCAGGGTCAGTGCTACCTTACCACTTCTTGCACGGTCACTACGGAGGTTGAACTTATGGAAACGGTCGAATATCTGATGATCGGTAAAGAAACATTTCTTCAGTTGATTATCAGCAAATCCCTCATGAAGGGTTTTATCGACATGTTCAAAACGAATGTTGTCTCCCCGTTCCTCAAATATATCCTTCAAACGTTTCGCTTGTTTTTCGCTATCGGTACATATATATAAAGTATATCCCCGTTCCTGATACTCTTTAAGCACCGAACCGACCAAATCAAAATTCTTATGAAATATCGGTTGCGCCGTCACATCAAAGTTCAATTGCACCTGTGGCACTCCCGTCGGTTTGTTTCCAAATTCTATACGTTGGAATTCAAGGGCTTTCATTGAAAAAGCACTTCCATCCATCAACCGATCTTTCATACGGAGAAGTTCATCCCGTCCTTCCTCTTCGGCCGCTTCGATCGCGGAGGGAGAAACAGTTTCTTCGTATACCATTTCCATCCGTTCACGTATCCACAAGAAATCCTTCATTCCCAGGACTGTATCAGGCATTAGGAAATCGAAAAATGAAACCCAATCATTTCCATCTACATTCGTCAGTTCCGGCACAATGGCAATCCGTTCCTTTTTCTCTTTTGACAATTGATTTTCGACTTCAAAAGTACGGATGCTATCAATTTCGTCACCGAAAAAATCTATACGATATGGAAATTCAGAAGCAAAAGAATAGACATCCAAGATACTACCCCGAAGAGCATATTGGCCCGGTTCGTATACATAATCCACCTGTTCGAAACCAGCATGATACAACGTTTCCATCAAAGCCTCCGTTTCAATCCGTTGGCCCACCTGCAATGAAATTGTCCGGTCGGCCAGTTCCTTGCCTGACACAACCATTTCGGCCAAAGCGTCCGGATAAGTAACGATACACAAAGGCTCATGTTTCTGTAACCTACTCAAGACTTCTGTCCGAAGGATTTCATTTGCAGGATCCTTTTGTCCGTACTTTATTGCCCGACGATAAGATGAAGGGAAAAACAAAATGGATTCATCTCCATTTATCTGAACCAAATCATGATAGAAATAACCAGCCTCCTCCACATCACCAAGGATAAACACGTAAGTCCGGGAAGTATTCCTGACAAGAGCAGAAAAGAACAATGGAGAAGCGGAAGCATGCAATCCTCCCATGAAAATAGTCCTCACCGAGGAATTTTCAAGTTGAGCAGCCACTCCCTTCACATGGGGATGTTTGGCATAGATACGTTGTAACTCTACAATATCCATATTTTAAAAATGTGGATGCAAAAATAAACAATAATCTTCAATCTATAATCTAAAAATTACTACATTTGCAATCTTCATAATAAAAACAATAGATAAATAAAAGCATGAACGAAGGTATCAAACAAATATACGACTTTTTGAATGCCGGACGAGTGAAAGAAGCATTGGTACAACTCGAAGGTATCAGTGAGAGTTGTAACGATTGGGAATTACGTAATCAAATCAGAGAGCAACAAACAGCATACAATTATCTGCTCCAATATGCCGGACAAAATGCGGAAGACCCTAACCGTAAGCATATTTATCGACAAATCCATCAAAAAGCATTGGAATTAACCGCATGGACAAAAATATCCTTGAATATTCCCTATTCAAGTGATCCTTTCTATAATCAGATACGTATATTTCAAAAATCAGCTCCCAGGAGCTATATGGAATTGCTTCTTCTTTTGGAAGCCTATACAGAAGATATGGGTACCTTGGATTTGCTATTCTCTGAAGAAAAGCAACACGACCAACGCAAAAAGATATGCCAACAACATGAAGAAGCATTGAATGAACTGTTCAACAAGACATGGGTACACTTTCATTGGTCAGAAGTAGAAGCGGAAGAAGCATGGAAAATCATAGAATCCTTGTTAGTTACATCCAACGACAAAGCGGTTTTGATCAGTGCGGTTACCTTAAATTTGATGCACATTTGGGACAAGCGGAAGGTTCAATTCCTTATCAACGCATGTCGAAACGAAGATTTACAAGTGAGCCAACGAGCTTTGGTGGGATTATTTTTCGTACTCATCATCTACGAATCCTATTTGGACCATTATCCGGAGATAGCAATCAATCTGTCATTACTCACCGAACAAAATAAGTTCAGGAATGACTTGGTTGAATTACAATCACAAATCCTCATGACCTTGGAGACAGACAAAATAATCCAACAGATGAATACGGAAATCATTCCCAACCTCATCAAGAATCCCAAACTCAAAAAAGGGAATATATTCCTCAATACAGAAGAAGGAGTTGATATCAACCCCGAATGGGAGGCCATGATGGAAAAGACCGGAATCAACGACTCCATCCGAAAAATCACAGAGTTCCAAATGGAAGGTGGAGATATCCACATGGGCACTTTCTGTCATTTGAAGGATTTCCCCTTCTTCAAGCAAACTTCACATTGGTTTTATCCTCTTGATTTCAATCATCCGGAGTTCCTCGCTATATCCGAGAAGATTTCCAAAGACCAATTAAAATTTATGGAAATCATCTTACGTTCGGAAACATTCTGTAACTCCGATAAATACTCCTTTTACCTGTCGTTTGTCCAAATGCCTTCAATTACTAAAGAAATGAATTTAAAAGCAAATATGCAGATGGTTGAGGACGAGAAAGAAATGATGATGGACATCATGAATCCCGATTTGTCGGCAACTATTATCCGGCGACACTATATACAAGACCTGTACCGTTTCTACCATATTTACGTAAAAAAATATTATACAGAAGAAGATATGGGAGAAGATGAATATGACAAATATGACAAGGAAGATAATTTACAAAGAAAGATCTGTATATGGAACAACAAATGGTGCAAGGATATCTTCTCCAACGAAATTAAAAAGAATATAGCCGACACCTTGTTACAGAGAAAATCCTATAAGATATCATCCGAATTGTACAGGAACATTTTAAACGATGAAGGTGAATCAATTGAGATTCTTCAGAAAATAGGATATACCCTCCAAAAAAGAGAAATAATATACGGAGCTATAGAATACTATAAACGGGCCGATTTATTGTTGACAGACCATATCTGGACGCTCAAGCATCTGGCTCAATGCTACAAAAGCAGAAACGATTATCGTGAAGCATTGAATATCTATAAGCAAATAGACCGTTTGTCTCCCGATGATTTGAATATCGCCCAACAAATCAGCGAATGTCTGATTATGCTTGAAAAATACGAAGAAGCCATCCCTCTTCTATATAAAGTGCTGTATTGGAAGGAAGACTCTGGAAATGCCCAACGCGCCATAGCCTGGTGCCTTTTCCACACTCGGAAATACGAAGAATCGCTGAAATATTACAACCAAATTTTTGAATCAGGAAATCCCATTAGAGAAGATTGGTTGAATGCCGGCCACGTTTATCTGGTACAAAAAGAAATTCCGATGGCCGTTACTTATTATAAAAAAGCAAAAGAAATGTGCAAAAATCACGACGAATTCATCCAATTGTACGAGAGCGACCTGATCATATTAGACGAACGCATTGATAAAGAAGATATCATGATTGTATTGGATCTGCTTGTCTGATACTCATTCATCATAATATACAAATTCGAAACGAGCCTTCAGTTTTATTTCTTCACTGATAATCTCCATACGGACCGGTTGTTCTCCTTCCATACTATAGAGAGCTTCGGCCACGTATGTGGCCTTGCCATGATTCACGCAATGACGGATATAGTTGGGCAAAGCTCGAGTTGCATGGGTAGGACTTTCATTCAATAAGAAAAAGAAATAAGTATCCAGTCCCTCACGATCCGCATAAAACGCCTGCATATTCAAATTGGATTCATAGTTTAGATTATTATTGTAATAAAAATAGCTATGACATGCCGATTCGTCTCCTTCTGAATGGATATACCGACTCATGACATCGGTCAACCGATGTTGAGAATCGTATACATACCGGGCGGCAACCGTACGCAGCAACCGATTGTCTTTTGCACTATAGAATTGTGAATCCATAAAGAGTGTATCTTTCTCCCATCGATAATGAATATGCTTCTTAACTTCCACCCATACAGAATCTATATTTATCAAATTTCTGCTTACACAACGTACTATTTTCCCGTCAGACAGATCGTAAGTCGCCCCGATCAACTTTTCCTTTTGACTGATCCACCCCATTTCACCTACCACTATCTGGTCATCCAAGTAATCAATGGGAGTTTCTCCATATTGAACCAACCGCCCTTTATAATCATATTCCAGATACCAACTCTCTTTCGTATCCTTCATATCCGTTACTATTTTTACCCAGTCTTTTTCCGGATATTTCACACATTTGGGAAACAAAACGGCCAATATCGCCAAACAGGCGCTCAATAATAAGATTCGAATAATTTGTCTCATAGCAGTGTATTTTTCAATTTATCATCATTAACAAGAATAAGACTAAAAGGTTCAAGCCATTCTTCTTTTTAACTTTTTTATAGTATGATTAGTCGTTTTTCTATAATTACTTGACTTAAAAAGATGGATTTATGTAGGAAATAAATTAAATTTGCACGTTTATATATGATATGGAAAATATGAAAATACAACATACCATCTATCTATTGTTAGGATTTCTCCTTTCTTCGTGCGGAGAAGACAGAAGCGGTGAATATTACGCACTTATAGAGGATAAAATGTGGATAGAAGAAACCATGCAGAAAAACTATCTGTGGAACAAGGATATGCCTATCATCGAGAAGGAAAGCGAATACTTCACCGAACCGGCAACATTCTTCAAGAAACTGCTTTCCAAAGAAGCTTTGGACGGTAAAGGCGACTCCTATTCATACATTGAAGAGATTGAGACCACCAACGAAGCACGTGCAATCAGTTTAAACCGCCAATCAACCTATGGCATGGAATTCGAGCTAATGAGAGATCCATTGCAAGGAACCACTCATAACATGGCACGCATCTTGTATGTACTTCCCGGTTCACCGGCAGAAGCAGCTGGTATCAAACGAGGAGATTGGCTCACCACTATCGGTAAGAATTACATCACGACCGACAATGCTAAACAACTTCTAAACGGAGGTGCCAACTCCTTTGCAAGAGATAGGATTGTAACTACAGAAGACGGAAATTTGATATGGCAAGCCGTAGATACGGTAAGCATTACCCCCTCTATACAAATGGAGATATCCCCTTTCCTGATCAATACGGTGTATCAAGTGAACGGACAAAAGATCGCTTATTTCGTATACAACGAATTTGCAACCGGTCCTCAAAATGAAAGCAATGAAACTGCCTATATGGAACAGATGGAACAAATTTTCCATCAGTTCAAGAAAGAAAAGCCCGATGCTTTCATACTCGATTTGCGATACAATCCGGGAGGATTCCTATCGTGTGCACAAGTATTGGGAAGCCTCCTGGTACCGGCCGAAGGTTTAGGGAAAGATTTCATTAAATTGCAATTCAATGAACAATCTTCCCCCCAAACGATCAATTACACCTTCGATACCCAATATGCCGATGCCAATCTCAATTTGAACAAAATATACATTCTCACTTCACGATATACCGCATCTGCATCCGAAGCGATTATCAACGGACTCATACCCTACATGGGCAAAGAGAATGTAATCGTCATTGGCGAACAGACGGTAGGAAAGAATGTAGCCATGTCGTCTTTCAAGGATGAACGTTTCAATTTCGTTATATGGCCGGTAATAGCTTATGTCTATAATTCCAATGACGAAAGCGACTATAGCAAAGGGTTCACTCCCCAATATATATTGGATGAACGAGGATTAATCAGTCCCTGGTATCCTATGGGGGATGAAAGGGAGTATTTCTTGAGAAATACAATTTCACTCATCACTACCGGTACCATGCCCGATCTTCCGACTGATAATGAAGATGAACCAGAGACCCAAGTTCTCATGAGTTCACTCTCGACCCGAAGTTTGCCAGGAATCAGAATTAAATAACACCATCAATACTCATATGGAAAAGCCAGATAGCATTATCATTATCCCGACCTACAACGAAAAGGAAAATATCGAAAATATCATCCGGGCCATTTTTTCTCTGGAAAAATATTTTCATATACTCATCATCGAGGATAATTCACCCGACGGAACTGCCGGTATAGTGAAACGTCTTCAAGGTGAATTTCCCGAACGTCTCTTCATGATTGAGCGAAAAGGTAAATTAGGATTGGGTACCGCCTATATCGCGGGATTCAAATGGGCCATCGAGCACCAATACGACTATGTATTCGAAATGGATGCCGACTTCAGTCACAACCCGAATGATTTGCCGCGATTGTATGATAAGTGTGCCAACGATGGATACGATGTAGCCATCGGTTCACGTTATGTCAGTGGTGTAAATGTAGTAAACTGGCCAATGGGACGAGTATTGATGTCTTATTTCGCTTCCAAATACGTCCGCCTCATCACCGGATTACCCATTCATGACACCACGGCCGGATTCAAGTGCTACCGGCGCCAGGTTCTGGAGACCATCGATTTGGACAAGATCAAGTTCAAAGGATACGCTTTCCAGATAGAGATGAAATTCACCGCTTACAAATGCGGATTCAAGATAGCCGAAGTACCGGTTATCTTCGTCAACCGCGAATTGGGTACTTCCAAGATGAATACAAGCATCTTTGGTGAAGCGGTATTCGGAGTCATCCAGTTAAAGATAAACAGTTGGTTCCACAAATTCCCTCAAAAAGCATGACCATGAAAAGAACTTGGATTAAGAATGCCAACATTGTAAATGAAGGAAAATCCTTTGTCGGTTCGGTAGTAATCTGCGGTGAAGTGATTGATGAAATTATCGAAGGAAATGAAGAACCTTCTGCCTCTTGCGAAGAAATCATCGATGCGCAAGGATATTATTTGCTTCCCGGTATCATTGACGATCATGTTCATTTCCGTGATCCGGGGCTGACCCACAAAGCCGATATGCATTCAGAGAGCAAAGCGGCGGCAGCTGGAGGGGTTACCAGTTATATGGATATGCCCAATACCGTTCCTCAAACCACTACCATCGAAGCATTGAACGATAAATTTGCCGATGCGGCAACCAAGAGTATAGTCAACTACTCCTTCTATTTTGGAGCGACCAACGACAATGTTTCCTTGCTTCCCCATTTGGACAAGCAACGGATATGTGGTATCAAGCTTTTCATGGGATCAAGCACCGGCAATATGCTGGTCGACCAACTGGATACATTAAAATACATCTTCAGCCATGCCCACATGCTCATTGCGGCCCATTGTGAAGATCAGGAAATCATCCAAGCCAATATCGATGTATACAAGAATCCGTATGAAGACGATTTGCCCATCCATTATCATCCTTTGATCCGTGACAAACAAGCTTGTTATAAATCATCCCAATTGGCCATCGAATTGGCAAAAGAAACCAATGCACGCCTGCACATCATGCACATCAGTACCGATAAGGAATTGGAACTGTTGGAAGACAAGCCCATTGCCGAGAAGAGAATCACCGCCGAAGCTTGTGTATCCCATTTGTTTTTCTGTGACAAAGATTACGAACGCTTGGGAACGCGCATGAAGTGCAATCCGGCCATCAAGACCCAGACCGATAGAGATGCTTTACGCAAGGGACTGACCAGCAACCTGATCGACGTGATTGGTACCGACCATGCCCCCCACTTGTTGGAAGAAAAACAAGGAGGAGCCCTGAAAGCCGTATCGGGTATGCCTACCCTCCAATTCTCTTTGGTATCGGTTATGGAATTGGTACACGATGGTTGGATAAGCATAGAACAATTGGTACAAAAGATGTGTCACGCTCCTGCCGAACTTTATCAAATAGAGAAACGAGGATACATCCGACCAGGATATCAAGCCGATTTGGTATTGTTGAACCCTGAATGTTCTTGGCAAGTAACCAATGAATGTATATGGAGCAAATGCAAATGGAGTCCCATGGAAGGACAAACTTTCCGTTCCAAAGTGGAAAAGACATTTGTCAACGGTACTTTGGTATACAACGATGGAGTAGTAAACGACCAATACAGAGGACAAGCCCTAAAATTTGATCGGATATGAGAATGATACTCCAATTGTTCCTGTTCTTCCTGCTTTTGATGGGATTACCCGATTGGTACATTTATCGGAATTACATCCGTCGATGCTCCTCATCATGGTTGCGCCGCCTCTATTGGTTACCCACCATTGGGTTACTCATGGGCATGGCATGGATATTCTTTGCATTCGAGCCCAGGCCGCAAGCTATGAACAGGATGAGTATATTTCTGATCATTTTCCTTTGCATCAATGTACCTAAGGCCATATTTACCCTCTTGTCCCTGTTGTTCCGTTTCATCGCCCGAAAGGTGAAGCACGAATTCTACGAAAGTTGGATAGCCGCCGCAATCGCCCTCTATACCATGGGATATATCATCTTTGGAGCCATATGGGGCAAAGAGTATTTTCAGGTAAAGGAAGTGGCTATCACCTCTCACGACATCCCGCAAGGATTCAACGGATACCGCATAGTACAATTGTCGGATATTCATATCGGTAGTTGGGCCGGTAATCCGGAAGCCATACAAAAGGCGGTCAACACCATCAACTCACTCAATGCCGATCTCATTGTATTTACCGGCGATTTAGTGAACAATCTGGCTACGGAATTAGATGAATTCATTCCCATCTTTTCCCAACTGAAAGCCAAAGACGGTATCTACTCGGTATTAGGGAATCACGATTATTCCCTATACATCCATTGGGAAGATGAAGCCGACCAGCAAGCCAATCTGGAAGCGCTGAAAGCCAAAGAAGCCCAGATGGGATGGGAACTGCTCAATAACCGCCATGTCATGATTCATCAGAAAGGAGACAGCATCGCCTTGATTGGAGTTGAAAATAGCGGTCACCCTCCTTTTCCCGACTATGCCGATTTGAAGGGAGCCATGCAAGGCACCGAAGGCATGTTCAAGATTCTATTGAGCCACGACCCCAGCCATTGGCGCAGGGAAGTATTACCCGATACGGATATCCAACTGATGCTTGCCGGCCACACCCATGCCATGCAGACAAAGATATTAGGATTCTCCCCTTCCCGATTCGTATATCCGGAATATAGCGGCTTATACAAGGAAGGCGAACAAATGCTCTATGTCAACATCGGATTGGGCTATCTCATGTTCCCTATGCGACTGGGTGCATGGCCGGAAATTACCTTGTTTACTCTTCATAATCAATAGCAGCTATGAAATACATATATATCATCTACCAATTGTTAGTATCTCCCATCCTCTTGGTCCTGACCATCCTGACCGCCTTGTTTACCGTCATTGGATGCTGGATTGGGAATGGACACTTTTGGGGATATTATCCAGGAAAGATATGGTCACAATTGTTTTGCTACATTCTACTGATACCCGTCAAGGTAGTCAGAAACAAGAACGTGCACAAAAAAACCTCCTATGTATTTGTAGCCAACCACCAAGGTTCTTTCGACATATTCCTGATTTATGGATTCTTGAACCGTAACTTCAAATGGATGATGAAGAAAAGTCTCCGCAAGGCACCTTTTATAGGAAAGGCAAGCGAATCGGCCGGCCATATTTTTGTTGACAAGTCGGGTCCTAAGAAGATACTTGCCACTATCGAGCAAGGTCGCCACACGTTGAAGGACGGCATGTCGCTCGTCATCTTCCCCGAAGGTTCGCGTACATTTACCGGTCACATGGCAGAATTCAAGAAAGGAGCCTTTATGCTGGCCGACGAGCTACAACTCCCCGTAGTACCCTTGACTATCAGCGGTTCATTCAATATCTTGCCCCGTACAGGTAAATACCTGCATTGGCATCCCATGAAACTGGTCATTCACGATCCCATCTACCCCACTTGCCAAGGTCCTGACAATCTCAAGCACTTGGCCGAAGAATCTTACCAAGTAATCATGGCTTCACTCCCCGAAGAATATCAGGGAAAGGTGGCCAATCCCGACCAATAAAACAACTGTATCGAATAATCCTTCACGGCTTGAACCTTTCCGGTTCCTCGAATGTTCTTATTCCACTAACCCTAAAAAAGAACATTATGACCGAAAGATTACAAAAAGCATTGAACGAACAGATTACCGCCGAACTATGGTCGGCCAATCTATATTTGTCCATGTCATTCTACCTGAAGAGAGAAGGCTACGACGGTTTTGCTCATTGGATGGAAAAGCAGTATCACGAAGAAGTGAATCATGCCATTGCGATAGCCCATTATATGATCAATCGGAACGCCATTCCTAAAATTGAAAAGTTGGACGTAGTACCACAAAGTTGGGGAAATCCGCAAGAAGCCTTCGAAGATGCCTACAAGCACGAACGCCATGTGAGCCAGCTCATCGACCTGTTGGTAAAGGTCGCTTCCGAAGAAAAGGACAATGCCACCCAAGATTTCCTTTGGAGATTCGTACGCGAACAAGTGGAAGAAGAAGCCTCTACCCTGAATATTGTCGAAAAGATGAGAAAAGCAGGCGAAGCAGGTATCTTGTTTTTGGATGCCCAGTTAGGCAAACGTGCGTAACCCGTCAAGCATAAAAAAAGGAAGTGGCTATATTCACATACAACCACTTCCACCTAAATACATAACTATTTATTTTTCCACGTTAATTTTCTTCATATTTTCACGGGCCACCTCCATGTATTCCTTCACCATCGGATGATTTTGGAATTGTGCCGGAGCCTCGTTCACTATCTCTTCCACTACCGGTGTAACAACCGGGTAAGGGAAACTATTGCACAACATAATAAAGACACCCGGTCCCAATACGTTTTCGTAATTGGTCTGGACAAATTCCTTGGCCAACTTATTCATTTCCTCGGAAAGGCTTTCCCGTTCCTTGTTCATGGCCTCTTCCACTTCTTCTGCATTTTTTCCATCCATAATCATCCGGCTTTCCATGCGTTCCAGTTCATAAGCACGGTCGTCCAATGAATTTTTCTTTTTGATGAAATCATACAGAAGGTCGTTCAGCGGAGTACCACTAACATTGATGCTTGCATTTTCAATCTTGATATCGATGTTCCCATTTTCAACGACAAAAGGCATAATGCTCTGGTCGTCCATATACAAAGTAGCGATAACGGCCGAGTCAATCGGTCCGTTCATGGTAAACATTCCATGTACCACTTCCGCCGAGTCAACATTCACCAGTTCTTCCCCTTGAGGAACTTTTACGTACAACATTTTACCATCCAGTCGAGCAACCGTTGAACTTCCCTTTATCTGATACTCACTTGCACAGGACGCAAAAACGAATAGAGATACGATTAAGAATACAATTTTATTCATGTAATACAACATACTTTTCATTTTCGGATACAAAAATACAATGTATATCCAAACTATGGAAAATTTTTATCATTATTTAAAACTAAATAAAAGTTTTATAGTGACGACCCATACTTACCGAAAGTTACTCTTTTTTTCTTATTTTTGCACCACCGATTACAAGAACATAACATTCAGACAATATTTATATGAAAAAGAAAACAATTAAATCATTTTTGTTTGCACTTGTTTGTGCAGCTATCCTTCCGGCTCATGCCGACGAAGGCATGTGGTTATTGCAATTGATGCAGGAACAACACCTCACCGACCGCATGAAAGCCCAAGGTTTGCAACTGGAAGCCGATGACATTTACAATCCTCACCGCATCTCAATGAAAGATGCCGTAGGTATTTTCGGTGGAGGATGTACAGGAGAAATCATTTCACCCGACGGATTGATTCTTACCAACCACCATTGCGGTTATGGTGCCATCCAACAACACAGTTCGGTGGAACACGATTACCTGACCAATGGTTTTTGGGCCAAGAACCGCAAGGAAGAACTGGCCACTCCAGGTTTGAAGTTCCGCTTTGTAGAACGCATCGTCGATGTAACCGACAAGGTCAACGCCAAGATCAAAGCTGGTGAAATCAAGGAAGAAGAAGCATTTGCACGTCCTTTCCTCAGCAAATTTGCCATGGAAGAATACAAGGCAAGCGATTTGAACGGCAAACCCGGTATCAGTGCACAATGCCTCCCGTTCTATGCCGGCAACAAGTTCTACCTCATTTATCTCAAGACCTATAGCGATATCCGTATGGTAGCCGCTCCTCCTAGTTCTATCGGTAAATTTGGTGGTGAAACAGACAACTGGATGTGGCCCCGTCACACCTGCGACTTCTCCGTATTCCGTATCTATGCAGATGCCAACGGCGAACCGGCAGAATATAGCGAAAACAACGTGCCCTTGAAAGTAAAGCACCATTTGGCTATATCCTTGAAGGGTATCCAAGAAGGAGATTATGCCATGATTATGGGTTTCCCAGGAAGCACCGACCGTTATCTCACCCAAAGTGAAGTAAAACAACGTATGACCGCTACCAACGAACCCCGTATCCTGATTCGCGAAACCCGTCAGGCCGTACTGAAGAAAGAAATGGCGGCAAGTGACAAGGTACGTATCCAGTATGCAAGCAAATACGCCAGCAGTAGCAACTATTGGAAGAACTCCATTGGTATGAACAAGGCCATTGTAGACAATAAAGTATTGGAAACCAAGGCCGAACAAGAAGCCAAATTTGCCAAGTTTGCACAAGAAAAGGGAAATGCCGACTATGCCAAGGTAGTGAGCCAGATTGACGCCATTGTAGAAAAGAGCAACCCCATTCTGTATCAATACACTTGCTACAACGAAATCTTGAGAAACGGTATTGAATTCTCTACCCCAAGCGCCAACCTCGATAGTTTGAGAACCGCTCTCCAACAAAAGGACAAGGCCGGTATCGAAAAATTCACCAATCGTTTGAAATTGGCTTACGCTCATGTACACAATAAGGATTATGATCATGAAGTGGACCGCAAGGTTGCCAAGGCATTGCTTCCTTTATATGCACAGATGGTAGATGCCGAAAACTTGCCATCGTTCTATCAAACCATCAACGACGAGTTCAAGGGCGATTACGATGCATACGTTGACAATCTGTACGACAATTCCATCTTCTCCAACGATGCCAATTTCAACAAATTCATCAAGAAGCCAACTATAAAGGCCATCGACAAAGACCCGATGAAAGCATTCGTAGCGTCCAAGTACGAATTGGCCGACAAAGTTATAGAAGCCTATTCTACATGCATGGACGGTATTGACCTGTTGCACAAGACCTACGTACGCGGTCTTTGTGAAATGTATGCACCCGAGCCCAAAGCACCGGATGCCAACTTCACTATCCGTCTGACTTACGGAAACATCAAGCCATACGATCCGAAGGACGGTGTACACTACAAGTACTATACCACTTTGAAAGGTGTGATGGAAAAAGAAGACCCCACCAATCCTGAATTCGTGGTACCAGCCAAGTTGAAAGAATTGTACGAATCGAAGGATTTCGGTCGCTATGCCATGGCCAACGGTGAAATGCCGGCCTGCTTCCTCACCACCAACGACATTACCGGTGGTAACTCCGGTTCCCCCGTTATCAACGGCGAAGGCGAACTGATAGGTTGTGCTTTCGATGGCAACTGGGAATCATTGAGCGGCGACATCAATTTCGACAACAACCTCCAACGTTGTATTGCGGTAGATATCCGCTACATCCTCTTCATTATCGATAAGTTGGGCGGATGCGGCCACCTGATCGACGAAATGACGATTGTAGAATAATACATACGAACGGGGCTTTCACCAAGCCCCGTTCTTTTTTCCACCACAAAGATTATGATATATGGGAATAATATATCAGTTGACACAATTTATGATTTTGAAGACAGAAAAGAGAAGTGTCTATCCTATAGTACAGTCATTCAGCAACTAACAGATAATTCAAACAATTTGTGTCAGCAAGTATATCGTTCTCTAAATTAATCTATCAATGATATATTTTCTGTATAATCACATTTTGGATAATTCTTACATCCATAAAAATACCCGAATAGACCTATCCTAACACATAATAAGCCACCGCATATAGGACATTTTTTAATACCATCTTCTTGTAGCTTTTTCTGCAATTTAAGTTCATATATCTCTTTCCAATTAGTACTTATTTTAGTTTTTTCTCTCATCTCCATACAATAATAATCATAGCATTTATATCCCAAATCTATTTCTTTTTCATTTGGAGAATAATAATAATCGGACATATGGAATTTTCCTATAAATGCATTACAATGTTTGCATGTGTTTGCAAAATAAGATTCTTTCGTTTGTTTACTATATATTTTTTTAACTAAAGCACCATTCTTATTAGCAAGTTCAATCTCTTTTTTTGTAAAATATTCTGGAGGATATATACCGTCTAGATAATTGGTATTAATTACTGCTATTTTCATACTTTGATGGCATTTCCAACAAGAGTCATTCAAAATTACCATTTTTGCCCTATGCATCTTATTACCACATATTTTACAAGTTGGTGTAGGACACAAATTCACTTTATCCGGATGAGCTAATTTCTCTTCTACCTTTTCGCAATCATCAAAATCAGATACCTCTATTTGAAGGCATGCAATCTTATGATTATTATAATAATTCATAACTTCTGTAGTTGGTTTGTGTGTTATCACTACTTCAATAACAATAACTACTTTCCCATTCGTATCAAAGAGAGCAATATCAGGTCTACATACCCCCATATCATACTCTTGGCGGACGAATTTTGCTTTTTTCAGCATATTACCACAATGCTGTTCGTGACATTCTTCACAATCCCAAATAAAATTAAATACACTTCCATTATTCATCTTTTCTTGAATGCATTCAACTGCTCTTTTTTTAAATAATTTATGTAGAAAAGACTCGGTGCATTGATTATCAAGATTTCCTTTAGAATGCGAAAAATGATTTCTTCGATGATACTTTTGTCCTTTGGGTATTCTACTGAAATATAAAGTTAATGTTGCTCCGCATTCTGGACATTTATATGTTTCTCCTTTATGCGCATTATCAATGTACACAAGATTTCCTTTACTATCGTATGCGTATGGTAAAAGTAATTTTCTGGTATTTGCCATATTGCTTATGATGATTTATCCTGCTAAAATAATAAATTATTTAAGATAATTTTCTAAAGTCTTTTGATTGATTCTTTCTAATATTTCTATAGTCGAACCTTCTGTACTTACACCAGCACGTGTAGCCTCTTTCACAACATTGGCATGATTTATTCGTTCCAATATTTCTACAGTAGTTCCCTCTGTACTTACGCCAGCATGTGCGGCCTCTTTCATAACATTTGCATGATTTATTCGTTCCAATATTTCTACAGTAGTTCCCTCTGTACTTACACCAGCACGTATGGCCTCTTTCATAACATTAGTATGATTTATTCGTTCCAATATTTCTACAGTAGTTCCCTCTGTACTTACACCAACACGTGCAGCCTCTTTCATAACATTTGCATGATTCCTTTCTTGCAAAATCTCTATAGTAGATTTCACTGTCCTTACATCATCCTCTTCTAAAACTATAGAAGACATGGGGGGTGAAGATACAGATTTATAGTTTTTAATAGTTCTCTGTATGTTTACTGGCTCTACTATTTCTTCTTGTTTTTCTGTTGTAATAGAATCAGAGGACAATGATTCAATAGACTCTATTTCTTCGAGATCTTTCGAATAATCATTTATGAAAATATAGAACAAAAATAAGATAAATGATGCCATTAAAACATATACAAGCCAATTCTTTTTTGAAGGGTTGTTATTCGAGTAACGATGATTCATATTTTCAGCATAACTTCTTGATTCATACGGCATATTATTATTCCGTTTTCCCCCATAATACCGAAAAAACATAAAAATAAATAAAAAGGTAACATACCTAAGATTGCACTGATGATAATACCCTCCCAAGTAGGTGTATTGGTAGTATTTCTAGTTAATCCCTTTATCACCCATATTACAAGTGCTATTATACCTATGGCGATTACAATAGTAAAAAGTTCTTGCATATTTCTTTTACATCATTAACAAATGCACATCATTACAATATCCACTTCTGTTTGAGGATTCTACAAAGACCAAAACATTTTTGCAAATATAGCAATAATAACAAATCATTTTCAGAAAAACATACTTTCCGCACTAAGTCAACTTTCTCAGGAAAGGTGGCAACCATTTCAGGAAAAGAGTCAACTTTTTCAGGGAGAAAATGTCTTGTACTGAAATAGGTTGACTCATAACCAAGTTTAATTGTTAAAATTTTGAGTTATGAGTAGACAAAAATTCAGTAAAGGTCTCAAGCGTCAGATTGCCATCGAATACATGCAAAGTGGC